>NZ_JANNOD010000013.1:0-25650 GCF_031398885.1 Hymenobacter sp.
ACCCCCCCACACTCTAACCCAACACGCCTCTTTTCCGATGAGCCAGGGGTTCGACTACCACCAGCTCAGCATGACGTTCCTTCAGTCAGGAACAAGGCTAAGTTGCAGAGGCGCAACATTTGCGTTTCGCCGTTGAAATAGCACCACCAGGCCACGCCACAATCAATACCAACACTCGCAACGACGAGGCGCAAAACATTGCGGCTCGGCCACTAATTCATTACTCCGAGCCACCCAAGGCACGCATCCTGCGTCTGTGTGCTTACTTTATTCCGACCATTTGTTCTCGCTCCTCACTCCCGCCGCGCTCCTGGCCTTGTTGGGCCTGCTGGTGCCGGTGGCCATTCACCTTTGGAACCGCCGCCCGGGCCGCGAAGTGGCGGTGGGCAGCGTGCGTTGGCTGGCGGCCGGCGCCAACCGCCGCCTGCGCAACCTGAAGCCGGAGCAACTATGGCTCCTGCTGCTGCGGGCCGCCCTGCTCGCGGTGCTGGCCGTGGCGCTGGCCGGCCCGGTGTGGCGGCAAAGCCAGCCCGGGGGCCGGGGCCAGGTCTTGCTGAGCCCGGAAACCCTCGGCAACCCCGCCCTGGGCGCCCTGCGGCCCACCATCGACTCGCTGCGGCGGCGGGGCTACGGGCTGCGGTGGCTGGCACTGGGCTTTCCGCGGGTAACCGGGGCGGCGTGGCGGGCCGATTCGCTGGGGCGGCGCGACAGCGCCCGGCTGCTGGCGGCCGGGCAGCAGCCGGCTGGTAATTTTCAGTGGGCGCGGGTGGCGCAGGCGGCCGGCACCTTTCCAGGCCAGCCGCTCTACGTCGTCTCGCCGGCCAGCCTGCGCGACTTGCAGGGGCCGCACCCGCCGCTGGCGGCCACCATCACCTGGCAAACGCTGCCGACGCCTTCGACCACCACCTGGCTGCAAGCCGCGGCTTTGGGAGCCGACAGCCTGCGCCTGCTGCTGGGCCGCAGCAACGAAACCCAAACGGCTTTTCAGCTGGTGTCGGTGGCGCGGCCCCTGCCGGGCGCAGTGGTGCCGGCGGGCGGCCTGCCCCCGTTGCGGTTTGAAACCGGCGCGGCCGGCGGCCGGCTACAGTACATTGGCTCCAAGCTGGCGGCCCGCGAAGCCCAGCCGCCCGTACCGGTTCGCAGCCGGCCGCTGCGCGTGGTCATCTACGCCACCGCTCCGTACGCTGCCGACGCCCGCTACCTGCGGGCCGGGTTGCGCGCCGCCGCCACGGGCCTGCCCGTGCCGCTGGCGCTGAGCACTGCCGCCGCGCCGCCCAACCCGGCCACGGCCCCCGATTGGCTGTTCTGGCTAGCCGACGCCCCCCTGCCCGCGGCGTGGAATGCGGCTGTCCGCCGGGGCACCCGCGTGTGGCAGGAAGCCACCGGGCCGGGCGTGGCGGACAACGCCCAGCTCGAACCCGCGGCCGCGAACGAGACGCCGGTGGCAGTGCGGCGGCGGAACTCACCCCAACCCCGCCAGGCGGTTGGCCGGCCGCTCTGGGCCGATGGCCGGGGCCGGGCGGTGCTCTCGCGGCGCGACGCAGGCCAAGGGGCAGTCTACCGGCTGCACACCCGCCTCACCCCCCCCTGGAGCGAGCTGGGCGACAGCCCCGTCCTGCCGGCCCGGCTGCTAGCGCTGCTTCAGCCCGAGCTAACGGACGCGGATGCCCCCGCCGCGACGGCGCTGGACCAAGCCCTGGCGGCCCAGGACCGGCGCGCCCTCGACCCCGCGCAAATTTCCGCAAGTGCGCGCCCAGCCGTCCCCGGGCCGCCGGCCACCGTACCACCACCCGTGGCAACCAATGCGGTGCCATCAGTCTTTTACTTCACGAACTTGCGGCCGTGGCTGGTGCTGGTGGCGGGGCTGCTCTTTGCCCTTGAACGCCTGCTGGCCCGGCGGCGCGAGGCCCAAGTTTCATCCGCTACCCCATGAGCCAACCGGTCATTTCTTTGCCAACGCCGGATTTGATTCCGGCCCAAAAGCTGCTGCGGGCGGCCGGGCGCCGCTATGCGGCGCGGCGGGCGGCGGCCGTGCTGCTGCCCGCCATCGCGGGCGGGCTGCTGCTGGTACTACTGGCGCGGCACTGGTCCACAGCGCAACCCGGGCTAGTGGTGCTGGCCGGGCTGGGCGTGGGGGTGGTTGGCTTTCTGCTGTGGCCCTTGCGGCACGTGGGGCCCGCCACCGTCGCGCCCCGTCTCGACCGGCAGTTTGGGGCGTTGGAGGACAGCACCGGCCTGCTGCTGCGGCACCCGGAGGAGCTGAACATGCTGGAGCAGCTGCAGCAGCAACGGGTGGTGCAACGTCTGCGGGACCTGCGCGCCGCCAAGGCGCTGTCGCTGCCTGTTTCCTTCCGGTGGTCGGGGCTGGCCACGGGGCTCTTGTTGGCGGCCGGCGCGGCGGTGTGGTACGGGCCCGCGGCCCGGCAGCGGGCCCGGCCGGCGGGCGTGGCGGTGCGTTTTACCACCGCGCGGCCTGCTAAACCGGGCCCGGTACCAGCGCGCATCGCGCAAACCCTGCTGCGGGTGACGCCCCCGGCCTACACCCGCCAGTCTGCCTTCGCGCCCGCGCAGGCCTCGTTCCAGTGCCCGCAGGGGTCGCGGGTGCGGTGGCAGGTGCGGGTGAACGGGACCAGTGGCCAACGCCCGGAGCTGGAGCTGGGCCGGCAGCGGGTGCGCCTGCAGCCGGTGGCCGGGCAGGCGGGCGTGTTTTTCGCCGAGCGAACCCTGGCCGCCTCGGCGCTCTACCGGCTGCGCCTGGCCGGCACGGTGTCGGACGACTACGCCATCGACGTGCGGCCCGACCAGGCGCCGGTGGTGCGCATCCAAACGCCCAAGCCCTACACCCTCGTGGCCTTCGGCACCCGGCCGGACCTGCCGGTGCGGGCCAGCGTGCGCGACGATTACGGCCTGAGTCGGGCTGAGCTGGTCATCACCGTGGCGCAGGGCCAGGGCGAGGCTGTGAAGTTCCGCGAGGTGCGGCGCGACTTGAGCGCGGGCCTGGGCAGCAACCCGCCGCAAGCTACCCTCGCCAGCCAGCTCAACCTGCCCCGGCTGGGCCTGACTTACGGCGACGAGCTGTACTTCTACATCTCGGCCCGCGACAACGCCGGGCACGCCGCCCGCACCGAGGCCTACCTCGTGCAGTGGCAGGACACCGCGCTGGCCGACAGCCCCAGCGACCTGGGCATGGGCGTGAAGGTGGCGCCGGCCTACTTCCGCAGCCAGCGCCAAATCATCATCGACACCGAAAAGCTCATCGCCGAAAAGCCCCGGCTGGCCGACGTCGCCGTGGTGGAGCGCGCCAACGCCCTGGGGTTCGACCAGCAGGCGCTACGCCTGCGCTACGGCAAGTTTATGGGCGAGGAGTCGGAGCAGGCCATTGGCGCGGCGGCCCCGCACTCGCCCATCGCCGAGGACGAGCACGAGGAGGAAGGCGACCACCCCGCCCCCACCGCCGAGGCCCCCGGGCACGACGAGCACGACGGCCACGACCACGCCGGAACCACTCTCCCGGGCGCCAAAGCCTCGCCCACCGCCGAAACCGACGCGCTGATGGAGCCATACATGCACCTGCACGACGACGCCGAAACCGCCGACTTCCTGGAGCCCGCCGTGAAGGCCAAGCTGCGCGCCGTGCTCGACCAGATGTGGGCCGCCGAGCTGCGCCTGCGCACCAACCAGTTGGCCGCGGCCCTGCCCTACGAGTACCGCGCCCTGCGCCTGCTTAAGCAAGTGCAGCAGCAAACCCGCGCCTACGTCAAAAAAGCCGGCTTCACCCCGCCTCCCCTGCCCGAAGCCACCCTGCGCCTCACCGGCGAGCTGGCCGGGGCCGCCGTACCCCGGCGCCAGCAAACCCTGCCCGCGCCCGCCGATCAGCCCACCGTGCGGGCTGCCCTGCGCTGGCTGGCGACGCACGAGAGCCGCCCGCAAACCAACCCGGCCGACGTGCGCCTGCTCGAACAAGCCGGCCCGGCTCTGGCGGGCGCGGCCCTGCAGCGGCCGGGGGTGTACCTGCCGGCCCTGCGCGCCCTGCGCCAGCTGGTGGCCGACGTGCGCGCCGGCCGCACCGCCTGCGCCGAATGCACCGCCCCCGTGGCGCGCGCCCTCACCGACCTGCTGGCGGTCCCCGCGCCGGCGCCAGCCGCGCCGCCCGCGCCCGACCGGCTGGCCCGCCGGTATTTTCAGGAGTTAAGCCGTTAGCGTTTTGTTTATTGCCCCGCCCAACCCCGGTGTTTACTACGGCCTGCTGGCCTTTTGCGTGCTGCTCGGCCTGGGGACGGGGGCGCTGGCCTGGCAGCGGCCGCGCCGCCGGTACCGGTGGGGGCGGATAGCGGCCGGGGCAGTGGCGGCCGGGGCGCTGTGGCTCACGGCCTTCCCGCCGCTGCGCCGCCTGCCCGCCGCCCGGGCCGAAGCCATCCTGCTCACCGACGGCTACGCACCCGACACCCTCCGCCGGCTGCTGCGCCGCCTGGGCCCGGGCACACCGGTATGGCACTACGACGGCCCGGCGGCCCCCGCCCGAAGCCGCCCGCTACCCAGCCTGCTCACCCTGGCCGAGCAGCGCCCGGCCCTGCGCCGCCTGCACGTACTGGGCGAGGGTCTGGCCGCGGCCGAGCTGCCCGCGCTGGGGGCCCTGCCAATGCAGTGGCACGCCGGGCCGCCCCCAGCCGGGTTTCGCACGGCGCTGTGGCGGCCCACGCTGGCGTTGGGCGAGGCCCTGCAAGTGGAAGGAACGGTGGAGCTGCCCGACGGCGGCGCCCCGGCCTGGGTGGGCCTGCGCGCCGCCGGCACCGTGCGCGACTCGGTGCGGCTGCCCGCGGGCGGCGGGGCGCTCCGGCTGCGGTACCAGCCCAAAACCGCGGGCCGGGCGCTCTACGAGCTAGTGCTTCGCCGGGCGGGCCAGCCGCTGGTCACCGAGCCCGTGCCAGTCGAAGTCACTCTGCCCACGCGGCCGGCCGTGCTCCTGCTCACGGCCACACCCGCGTTCGAGTTCAAGTTCCTGAAGAATTACCTGGCCGAAGCCCACTACCCCGTGGCCCTCCGCACCACCGTAAGCCGGGGCCTGGTGCAGACGGATTTCGTGAATCAACCGGCCGGGCCCCTGAACCGCCTCACCCCCACCCTACTGGCCCGCTACTCCATCGTGGTAGCCGATGCCGCCAGCTTGGGGGCTTTGCCCGGGGCCGAAGCCCAGGCCCTGCAAACGGCCCAGCGCGCC
Source organism: Hymenobacter sp. (assembly GCF_031398885.1). Taxonomy (GTDB): domain Bacteria; phylum Bacteroidota; class Bacteroidia; order Cytophagales; family Hymenobacteraceae; genus Hymenobacter. Next base: position 5,219 of record NZ_JANNOD010000013.1, read on the forward strand.
GGCCGGCTCGGCCTGGTGGTGCTGGCCGAGGCCGCGCCCCTACCCAGGACCGTGCCGGGCCGCGCCGATTTTGCGGTGCTGCCCCGCGCGGCCGCGCAAGCCGGGCCCCAGCCCCTGGCCTGGCCCGATGCCCCGCCCGAAGCCCGGGCCGCCGTGCCCGCCCAGCTGCGCCCGGCCCCGGCGCTGCGGGCCCTGGTATCGGGGCCCGGCCAGGCGCTGGTGGCGGCCAGTCGGCGCGTGGGGCTGGGCTTTGTGGTGGTGTCGGTAGTGCCCGAAACGTTCAGGTGGGGTTTACAGGGCCGGGCGCCGGTGTACGCTTCGTTTTGGAACCGGCTGCTCACGGCCGCCGCGCCCCCGGCCCCGGCGGCGGCTACCTGGCGGACGGGCACCCGCTGGCCCCGCGCCCGGCAGCCCCTCACGCTGCACCTGGCCGCGGCGGCGTTGCCCGCGGCCAGGCCTACGGTGGTTCTGGCCGCGGGCGGCCCGGCCGTTCGGCTGGCCCTGCGCCAAGATACCCGACTGCCCGAGTGGAGCACTGCCCAGTTCTGGCCCGCAGCGGCGGGCTGGTACCAGGTGCGCGGCCCCGACAAAACCACGCATAACTTCTACGCTTATCCGGCGGCGGCGTGGCGCGGGCCCGAGCGGCAAGCGCGCCAGCAAGCCGCGGCGCAGCGGCAAGCGGCAGTAGCCGCTGGTGCCCCAGCCCGGGATACGGTACAGGAGCCTTGGCCGGCAGCCTGGTTTTTTGGGGCGTTTCTGCTGGCGGCAGGGTTTCTATGGCTGGAAGAGAAGCTGTAAGAAACACGTCTCGCAAGCTAGATACAGCTGGTTTCTGCAATTCGTACGAAGGTAGAGACGCAATGTCTTGTGTCTCGTCGTGGCCCGATGACGGGTGAACGGCGTGCTGGGGGTCGTTCAATGACAAGACGCAAAATATTGCGTCTCTACTGCATCTCAGCAGCTCACATCAGATTGTGCATCCGCTGTCGGACCGTTCATTTACTGGCTTCAGCGGAGACTGGAAATTGAATAATTGGGATGATAAGAAAGTGAAAATCAAAACGCCTGGATTTTCACTTTCTGTGAATAGCTTTGACCCACCATCACAACTTACCGGCTGACTCAAACCCATGAAAATCAATCTACTCATGCTTTTCGGAATGGCAGCTTTGCCGGCGCTCGGGCAGGACGCCAACGTTCAGCCCATGCCCTGGCCGGCGCGCAGAGCATCCATCGGGGTGCTGGGCACCTACAATGCCGTTGGCTTGCAGGCCGACTACCGCTTTGCCAAAAGCTGGGGCGTGAAACTGGCCGGGGTCAGGCAATTCGGCTACGAGCGGCCGGCTGAATACGGCCGGGCCGGCATCGGCCTCCTCACCTATTCCTTTCCCACTCGTAGCCAGCTGGTAGAACCGGTGGTGGGCGTGGGCGCCGTGCGGACGGTGTACCACTGGGCGCTGGCGGGCCGGAGCGGCAACGTGACCGACTGGAACGTGGGCGGCGGCTTCGGCGCCAACCTGCGGTTCAGCGACCGGTTCCGAACCGGCCTCAATATCTTTCTGGTCAACGGTTTTCGGGCCGAGTACCAAGCCGGGGACATGGTCGTGACCAGCCGCCGGCTCGTGGCCTTCCCCACGCTGACGCTGGACGTACTACTGTAACCCGGTGCTTCCCCGGCTCTTCAGGGGGTTTGTTGGTGCTTTGTCAGAGCAGCTTTTCCCGGTTCTTCCGCTCGTAATGCGCAGCTCCATCCCACATAAAAAAGGGCCTCCGCAGTAGCAGAGGCCCTTTTCGCATTACCGCGGGCCCTGCCAGCCAAGCGCCAGCAGGACCCATTCGGTCGGTTAGTTCTTTTCGATGCGACGGACGGCAGTAACCGCGCCCTGGCGCACTTCGAGCAGGTACATGCCGGTAGCCAGGCCGGCCGGGAGGCGCAGTTGCTGGTCGGCGGCGAGGGGAGCCGGAGCCAGCACCACGCGGCCGGTCAGGTCGCGCAGGGCCACCGTGGCCGCGCCCGCCGTGGGCAGCACCACCGTGAGGCGGTCCGTGGCCGGGTTCGGGAACACCGCCAGGCCGGGCAATGCCTGGCTGGCCAGCGTGGCCGACACCAGCGCGAACGGAGTGGCGCTGGTGGCCGTACCGCTGGGCGTAACCACCGAAATGAGGCCGCTCACGCTGCCCGTGCCCGAGGGAACCACCAACGTGATGCTGGTAGCCGATACCACCGTGAAGCTGGTTACCGCGAAGGTGCCAATGCTGACCGCGGTAGCGCCCGTGAAGCCCGTGCCCGTGATGGTCACCGTCGTGCCCGGTCCGCCTGTGGTGGGCGTGAAGCTGCTAATGGTGGGCGCCACGGGCGCCGCCGTCAGGGTAAGGGTCACGGCGTTGGAAGTGCCGCCGCCGGGCGTGGGGTTCACCACCGTGACGCTGTAGATGCCAGCCGGCGCCAGCACCGGCACCGTGCCCGTGAGCTGCGTAGCCGAGACGAACGTACTGGGGATGGCCACGCCGTCCACGTTCACCACCGAAGCCGCCGTGAAGCCCGTGCCGGTGAGGGTCACCGAGATGGCGGGGCCGGCCACGGCCGTGTTCGGCGTGATGGCCGTGATGGCGGGCACCGGGTTGGTCGGGGCCGTGAAGTCGGTGATGGAAATATCGTCGATGCTGATGCGCGGATTCACCATGGCCGTAGCGTTGGTGCTGCTGATGCGGAAGCGCACGTTGCCGGCCTGATTGACGGTGAACGTGTAGGGCGTGAGCGTGGCGGTGAGCGTAGCCGGGGCGCCAGCCACCGTGGTGTAGCTGGTGCCGCCGTTGCCGGACACTTCCAGGATGAAGGAAGCGCCGGTGTCAACGCCGTAGAGGGCCGCGTTCACGGTCACGGTGCCGGCCCCGGTTGGCTTATCAAACGTCATGGCCACGGACCCCCCACCGCGAATGCGGGCCGATTTCAGGCCGTTGAAGCGGTCCGAAAAAGTAGTGCCGATGAGGGCTTCGGTGAAGGTCCAGACGCCGCTGGTGAGCGTGACCGGGCCGGCGGCGTAAGCCGCTTTCGTGCCGGTTTCAAAGTCTTCGAACGCCCCGGCAGTGCTGGGGTTGCTCACGGTGAAGGTGAAAGCATTCGACGTACCCGCCGCGTTGGTTACCGAAACCGGGAAGTTCCCGGCCGTGGCCAAAGCAGCAGCCGGGATGGTGACCACCAGCGTGGTGGCGGTGCTGCTGGTCTGGGTGTAGCTCACGCTGTTGAAGTTCACCGTCGAGGTGGGCGTGAAGCCCGTACCGGTGATGGTGAGCGTGGCGTCGGGCCCGCCGACCACCTGGGCGTTCGGCGCCAGGGCCGAAATGACGGGGGCCACGGCGGGGACGGTCACCGTAAAGGTGCCGGTGCTGGTGGCCGTGCCGCCGGGCGTGGTCACGGAGATGGGGCCGCTGGTGGCACCGGTGGGCACCGCGAAGGTGATGGTGGCGGCGTCAACCACGGTGAAACCGGTGATGGCCGCACCGTTCAGGGTAACGGCCGTGGCGCCGGTCAGCTCGGTGCCGGTCACCGTGACCGTGGCGCCCACGGGGCCCGTGGTGGGGGTGAAGCTGGCAATGGTAGGCGCCGGCGTGGCAGCGCTGGTCACGGTGCCGGTCACGGCCACGTTGGCGGTGGTAGCGCCGGTACTGGCCACGGTTACGTTGCCAGCGTAGGAGCCGACGGTGGTGCCAATGAGGCGAACGTATACCGGGGTATTGGCAGCGGTACCGGCAGCTTGGGCCACGTTCACGGTTGCCGCGTAGCCGCTGGCCGCCGCCAGTGATACTTCGTAACCGGCCGGGGCCGTAACCACCAGGTCAGCCGTGAGGGTGGTGCCGCCCACCGTGATGAGCTGGCTGGCCGAAGCCGTGCCAACGGCCGTCGAGAAAGCCGTCAGGGTGGCCGGCGTGGCGGTGATGCTCGCGGTGGGGGCGCCGGTGCAGGCGCTGGTGTTCAGCGGAGCGTCGGTGGCGGTCAGGGCCACGGCCGTCACCCCCGCCGCGGGGTTCACGGTGTTGGCCGAGCTGGGCCACACGCCGTCGGCGTCGGAAGCGCAGCCAACCGGGGCAGCATCCACCACGGAGAACTGCTCAATGCGGCGCACGCCGGTGGGCAGCACGTTCGGAATGAGGGTGTTCCAATCGCCGGCGGCAGCGGTGTAGTAAGCGGGCAAGCTTGCTACCGTGGCGCCGGTGGCGGCAATGGCTTCCACCACGGCCAGGGCCAGGGGCCGGCCGGTGCCGTCCACGTTATCGTACACGGCCACCAAGTTTTTGGGCGTAGCCGATGAGCTGCCCTTAAAGCCGCTGGCATCGGTAGCAGTGGCACCCGTGCCGAAGGCCAGCACGGTCATGGTCTGGTTCAGCGCCAGGCGCTTTTCCACCGTCGCCGGCGTGGCGTCGGGGGCCACTACAATGGTTGGGAACACCGTATTGCCGGCCGTGAAGCGGGTGTTACCGGTGTTCAGAAAAGCAAACCACCCCGTGTAGGAGCCGCTGGCGTTGGTCGTGAAAGTACCGTAGTTGTTTGCCGAGCTCAGGCTAGCCGAGCTGGTGTAGAGGTAGGCAGTAGCGGCCGGCGTGGCCCCCGGCGTAATCAGGAGGGGATTACCCGCCCCGGGGTTCGTCGAGCCCAGGTCGGCGCTGACGCCGACTTGGTTGAAGTACCGGTATAAGGTATTCGGGGTGAGGTTGCTGACCGTGGCGCGGTACACCACCGGCACCCGCGTGGCGGTACCACTGCTGATGTATTGCGGCACCAGCACGCCGGTGAAATCGGCTTGGGTAAGGTTTTGTGCAAACCCGGCCAGCGGAAGCGTAAAGGCTAGTAGCCCCAACAGGGCCCGCCGCCAACGAAGAGTAATGTGTTTAAGCATGAGTAAAATTGAAAAGTGGACAGTGATGAGGGCGTAAAGCTACGGCCGTCCCATGCCGAATACACCCTGGCGGCATGTTATGGAAAAGTGACGCTACGCCGGGCGGCCCCGCTGCCCAAGCGGCGCCGGAGCGGCAAGGCGACCGGCCCGCTGTTCTGCCGCTATTCCCAGAGCGGGTAGTGCTCCAGGTGCACTTCCTGCCCGAAAAAAAGCCGCGTGCTTTCCTCAAACGAGCGGGTGAAATCGGACACGTAGAAGTGGTGGGCCGGCGGCTGGACCGGGGCGGGAGCCAGCAGGCCGTGGGCCGCGAGGTAGGTTTCGGCGTCGGCCGCCACCACGTCGGAGGCGTCCAGCACGTCGACCCGGCCGTCGTAGTAGCGGGCAATCTGCTCCTTGATGAGCGGGTAGTGGGTGCAGGCCAGCACCAGCGCGTCGATGTCGGCCAGGGCGGCGTGGCCCAGATACGTCCCGATGATGTCGTCGCTGATGGAGTTCTGGAAGAAGCCCTCCTCAATCATGGGCACCAGCAGCGGGGTGGCCAGCGACTGCAAGTCCACGCCGGCATCGAGGGCGTCGACCTTCTTTTTGTACACGTTGGAGTTCACCGTTTGCTTGGTGCCGATGAGGCCCACCCGGCGGTCGGGGTAGGCCAGGCCCAGGTGGGCCACGATGGGGTCGATGACATTCAGCACCCGGGCCTTGGAGCCCACGTACTCGCGCACCAGCTCGTAGGCGGCGGCCGAGGCCGAGTTGCAGGCTATCATAATGAGCTTGCAGTGCTGGCGCAGCAGCAGGTCGCAAATCTTGACGGAGTAGGCCTGGATGGCGGCGGCGCTCTTGTCGCCATAGGGCAGGTGGGCGGTGTCGCCGAAGTACACGATGCGTTCGTGGGGCAGGCGCCGCGCCACGGCCCGCGCCACGGTGAGCCCGCCAATGCCGGAGTCGAACATCCCAATGGGCCGGGCGGCCAGGGCCGCGGCCGAACCAGCGGGCGCAGAAGCAGCGGTTGTCATGCGGCAAAGGTAGCCCGGGGCGGCGCGGGCCTGGGTATTTTCAATGAGCAATGAGCAGTGAATAATGAGCGATGAGCAGTGCGCAAAAGGAACGTCATGTCGAGCTTGCCGAGACATCTCGCGCGCGTCGTTGTGCGATTGAGTTACTGCCGCACGCGAGATGTCTCGGCAAGCTCGACATGACGTTCCTTCTGCTCATCGCTCATCGCTCATTATTCACTGAAAATACCCGTTATTTCCGCCCCCTTTCCAGCTCTTCTACTTTTTATGAGCATTATCCTGGCCGAAATTGACCATGCCTTGGCCGCCCACGACGCCCGGCGGGGCCGCCCCGTGGCCATCTACCTCGGCGAGCGCAAGCTCACCCAGCTCACCCTGGACGCCGCCCACGCCGCCCTGCCCGAGCTCAGCACCGACGCCGGCCGGCCCCTCGCCTACCGCAACCTGGAGCTGCTGCGCGACGAAGTGGACGTGGACGGCGTACGGGTTATCTAGGGCTTCGGGGCCAGCAGGGGCCGCAGCACAGCCCACACCGTGCGGGCCACCACGCGGTGCCCGGCCGGCGTGGGGTGAATGCCGTCGGGCTGGTTGAGCTGCCGGTTGCCGCCCACGCCTTCGAGCAGGAAGGGGATTAACACTAAGTTATTTTTCGTGGCCATCTGCTGATAGAGGCGCCGGAAGTCGGCGGCGTAGGCCTGGCCCAGGTTGGGCGGAATCTGCATCCCGGCCAGCACGATTTGGGCGCCCGGGCTGCGCCGCCGTACCGTGTCGATGATGGCCTGCAGGTTGCGGCGGGTGTCGGCGAGGGGCAGGCCGCGCAGGCCGTCGTTGGCGCCCAGCTCCAGCACGAACACGGCCACCGGCTGGCGCAGCACCCAGCCCACCCGGCTGCGGCCCCCGGCCGTGGTTTCGCCGCTCAGGCCGGCGTTGATGACTTCGTAGCCCAGCTTGAGCGAGTCGATTTTCTGGGCCACCAGCCCGGGAAAGGCTTCCTCCGGCTCCACGCCCAGGCCGGCCGTGAGGCTGTTGCCAAAGAACAGTAGGCGCTTGGTGGCGGCGGCCGGCGCGGCAGTGGCGGCAGGACCAGCGGCGGCCGGCGCGGCGGTGGGGGCGCCGGCGGGCGGGTTGGAGTTGCAGGCGCTCAGGGCCAGGGCCAGTAGGCCGGCGCGCGAAAGACAAAGGAGGTTCATGGGCAGCGTTTTGGGCACGAAGCCGTAAAGGCAGAAAACATGGCGAAGGTTTCCGCGTCTTGGCTAACGAACGGCGGGCCGCGCGGTTGTGAAGTGAGCGGTGTTTGAGACGTTGATAGCGCGTTACGTCGCACCAACAGAACGCCATGAGAACGTCATGCAGAGCGGAGCGAAGCATCTCGCTCGCCTCGTTGAACCGAAGGTCAGCGCAGCTAACGATTGAATTACTCCCCCACGCGAGATGCTTCGCTCCGCTCTGCATGACGTTCTGCTTACCCTCTTCCCCTTACCCTCTTCCCCCCATTCCCTCCCACACCTTCCCCCGCATGAGCATTCTCCGCGTCGACAACCTCACCAAGACTTACCCCAGCGCCGGCCAGGCCCTCACCGTGCTGCACGCCGTGAGCTTTGAGCTGGCCGCCGGCGACACCTTTGCCATCGTGGGCCCCTCGGGCTCGGGCAAGACCACCCTGCTGGGCCTCTGCGCCGGGCTCGACCGCGCCACCTCCGGCAGCGTCTGGCTCAACAATATTCGGCTCGACGAGCTGAACGAGGACCAGCGGGCGGCCGTGCGCAACCAGCACGTGGGCTTTATCTTCCAGAACTTCCAGCTGCTGCCCACCCTCACGGCCCTCGAAAACGTGCTGGTGCCCCTGGAGCTGCGCGGGCAGCGCGGCGCCGAGGCCACCGCCCGCGCCCTGCTCGACCGCGTGGGCCTGGCCGACCGCGCCCGCCACTACCCGGCCCAGCTCTCGGGCGGCGAGCAGCAGCGCGTGAGCCTGGCCCGCGCCTTTGCCAACCGCCCGGCCGTGCTCTTCGCCGACGAGCCCACCGGCAACCTCGACCCCGACACCAGCGAGCGGGTGGTGAACCTGCTCTTCGAGCTGAACCGCGAGGCTGGCACCACGCTCGTGCTCGTGACCCACGACTTGGAGCTGGCCGCCCGCACCCAGCGCGTGCTGCGCCTGCGCGGCGGCAAAGTGGTAGCCGACGAGCCGACGGCGGCCGTCCTGGCCCCGCCGGCCGTCGTATCGGAATAATGCTAAACCCGTTTTCAGCTTCCTTTTCGCGAATTCTTCGTTTCCAGCCACTGGGGGCCGGTTGGCCGGACGACGGCATGTTTCACCTCGGACATGCCGTCGTCTGCCCTCGGACGTGCCGTCGTCCGGCCCCGGACAACGGCACGTCTTGCCCCAGACGACGGCACGAATAAGAACCTTGCTATTATACCATTTCAGCCGTTCAACGAGGTTCCTCGTTTAGCGCCGCGGCCACACTCCCCTCCTCAGCCGAGGAGGGGACGCCAAACCGCAGGATTGGCTGGGGTGGTTGACTCGTTGCACGAGGCCTCCCGGTGCGCGGGCGGGGCGTTTGGGCATCGTTCAACGCCCGCAACCACCCCCGTTCGAGCCGTTGGCTCGAACATCCCCTCCTTGGTAAGGAGGGGAGTTTGTTCGCCCCTCCCCCTTCCCCCCATCACCCCCTCACCCAAAGCATGAATAACACTTCCTGGCTTCTGACCATGGCTTGGCGCGACAGCCGCCGCAGCCGGGCGCGGCTGCTGCTGTTCATGGCCAGCATCGTGCTGGGCATCGCGGCGCTGGTGGGCATCAACTCGTTTGGCGACAACCTGGCCGCCAGCATTGCCGGGCAGGCGCGCGAGCTGCTGGGCGCCGACCTGGTGCTCTCGGCCAACCAGCCCCTGGCGCCCCGCCTGGAGCCCGTGCTCGGCCGGCTCGGGGTGGCCCAGACCCGGGAGCTGGCCTTCGCCTCGCTGGTGCAGTTCCGGCCGAACAAGGGCGTGCGGCTGGCCCAAATCCGGGCCCGCGACGGCGGCTTCTTCTACGGCGACTGGGAGACGGAGCCCCGGGCGGCGGCCCAACGGTTCGCGGCGGCACAAGGGACGCCGGGCGCGCTCGTGGAGGACGCGCTGCTGGTGCAGTTTGGGGCCCAAGTGGGCGACTCCGTGCAGGTGGGGCGGCTGGTGCTGCCCATCATCGGGCGGGTGCTGAAGACGCCCGGGCAGTCGGGCATTGGCAGCGCGGTGGCGCCCACGGTGTTCATTCCGGTGGCGCTGGTGGGCCAAACCGGGCTGGTGCAGCGCGGCAGCCGGGTGCAGTACCGGCGGGCGTTTCGCTTCGCGCCGGGCACCGACGTGGCGGCCGTGCTCAAGCCCCTGCAAGCCCGCCTTGACCGGGCCGACATCGACACCGACACCGTGGCCAGCCGCCAGCAAAGCACCGGCCGCGCCTTCGCCGACCTCACCCGTTTCCTGAGTTTGGTGGCCTTCGTGGCGCTGCTGCTCGGCTGCGTGGGCGTGGCCAGCGCCGTGAATTTGTACGTGCGCGAGAAGCTGGCCGCCGTGGCCGTGCTGCGCTGCCTGGGCGCCAGCGGCCGGCAGGCACTGTTGATTTATTTGATTCAGACCGCCGGGCTGGGACTGGCGGGCGCGGTGCTGGGGGCGGCCCTGGGCGCGGCCGTGCAAGGGCTGTTGCCGCGGGTGCTGGGCGACTTCCTGCCGGTGGACATTGTGGTGAGCGTGTCGTGGCCGGCCGTGCTCACCGGCCTGGCCACGGGGCTGCTGATGGCGGTGCTCTTCGCCCTGCTGCCGCTGCTGAGCATCCGGCGGGTGTCGCCGCTGCGGGTGCTGCGGGTGGCCTTTGAGGACGACACGGCCGCGCCCGACCCGTGGCGGCTGCTGGTCATCGGCATCATCGGGCTATTCATCCTCGCCTTCGCCTACGGCCAGACCCGCGACTGGAAGCTTACGCTGGGCTTCGGGGCGGGGCTGCTGACGGCCTTCGCGGCGCTGGCCGGCCTGGGGCGCCTGCTCATGGCCGGGGTGCGGCGCTTCTTCCCCGCCGGCTGGGGCTACGTGTGGCGCCAGGGCCTGGCCAACCTCTACCGCCCCCAGAACCAGACGCTCACGCTGGTCACCTCCATCGGGCTGGGCACCTTCCTGCTGGCCACGCTCTTCCTCGTGCAGGCTCTGCTGCTGGGCCGCGTGCAGATTGCCGCCCAGGGCCGGCAGCCCAACCTGGTGCTGTTCGACATCCAGCCCGAGCAGCGGGCCGGGGTCGAGCGCCTGCTGCGGGCCCAGCGGCTGCCCGTGCTCCAGCAAGTGCCCATCGTGACTATGCGCCTGACGGCCATCAACCGCCGCTCGGTGTCCCTCATCAAGAAAGACACCGCCAACGGCATCCCCGCCTGGGCCCTCACCCGTGAGTACCGCGTGACCTACCGCGACTCGCTGAACTCGTCGGAAAAGCTGGCCACGGGCACGGGGCCCGTCCGCGGGCCCGACGGCACGCCGCGCGTGTCGGTCGAGGCCGGCTACCTCACCCGCGTCAAGCTCAAGCTGGGCGACACGCTGGACTTCAACGTGCAGGGCGCCCCGCTGCGGGCCATCGTGGGCGGCACCCGCGAGATTGACCGGGCCCGGGTGCAGCCCAGCTTCCTGGTGGTGTTCCCGGCCGGCGTGCTGGAGCGGGCGCCGCAGTTTCAGGTGCTGCTCACCCGCACGGGCAGCACGGCCCAGCTGGCGGCGGTGCAGCAGCAGCTGGTGGCGCAGTTCCCCAACGTGTCGGCCATTGACTTGGGCCTAATCCTGCAAACGCTGGACGACATCATCGGCAAAATCTCCTTCGTCATCCGCTTCATGGCCGGCTTCAGCATCCTCACCGGCTTGCTCGTGCTCAGCAGCTCGGTGGTGGTGAGCCGCTACCAGCGGGTGCGCGAAAGCGTGCTCCTGCGCACCCTGGGCGCCAACCGCCAGCAGATTCTGCGCATCACCCTGGTCGAGTACGGCCTGCTGGGCCTGCTGGCGGCGCTGGCCGGCATCGGGCTGGCGCTGCTGGCGGCCTGGGCCCTGGCGGTGTGGGTGTTCGAGTCCGGCTTCGGCCCGGCGCTGGGGCCGCTGCTGGGCCTGGCCGCACTGGTCACCGCCCTCACCGCCGGCATCGGCCTGCTCAACAGCCGTGACGTGCTGCGCCGCTCGCCGCTGGAAGTGCTGCGGGCCGAGGGGTGAGTAGCAGCACTCACCGCGTCGGTCCCAGGTCTTTGGCGGTGCGGTGGAAGTGCTTGCGCCGCAGTTTCCGGCGCACGTCGGCCGGGATGGGCCAGCCGTTGGCGAAGCTGCTGAGAATGTCGGCCTCCCGCTGGGCACTGTAGCGCACTGCCTTGCCGAGGCCGACGGCGGCGGGGACCGCCCCGGCCACCATCCCGCTCACGGCGCCCTCCACGGTGGTTGAAGACGCCATCGTGGCGCCCGAGGTCAGCAAACCATCGGCGCCGCGCCGCCGCTGCACGAATAACTTGTGGACCGCAAAGGCGGTATCCCGGCCTTGCCCGTAGCCGGGCAGCACCGCGCCACCCCACATCAACACGCCAAACAACCAATTTTTCATACCTGCCTGGACTCACCGCCCGTGATTTTATCTGCCGTCCCAAAGTGGTTGGCCACCCCCGGCAAAGGGGCACCGGACGGGAGAATCACATTCGGGCCATTTGGTTGCAACCGGCGGCACCCCGCCCTGGACCCGCTGCTCCCCGCGAGTCGCTCGTCTCCGCGCCGGCCGGCTCAACAGCCGCGCCGGGCTGCGCCGCTCGCCGCTCGCCGCTGGCGGTGCTGGGGACTTAGGGGTAAGGCGGTGGTACGTCACGAAACCAGCCGATAAGCCGTGCTCCGCCCGCCGGCGGCCTCCTTCACCAGAATCTGCTGCTCCACCAGCGCCTGAATGTCGCGCGTGGCCGTGTCCTGCGAGCACTTGGCAATCGTGGCCCACTTGGAGGAAGTCAGCTTGCCCTCGAAGCCGTCGAGCAACAGGTTGAGCAGCCGCTGCGGCCGGGCGTTGAACTGCTTCGGGGCGTGCTGCTCCCAGAACCGGGCCTTGGTCCGCACTTTCGCCAGCGTGTGCTCCGTGGCAGCCAGCGCCCGGCTCAGGCAGGCCAGGAACCATTCCAGCCACGCGGTGATATTGAGGCCCCCTTTTTGGGCAGCCTCCAGCTCGGCGTAATAAGCCGGCCGCTCCTCGCGGATTTGCGCCGACAGGCTGTAGAAGCGCTGCGCCGTGCCGTCGGCCCGCGCCAACTGCAAGTCGGTGATGGCGCGGGCCAGCCGCCCGTTGCCGTCCTCGAACGGGTGAATGGTGACGAACCACAAGTGCGCCACCGCCGCTTTGATCACGGCATCGAGCACCATCGGCCCGTTGAACCAAACCAGGAAGCGCTGCATCTCCGCAGGGACCACGCCCGCGTCGGGGGCTTCAAAGTGCACCCGTTCTCGCCCCACCGCGCCCGAAACTACCTGCATCGGTCCTTTGCGTCCGGTGCGCCACGCCCCCACCGCGATGCGCTGCACGCCGCTGCGCATCGCGGTGGGGAACAACGCTGCCTGCCAACCAAACAGCCGCTCGACCGTCAGCGCCTGGCCGAACTCCTGCGTGGCATTCAGCAGCATTTCCACCACGCCCTCCACCCGCCGCTCGGCCGGTACTAGCCCGCCCACATCGAGCCCCAGCCGCCGCGCCAGCGAGGAACGGACTTGGTCGGGCGGCAGCATTTCCCCTTCGATTTCACTGGATTTCAGCACGTCCAGCGTCAGCGTCTGGAACGTGGCCTCTGCCTGCACCGGAAATCCCAAGGCCTCCATATGCCCCAGCACCCGGCCCTGCTGCTGCCGCACGGCCCCCAGCAACGGCTCCAGCTGCTCGCGCTGCCAGGTAAAGTTGGGCCAGTCGGGACACTGGTAGATGTACATGGCTATTCTCCGCAGATTGTGCGGTGAATGTAGGGGTTATTCTCCGCACCGGGCCATTGCGCCGCCCGTGCCAGGTGCCGCCGTTCGCAGCGGGGGAGGCGGCGGGCCGGCGCTTGTGTTTCGGCGAAATTCCCGGCGGCTTGGCTTGCTTTGCGGCATGAGCGCCTGCCCCCAGTTCAGCCACGACGAGTTTACCCGCGCCTACCACGCCCACGAGTGGGGCGAGCCGGTGTCGGACCCCATCATCCTGTTCGAGTACGTGGTGCTGCACACCTTCCAGGCCGGGCTGCCGCTGCACTGGGTGCTGAAGCGCCGCGAGGCTTTCCGCGACGCCCTCTGCAACTTTGAGCCCGCCCGCCTGGCCCGTTTCAGCGAGGACGACGTGGCCGAGTTCCTGCTGAACCCCCGCGTCATCCGCAACCGCCGCAAGGCCGAAACCACCCGTCAGAACGCCCAGGCCTGGCTGCGCCTGCGCACCGAGGAGGGCGGCGACGCGGGCCTGCTGCGGTTTTTCTACGGCTTTGTGGGCGGCCGGCCCGTTGTCAACCGCTGGGCCACGGCGGCCGAAGTGCCCGCCACTGCCCCCGCCGGCGACGCCCTGGCCCGGGAGCTGAAAAGCCGCGGGTTCGGCCTGCTCGGCCCCTTCGGCGGCTATAGCCTGCTCCAAACCGCCGGCCTCGTCAACGACCACCTCCTGACTTGTCCTCGCCACAGTGAATGCGCTCAATTGGTGGCGGAGTGGGAGCCGGGCTAAGTGCCCCGACCAGCCGGTATTTCTACTTTTGGGTGAGCCTTGTTTACTTTGAAGCATGGACGCTCCTGCCTTTCACTTTCGGGCCGAATTGCTGACCAGCGGGGTCGGCGACATGCAAATCCAGCTCGTGCCGGTGCCGCCCCAGGTAGTGGAGGGCCTGGGGGCAAAACCCAACTTGCGGGTCCTGGCCACCATCAACGGGCACGCCTTGCGCCGGGGTCTGCTGCCCAAAGCCGACGGCAGCCGGTACCTGCTGCTGGGTAAGCTGATCTGCCGCCGGCACGGGTTTCGGGTGGGCGACGAGTTGGCCATCACCCTCACGGCCGACCCCAACCCCGACCAGGTCGACCTGCCCGACGAGCTGGCCGAGGGCCTCGAAGCCTGGCCCGAAGCCCAGGCCGGGTTTGCGCGGCTCACCCCCGGCCGGCAGCGCGGCATCGCCTACCGCATCGACAGCGCCAAGCGACCCGAAACGCGGCTCCAGCGCGCCCTGCAGGAGCTTGAGCAGCTAGCGCGGGGCGGGCAGCGGCCGGAATTTGCCGGGTAGCGTCCGGACGGTTCAGGGGCCGACTGATGGCAGGTGGCCGCATGCAAGCACTCCCGGCAAGGCCGACCGCTTCATCTCCTATGTCATATAATCATTTTCAACTCGGCCTACTGACTTTATTGGTGACCAACAGAGCCGCAAAACGTAGCTTTGAGGCATTTCTGCACCTCTGCTCTTCCACGTTTGTCTCCATGCGCTACCACATTGCCGGGCTATTGGCCCTGCTACTCTTCGCGGCTTCGGCTCAGGCCCAATTCATTACCGACCCGGCCCGTGCCACGGCCGCGCGCGACACCCTGTTGCGCGAGGCCCAACAGCTGCGGCAGCGCGTCGAGCAAACCACCCGTCGCTTCAGCACCAATGCCCGCGGCCGCAGCCGAAAGCGGGTGGTCGTAGTCGGTGAGGTCGACCCCACGCTGGCGGCGGGAGTGCCCGCCCCGGGCCAGCCCCAGCCCGTGCAGCCCCGCATAAGGTGGAAGCACGTTACCCGCTACCGCCGCAACGGGCGGGTACAGGAGCGGTTTCGCGCCTGGCTCGATAACAACACCCTGCTCGACGAGCGCCGCCTGAATGGCACTGTGCTCTGGCTGTCGTTGCCCCTTCCTTATTCTAGCCCCCTGGGGGTGGTCATGCGGCATCGCGGCTTCTACCTGCGAACGGGCTATCTGGTCTACGACAAAGACGTGTATGTCCTGCCGCAGCCGGCCCAGTAGCCCGTCCATTTGCATATGCAATCAGACCGTTTGGATGTGCGTTTGGCCTTCGCCACCGCCGCGACGGGGAGTGTCGGGGGCCTCTTGGAGGGGGAATTATTTCTTTTGCTTCTTGGACTGTAAATACAAAGCAACCCCGAACAAGGCAATGCCAAGCAAACCGTAACCGAAGAAACCGAGAATTTCAGACATACATTATAAAAGGTCGTGGAAATATTTCATAAGATAGCGGCGAAAACGTGTTGCCCAGCGACCCCAAAAGTCTAGCATATTCCGCTAACTAAAAACGTACTGGTCTAGAACTACAACTTCCAACCCCGCCCGCCCCGGCCGTACCTTTGCGGCCTATGAATTTGTTATCCGCCGAGAATATCTCGAAGAATTACGCCGACCGCTGGCTGTTTAAAGACCTGAACTTCGGCTTGCAACTGGGCCAGCGCGTGGCCTTTGTGGGCATCAACGGCACCGGCAAAACCACCCTGCTGCGCGTGCTGGCCGGCCTCGAAATTCCCGACACCGGCCTGGTGAGCACCCGCAAGGGCATCCGCGTCACCTACCTGGGCCAGCAGCCGGTGTTCGACGAGAGCCTGAGCGTGGAGGAAACCATCTTTGCCAGCCAGAACGACACGCTCCGGGCCATCCAGGAGTACGAGCACGTTATCAACGACGCCGACCACAAGCCCGACGACCTCCAGCGCGTGCTCGAACGCATGGACGCCCTCAACGCCTGGGACTACGAGGCGCAGGTGCAGCAGATTCTGGGCCGCCTGGGCATCCTCGGCGAGCTGCTGACCCGCAACGTGAGCCAGCTCTCGGGCGGGCAGCGCAAGCGCGTGGCCCTGGCCCGCGTCCTCATCGAAGAGCCCGACGTGCTGCTACTCGACGAGCCCACCAACCACCTGGACTTGAGCACCATCGAGTGGCTCGAAAACCGCCTCTCCTCCCCCACCCTCACCCTGCTGATGGTGACCCACGACCGGTACTTTCTCGACAAAGTGGCCAACGAAATAGTGGAGCTCGACAAGGGCACCATGTACCGCTACCAGGGCAACTACGCCTATTTCGTGGAGAAAAAAGCCGACCGCGAGATGCGCGAAGCCACCGAAGTGGAGAAGGCCCGCAACCTCTTTCGCAAGGAGCTGGAATGGATGCGGCGCATGCCCCAGGCCCGCGGCACCAAGCAAAAAGCCCGCATCGACGCCTTCTACGTGACCAAGGAAAAGGCCAGCACCAACCTCAACAAGCAGCAGATTGAGCTGAGCGTGAAAACCACCCGGCAGGGCGGCAAAATCATCGAAGCCCACCACCTGACCAAAAAGTTCGGCGCGCTTACCGTGCTCGACGATTTCAACTACGTGTTCAAAAAGAAGGACCGGATTGGCTTGGTGGGGCCCAACGGCGTGGGCAAGTCCACGCTCATGAACATGCTCACGGGCAAGCTGCCGCCCGATTCCGGCACCATCGACGTGGGCACGAACACCGTGTTCGGCTACTACACCCAGACCGAGTTGGAATTCGACCCGCAGCAGCGCGTCATCGACATCGTGAAGGAAGTGGCCGAAGTGGTGGAGCTGGCCAACGGCGACGTGCTCACCGCCAGCCAGTTTCTCAACCTGTTCCTCTTCCCGCCGGCCCAGCAGTACACCCTGGTGAGCAAGCTGAGTGGCGGCGAGAAGCGCCGCCTGCAGCTGCTGCGCGTGCTCATCAAAAACCCCAACTTCCTGATTCTGGACGAGCCAACCAACGACCTGGACCTGGCCACGCTCAACATTCTGGAGGATTTCTTGCTGCACTTCACCGGCTGCCTGCTCATCGTGAGCCACGACCGGTACTTCCTCGACCACCTCGCCGAACACCTCTTCGTGCTCGAGCCCGGCGGGGCCGTCCTCAACTTCCCCGGTAACTACACCGACTACCGCGAGTACCTGGAAGAGCGTGAAACCGAAGCCACCCTCGAAGCCGAAGAAAAGGCCGCCAAGGCCGCCCGCGCCGCCGCCAAGCTGGCCGCGCCCGTGGCCGTGAGCACCGCCGTAGCCCCGGCGCCGCAGAAGCGCCGCGCCTCTTTCGCCGAGAAAAAGGAGCACGAGCAGCTTGAAAAAGCCATGGCTACCCTCGAAGTGGAGAAGCAGGAAATCACCGCCCGGCTGAACGGCGGCAGCGGCAGCCCGCAGGATTTCGCCGCCTGGGGCGCCCGGTTGCAAGCCATTGAGAAAGAGTTGGGCGAAAAGGAAGAGCGGTGGCTAGAGTTGGCGGAGCTTGGGTAAGCATCGCCCCCGTTCTGGTCGTGAAGAGGCCCCTTGCTTGAGCTACCGCCGTCGCCGGGTCTGCGCAAACTCCAGCGATGCCGCCGTGCTGCCCACCGGCGCCTTCACCACCAAGCCGTCGGCGGCGTCGTAGCGGGGGAAGTAGAGGTAGCCGCGCACCTGGTCGCCGGGCGCCAGGGTAACCTTGCGCAGGGCGTAATCCTGCAGCATGGCGGCGCGTTGCTGCATCACCTCGGCGGCCACGGCGTGCTCGATTTTGGTGGCGGCCGACACGACGCTGTAGGTCACGGCCGCGTCGCGGATGGCGGCCCGGCCTTCGTACTGGGCGCGGGTTTCGTTCTTGCCGATGCTGGCCACGTCCGTCGCCACGCTGGCCACGGTCAGGGCCACCCCAAACCAGTCGATGCGGGCGGCTTTACGGGCTGCCCGCTCGGCGCGTTCACGCAGGGCGATTATTTCGGGCTCGGGGTCGAAGGCCGCCACTTCGCGGGGCGGCAGCGGGGGCAGCGGCAATGCCATGCTCGCGGCAGCCACCGCGGCCGTTACTTCGGCACCGGGCAGCGGTTTGGGGCGCTTGGCTTTTTGACCGGGCGCAAGGGCCGGGGTGGGCAAGCGGCTGGCCTGGTACTGAAACGCGGCGGGGTCCACGACCAGCGCGCGGCGCGTGGGGTTGCGGTATTCGGCTTCGAACACCACCCGCGTGGGCTCGTAGCACACGAAGCTCAGGCGCACTTCCACGCTGTCGGCCACGGCCTGGGCCTGCTCGCGGCCTTCGGCAAACAGCCCGGTGGGTTGGGCCGGCCTCAGGCCCAGCTGGTAGGTGGGGGCGCAGGCCGTGGCCAGCCCCAGCAGGGCCAGCAGGCGCAGCGGGCGGAAGTAAAAAGGCAGCATAATACCGGCCAGCGTGGTGAGAGAAGGATTTCCTGCGGAAGATGCCGGCCGCCGCATCGGGGTTGCATCGTTTCGCAATTTATTCAGCAATTTCCCTATCCCTATTCTTCAGCCAGTTCGGGCGGCAGGTGAAACGCCCCCGCGGCATCGGCTCCAAAAGGCCACGTGCGCCGTACCGCCGCCAACGGCACCGGCCCAAAGACGTGCGCGAACGCCTCGTTTCGAGAGGCCACCCATTCGCGCGCCACGCGCACGCCGGCCGCGGCCAGGGCTGCTTCGTCCCATTCTAGCAACACCAAAGCGGCCCGCCCGGCATAGTACCGGCGGGCCGTTTCTAAAATCTGGTGTTGTTCAGAGGAATGGATAAATCCTTCGGCCGCTAAGTCGGCGCTGGCAAAAAAGCCGGTTTGCTGGGCCCGGTGCCAGTCGACGGCTTCAGCAATGCGATATAACACTTCGTTTAATGAGGAATGAGGAATGAAGAATTGATGTAAATGCAGGTGAAGGTGCTGATGCAATTCCTCATTCTTCATTCCTCATTAAGCGCAGCGTCTACGCTTTCCACAGTTCCTGCTGCACCTGCTTGCCCACGGTGAGCATGATGCGCACGGGGTTGGGGATGAGCGTGATGCGGGCTTCTTTGCCGGGGTACTTCTCCGAATCAACCCAGACGCCTTCTTTGGGCGAGGGCGTGGAGCCGGGCGTGCTGGGCAGGTAGGCGGTGGGCAGCAGCACGTCGGTGTCCGACTTGAGGTCGGTGTGCACCTTGTCGAGGGCTGTTTCGAGGAAGTCGCCGTACTCGTCGTTGAAGTCGTCCTCCAGGTCGTGCAGGGCCTCTTCCACGTCGTCGTAGCGGGCGTCGTCGTACTTGAGGGTGTGCAGCTCGGCTTTCTTTTCGATGAGGGCCACCAGGGCTAGGTTGAGTTCTTCGGTATTCATGGGGGCGCTAAGGGCGGAGGATGGGGCACAAAAATGGGCACGAATTATCAAACGCCCGCCGCCGGCTTCGATTTGATTTCGGCGCGTCGGCCGAAATCTGCCGGAACCCGTAATTTTACCCGGCAACCTCCCCCTGCTTTTCCCCTCCCGTCCATGCACACCATGACCTCGCCCGAAGTGCTGGCCCAGCCCGCCCAGGATTTCCTGCCCCTGAAAGGCACCGACCACGTCGAATTCTACGTCGGCAACGCCAAGCAGTCGGCCTACTACTACCAAGCCGCGTTCGGCTACGAGCTGGTGGCCTACGCCGGCCCCGAAACCGGCCTGCGCGACCGCGCCAGCTACGTGCTCCAGCAGGGCAAAATCCGCCTCGTGCTCACCACTTCCCTCCTGCCCGACTCCGAAATCAGCGAGCACGTGCGCCAGCACGGCGACGGCGTAAAGGTAATGGCCCTCTGGGTGGACGACGCCCGCCAGGCCTTCGAGGAAACCACCAGGCGCGGCGCCCGCGTGGCCTTCGAGCCGTATACGCTGGAGGACGAGTTCGGCACCGTCACGCTGGCCGGCATCTACACCTATGGCGAGAGCGTGCACACCTTCGTGGAGCGGACCAATTACGCGGGTCCGTTTCTGCCCGGCTACGTGGCCAAAACCAGCGCCGTGCCGCCGGGCGCGCCCGTGGGCCTGCTGCACGTCGACCACTGCGTGGGCAATGTGGGCTGGGGCGAAATGAACCAGTGGGTGAAGTTTTACGAGGACGTGATGGGCTTCAAGCTCCTGCTCACCTTCGACGACGACGACATCAGCACAGAGTATTCGGCCCTGATGAGCAAGGTGGTGAGCAACGGCAACGGCTACGTGAAATTCCCCATCAACGAGCCCGCCGAAGGCAAGAAAAAGTCGCAGATTGAGGAGTACCTCGACTACTACCACTCGCCCGGCGTGCAGCACATCGCCATTGCCACCAACGACATCCGCGCCACCGTGGCCGAGCTGCGCCGCCGCGGCGTGGAGTTTCTCTCCGTGCCCGGCACCTACTACGAGGACCTGCTCCAGCGCATCGGCCAGATTGACGAAGACCTGCAGTCGCTCCAGGACCTGAACCTGCTGGTGGACCGCGACGAAGAAGGCTACCTGCTCCAGATTTTCACCAAGCCCGTGGAGGACCGGCCCACGGTATTCTACGAAATCATCCAGCGCAAGGGCGCCAAGAGCTTTGGCAAAGGCAACTTCAAGGCGCTGTTCGAAAGCATTGAGCGCGAGCAGGCCCTGCGGGGAAATTTGTAATTCCTAAATTTTCGCACTCTGCGAACCTCTGCGTGCACCTCCGCGGCCCACCGCGATAAACAAAAACTATAAATACCCGAGGGGCCGGCCCGGGCAACCAATGCTGGCAACATAGACAAAATTTATGAAAAAAAAAATTACACGCCCAGCCACCACGCGCGCAAATCTATACAAAAGCACC
>NZ_JANNOD010000023.1:0-43176 GCF_031398885.1 Hymenobacter sp.
GCCTTGTCTGTTCGGCTGTCCGGCTCATTTGACTACCCTTACCGATTACCCCTTAAGTGCCCGACGCAACCCCGCTTTCTGACCTCGTCCGCGCCGAGCTGGCCGAAGCCCGCGCCGTGCTCGACCGGTTTCTGGAAGAGCCCGCTAACCTGGCCCGCATCGCCGAAGCGGCCGAGCTCATGGCCACCGGCCTGCGCCAGGGCGGCAAAATCCTCACCTGCGGCAACGGCGGCAGCCTCTGCGACGCCCAGCATTTCGCCGAAGAGCTCAGCGGGCGCTACCGCCAGGACCGCCGCGCCCTGGCCGCCATCGCCCTCACCGACGCCTCACACCTGACCTGCGTGGCCAACGACTACGGCTTCGAGTTCGTGTTCAGCCGCTTCGTGGAAGCCCTCGGCCGGCCCGGCGACGTGCTGCTGGCCATCAGCACCAGCGGCAACTCGCCCAACGTGCTGCGCGCCGCCGAAGCCGCGCGGACAGCCGGCATGACGGTAGTGGCGCTGACGGGCAAGGGCGGCGGGCAGTTGGCGGGGATTTGTAACGTGGAGATTCGGGCGCCGCACGCGGGCTATGCGGACAGGATTCAGGAAATACACATCAAGGTGATTCACATCCTGATACTGCTAATTGAGAAGCTGGTGCTGTAGCTTTGAAACAGGTGAATGTAGGGTGCGGGGCTTGCCCCGCCCGGACGTTCGCACGAACCCAACGATTTCGTTTTAACGTCCGGGCGGGGCCAAGCCCCGCGCCCCACACCCTTCTACCATGCTTACCAAAACCTTCGGCTCGGCCGTGCAGGGCGTCAATGCCTACACCATCACCATTGAAGTGGTGGTAACGGCCGGGACGAACTTCTTCGTGGTGGGCCTGCCCGACAACGCCATTAAGGAAAGCCAGCAGCGGATTGAGGCGGCCCTGAAGTTCCGGGGCTACCGGATGCCGCGCACCAAGGTGGTGGTGAACATGGCCCCGGCCGACATTCGCAAAGAAGGCGCGGCCTACGACCTGCCCATTGCGCTGGGCATTCTGCACGCCTCGCAGCAGCTGACCACCGAGCGGCTGGGCGACTACGTGATTATGGGCGAAATGTCGCTCGACGGCGAGCTGCGGCCCATTCGGGGCGTGTTGCCCATTGCCATTCAGGCCCGCAAGGAAGGCTTCAAGGGCATCATTCTGCCCAAGGAAAACGCCGAGGAAGCGGCCATCGTCAACAACCTCGACGTGATTCCGGTGGGCAGCATGCAGGAGGCCATTGACTTCTTTGAGGGCCGGCTGGAAATCAAACCGACCGTGGTGGACACCCGCGACTTGTTTCAACACTCAGTCAACAAATACACCGCCGACTTTGCCGACGTGCAGGGCCAGGAAAACATCAAGCGGGCCCTGGAAATCGCGGCGGCCGGCGGCCACAACGTCATCATGATTGGCCCGCCCGGCGCGGGCAAAACCATGCTGGCCAAGCGTCTGCCCAGCATCCTGCCGCCGCTGAGCATGCAGGAGGCCCTGGAAACTACCAAGATTCATTCCGTGGCCGGCAAACTGGCGGGCGGCGGCTTGCTCAGCACCCGTCCCTTTAGAAGTCCCCATCACACAATCTCGGACGTGGCCCTGGTCGGCGGGGGCAGCAACCCGCAGCCTGGCGAAATCTCGCTGGCCCACAACGGCGTGCTGTTTCTGGACGAGCTGCCTGAGTTCAAGCGCACGGTGCTCGAGGTGATGCGCCAGCCGCTGGAAGAGCGCCGCGTAACCATTGCGCGGGCCAAGCTCAGCATCGAGTTTCCGGCCAACTTCATGCTCATCGCCAGCATGAACCCCTGCCCCTGCGGCTACTACAACCACCCCGAAAAGGAGTGCGTGTGCGGCCCCGGCGTGGTGCAAAAGTACCTGAACAAGGTATCCGGCCCGCTGCTCGACCGGATTGATTTGCACGTGGAAGTGACGCCCGTGACCTTCGACCAGATGACGGAAACGCGCAAGACCGAAACCAGCGCCGACATCCAGCCCCGCGTGGACCGGGCCCGCCAGGTGCAGGAAGCGCGCTTCCGGGACTACGCCGACATCCATTCCAACGCCATGATGCCGCCCCAGATGGTGAAGGATATCTGCGCCATCAGCGAGGCCGGCCGGATGCTGCTGAAAACGGCCATGGAGCGCCTCGGCCTCTCGGCCCGGGCCTACGACCGCATCCTGAAAGTGGCCCGCACCATCGCCGACCTGGCCGGCACCGAGGAAATTCAGATTCAGCACCTGGCCGAAGCCATTCAGTACCGCAGCCTCGACCGCGAAGGCTGGGCGGGGTGAAGTCAATGAGCAATTGACAATGAGCAATGAGCAATGAATAATTGCGTAAACGAATCAGATTGTAAATTGCCATTTGTTTACTACTCATTGTTGATTGCCATGCAGGTTCCACTTTCGCTCGACTTCATCCGGCAGGTATTGGCCGAATACTTTGCGGACAAACCGGTGCTACGGGTGGAAATTTTTGGCTCGTATGCGCGGGGCGAGGCCACAGCGGAATCGGATTTGGACGTGCTGCTGAGCCGGATACCAGGTAGTCGCATGACGTTATTTGACTTGGTTGACTACAAAGATGACCTTGAGCATCGTCTGGGTGTTTCGGTGGACCTGGGCACCGTTATTTCCCGATTTGCACGGCCCTACATCGAACCCGACTTACTGACCGTTTATGAGCAAGCCGCTTGATTCGACCCGGTTGCAGGAGCTGCAATACGCCGCCAAACGGGTCACGACGCGGTTGCAACATAGCAGCCTAAGTGATTTTTTAGCTGACGAAGATTTACAAGACATTGCCTTGCTTCAGTTGGTTGTCATTGGAGAAGCTGCAGCCAAGATATCTGAAGCCACCCGGCAACGCCATCCTCAAATCGACTGGCGGCGAGCAGCGGGATTGCGGAATTTCATCGTGCACGAGTACGCCAAAGTAGATTTTGCTTTGATTTGGAGCACCATCACCCAAGAGCTACCGGGACTAGTGTCGGAATTGCCGGCAGTGCTGATGCAGGTATTGGCAGCCGAAAAGACTAACACATCCAGCAGTGTATAAGTCCTTCGTCAAGCCCGCCCTTTTCTCCCTCGACGCCGAGCGCGCCCACCACTTCGTGTTCGACAACCTGCGCCGGGCGGCCCGGCTGCCGGGCACCAAGGCGCTGCTGCGGCAGCTCTACGACTACCAGCATCCGGGACTGGCGCGCGAAGTGTTTGGGCTGAAATTTCCCAATCCGGTGGGCCTGGCGGCGGGGTTCGACAAGAACGCCGTGCTCACCGACGAGCTGGCCACGCTGGGCTTCGGCTTCGTGGAAATTGGCACCGTGACGCCCCGGCCCCAGCCCGGCAACCCGGCGCCGCGCCTGTTTCGGCTGCCGCAGGACGAGGCGCTGGTGAACCGCATGGGCTTCAACAACGACGGGGCGGCGGCCGTGGCGGCGCGCCTGGCCCGGCGCCGCAACCGGCAGCTCATCATTGGCGGCAACATCGGCAAGAACAAGGACACGCCCAACGAGCACGCCGCCGCCGACTACGTGGCCGGCTTCGAGACGCTGGCCGAGGTGGTGGACTACTTCGTGGTCAACGTCTCGTCGCCGAACACGCCCAACCTGCGCCAGCTCCAGGAAAAGAAGCCGCTGATTGAGCTGCTCCAGCAAGTGCAGGCCCGCAACCTGAGCCGCCCCGCGCCCCGGCCGCTGCTCCTCAAAATTGCGCCCGACCTCACCGATGCGCAACTCGACGACATTCTGGAAATAGCCCGCGAAACGCAATTGAGCGGCCTCGTGGCCACCAACACCACCATCAGCCGCGCCAACCTGACCAGCGACGCCGCCTACGTGGCCGGCCTGGGCGCGGGCGGCCTCAGTGGCCGGCCGCTGCGGGCGCGGGCCACCGAGGTCATCCGTTACCTGCACCAAAAATCGGACGGCGCCCTGCCCATCATCGGCTCGGGCGGCGTGCATTCAGCCGCCGACGCCCTGGAAAAGCTGGCGGCGGGTGCTTCGCTCGTGCAGCTGTACACCGGCTTCATCTACGAAGGCCCGGCGCTGGTGCGGAGAATCAACGAGCAGTTGGCAATGAGCAGCGAGCAGCGAGCAGCGAGCAGTGAGCAATGAGCAATGAGCAATGAGCAAAAGGAACGAACCTGCTCGCCCATTGCTCACTGCCAACTGCTCATTCTATTGCTCATTGACTTGCCGCGCACCCGGCGCTGCCACCACACGATGAGGGGAAAGCCCAGCACGGAAGGCCACAGAAAGTTGTAGGGAAATGGGATAAACTTCAGGCTGGTGGCCGAGAACGCCGACACCGCCGCGACGTACGAGCCCAAAAACCCCGAAATGTGGTTGAGCAGCCACTGCTCGCGGGCCCAGGTGCCGGCCCGCGCAAAGCCCCGCAGCTGGCGGCCGGCCGTCATCACGCCAATTCCGCCGAACACGGCCGCCGGCACGTTGCCCACCCGCAGGCCGTAGGCCAGGGTGCCAAGGAACACCACGAGGCCCAGCCCGGCGGTTGCCCAGTCGAACAGCGGCGCCTTGCCGCCCCGGGCTAGCGACTTGAGGTACAACGAGCGGTAGCCGAAACCGGCCAGATACAGGCTGAAGATGCCCGTCAGCAGCAGGAACGTGGCGCCGTAGTAGCCGGCGGCCAGGATGGCCGTGCTGCCCGCCACCACCATGGCGCCGAAGAAAATCTGGCCCCAGCGCCGGTGCCAGGCCCCGCCCTTGCGCACGAACAGGGCCGCCGGCGCCATAAAAAACCCGATGAAGCCGGCCGTGATGTGCAGGTAGCGGTTGAACAACAAAAAGGTTTCCATGTCGGTAGCGCGGGTTTGATTGAACCGCGACCGAAAGATGCAGGCATTGCCAGCGGGAAAACCGGAATTTTAACCCAAGCGGCGCGTCAAACCGCTGAAGCCTCACATTCGACGGATGCAGCGTTTGCTGCCTGCCGGGGTCAAAGCCTGGCCCCCACCTTGAACTCTATCACGTCGGCCGCGCCGCGGTGAATCTTTAAATCAATGGCCCCAAACAGCACGCGGGTGAAGTGGTATTTCAGGCCCAGCCGCTCGTAGTAAGCGGTGCTCGACTTGTAGGGCGCGTACACGTAGAAGCCCAGGTGCGACACGAAGGCCAGCCGCCCGAACAGCAGCTCGTGGCCCACGAATACGCCTGCCTTCTTCACGTCGGGCTGCCGCAGGCCGGCGCGGGTGGTGTCTTCCAACTGAGCTTTCAGGCTGCGGTCGAGGAAGCCCTCCACGCCCGCCAGCAGGTTGGACTTGCGGTTGACGCGCCGGCCCACGGCCGCCGTCACGGAGTTGACCAAGTATTTCTGCAGGTCGCCCTCGCTGCGCTGCTTGTAGCCCAGGCTGGTGCTCGCGTTGTAGAAAGTACGCCCCACCTCGGCCGGGTCGGAAGCGGCGTTGGTTTGGGGGGCCGGGCGCTGCTCGTGGTAGTTCAGCCCCAGCACCACCGAGGGCAGGTTGACGCCGAAGTTGGGCTTGGTGGTGGAGCCGTTGGAGTAGTGGTTCAGGCCAAAGCCGGCCAGCAGGCCCAGGTGTGGGGTGAGGGCGTAATCGTACTCGAACCGGGCCTGGATGGTGGCGTTCAGGGCCGAGCTGGCGATGGTGTTTTTGTGGTTGGTGTCCTGGTTGTAGGGATTGGTGAGGTAGGCCAGGCCGGCGCCCAGGCGGAAGCTGAAATCGTGCTTGGCTCCCCGCGAGAAAGACTTGCTGATGTAGGGGCTGGCCGCTACTACGTGCCCGAGCACGGGGTTGTGGAAGTCATAGTAGGTCAGGGCCAGGCCCATCTTGGGGAACTTGTACCAGCCGTGCCAGGGCGCGGCCCCGGTGGTCTGCCGCTGCAGGTTCAGCTCGAAGCCCGTGGGGTGCGAGGCCACCAAGTGCCGGATGGCGTCGGTGTGCGCTATGATGATGCTGCCTTGCGCGTAGAGGCCCACCACCAGCGGGGCGCGGGGCGCGGCCACCGGGCCCACGGAGCCGGCCGCCTGTTGCGGCACGAGCTGTCCCCAGGCCGGCCCCGCCAAAAGCCCACTCCCCAAAACAAACAACCGTGCGCGCATCAGCAATAGCAAAAACAGGCCCCGCGCCGGCCCGCTACCGGTGCCAAGCGGCCGGGCCAGTTCGGCCTGGGGTTACACAAACTTAAAACCCCATCCGCAACCCCCCGCCGGGCCGAGTAGTATAAGGAAAAAATTTAGCTGCTCTAGCTACTCATTTATTCGTTTTTCTTATCTCCTTCTCATGAAAAAGATTCTGCTCTCCCTCGGTTTGTTGGCCGGCTTGTCCGCTGCCGCACAGGCCCAAGGTGCTAAGTTTGGTATCCGCGGCGGCATCTCCGCCAACACGCTCAGCGGGGACGATGACAAGTTTGGCAACGTAATCGACAACTATTCCTACGGCCTGGGTGGCCTGGGTGGTGTGACGGCTCAATTCGCTTTTTCCGACCTCATCTCCCTCCAGCCCGAATTGCTCTACAACCTCAAAGGCACGCAGATTGCCGACGGCAAAGACCGGCTGGACCTGCACTACGTCGACTTACCTATCTTGCTCAAAGTAAACGCTGACGGGCCCTATTTTGAAGCCGGCCCGCAGGTGGGCTATCTGATTTCGGCCAAACTCGGCGGCGAAACCAAAACCCGCATTGAGACCAAGGACCTGCAAGGTCTTTCCCTCGGCTACGTGGCCGGTGTCGGCTACCAGCTCACCAGCGGCTTGAGCTTGGGCGTGCGCTTCAATGGCGGTATCAGCAGCGTGGGCAAAGACGACGACCGCTACGACCAGCAGCGCAACCAATCGTTCAACTTCGTAGTCGGCTACGAGTTCGGCGGGAAGTAGTCTCTTTTATTGCGCGTTACGGCAGAAAGCCGGCTTCCCTCTCGGAAGCCGGCTTTGTTGTTTTGCGCCAGAACTACTGTTCTCTTCCATTGCTTCTGGCCCAGCTAACACCCAGCCGTAGCTTTGCCCGTCTATTTCAACCCATCTTTTATGAAAAAAATCAGTCTGACCCTGGCCCTTTTAGCCGGCCTCACCGGCGCGGCCCGCGCCCAGCGCAGCGACGTTTCACTGGGCCTGAAAGCCGGCGCGTCGTACTCGGCATTCACAGGCAAGCAAGCCTATAACCCAGAATATATTTTTGGCTTCCACATTGGCGCCTTCGCCAATATTGGACTCAGCGACCTGTTTGCCTTTCAACCCGAAATCCTGTATTCGCAAAAAGGGTCGAATCCCAACCTAGTCGATTTTAAGACTCGCCTGAATTACGTGGATTTGCCATTGGCCTTCCACGTCAACGCCAATGGACTCTTCTTTGAGGCCGGCCCGCAGGTAGGCCTCCTCCTAGCAGCGCAAGACAAAGCTGGCAATGTGAGCGTGGACCGAAAAAATCGATACAACACGTTCGATTTAGGCTACCTAGCTGGCTTGGGCTACCAGCGCAAAACCGGTCCTGGTATTGGCCTGCGCTATAATGGTGGATTCACAAATCTTGAAAAACCCTCTACCATTGGCAGCGTCACGGTGCAGAACAATGTTCGCAACGGCGTTTTTCAGCTTTACCTCACGTATTCCTTCAACGGACGATAGCCCCTGTTTCTCATTTAAAAGCCCGACCTCCACTGCAGAAGCCGGGCTTTTTATTCAGGCAGAATCTGCCCAATTCCTGCCACCTACCGCGCCGCCGCGTAGTTGCGGTAGAAATGCGGGATGGTTTCGATACCTTTCAAAAAATTGAAGACGCCGAAATGCTCGTTGGGCGAGTGAATGGCGTCAGAGTCCAGTCCGAAGCCGAGCAGGACGGTATCCAGGCCCAGCTCCGACTTGAACATGGCCACGATGGGGATGGAGCCGCCGCCGCGGGTGGGCACCGGGCGCTGGCCGAAGGTGGTGGTCATGGCGTCGGCCGCGGCGCGGTAGGCCGCCGAGTCGGTGGGCGTGACCACGGGCTCGCCGCCGTGGTGGGGCTGCACGTCGACGGTGACGCCGGCCGGGGCAATGCTACGGAAGTGCTGCTGAAACAGCGCCGAGATTTCGGCCGAGGTTTGGTGGGGCACCAGGCGCATGGAGATTTTGGCGTGGGCCTGCGAGGCAATGACGGTCTTGGCACCCTCGCCGGTGTAGCCGCCCCAGATGCCGTTCACGTCGAGCGTGGGACGGATGCTGGTGCGCTCCATGCTGGAGTAGCCCGCCTCGCCGGCCGTGGCGGGTAGGCCAATACTGGCCTTAAAGTCCTCTTCGGAAAACGGGGCTTTGGCCATTTCGGCGCGCTCGGCGGCCGAAAGCTCGTCTACATTATCGTAGAAGCCGGGGATGGTGATGCGGCCGTCGGCGTCGTGCAGGCTGGCAATCATCTGGCAGAGCACATTGATGGGGTTGGCCACGGCGCCGCCGTAGAGGCCGGAGTGCAGGTCGCGGTTGGGGCCGGTCACGGTCACTTCGTGGTAGCTCAGGCCGCGCAGGCCCACCTCGATGCTGGGCACGTCGTTGGCCAGCATGCCGGTGTCGGAAATCAGAATCACGTCGGCCTTGAGCTTTTCCTTGTGGGCCCGCACGAAGATTTCGAGGTTGTTGGAGCCAATTTCCTCCTCGCCCTCGAACATGAACTTGATGTTGCAGGGTACGCCGCCCTGGCCGTCGCGCATCATCAATTCGAAGGCCTTGACGTGCATGTACACCTGGCCTTTGTCGTCGCAGGCGCCGCGGGCGTAGATGTTGCCGTCCTTAATCACCGGCTCAAAAGGCGGTGAGGTCCACAGCTCGTAAGGGTCGGCGGGCTGCACGTCGTAGTGGCCGTAGACCAGCACGGTGGGCCGGGCGGGGTCGGTGAGGTAGTCGCCGTACACGATGGGGTTGCCGGCCGTGGGGCAGATTTCGACGTTCTGCACCCCGGCTTCTTCGAGGCGGGTTTTGAGGTAGTCGGCAGCCCGCAGCACGTCGGCGTGGAACTTAGGGTCGGCCGAAACCGAGGGGATGCGGAGCCAGTCGAGCAGCTCGTCGAGGAAGCGGGTTTGGTTATCGGCGAGGTAATTGGCCATGTGCGGTGAAGAATAAGTACTGACGAGATGGAAACAGGGAAACAAAAGTAGCGGGGCGTAACCAGAATGCACCAAGGCCCAGAAACAGGGGCTTGCGCCAGTAGAAACTCCCAGTTGCAGCTACGTTCTTCTCGACTACACCCAGCACTGAAAGGTTGTTTTCGGCTAAGCCGGAGGCTGGGCGCCAAGCAGGTCACCACAGTTAAGCTAGCCTGAGTCACCACTATTTTCCACAAAAACGACCGCGGCGGCACTTTCCGGGTCCAACTGATTGAACCCGGAAAGTGCCGCCGCGGTCGTTTACTATTTTGAGAGGAATAGCGTGCGAAAGCGCGAGGGTAGGACCAAGGCGCCAGTATGAGCGCCTCGGTCTTTTGGGCGGGCCACCTCGCTACGAGCCTAGCTGTTTATTGAATTTGCAGTATTTGAGACTTCACTTCGGTGTTGGTCTGCACCTTGGCCACGTACAAGCCCTTGGGCAGATTGCTGAAGTCGTGGGTTAGCTTCAGCACCGATTTGCCCTCTTCGTGGAACACTTCCTTGCCCATGCCGTCGACCACACTGAGCTTGATGTCCTGCTGGTCCGGGGCCGTAATCTGGAACGTAACCTGGCCGTTCGAGGGATTGGGGAAAAGCGAGAAGAGCAGGGCCAGGGCGTCCTGCACCGGCCGGATGGGCGCCAGCAGCCTCAGAGCAGCGTCGGCCCGCACAAACCCGGTTCCGGTCTTGAAATCGAACCCGCGGTCAAAATTGGGCGTGAGCGGGTTGTCCATGTCCTGGGCCGTGACTTGCAGCAGGCCCCGAATAGCCAACGGGGGCAGGAGGCCGGTCGAGGCTTCCTGCATCAGCGCCGCCACGGCCGCTACGTGCGGAGCCGAGGCGCTGGTGCCGAAGAAGTTGGGAAAGCCGTCGCGGTCGAAGTCAGCGCCGGGAAAGTCGGGAAAGAAGGAGGTGTTGGTGCCGTCAGGCCCGGTGATTTCGGGCTTGGGCAGCACCAGCGGGCGGCGCCGATTGCCGTTGTTGTCGAAAAGCAGCGGGGTGCCGCCCAACGACGAGAACGCCTCCACCACCGGCACGGGGGTTGCAGGGTTAAAAACGGGCGTTTGGAAGTACGGTGCCGCCGCCACGGCCGTAACGAGCGGCGCATTGGCGTGGCCCACCAGCGTCGAGCTGCGCGTGTCGTACTCCAGCGCCGCCGGCGCATCGCCGAAATTAACGTACTTGATGCGCGTGGGGTCGGGCCCGGCCACTTTCACAATTACCAGTTCTATCGTAGCCGGCGTCGTCCCGTTGTTGGTCAGGCCCAAAAACTCAAAGGGGTCGCCGCCCAGGTTGTTATCAGCCGAGGCGAAGATGGGTTCGCCTCCGAAGAGCACATACAGGTCGAGGTCGGTTTCGGCGCCGCGCACGCCGCTGGCTGAAAAGAACGGGTCGTCCCACTGCAGGGCCAGTGATACGCCGCGGCCCGGGGCAATGGTGATGCTCTGCGTCACGTCGCCGTCGGCAAAGCTGTGGGCTTCGCCCTCAATGCCGGGGAGCGTGGTACCGGAGTTGCGAAACCGCGCTTCGTACGATTTTTCGCCCGAGTTGCCAGCCGACGAAAAATAACTCGACCCCCTGCGCACCACCGTCTCGGCGGCCTGAGCTATGATGCCATTCTGAAAGAACGGCTCAGCAAAATAGATTATATCATCCACTATCACCCGGTTGCCGGCAGCCTGCAGGTCGATGATGCCCTGGGCGAAATTGGCTTGTCCAAGAAAAGCCGTGTGGAAAGCAATGCCCGCGTCGGGGGCTACGTCGTGCACAATTTCGGCCATGCCGCGGCCTTCGTCGGAACCGCCGCTAGGCAGGTCTTCCAGCACCTGCACGTTGGCGGGCAAATCGTTGCTGGCCACGCCGGCATTGGCGGTGCCCAAGTTGTTGTAGCTATCGGAAAGGATGCCCACGTTCACCCCCTTCCCGCTCACGCGGTACCTGGCGCGGGCCACGTCGGCGCGCAGGGCGCGGTCGCCCTGGCTGGTGGTGAGGCCCACATTCATGACCGGCTTGTAGGCTGGGCGCACGTGCCGCAGCGAGGCCACGCCTTCGAGCGCCGCGAGCTGGCTCACCGGGAACAGGCCCGACACCATGGCGCCGTAGGCGGTGCCGCGGCGTAGGCCTCGGGCAGTCAGGTCAGCCAGTAGTTGCTGAGCATCGGCCGTTGTAGCCACGGCCTCAATCACCACGTAGCCGTCGTAGACCTGAATCCTGTCGGCGGTTTTGAACGGAGAGGAACCGGCTGCCGCGCGCGATTGCGGCACCGTGCCGCGCGCGTTGGTTGTGGGTTGGGCCGCGAGGCTCAGCAAGCTGGCCGACACCTTGCCCTTGTTGGGGAGGATTTGGCCGGTGGCCGGGGGCGCCAGTAGAGCGGCGAGAACCAGCAGGCCGGCGGCGGGGGGTAGATACTTTTTTCTCATAGTAGCTTGTGGGTGAGGGTTGGTTGAAAGGAAAAAGAAAGCGAATGATGGTTTAGAGCCTATCCGAAAAATAAATTGAACGTCATGCTGAGCTTGCCGAAGCATCTCGCCCGCTTCGTCAAAACCGTCTAGCGAAGCGAGCGAGATGCTTCGGCAAGCTCAGCATGACGGGCGTCTGCGCAGCCGAAGTATTTTTCGGATAGGTTCTTAGTGTCTATTTGGAGCTACCTCCGTATTTTTTTTCGAGCGGACGGCCAGGTGCTGACTTTTACCCAATCTGAGCCAAGATTTTGATAGAATAGACGATTATTTGGATGCAAGGGTTACGATGTTACATAACATTATTAGCCAATCAGTGCAAATTGATTTTATGCTGGTAGTCAGTGATTTTTGGCTATAAAAGCGTGAATGCCCACGCCGGAAGTCGCATCTTTTTTCCCGCGCTGCTTTCTCTTCGCTCAAGCTATTGCTATTTCTCGTGCAGCAATTCCAGGTACCGATTGGCTCTCTGGTTCCGGGCGGGCCTTTTACCAATGAGACCACCAGTAAGCGGGTTATCCAACGCTACTGCCAGGCCCAGTGAACAGCTGCTCAAAATAAATGGCCATTGGCCATCTAAACAGATTGCCGGTTTGGTGTGCCGATGCGCGGGCCGTTCCCTTTCGCGGTTACTGCCGCAAATCCAGCACCAGCTCCTTCGCCATCACCTCACCCAGCTTCCAGGCTTCGGCCCAGTCTTTCTCGGGGCTTTCGAAGGTGAGCAGGTAAACGGTGTCGGTTTTGGCATTGGCGAGGGCCAGCTGGTACACCATTCGGGCTTCGGCCTCGGGCGGAGCTTCACGGTAGCGCACAAAGCGCTTGTGCACGGAGCCATCGACAGACGAAGCTTTTTCCAGTTGCCGCTGCCCCTTTCCAAAGCCGGTCCGCAGCATTAGGAACTCGGCGTATTCCGGGGCGGAGCGCCGGGTTTGGGCCTTTACTTTGCGCACCACGTGGAGCGCCACTCCGGTTTGAAACTCGCCGCTTTCCCCCATCTCGTCCTGGGTCAGGTAGTAAGTTGCGCCGCTTTTTTGCCCTTCCGCCCGGTAGTGCCACCCCTCGGGCAGCAGCATCGCCGCTTTGATGTCGGGCAGCGCCTGCCAGTTGAAGCCGGCGGGAGGCGAGCCAAGCGGCGTGTTGAACTTCTGCGCGGCGGCGGGCCACGGGAGCAGCAGCAAAAACAGGAAGCGTAGCATAAAGGCAGGCAAGGATGCTGGAGGTACTGGAGCGGTTTCGGAATTAGGGGATATGCGCCGGCTGGGCTGACCTCACGAGACCCCTGCGGGGCGGGCCCCGGTTCGCTTGAAGCGCGAAGCCCAAAGAGGGGGGCGCCAGACGCCCGCGCAAGACCGGTGCCCCAGCCCCGAAACCGCTTCAAACGAACAGCTAGCGGAATGAGCGAGGCAAGGCTACTTCCGCCCGAACAGCGGCACGCGGCTCTCCGTCCCGGCCCGTAACCGCCCAATGTTGGCCCGGTGGGTGTAAATGAGCAGCGCGGCCAGCACGAAGCCCACGCCCACCAGGAACGGCTGGGCCGGCCGGAACTGCGGCAACAGTTGCAGCAGGGCGAAGGCCACGCCGGCCGTCATGGACGCCAGCGACACGTAGCGAAACAGCCCCAGCATCACGAGGAAGACCAGCAGGCACACGCCCACCGTGGCCGGGGCCACGCCCAGCATCATGCCCAGCACGGTGGCCACGCCCTTGCCGCCCCGGAACTGCGCGAACACCGGGTAGATGTGGCCCACGATGGCCAGCACGCCGCACCCCAGGCGGTAGTACAGCAGGTGCTCGGCCGGAATGGCGCCCTGGGCCAGCAGGAAATTGGGCAGGAAATAAGCGGCCACGAAGCCTTTCAGCGCATCAATCAGCAGCACCACGGAGCCGGCCTTGGGGCCCAGCACCCGGAAGGTGTTGGTGGCACCGACGTTGCCGGAGCCGTGCTCGCGGATGTCGGGCAGCCCAAAAAAGCGGCGGCCCACCCACAGGGCCGTGGGAATGGAGCCGAGCAGGTAGGCCGCGAGCAGGGCCAGGAAGACGTAGGGGAAGTTCATTAACAAGGCTGAAGCGGAAGCACAAAATAACAGAACGTCATGCTGAGCTTGTCGAAGCATCTTGTCCACGAACGTAAATAATTACCAGCGCGGGCGATATGCTTCGACAAGCTCAGCATGACGTTCTGGGGTAGTCGGGGTAGTCAGGCGGCGCCGGCCGGGGGCTTAGCTGTCGCCGAAGGGGTCGTCGGTGCCTTTCTTTTTCTTCTTATCCTCTTCCTTCTTCTTTTTCTCTTCCTCCTTTTTCAGCTTTTCGGCTTCCTTGGCCAGCCGGTCGGCTTCTTTTTTGGTGGGCGCGGGGTCGGCTTCGGCGGCGTCGGGGGCGGGGGCCGGGTCGGCGCCGGGGGCTTTGGCCTTGCCTTTGGCTGGCGCGGGGTCGGCGGCCGGGGCGTCGGCGGCTTTGGCCGGGGCCGGTTCCTTCTTCTTGGCGGGCGCGGGCACGGCCGGCGCGTTGGGGTCGTCGATTACGCCGTCGCCGAAGGGGTCGTTGGCTTTGGCTTTCTTCTTCTTCTTGGCGGGCTCGGACGCGGGCGCGACGTCGGCCGTGGCGGCGGGGTCTTCGGCGTAGTCGGCCTTACCTTTTTTCTTGCGGCCCTTCTTGTCGTCCACCGTGTCGAACGTATCGGTGCCCGGGGCGGCGGCGCGGGCGGCCAGCTTGCCGGTCTTGCCCAGGTAGGTCTTCTGGAAGCGCGCCCGGAAGCCGTCCACGTCGTCGATGCCGCCCAGGAAGGCCCCGTAGGTGGTGGCCGTCTCGTAGGCGTACTTGGCCTTGCTGCTGATTTCGTAGTCGTAGTTTTCGCTGCTCGACTTGGCCAGGAGCAGGTTGTTGGCATACTTGAGGTAGTACCAGGTCGAGGGGTCGGCTTCGAGGTAGATTTCCACCACGTCGATGGCGTCTTCGCGCTTGATTTCCACGTAGCCGCTCACCAGCGCGTTCAGCGCCTGCTTGCCCACGCCGGCCAGCCCAATCAGGCCCACCGAATACCAGGCGCGCTGCTTCTCGTTCCAGCGCAGGTTCACCTTGCTCAGCAGCAGGGTGTGCAGGAATTTGGGCGAGAGCTTCAGCAGCGGGTCGGCGGCGCCTTTGCGCACGGCGTAGGCCTCCGCGCCCTTGTTGCCGATGAACTGGGCGATTTTGTAGAGCTCGTCGGTGGAGCCGTTCTGGGCTTCGGGCGAGTACTTGGTGGCCCGCAGCAGCTCGGCGCCCATCACCTCGATGGACTTGGGCGGCATGTTGATGTCGATGCCCAGCAGGGCGTCCACGGCGTAGCGGGCGCTGTCGGGGGTGCCCGTGCCCACGCCGCTGGCCACTATCTTGTAGTCCTTGTTCGAGGCGATGAACTGCATGGGCCCGCGGAAGGTGAGCCGGTTGGTCGAGTCGATGTAGGTCAGGGCCGCGCCCTCGTAGGCGTTGACGTCGGCCGGGTCGTTGCGCGAAATGGTGTAGACGTTCTTCTTGTTGTCGTAGCGCAGCTTGCCGTCCACCGTGAACAGGGCCACGTCGGTGGGGCTCAGCACGGGGGCGGCGTAGAGCGGGTAGATTTTGTTGGTTTGCTCCGACATAAACAGGCCGGTCACGAGCGGCAAGCCGTCCTTGTCCTTGACGTTCTCCAGGTTCACCACCACGTTTTTCGGGTCGATGGAGTCCTTGATGGCCACCCACGAGCCGGCGTCGCGCTCCTTGCCAAACTGCAGCTGCACCTCGCCGCTGTACACGAAGCCGCGGCGGCGCGAGAACAGCTGCACCTTGCCGCGGTAGCGGATGCGGGGCGCAATCTGAAACTTGTTGGTGGGGTTGATGGTGGCCGTGGCCACGGTGGGCGGGCCGGTGGAGTCCTTAAAGTCGTACCCTTCCGGGGCCGCGGCCGCGGCCGCGGCCGCGGGGTCGTCCTTGTCCTTGCTCAAGCGCAGCAGGCCCTTGGCGCCCCGGCCCTTGCCCGCCAGAATGCCGGCCGGGTCGGGCTCGAAGTTGGTGAAGCTCAACGCCATGGAGTCGGCGGCCGACTTGAAGACGTAGTTGGCCGTGCCGGCAAAGGCAATCCGGGACAGCACTTCCACGCTGCCCTGGTTGAGCGTGTGGATTTTTTCGAGCGAGTCGAGCAGGATGGTCGCGTTTTTGAAACGCTGAATGCGGCCGTTGACCAGAATGTTGGCCCGGCCCGAGTCGGGCACAATCCAGGCGTCGGCGGCGGCGATGTAGGGCACGCCGCTCACCTGCATGCGGTACTTGGCCAGGTCGTACACGCCGGACGAGGCCTTGAACTTCAGGCCCACCTGGTCGGGGTTGGTAGAGTAGAAGTACGACTTGGTAGAGTCGGCGGTGGCGGCCACGCGCAGCTGCACCTGCTTTTTCTTGAAGTCCCAGTGCCCGGCGCTGAGCGTGGTTTTGAACTTTGAGTAGGGCAGGTCGGTGCTGGCCTTGCTGCCTTCCTCGCGCTTGAAGTCGGCGTAGCCCTTCTGGATGTTGTAGTCGAAGGCCACTTCGTTGGCCGTCAGGGCCGGCTTGTTGGCCTCATCCGACTTGATGCTCAGGGCCGCGCGCTTGCCCGAGTAGCTATCGGTTTTAAAGACAAATTCGGGCGACTTGATGAACGACTGCGGCCCGTCGAGGCGGCCGTCGCCGCCCGTGCCCCGGGGCGTGAGCAGCGCCGTGCCCCGGAAGCTGTACGCCGACACGGTTTTGGTTTTGCGGTCGGTGGTGGAATAGAGGCGGATGGGCTCGTCGGAGCGCGGCGTGCTCAGGTACATCGAGTCCTGCGGCACGTTCCAGTGCATGAGGTAGCCGGGCGGCAGGCCCATTTTGGCAATGTCGACGCCCTCGGCCTTCTTGCCGGCAATGGCGCCGGTCTTGCCAATGGTCACCACCGAGTCGCGGTAGAACACGAAGGCGTCGGAGGTGAACGTGCCCGTCTGGTAGTTCACGGTGCCATCGGCCTGCAGGCCCCGGCCGTTCATCTTCACCTTGTTGAACACCCGGCCGCGGCCCTTGTAAAGCGGAAAGCCGTCCTTGGGCACGTCGTAGACGAAGCCCAGCGAGCCGTCGGGCTGCACGGTGAGCTTGGTTTTGATGTCGGGCAGGATGCCCCCGCTGCGGAACGTGCCCTCAAATCCCGACGTGGACCGGCCGATGCCGTTGAGCGAGTCGAGCCGGAACGGCGGAATGTCGAACACCAGCGTCGAGTCGTACACCCCGCCCAGCACGCTCTGCTGGCCGAAGTAGACGTTGGCCCCGCTCTGGGATTCGAACGCCGGGTACTGGCCCTTCTTCTTGCGGCCCGACTTGTTTTTGGGGTCGTTGAGGTAGAGGCGGCCGGTCGAGACGTTGCCCTTGTTGGTCAGGGCGAAGTCGGCAATTTTGCCCGGCGGCTGGCCCTTGGCACTCTTGGCCTGGCTGCGCACCACGATGGAGTCAATCTTGGCCATGTCGATGAAGAAGCCGTCGTAGTCGAACATGAACTGGCGGCCCCGGAAGCGCATGGCCGAGGCCACCACCGTGCCGCTGAACTGGATGTTGCGGTTCTGCCGGATGCGAATGATGGCGCTGTCCGGCCGCACGAACACCGTGGCCGAGTCGTCGGAGAAGTTGAAACGCTTCACGCCGCGCACCAGCAGCTCGTTGGTATTCAGGTTGAGGGTAGCGTTGCGGCCCGTGCCCGACAAGGACTTGATGGCCAAGTGGTCGTAGTCCTTTTTGTCGCGGGCGGAGGCCACGTAGTGCGCGCCCTTGGGCAAGATGGTGACGTCCCCGGTCTGGGGGTTCCACTGCACGTAGCCGTCGCGGGCCAGGCCGGCCATGGCGCTGCGCATGTTGGGCACCGACGTTTTCAGCTGGGTGGCCAGGTCCAGCACGTTTACGGTTTTGATGTCGTCGTGGGTCTGGCTGTAGCCCACCAGCATCTGCAGCGGGTGCAGCCGGTTGATGCTCTTGAGCTGCTGGTAGCGGGTGTTGGTGAAGAACTCCTTGCTCTCAAAATTGGCCGTCGACTGGTTTTTTGAAGACAGCACCGCGAAGTCGATGGTGGGGCTGCGCAGGTTCCAGGTCAGGGCCTCGGTGCGGATTTCGAGCTGGTGGTAGGAGTCGCTGTAGGGCGTGTTCTTGTAGAGGCCTTCCTCGCGGGCCAGCATGAGCTCCTGCTTGCCCTTGGAGTACTTGAGCTGGGTGCCGGGGTGCGTCACCGAGTCCTTGGCGCCTTCGTAAATGGTAACCGCGGCCCGGCCGGCCGTGATAATAGAGTCGCCGAGCACGTAAGCCCGCGAGGCGGCCTTGAACTTGGGCTTGCCGTCGAGGCTCACCGTGAGGTTGCTCATCGAGCCGTCTAGGGCCGCGCTGAGCACCTTGCCGCCGGCCATCGACAAGCCGCCGCGGTACTTGATGTTGTCGCCCAGGTTCTTGATGCGGGCGTCATTGGTGAGCGAGATGAAGCGCGGCTGGCCGGTGTCGGTGGTCCCGGGCTTGCGCCGCACGCTCTTGTAGCTGAAGGCCCCTTTGATGGGCGCCTCCAGCAGGGCCGGGTGGGTCAGCGTCACGGGTTGGGCCGTGAACTCGGGCCGGCGCATGTCGAAGTCAAAGCCCGCCAGCTCCGCCGTCACCGGGTTGGTTTTAACGGTCCACCCGAACTGGGCACTGGTCGCGACGAAGCGGTTGGTGCTGGGCACGGCCGTGCCGCTCACCTTCTTCAGCACCACCGAGTCGCCGGCCGAAAAGAAGGACAGGTCGGCGTCTTTTACCACTATCACGGCGCC
The DNA here is from genome assembly GCF_031398885.1 of Hymenobacter sp. Classification (GTDB taxonomy): domain Bacteria; phylum Bacteroidota; class Bacteroidia; order Cytophagales; family Hymenobacteraceae; genus Hymenobacter. The sequence continues at coordinate 18,356 of NZ_JANNOD010000023.1, forward strand.
GCGGGTGGGCGGGGCCAGGTACTCGTCGTAGGGCAGGGCCGAGGGCGTGAACGCCGCCGTGGGCTCATCAAAACCCGCCAGCTTGACCGCGGGCGCGGCGGCTTTGGCGGGCGCGGCATTGGCCGGTGTTTTGGCCACGGGCTTCTTGGCCGGGGCTTTTTTCTTCACGGGCCCCCCCCAGCCGTCGTCGGCATCGCCCCAGCCGCCGCTCGAAGGCGACGACCACAAATCGGCGGTGTCCCAGCCGCTGCTGCTGGCTTTCTTTTTGGGCGCGGGCTTGGCCGCCGCTTTCACCGGGGCCTTGGCGGCGGGCGTTTTTGCCGCGGGCGGGGCGGCGGGCAGGTCGTCTTTCGGCGCGGGGGCCGGGGCGCCAAACTCCAGGTTCGACACGGGCGCGGCCACGGGCGAGTAGGCAAACGAAACCGTGCCGCCCACGGCCCGCAGCGAGCTGAAGCCCGAGCGGTAGAGGTAGCCGCTGGTGAAGAAGCGGCTGGTGCTGGCAATGAATTTCTCCGTTTCCTGGGACGCTTCCTTCTCCAGGGTCTGCCCCAGCACGTCGAGGTACTGGTCCATCTGCTGGTCGTTGAGCTTGGCCCGGATGACCCCGTTCTCAATGGCCACAAACAGCGCCTCGAAATGCGGGCGGGGCCGGAATTTCTTGGCCAGCATGACCTGCGACAGCGCCACGATGCGGCGCTGCTGCGAGGCCGTGAGCTGGTTCGAGGCCCACAGCTCCTGCAGGCGGGCGCCCACGACGCGGGCGCCCGCGTTGTTGGTGCTGACCATCATGGCTTGCACGTCGGCGATGTACTGGGCGGGGTCAGTTGAGAGCTTGCCGGGCTGGTAGCGCGGCAGGACGGGCCCCGCCGCGGGGGCCGCGCCGCCGGGGGCCGGGGCTTTCGTCTGGGCCCGGGCCGGCGAACAGGCCCCCGCCCAAAGGCCCAACCACGCGGCAAGAATAACAAATTGCTTCATATAAACTAGTTGGACGGTAATTGCGGCCTGCCCGGCAGGCGCCGGGCGGGCCCGGTTTTTATAGGTCTCGTTTCGCTTGGCCCCGCCGCGCTTTGGGCGTCGCGCAGAACGACGCGGCCACGGTGCGGCAGGCTGCTTTTTCAACGCAAACGCCAGGCTCGAAGTATAGTGCCCGGGCCCACGCAGAAAAACCCGGTACAAGTTAGGCAGAATCAAAAAAGCAATTCGCGAAACAGCGGGCTTAAACCGCATTACCTCTTGATTGTCAATATTTTTCTAAATAACGTTCTTTTTAGCACCCTTGTATTGTCCCACTTTCGGCAAGAAATCAGGGGCGGGTGCCGGGCTTGATTTAAAATTTTCATCTGGCCAAATTCTGGCCGAACTTAGCGCTGACCCGTTTTAACCCAACCCATGCCTCCTGCTCCCATTCGCACTGCCCTGCTGGCTTATGGCATGTCGGGCAAGCTGTTTCACGCGCCTTTTCTGGCGGCGCACCCCGGGTTCGACCTGCGTGCCGTGGCCGAGCGCACCGAGCAGCGCATGTGCGTCGACTACCCCGGCGTTCGCAGCTACCCCGGCGTGGCCGAGCTGCTGGCCGACCCCGCCCTGGAGCTGGTGGTGGTGAACACGCCCAGCGGCACGCACTTCGACCTGGCCGGCCAGGCCCTGCGCGCCGGCAAGCACGTGCTGCTGGAAAAGCCCGTGGCTACTTCGGTGGCCCAGTTGCGGGAGCTGTTTGCCCTGGCCCGGCAAACCGGCCGCCACTTGCTGGCCTACCAGAACCGCCGCTGGGACAGCGACTTCGGCGCCGTCGCCCGCGTGGTTGAGGGCGGGCAGCTTGGGCAGCTCGTCGAAGCGCACCTGCGCTTCGACCGCTACAAACCCGCCCTGAACGCCAAGAAATTCAAGGAAGAGCCGGGCCCCGGCAGCGGCCTGCTCTACGACCTGGGCCCGCACCTGCTCGACCAGGCCATCAGCCTGTTTGGCCGCCCGCTCAGCTGCCGCAAAACCGTGGGCCACCACCGGCCCGGCACCCGGGTCGACGACTTTTTTTCGCTGCACCTCCGCTACCCCGCCGGGCTCCACGTGTGGGTGAGCTCCAGCCTGCTGGTGGCCGCGCCCGGCCCCGCCTACGTGCTGCACGGCACCCTGGGCAGCTACCAAAAAGGCCGCACCGACCCCCAGGAAGCGCAATTGTTGCGGGGTCTCTCGCCCCTGGCCCACGACTACGGCCACGAGCAGGCCGGCCAAGCCGGGCGCCTCACCCTGGCCGCGCCCGACGGCGCCCTGGTCACCAAGCCCGACGCCGCCGCTTCCGGCAACTACCTGGACTTGTTCGAAGCCGTGCTGCAAACCATCCGCAACGGGGTGCCCTACCCCGTTCGCCGGGAGCAGCTGCTGTGGCAGAATGAGGTGCTGGAGCAACCCGCCGAGGAGTAGCGGGCAGTTACTTTCCGTGCAAAGAACAGCCGTTCAGGACTTCCTGAAGGTCTTTTAAGTTAAAAGTTGAGAGTTAAAAGTTAAAAACCAGGGTTGTTAGGTTTTCAACTTTTAACTTTTTTCAAAGCGGAGCTGGCGCTTATGGGCGCGCCGCCGGGGCAGTCACCGTGCAACGGCAGGGCAAGCCCTCTGCCCTTACCCCGCGTGGGCCCGCACCACCTGGCGCGCCGCGCCCAGCCCGTCGATGCCCAGCTCCACCACGTCGCCGGGCCGCAGGTACTGCGGCGGCCTGAGCCCCATGCCCACGCCGGCCGGGGTGCCGGTCGAAATCACGTCGCCGGGTAGCAGGGTCATGAACTGGCTGACGTAGGCGACGATGAAGGGAACGTTGAAAATGAGGTTGGCGGTGCAGCCGTCCTGCTTGGGCTGGCCGTTGACGGTGAGCCACAGGCGCAGGTTGTGCACGTCCCCGATTTCGTCGGGCGTGGCCAGAACCGGGCCCATGGGCGCGAAGGTGTCGCAGCCCTTGCCCTTGTCCCAGGTGCCGCCGCGCTCCAGCTGGAACGCGCGCTCCGACACGTCGTTGTGCAGCAAGTAGCCGGCAACGTAGGCCAGGGCCTCCGCTTCGGCCACGTAAGCCGCGCGCCGGCCGACGACCACGGCCAGCTCCACCTCCCAGTCGGTTTTCAGCGAGTTTTTGGGCAATACAATTTCATCGAACGGGCCGGCCAGCGCGGAGGTGGCTTTCAGAAAAACCACCGGCTCGGCGGGCGTCGGCAGGCCCATTTCATGGGCGTGGTCGGAGTAGTTCAGGCCGACGCACACAATTTTGGAGGGCCGGGCCACGGGCGGGCCCAGGCGCTCGGTGGCCGCCACTTCGGGCAGCCGGCCGGTATTCGCCCGCACGAATTCGGCCAAGCGCCGCAGGCCGTCGCCCGCAAAAAATGCCTCGTTGTAATCCTCGCCGAACGCGGCGACGTCGAAGCGCTGCTCGCCTTGCAGGATGCCGGGCTTTTCCTGGCCGGGCGGGCCGTAGCGGAGTAGTTTCATGGCGAAAGAGAATGCGTAGAACGAGTAAAAAAAGAACGTCATGCTCATCTAGCGTCCGCAGAGTCGAAGCATCTCGCGGGCAGCAGTAATCCAATCGCAAGAAAAGATTTACTACTACCCGCGAGATGCTTCGGCTGCGTGGACGCCAGATGAGCATGACGGGCTGATGAATTGGTCTGGACGGAGCTTTACTCCCCTTACCAGTACACGGTGTAGAGCGTGGTGACGATGACCATCACCACCATGGTGCCGATGGCGAAGCCGCGGCTGGTTTTGAACATGCTGCGGTCGATTTCCAGGCCGTGGGTGACGACGCCGCGGTTGGTTTCGTAGAGGCTGATGACGACCATCACGGCCACGCAGATGGCGAACACGAAGCCCATGCGGTCGATGAAGGGGATTTCGTACACGCCGGCCGCGTTGGGCACCGCGAAGCCCAGCGGGGCCAGGAAGGACAGGTCGACGTAATTGGGCAAAAACTTGAAGGCTACCGACAGCAGAAAGCCGCCGATGGTGGCGAACAGGGCCGCGTTGGAAGTCGTTTTCTTCCAGAAAAAGCCCAGGATGAACATGGCGAAGATGCCCGGCGACACGAAACCCGTGTACTCCTGGATGTACTGGAAACCGCCTTTCTTGTCGATGCCCAGGTGCGGGGCGATGATGACGCCCAGAATCATGGCCACCACGACGGCGGCTTTGCCCACGGCCACCAGCTGCTTTTCTGACGCGCCGGGGGCCAGCACCTTCTGGTAAACGTCGAGCGTGAAGATGGTGGCGATGCTGTTGGCCTTGCCGGCCAGCGAGGCCACCACGGCGGCCGTGAGGGCGGCGAACGAGAGGCCCTTGAGGCCCACGGGCAGGATGTTGAGCAGCACCGGGTAGGCGCGGTCGGGGTTCAGCTCGCCGTTCTGCATCATCTCGCCGCTGAACACGTCCTGCTTGTAGAGCACGTAGGCGGCGATGCCGGGCAGCACCACAATCACGGGCATGAGCAGCTTGAGGAAGGCGGCGAACAGGATGCCGGCGCGGGCGGTGGGCAGGTCGGCCCCCAGCGCGCGCTGGGTGATGTACTGGTTGCAGCCCCAGTAGTTCAGGTTCACTATCCACATGCCGCCGATGAGCACGGTGAGGCCCGGCAAGTCCATGTAGTTGGGGTTGTCGCGCCGGAAAATCATTTGAAAATGGTCGCCGGCCTGGGCCGTCATCAGGTTGAAGCCGTTGAGCACGCCGGTGGTGCCGCTTTGCTCGGCCACCAGGTTCAGGGCCAGGTAGGTGGTGGCCAGGCCGCCCAGGATGAGGAAGAACACCTGGATGACGTCGGTGAAGCCAATCACCTTCATGCCGCCCAGGGTGATGAGCACGGCGAACCCGGCCAGCGCGTAGAGGCAGAAAGTCAGGTTCAGGCCCGAGATGCTGCTCACGGCAATGGCCCCGAGGTAGAGGATGGCGGTGAGGTTGACCACGATGTAGAGGGCCAGCCAGAACACGGCCATAATCATGGCCACCGTGCCGTTGTAGCGCTGGCTGAGGAACTGCGGCATGGTGAAAATGCGGTTCTTCAGGTACACCGGAATGAAAAACACGGCCACCACGATGAGCGTGAGGGCGGCCATCCACTCGTAGGTGGCGATGGCCAGACCCATCTTAAAGCCCGAGCCCGACATGCCCACGAACTGCTCGGCCGAGATGTTGGAGGCGATGAGCGAGGAGCCGATGGCCCACCACGTGAGCGAGCCCTCGGCCAGGAAATAGTCTTTGGAGTCGCCCTCCAGGGTGCCGTCGTGCCCGGTTTTGCGCCGGTAAATCCAGACGCCGTAGCCCGAGACGATGATGAAATAGACGAAAAAGACGATGTAGTCAACCGTGGCGAGCTTGTTCATTGAGCGGGTGGCGAGGCGAGAATGCGAGATGTACTAGGCCGCCGCCCTGGGGTGGGCCGCGGGTTGAAAGGGTAATGTTCCGGTAAAAAAACCGCTTCTGAAAGGACTTTTTTTCCCGGCGCCCGCTATTTGGCCAGGCAACGTTGCCCAAGCACCTCCTTATTTGCCGCGCACCACCACCGTGCCCGCGCCCTGGGCGGGCAGGCCACCCACGCCGAGGCCTTCGGCCGCGGCCTGAAACGTGCCGCTGCCGTCGGCCGTGAAAAAGTGCAGCTCGGCCTGGCCGGCGGCGTTGGTGCGCACGGCGGGGTTCCAGTACAGGGTGCTGGTGCGCGGGTCGGCGGGCGGGTTGGTGAGCAGGGCGTTGTAGCGGGGCTGGTAAAACTCGCGGGCCGGGTAGAAGCCCGGCAGCCGCACGGTGGCAATGCCGGGGGGCGCGGGCCGGTCGGCGCCCTTGTAGTTGGGGTCGGCCCGTTTGGTGTAGATGGCAATGGCCCCGCCGCTGCCCCCAAAAATGGCCGCCTCGGGCCCCTTAAAGATTTCCACCGACTCGATGTCGGTGGCGGCCAGACTACTGACGAAACTCACGTCCGTCCGCACGCCGTCCACGATGAACAGCGGCGTGCCACCGCCCCGAATCTGGGCCGTCTGGTTGGGCGGGCTGCCGCTGATGGTCAGGCCGGCCACCCGCCCTTGCAGCACCTGCAGCACCGACTGGGCCGACTGCGCGGCCGGGTTGTTGGCAAAGTCCACCACCGTGCCCCCGGTGGCGCCGTAGAGGCGGCGCGGGTCGTCGCGCGGCACGGCCACCCGCTTGGCCGTCACCGACACGTTGCCGAGGTTGATGTTGCGCACGGCTTTTTCGGGGTGCAGGTCGAGGTCGGCGGCCTGGGCCTGGCGGCTGCGGCGCACGAAGGCGGCCACGCCGGGCGGGGCGGCGGCCAGCGGCGGCAGGGCGGGCAGCGGCCCCCGGCCCGGCACCGGGCCGACATCCGGCCGGATAAAAACGTTGGCGCCGCCCTGGGCCCGCCGGGCCTGGAGCGTGATGATGGCCGTGTCGAGCACGGGAATGCCCGCGAAGCTGAAGCGGCCCTGCGCGTCGGTAGTGGCCGTCACCACATTCTTAGAAGGCCGCGTTTGCAGGAAGGTCAGCTGGCTATTGGCGATGGGGCGGTTGCCGTTTTCGCTCACCACCTGCCCGGCCAGGGTGATGTCCTGCTCGGGGTTGAAGCGCTGCGGCGGGGCCTGCCCGGCCAGCACCTCCTTCCACACGAAACGCCGCCAGCCCTGGGTCAGCAGCAGGTCGTCGAGGGCCAGGGCGGTGGCGGCCGTCGGCTCGCGGAAGTAGTAGCCGGGGTTTTCCACGTAGCCGGCCAGGTCGGAAGTCAGCAGCAGGTTGGAGGCAATGGTTTCGGCGGCGGGGTCGAGGGCGCCGAGGCCGGCGTCGCTCACGGCCAGGGAGAGGGTGGCGGCCACGGGCTGGCCGGCCGCATCGGCCACGCGCACGGTGAGCTGCACCGGCGCGTGGGGCCCGTAGCTGGCCTGGTCGGGCGTGACGGTGATGCGCAGGCCGGCGGGGCCGTTCTGCGCGAAGGCCAGCCGCTCGCACTGCGGCGTTCCTTCCCCGTCGAACAAGGTGAAATGCACGATGCCGTTCGGGTAGTTTTTCTTGGGCATGCGCCACACCACCGGCGCGTCGGCCGTCAGCGGGCGGGCGGGCGGGTAGGCCACCACGCCGCGCACTTCCGTGAGCAACTGCACGGGGCCGGGCGCGGGCGCCCCGGCCGCGCCGCGGTAGCGCGCCTCCACCACGAAGGCTTCGCTGTTCTCGACCACGTGCAGGGTGTAGCCGCCGGGCCGGACGGCCGGCAGCGGGTAGTCGGCGGTGCTGCCGTCGGGCAGGGTGAGGCGGGCGCGGTAGCGCTGGCCGGCGCCGGGCACGAAGGCGAAGCGCCCCATGCCCGCGTGCCGGCTGCTAAAAGCGGCCACCACCACGGCGTTCTGGGCATTCAGCACCTGGCCGCGCACGGCCAGGCCCCGGCCGCTGGCGTCGGTGGCTTTGCAGGCCACCACGGCGGGCAGGCCTTCCACCAAATAGCCGCCCTCGGGGAAAAACTGGATGTCGGGTTTGGCGGCGGGGCTGCCTTTGGGGCGGCTGCCGGGGGCAACAGCCGCGGCGGAGCTTTCCTGCGGGCCCAGGGGCGAGGCGGGCCAGACACTCAGCCGACGGCTGTAGACAAAGTCATCGCCGGCGTTGCGCATCCAGCTGGTGTAGGCGCGCAGCACATAGGTGCCGGCGGCCAGCGAGTCGGCCAGGTCGAGGTCGCCGCTGGCCCGGCCGCCGCGCAGGCGCAGGGTGCGGCGGGCCACCACCCGCTGCTGGGGCGACACCAAATCGACGTACAGCACCTGGCTGAGCGAGTCGAGCTGGTGCTGGGTGGCGTCCACCACGTAGGCGCTGAACCAGATGGTTTCGCCGGTGGCGTACACCGGGCGGTCGAGGTGGAGGTAGGCCTTCTCGCCCTTAGCCGCCGCGTAGTAGTCGCCCAGCTGGCGCGCGATGCGCTGCACCAAGCCGTCTTCGGCGGGCGCAGGGCGAAAGGCCGTCAGCGCCAGGCTCAGGGCCAGGCCGCCGACCAGAAGGGCGGCCAGTATTCGTTTTTGCATTCTTGCTACTTCCATGTTTGCGCGCCGTCGAAAACGGCCGAGTCACGTTGGTGAATCAGCCATCAAGTTTCGGCGCAAAGATGGCGACGCCGCGCAGGGCGCGCCCTGGTCGGACTCGGCAAGGGGCGCCACCCGGGCCGCACTCAACGCAGCCGGTACAAGCGCGCCCCGAACAGGAAAATACCGACGTAGCAAACGATGGGCAGGTAATAAGCGGCGGCAATGTCGTGGTTGGCTATTTTGCCCATGAAGTAGGGAAACACGGCGCCACCCGCCACAGCCATCACCAAAATGGAAGAAGCCTGCTGGGTCTGCGGCCCCAGGTCCTTGATACCCAAGCTGAAAATGGTGGGGAACATGATGCTGAAAAAGAAGTTTATCAGCAGCAGGGCCACGAACGACGGCCAGCCCCAGCTTTGGGCCACGATGAGGCACATGAGCACGTTGGCCAGCGCGAAGGCGGCCAGCAGCTTGTTGGGGGCTACGTAGCGCATCAGGAACGTGCCCACGAAGCGCCCGGTCATCATCAGCACCATGAACAGGGAGAAGTAGCCCGCTGCCGCCTGGTCGGTGAAGCGCATTTCTTCTACCCCGTAGTTGATGAAGTAGGCCCAGGTGCCCCCCTGCGCCGCCGCGTTGAGAAACTGCGCCACCCAGGCCCACACGAAATGACGGTGCTGCAGCAGCTTTTTGGCGCGGGGCACTTCCCCGGCCGTGCCGCTGTAGAAGCCAGCTTCGGTTTCGGCGGACGCCGGGGCGGCGTGGGCGTCCTGCAGGGCCGGCACCTTCACGAACGTGAACGCCACGGCAATGGCCAGAATGACGCTACCAATGGCCACGTACAGCGTTTTTACCGACGACAAGTCGCCCTGAACGTGCGCGCCGTTCAGGATAAAGTAGCTGCCCAGCAGCGGGCCCACCACGGCGCCCAGGCCGTTGAACGACTGGGCAAAATTTAGCCGCTGGTCGCTGGTGCGCTGGTCGCCCAGGGCGGCCATGAACGGATGGGCCACGGCTTCGAGCGTGGCCAGCCCGCAGGCCAGCACGAACAGCGCCCCCCGAAAAAAGTCAAACGAGCCCCCGTTGGCCGCCGGCACAAACAGGAACGCGCCCAGCGCATACAGCCCCAGCCCCAGCAGCACCCCGTTTTTGTAGCCGAACCGCTTCATGAACAAGCCCGCCGGGATGCCCATCACGGCGTAGGCCCCGAAGATGGAAAATTGCACCAGTCCCGACTGCGCTTTGCTCACGTTCAGCACGTTCTGAAAGTGCTTGTTGAGCACGTCGCCCATCGTGATGGCAATGGCCCAGAGCATGAACAGCGACGAGACGAAAATCAGTGTCGGAATGTACTTCCGCTCGGTGAAGGTGGGCTTAGCGGAGTTGATGGCGGCAGCTACTGATTGCATAAGCAGAAATTCTAACGAATATTCGGAGCCCAGCGGCCCATCGTGCGACAGCAGGCTTGGGCGTGAAGAATGGTTTTTTTGCCAGGGAAGCTGAGTCGTTTCGCAACCAGCGGACACAATTGGGTGCGTGGCCCCTGCTCCAGGCAAACACTTGGCGGGTATTTGCGACATGCTAAACACCTCGCTCCCGTCATGCTCATCTAGCGTCCGCTTGCCGAATACGCCTTTAGTTGACCGGGCGGGTGGCCACGGCGATTTTCGAGTCGGCCGTACCGTAGTAAATGAACCAGTTGTTCTTGAACCGGGCCAGCCCTTCCAAAAATACCACCTGGTTGATTTGGCCGGTGGTTTCGTAAGGCAGCTCCGGGCGCATGAAGTAATTATCCAGGCGCTGGAGCAGCCTGGTCGGGTCGTTGATGTCGAACAGGGCCTGGGCGGCGGTGTAGGTGCCCACGGGCAGGTTTTTGTCGCCAAAAGAAGGCTCGTTGCGGCTGTTGTAAATCAGGCGGATGCCCTGGTCCGTAATCATGGCCGGCGGGCCCGATTCTACTAGGTCGCTGTCGAACTTGCCCTCACGGGTCGGCAGCACGATTTTCAGGTCGGGCATGGTGATGGCCTGGGCGCGCAGGGGCACCGGCGGCTTTTCGCCGGCCGCCATTTCAATGGGCGTCCAGTGAATGAGGTCGTCCGAAGTGGCCAGCCACACCTGGGCGTCGCCCCAATACATCCAGTACTTGCCCTTGATTTTGGTGGCCACAATGCGCCCGTCGGCCTCGTAGCGCGACACGATGGCGCCAGACTTGGTCCACTTGTCCACGTATTTGCCGCCGGCCGCCCGGGTGAATACGTTGCCGTACTTGGTCCACTTCAGCAGGTCGCGCGAGGAGGCGATGTGCAGGCGGGCCTTGTCGCCGTCGTAGGCGGTGTAGGTCATGTAGTAGGTGCCGTCCTCGCTTTCTACCACGCGCGGGTCCTCGGTACCACCCGACCATTCGTACTTCTTATGCACGTCGTTGTCGGGGTGCAGCACGGGTTCCTTGCGCCGGGTGAAATGCAGGCCGTCGGTGCTGGTAGCCAACCCGATGCGCGAGGTCTTGCTGAACTTACCAACCTTGTTTTCGGCCCGGTACAGCATGTATACCACGCCATCCTTCACCACCACGGCGGGGTTGAACACGTCTTTTTCTTCCCAGAGCACTTCCTGCTTCAGAATGGGGTCCGTGAACTTCCCGGCCGTGCTCGGGCCCATGATGGGGTTCACGCTGTCTACTTTGGTGAAGTTCAGCAAGGCCCAGCTGTCGCCAATCGGCGCGGCCGAAGACGCGGCAGCCGTGGATTTGGCGGGGTTGAGGGTGGTGCAGCCCAGCAGCCCGGCCAGGGTTAGCGTGGCAAAACTGCCAGCAAGCCAGCGGACCTTTTGATTAAAAATTCTCATTCGATTTCGGAAGTGAAATATTGGACCATGTCATCTATCTCCCACCATTCTAAAAGCAGAACAGTGGGAGGTGACAAGGCATAAGACGCGAGAACTGCTCAAATTACAGCGTGCTCTCGATGGTGAAGATGGACTGCACTTCGGCGTCGGTCAGGGCGCGGTTGTAGATGCGGATGTCGTCCATCTGGCCTTTGAAAAAGGCGGGGCCGTAGTACTGGAAGTAGTCGGCAGGCTGACCCGCGGCGGGGACCTTGTTGTAAATGTTGCTGGGCAGTTGCTGGCCAATGCTCAGGGCCACGGGCTCGGGCACGGCCTTGATGGCGCCGGCCACGTTGGTCCAGGTTTTCACCAAGGCCCCGTTGATGTAGAATTTCATGGTGCCGTCGACGTAGGACGAGGCCACGTGGGTCCACACGTTCACCGGCACGATGCCTGAATCGGCGTCGCGGTCGGCCGTGGTCGAGGTGGTGGTCACGGTGAGAAAAGGCTTGTTGTCGCCCTGCAACTGAAATTTGTAGCCCGTCCAACGGTTCAGCGACAGCAGGTAGTTGTCGGCGTTGGTGTCGTTGCGCTTGCACCACACGCTCAGGGTGAGGGCCTGGGGGTTCAGGGCTGCTTTGTACGGCACCTCGATGTAGCCGCCGCCGGCAAATTCGTAGGCCTGGCCGGCCCGGCCGAACCGGTCGGCCACCAGTACGGGCAGGGTGGTGCCGTCGACGGGTGCGGTAGCGGGCCCGATTTTGCCCACCTTCAGCACGCCGTTGTTGGCATTGGGGGTGGCGTCGTTGGCGTTGCCGGTGAATTTGTACTGGGCCAGCAAATTGGCCGCCGAAACCTCCTGGATGAGGCTGTTCTTGAACGCTGTAACGGCCCGCCGCAAATTGGCCACGGCCGTGTTGACGGCCGCCTGCGTGGCCGCCGCGTCGTTCTTGGTGGTGGTGGCCAAGTCGATAGACGTTTTCAGGGTGGCCTTTGAGCCCGCGGCGTACGAGCCGGGCTTGGTGCCTTCCACGGCCGCGCTGTAGCCCACGTTCACCGAGTCGATGAGGGCGGTTAGTTGGGCCTTGTCGGCGTTGACCTGGGGCGCTTTGTCGTCGTCGTTATCCGAACAGGAAGAGACGGCCGCCATGCCGCCAAACAGCAGGCAGAACAGCAGGAACAGGTAAAAACTTGACTTTTTCATGTTGTGGTGGGATTAGAAAAAAGGTGAGAATCAAAAAATAAAAGGCGAAGGGCCGCTACAGCTTCTTGTTGGTGTCCCGCTCGCTCTGCGGGATGGGGTAAAACTGGTGGCGGGCGTAGTTGAAGTTGGGCTGGTTGCTCAGCGCCTGACGCGCATAGGCCTCGCCGTAGCGGATGACGTCGAAAAACCGGTGGAATTCCAGCGCCAGCTCCGAGCGCCGCTCGCGCCGGATGAGGTCACGCAGCAGGTTCTGGTCGGTGGTCGTGACGTTGGGCAGCAGGCCGGCCGGCACCGCGCCCGCGCCGGGCAGCGTGAGGTCGAACAGGTAGCTTTCGCGGGCCCGCTTGCGCACCTGGTTCAGGGCCAGCAGGGCGGCGGCGCTGTTGCCGGCTTCGTTGGCGGCCTCCGCCTCAATCAGCAGCACCTCGCCGTAGCGGATGGCCTGGTAGTTCAGCCCGCCGTCGCCCTTGGTGGTGCTGGGCACTTCCGCGAGGGGCTGCAAGTGCTTCTTCGACACGAAGCCCGTGGTCGTCCAGGTCGTGTCGAACGGCACGCCGAAAAAGGACTGGCCGGCCCGGCCCACCGAGTAGTCCAGGCGGGGGTCGACGACGCCGGCGCTGGTCCGCTCGAAGTTGTCGACCAAGCTTTTGGTGGGGAAGAAAAATCCGTAGCCGTTCTGGGGGCGCGGGGCAAACCACTGGTTCAGGTTGTTGCCCTGCGCGGGGCTGAGGCTGCTGGTGTGCTGCACCGAAAAAATGGTTTCCCGGTTGTTCTTGGTGGCGGCCCGGAAGTTGTCGGCAAACACCGGTTGCAGCACGTAGCCCAGCGCGCCCACGGCTTGGGCGGTGCTGGCGGCCAGGGCCCATTTCTTCTCATATAGGTAGGTTTTGGCCAGCAGGGCCAGGGCCGCACCCTGGGTGGCCCGGCCGGCGTCGGCGGCGGGCCAGGTGGCGGGCAGGTCCGCCGCGGCGGCCTGGCAGTCGGCCTCAATCTGGGCGTAGATGGCCGCTTGGGGCAGGGCGGGGCTCTGCAGTTCCTCGGGCGTTTCCACCTTCACGCGCAGCGGAATGTTGCCGTACAGCGTCGTGAGCTGGAAATAATAGTAGGCGCGCAGGAACTTGGCCTGGCCCACGGCCTGCTTGCGCACGTCGGCACTCACGCGGACGTTGGACTCGGGCAGGCCGTCGATGACGACGTTGGCCTTGAACACGCCGTCGTAGTAGCGCTTCCACTGGGCCTCCACGGCCGCGTTGATGGGCGTAATGGTGAAGTTGTCGATGTTCTCAAAGTCGGCCTGGTCGCCGGGGTTGCTGCCCTTCACGGCGTCGTCGGAGGCCACGTCGCCCAGCACCCACAGGGTGTTGGAGCCCGCGTCGCGGAACGAGAGCGGCACGTAGGCGCTGTTCACGGCAAGCTGGGCGTTGGCGTCGGAGGTGAAGAACTGGCCGGCTTCGTACTGGCCCAGCACGGGCTGCTCCAGGAAGTCTTTGCACCCGGCCGTGGCCAACGCCAGGACGCCCAACAAGCCAATGGCAAAAGGTTGAAGTTTCATGTTAGTTGTCGGTTGCTAGTTGTTCGTTGCTGGTTGCTAGTCATTAAGTGTTGGTTGGCGGCAGCATATCCTCATTAAATATCTGACAACCAACAACTAAAAACTGACAACTAATTAGAAGCCGGCGTTGATGCCCACTGTGAAGGTGCGGGCCGACGGATAGGTCCCGAAGTCGATGCCCGTGGCCCGGACCCCGTCGCCGAGGGAGTTGCTGTTGGTGCCCTGCTCGGGGTCGAGGCCGGTGTAGTTCGTGAACGTGAGCAGGTTCTGCACGCTGGCGTAGAGGCGCACCGAGGAGATTTTCACGGGCGTCAGCAGCTTCTCGCCGAAGGTGTAGCCCAGCTGCAGGTTCTTCAGGCGCAGGTAGGAGCCGTCCTCCAGGAAGCGGTCGGACGGCTGCTTGTTGTTGGAGGCGCCGGTCCAGGACAGGCGGGGAAATTCGTTGGTGCTGCCCTCGGCCGTCCAGTAGTTGGTGGCCACCCGCTCCGTGACGTTGAAGGCTCGGTAAAAGCCCTCGATGTCGGTGTTCACTTGGTTGTAGAGCTTGTTGCCCTGCACGCCCTGAAAAAACGCACTCAGGTCCACGTTTTTGTAGCGCACGTTGCCCGTGAAGCCGTAGGTGAATTTCGGGATGGGGCTGCCCACAAACGCGCGGTCCAGCCCGTCGATGACGCCGTCCGGCACCCCGTCCGGGCCGCTGATGTCCTTGTACTTCACGTCGCCGGGCTTGATGCCCGGCCCCTGAAACGCGTGGGTGAACACCTCCTGCGCATTCTGAAAAATGCCCTCTTTTTGCAGCAGGTAGAACGAGCCGATAGGCTGGCCCACGTCGGTGAGCGTGGCGAAGTAGTTGTTGTCGATGCGCCCGCCCACGATGGGCGCGGCGTTGCCCAGCGACACCACTTCGTTGTTGAGGGTGGCGAAATTGCCGCTCAGGCCGTAGCTCCAGTCCTTGCCCACGGTGTTGCGGTAGGCCAGCTCTACCTCCAGGCCGTTGTTGCGGATTTTGCCGGCATTCACGGCCGGGTTGCCGCCGCCGCCGGCGCTGCTGGGCTGCGGCAGAAACAGCAGCACATCCGACGTATTCTTGATGAAATAGTCCAGCGTGAGCTGCAGGGCACCTTTCAACAGGCCCACGTCGAGGCCCGCGTTACTCTGGGTGCTGGTCTCCCAGCGCACGTTGGGGTTGCCCTTGGTCACGATGCTCAGGCCCTGGGTCGAAGCCCCGCCGAAGGGGTAGTAGAAGTTGCCACCAATGAGCGAGGCGTAAGGGTAGTTGCCGATGGCCGAATTGCCGAGCTGGCCCACGCTGGCCCGCAGCTTGAGCAGCGTGATGGCCGCGATGCCGCGCATGAACTCCTCCTGGGCAAGGTTCCAGCCCACCGAGCCCGAGTAGAAGTTCTGGGCCCGCAGGCCGGGCGAGAGCTGAGAGGAGCCGTCGCGCCGGAAGTTGAAGCTGGCCAGATACTTTCCGTCAAAATCGTAAGCCAGCCGGCCAAAGGCCGAGAGCAGCGAGGAATGCGCCTCCCCGCCCCCGTTCTGCTGAATGCCGATGCCGCTGTCGAGGTACTGGAACGTGGGCGACTGGTCGACGTAGCCCCGGCGCGAGGCCGAAATACCCCGCACGTTGTTCTTAATGGCCTCGGTGCCGACCAGGATATTGAATGTATTGCGGCCCAGCGGCAAGTCGTAAATGGCGGTATTGGTCCAGTTGTAGTTGAACTCGTTGGTGTTCGACTGCCCCAGCTGCGGCGGCGAGTTGAAGGACCGGTCAATGCCGAACGTCTTGAAAAACTGCTTGTAGTCGGTGATGAGGAAGGTTACGCCGTAGTCCGACCGGATGCGCAGGCGCTCAATCGGGCTGAATTCCACGTAGGCGTTGCCCAGCAGCGAGTAGCGGTTGAAGTTGCGGTCGGCCGCGTCGGCCAGGGCCACGGGGTTGATGCCATCGCCAAAAAAGGCCGAGGCAATTTTGCCGTCCGCCATGGGCAGGTCCACGAACTGGCCCTGTTCGTTATACACCGGCGTGGCCGGGGTGCGGAACAGGGCGTAGCGCACGATGCTGGCCCCCGGGTTACCGTCGCCAAAGCCGTCGCCCGAAGTGCCCACTTCCCGGGTTTTGGCGTACGACAGGTTGGCGTTGGTGCCCACCCGGAAGTACTTCGACAAGGTGCTGTTCACGGCCGTGCGCAGGTTGTAGCGGTCGTACGACGAGTTCTGAATCAGGCCGTCCTGTTTCAGGTAGCTACCCGACACGATGTACTGCGAGTTCTCGCCGCCGCCGCTCACGTCGGCCTGCACATTGTACTGCTGGGCGGGTTTGAGCACTTCCTTCAGCCAGTTCACGTCGGGCAGGGCGCTGGCCAGCGCGGCCGGAATCTGGTCGCGGCCGTCGTTCTGCGCCGCCACGTTGTAGGCCGCCACGTACTGGCTGGTGTTGGCCATCTGAATCAGGTTGGCCGGTGTTTGCACCCCGGTGTAGGCGCTCACGCTCAACCGGGGCTTGCCCGACTTGCCGCGCTTGGTGGTCACCACCACCACCCCGTTGGACGCCCGCGCGCCATAAATAGCGGCCGAAGAAGCGTCCTTGAGTATGTTGATGCTCTCGATGTCGTTGGGCGAAATCTGGTTGATGCCGTCCTTGGTCGGCACCCCGTCGATGATGTAGAGCGGGTTGTTGTCGTTGATGGTGCCCACCCCGCGAATGCGCACGGCGATGTTCTCGCCCGGCGCACCGGTGGCCTGCGTGATGGCCACGCCGGCGGCCTTGCCCTGCATTATCTGGGCCACGCCGCCCACCGGAATGCTGGCAATGTCGTTCTGGTTAATCTGCGCGACCGCGCCGGTCAGGTCCGACTTTTTCTGGGTCGTGTAGCCCAGCACCACCACTTCCTCAAGGGCCTTCACATCGGTTTGCAGCGCCACGCTCAGCTTGGTGCGCCCTTCCAGGTTGATTTCCTGGGTCACGAAGCCAATGGCGGAAATGACCAGCGTGGCCGTGGCATCGGGCAGGCTCAGGCTGAAGTTGCCGCCCACGTCGGTGGTCGTGCCGTTGGTGGTGCCCTTCACCAGCACGGTCACGCCGGGAATGGGCGCATTGTCGGGCCCCACCACTTGGCCCTGCACCGTAACGGCGGCGGCTGCCGTGGTTTCCCGGCTAGCCACCGGGCTCGCCCCGGCCCCAATCGTTTGCAGCGATGAACCAGGGTTTTTGGGCGCCGAGATGATGTAGACGTTGCGGCCGGTTTTCTCCAGGCGCAGGCCGCTCACGGTTACCACATAGGTCAGCTTTTCCTCCCAGGTGCGAAAGGTCAGGGCCTCCACGTTGACGTACTTGTCCCTCAAAAGCTCGCTGCGGCACAGGAAAAAGGCGTGGTGCGTGGTTTTGAATTCCTGCAAAATACTCTCCAGGGACGTGCCCTGCGCCGCCTGGCGGGCGGGCTCGGCCTGCGGCGCCGGCTTGAGCATGGCCACCATCGAGCTCTGGGCGTGGGCGGCCAGGGGCAGGTTGCCAACGGCTAACAAGGGCAGCAGCTTCAGCAGCCTACCGTAATGCGTATAAAGGGCCATGGGTGGGATTTTTAAGAGAATCAAGCAGTAAGCGGCAGCAGCACTCGGCTAGTCGAGCCAAACCCGGTTGCCTTCGCGGCGCACCGTTACGTCCAGGGACTTGCCCACAGCATTCAGCAGCACGTCCAGGTCATGATTGGGAATGGAGCCGGTGAGCTTTTGCTGGCGCAGGGCCGGGTTGGCCAGCGTGATGCGCAGGCCGTAGGTGTCCTCCAGCAAGGTGATGATTTCGGCCACCGGCGTGTTGTCGAAGTCCAGGTGCCCGCTGGTCCAGGCCGAGTAAAATTCGGGGCGTACTACGCGCTTCACCAGCGGCGTTTGCGGAGCGGCTTCGTTGTATTCCACCAGCTCACCGGGCTTCATCAGCAGGGGCGCGGGGTTGCCGGCCACCCGACGGCTTAGCTGTATCTGGCCCTCATTCAGCACCACTTTGGTTTTGCCCGCTACCTGCAGCACGGTGAACTGCGTGCCCAGCACCGCCACGTCCAAGGCCCTGGCGTGCACGGTGAACTTGACGTTATGCGGCGCAGCGGCCACGGCTTTCAACTCCGCGGGCGCCGTGTGCTGCACGTTGAAATATGCCTCGCCCGTGAGCCACACTTCGCGGGGCTGGCCCGGTGCCCAGGCCGCGGCCAGCCGGAGGGCCGAGTTGCTGTTCAGGGTCACGCGCGAACCGTCGGGCAGCACCACTTGCCGGCGCTCGCCGCTGCGGGTGGCGTAGCGCGTGAAGGCGGCGGCTGGTTCGGGGCGTTGCCACAGGCCCAGCCCCGTTAGGGTGAGCACCAGGGCGGCCACCGCGGCCACGGCCCAGTTGCGGGTGCGTATTGCGCGCCGTCCGGTCCGCAACGCCGGTTGGGCCCGGGGCGGTGCCGGCTGCTGCATGCTGTGCCAGAGCTTGGCCAGTTCCTCGCGTTTCAGGGCTTCGGGCGCTGGCTGGGACCGGCCCACCAACTGCTGCAGCACCGCGGCGGCTTCGTAAAACTCGGCTTCTTTGGCGGGGTGCTGAATTATCCAGCCCCGCCAAAATGCCACGGCCGCGGGGTCGCTTTCAAACACGAAAGCTTGAAAGGATTCATCGACTAAGAAGTCTTCAGCAGAATAGGCGGCGTAGTTCATAAGCGGACGGCTGGGCGAACAGCAGGCCAGCAGTTGGCCCCGGCCGCGCAGCCCGCGTTAGCGGCCGCTGCAACCCTGTTCACTTCCATCACGGCGCTAGCGGCGATTCATACTCACTCCGCGGTCTATTTTTTTGAGATAATTTGGTAAAATGCCCCTGGTGACTTAGAAATAGTCCTTATTTACAAATAAAAACTCCCTCAAACTGTCCTGCTGAGCTTCAGCACCCGCAGAGCAGGCACAGCAGCGCCAACGACACCACCAGCACTTTCCGGACGGCCTTCAGCGCATTGAAAACCAGGTTGCGAACCGACTGCACGTTGAGCGACATCACCTCGGCGATGCGCTCGTAGGAAAAGCCGTCGAAAAACTTGAGGTAAATGGCTTCGCGCTGGCGCTTGGATAGCTGGTTGAGCGCGGTGAGCAGCCGGGCGCTTTGCTCAGCGTCGCGCTGCTGGGTGATGAGGAATTCCTCGTGCGAGTAGGTGACTTCGAACGAGTCGGAGTAAGCCGGCAGCAGGTAACGGTGCTGGCGCAGCAGCTTGGTCTCGTCGCCCAGGTGCCGGCGCAGGGCCTTGAACAGATAGGCCTTCACCACCAGCACGGCCCGCAGGCCCTCGCGCCGCCGCCATAGCTTCTGAAACAGGTTCTGGATGCAGTCCTTCACCAGCTCCTCGTCGCCGGTCAGCTTCAGGCCATAACTGTACAGCGCGTCGTAATACACCTCGAAGAGCGTGGCCAGGGCTGGGGCATCGCCCAGGCGAAAAGCTTCCCAGAGCTGTGCGCTGTTCTCTTCGGTCATGGTGGGCAAGGCAACGGCAACGAAAGGCCCGGCGTGGAGCGCCCGAGCCAAGGGCCCGAAAAGCTCCGCCAGCGGCCTAAGGGTTAAGAATCTTGGGCGAGTTCCAAGTGGTAGGTCACCAGGTCGTCGATGGGCGAGCGGATGATTTTTCCCACCGCCATGCCGTGGGACGTAGCCACCTCCGTCAGCACATCGCGAAAGTTGTAGCCCACCGACCCGATGCAGTTGAAGGTGTGGCGCTGGTAGTCCGGGTAGTGCCGGATGATGTTCTGGAAAAACGCCCCGAAGCCGTCGAGCACGATTTGCCGGCAGTAGCTCACGTTGTTGTGGTCGTAGGCAAACTTGGCAAAGCTGGCCAGAAAGCGGTTGGGCAGCGGCTGGTTGTAGAGCCGGTCCAGGATTTCATCGCGCTCCAAGCCGTAAGCCGCGCGAAATTCCTGCTGTAGATTTCCCGGCAAAAGCTGCCGCAGGTAGTCGCGCAGTAACCGCTTGCCGATGAACGAGCCGCTGCCTTCATCGCCCAAAAAGTAGCCCAACGAATCGACGTTGTAGGTGATTTTTTTGCCGTCGTACACGCAGCTGTTGGTACCGGTGCCCAGAATGGCCGCAAACCCCGCCCCACGGCCGAGCAAGGCCCGAGCGGCGGCCAACAAATCGTGGTCGACGTAGATGCGGGCCCGCGTAAACACCGTCCGCATGGCGTCGGCCACGACGGCTACTTTGGACGGCGACGAAATGCTGGCCCCGTAGTAGTACAGCTCCGTTACCTGATTGCCCGCCAACGTGTCGGGGAGGCTTTTTCGCAAAGAGGCGACGATGCCAGCCGTGCCGATAAATTCTGGATTGTAGCCTTCCGTGTTGAAAAAAGACCGGTTACCATCGGCCGTAACCAGGCACCAGTTGGTCTTGGTGGAACCGCCGTCGGCAATTAGAATCATTGGCTGGAGTAAAGTGCGCAGGCGGTGACTTATTAAACTAACGCCCAGAAGACATTATGCTAATGTATGGGATTTGGGTCATCCGGCGCCAATTGCACGCAAATTTTACCCCCCTGCGGCCGGCTGAAATATTTTTGCGGTTGCCCGGCGCATTTGCAGGTTTCTGCTCACTCCGGCGTCGGAGCAGCCAAGAGCTCGCGGCAACTACGAACTGCCAATGATGGGGCACCCACTCTTGCGCGGTTTGCCGCCCCGAGCGTGCCACCAACCAGTCGCCGCGCACTGCCGCCGGGCGGGCACCTTCGCGGGCCGTTTTCCCGGCGGCGCCTCGAACAGCCCGCCGGCCCTACTCCTTCTCAAACAGCGCCGACACCCAGTTGCGCAGCGTGCGGTGGCGCTGGTAGCGCAGGCCGTGCCGGGCGGCCTGGGCCGTGATTTGGGCCAGGTCCTCTTCGTAGAAGCCGCTGAACAAAATGGGCCGGCCGCGGGGCAGCAGGCGGGCGTACTCGGGCATGTCCTCCAGCAGCACGTTGCGGTTGATGTTGGCCAGGATGAGGTCGAAGGGCGCTTCGCCGGCCAGGGTTTCGACGCCGCCCAGGCGGCACTCGATGCTGCGGCACTGGTTTTCGGCGGCGTTGTCGCGGGCGTTTTCCACGGTCCAGGGCTCGGTGTCGACGGCCAGGATTTGGCGGGCGCCCAGCAGCTCGGCCAGGATGGCCAGGATGCCGGTGCCGGTGCCCATGTCGAGCACGCGCAGGCCCCGGTGGTCCACGTCGAGCTGGTTTTCCAGCATCAGGGCCGTGGTTTCGTGGTGGCCGGTGCCGAAGGACATGCGCGGCATGATAACGATGTCGTAGTCCACCCCGGCCGGCGCGGGGTGGAACGGGGCCCGCACCGACACCCGCCCGGCGATGATGAGGGGCTGGAAATTCTTCTCCCACTCGGCGTTCCAGTTTTGGCGGGTGATGGTGCGGTGGGAGTGGTTCAGGTCGCCGATGCCCGCGTAGCGGGCCATGATTTCGGCCACCGCGTCGGGGTTGAAGGCTTCCTCGGTGGTGTAGGCGCAAAAGCCGGCGTCGTTGTCCTCGAAGGTGTCGAAGCCGACTTCGGCCAGCTCGGCCACCAGCATGTCGGCCAGCTCGCGCGGGGCTTCGACGGTCAGTTCAATAAAATCCATGCGGCGTAGCGGAGCAGTGAGTTAACAGTGCACAAAAGTCGCAACAAACGGCTGTAAACGCCTGTAATGGATTCGCACAACCGGCGAATAATGAACCACAGCTTTATTTGTGGACCCAAACACCTTTATCACCCTCCTTCACTATGTCGCAAATTTCCCGTTCGCTGTTCGGCGCTTTAGCCTTGGCCGGCGGCCTCAGCGCCTGCGGCGGCCAAGACAAAACCCCTGAGCAAACCGCCCAGGCCACGGCCGCTGCCCCAGTTGCCACCGAAGCGGCTCCGCCGCCCGCCGCCGGTTCCGAAACCCCGCCGGCCGCAGCCGCTCCGGGCGCTGCGTTCGACCTCAGCGCGATACCGGTTTCCAGCGCCAATCTTGGCCGGTTTCCGTACCTGGGGGCGTTGAAAGGGTACGGGTTTAATGTTCCTTCCGACAGCATTGGCTACGATTTCGAGCGCTCTTACATCTACGATGGCAAGAACCTAGTTGCCGTAGAAGGCAAGGTGGTCCGGCGGGCATACCTGGCAGCGGATGAGAAGGCAAAAGCTTCGAATTTGATGATTAGCCGTAATTACGAAGATTTGGTGAAGGGCCTGGGGGGCGTCAAGGTATCGACGGGCCGGGTACCCGGCGAGGCCGTGGAAAAAGTTGGCCGGGAAGAATACGAGAAACACGATGGTCAGCTCGACAGGTCGGACGACGATATCGACACCTACGTCATTCGCCAAAAAGACAAAGAAGTGTGGGTGCAGGTGATGCCTTACATCGAAGGAAAATACTACCAGCTGAACGTAACCGAGCGCGCCGCCATGCCCCAGCAGGCCGGCCTGGTGAAGGCCGACGAGTTAAAAAAAAACTAACGATGGAGGGCCACGTCGCCCTCTACCTGAACTTCGACCCGGATAAGGCCACCCTGCGGCCCGATGCCGAGCCCACGCTGGCCGAAGTTCGGAAGCTGCTGCAAACCAACCCAGCCCTGCGCCTGGGCGTGCAGGGCCACACCGACAACACCAGCACCCCCGCCCACAACCAGCAGCTTTCCGAGGCCCGCGCCCAAGAAGTGGTGCGCGCCCTCACGGCCCGGGGCGTGGCCGCCGAGCGCCTGCAAGCCGCTGGCTTCGGCCAAAGCCAGCCCCTGGCCGACAACGCCACCGACGCCGGCCGCGCCCGGAACCGCCGCGTGGAGCTGGTGAAGCAGTAGGGCAACCAAAGACCTTTATTTGCGAATTTTTTGGCACAATCAAGCCCCCTCACCTGCACCTCTCCTGGCAACATCCGCGCGCTGGGCAAGGCCGTGCTTCACGGCAGCGCAGTTGCCTGCCTGCTGCCACTCCCAAGACTGTTTCGCCGGCTCGGTTGAAAGCCCGCGCCAAAGCACCGCTTCATTTACCAGATTACCCCACCAAACCCATGCTCATGACCCGAATTTCCCGTCACCTTTTCGTTGCGCTGGCCCTCGCCAGCGGCCTCAGCGCCTGCGGCAGCAAAGACAAAGCGGCCGAGCAAACCGCTGAAACGAGCGCTGCAACCACCGCCCCAGTCGCCCCGGCCCCCACCGAAACCGCGCCAGCAGCCAGCAGCCCCGCGGCCCCAACGGCCCCGGCCGAGCCCACGGCCACGTTCGACATGAGCACCGTGCCCGAGTCCACCGCCGACCTGGGGCCGTTCCCGTACTTGGCGAGCTTGCCGAATTACGAGGTCAATACCTCCAATAGCTCCAGCTTCGATTTCGAGCGCTCCTACATCTACGACGGGAAAAACATCATCGCCGTGGAAGGCAAAGTGTCGCGCCGCCTGTTCCAGCCCAAAGACCGGGACAAGAAAAGCTCGGCCCTGATGGTGCAGCGCAACTACGAGGAGCTGTTCAAGCAGATTGGGGCGGTGAAAGTGTCCGACACCCAGGTGCCACGAGAAGCAGTCGAAAAAATCGGCAGCGACAATTACTACAAATACAACGGCGGAATTAGCGGCGGCAATGAGCCCGCTTACACCTACGTTCTGCGGCAGAAAGGCAAAGAAATCTGGCTACAACTGGAAGTGAGCACAGACCAGTACCGCCTGAACGTGACCGAGCGCGCCGCCATGGCCCAGCAGGCCACCCTGCTCAAGGCCGACGAGCTAAAAAAAACTAGACGCTGAGGGCCGGGTCGCGCTGTATCTGAATTTCGACACCGACCAGGCCCGCCTTAAAGCCGAATCGGAGCCCACGCTGGCTGAAGTTCGGAAGTTGCTGCAAGCCACCCCGGCCCTGCGCCTAGCCGTGCAGGGCCACACGGACAACACCAGCACCCCGGCCCACAACCAGCAGCTTTCCGAGGCCCGCGCCCGGGCAGTGGTGCGCGCTCTCACGGCCCAGGGCGTGGCCGCCGACCGCCTGCAAGCCGCCGGCTTCGGTCAAAGCCAGCCCCTGGCCGACAACGCCACCGACGCCGGCCGCGCCCAAAACCGCCGCGTGGAGCTGGTGAAACGATAGACTTGTTCCAACTGCCAGGCAGGGGCCGGTTGCGTTTCTGCTGCGCCCATTTGTTTCTCGCGGCTGGTTGCTGGTTGCTAGCTGAAAACCCTAGCAAACCAGCTGCGAGAAACAACCCCTGTAACTTCGGCTGGGCCTGCGCAAAACCAGGCTAATCACTTGGTAATCATTTCGCTTTTACCCAATGCTTATGCCAATATTCCGCTTTCTGCGTGGGCTCCGCACCACGTTGGCGCGGCTTGTCGCCGCCACTCCGAGCTCACCCAGCCGCAAACCGCGGTGGGCCCGCCTGCTTGGCCTGAGCCTTGTGCTTACCGGCCAAAGCAGTAGCCCTTCGGCGGCCCAGCCCCGACAGGCCCCGCCCGTCACCGGGGCGGTCTTCACGTTGAGTATCGACGGCGAAAAGGTGCCGGCTCATTCGTACGTGCTGTCCAACGTGCCGCCGCCCTTGCAAGGTTTTGTGTTAGGGATTGAGTCGGAGCAGACTCAACTCACCATCACCGGCACGCCAAGCGCACCGCTGGCCGTGGGCAAGTACGACTTCCTCGACATCATGGAATCCGGCGTGCTGGTAACGGCGGGCTTGCCGCCTCGCTTCGATAAGGAGCTTGAGAACCGGCAGACCGGCTTCCATTCCCGGATAGGCTACAAGGAAGGCTCTCCGCTGGCCGGCGTCTACGATTGGGGCGCGGGGCTCCAGGAGCTGCAAGGCCGGAAACTGGGCCAGATGGTGTTCACCCGCGTCTCAAATGGCACCGCCGATGGCTCGTTCCAGTCGTACGTGTACGGTGTTTTGTCTTCCAAAACGATTCCTTACAAAGGCCGCGAGCGAGTGTTTCAGAAACTTCAGGGCCACCAGCTGCGGGGTACCTTTAAGAACTTGCCCATCAACAACGTGGCCAAAGCAATGAACGACCTGAAGAAATTAACGGATGCGCTGGGGCCAGCCCTGCCACCCCCCAAGCCCCGGCGCTAACCACCCGCGTCGCCCAAAAAAGCGGCGACCGGAACCAGCACCGCCCCGCTCGGCTTAGGGTGTGTGGACAGCAAGCCCAAAAGACGGTCATGCAGCGCGCAGCGAAGCATCTCGCGTGCTACCGTTGTTGTCGTCAGCCCGCGAGGTGCTTCGCTGCGTCGATGGCCGGAGTGATTGG
>NZ_JANNOD010000033.1:0-1601 GCF_031398885.1 Hymenobacter sp.
TGTCTCGTCCGGCTATAGCTATACAGGTGGAGGTGATAATCCGGCCTGCGCTTTACAGGCCGGGGTGGTAATCCGGATTGGACTTTACAGGTGAGGAAGATAAGCCGCGAATTTATTTCCGCCGCCAGGGCTGGGTGTCAAGCGGGGGCCGGGACGGTCGCTGGCTGATAGTAATTTTTCCAGCGCCGCACCAACGGCCCTTCCTGCTCGTGGGCCTGGCTCGGCGTTAAAAAGTCGCAGCTGCTGTGCGGGCGCCGCTCGTTGTAGGCCCGCACTGCCCGTGCCACCAGCGCGTCGGCCTGCGCAAAACCGGGCAGCGTGTTGCCCAGGCCGAATTCGTCCTTCAGGATGCCGTTGACCCGTTCGGCCACCGCGTTTTCGTAGGGGTCGCCGTGCTGGGTCATGCTCAGGGCCACGCCGTGGCTTTCGAGCAGGCCCACGTACTCGCGGGCCGCGTACTGCAAGCCCCGGTCGGAGTGGTGAATCAGGGGGCGCTGTGGCTGGGTGCGGGCGGCCAGGGCCTGCTGCAGGGCGGCGAGCGTGCCGCGCACCGACAGGTCGGGGTGCAGGCACACGCCCATGATTTTGTGGGAGTACAGGTCCGTAATCAGGCTCAGGTAGCTCCAGCCGCTGAGCAGGCGCACGTAGGTGATGTCGCTGACCCAGACCTGCTCCGCCCGGTTCACGTGCAGGTGCTCGATGAGGTTGGGCCGCCGAAACAGCGGCAAGCATGTTTGCGTGGTCACCACCCGCCGCTTGCGGCGGCGGATGAGCAGGCCGTGGCCGGCCAGCAGGGCAAACAGGTAGTCCCGGCCCACGCGGGGCGCGTGCTCGCCCAGTTGCGGCAGCAGCAAAAAATGCAGCTTGCGCGTGCCCAGGCGGGGCAGGTCCCCGCGCAGGTCGGTTACCAGGGCCAGCACCAGGCCGTCGAGCAGGGCCTGGGCCGTGGCCCGGCGCTGGTGGTCGTAGAATGCGTTTCGGGTCTTGCCAAACAGTCCGCAGAGCGTGCCCACACCGACGTGCGGGTACTTCCGGCGCATTATTTCGACGGCTTGGCACCACCCTTTTTTCGGATGTCAATGCGATAGGTGGCTTCCGCCTGGTCGATGAGCGTGTGCAACGCCTCAATTTGCCACTGCGCCTGCCGCAGCTGCGCGGCCAAAGAGGCCGGGGCGCCGGCTTCCGCCGCCGGTGGGACGGCCACCGGGGGCGGGTCGGCGGCCTGTTCGGCCTGGTAGGCGGCCACCCATTCGCGCAGGGTCTTTTTCAGGCGGAGCCCGTACTTGAGCAGGGCCTCGTCTTCGCGCAGGCGCCCGTCCAGCAGTTCCCGGGCAATGTGCTGCCGCTGGGCGAGCGTGAACCGGGGTTGTCTCATCTGGTGGTATACGGGCGAACCGTAGAGTTGAAGCCACTTCCCTACCGTGGCATGGCTCACCCCAAATTGTTGCTGCACCTGCCGGTGCAAGTGGCCCGACTCCACCAGGCGCACAACTTCCAGCCGGACGGCCATTGAATAAATCTCATATTTCTGGCGCTCCTTGCGCGGCCGATTCTCGTTCATGGAATTCAGAACTAGTGTACAGCTCTGGACGGACGAGACA
>NZ_JANNOD010000036.1:0-53995 GCF_031398885.1 Hymenobacter sp.
TCGGCTGCGCTCAGCATGACCGTTCCCTCATCACCCCATTACCTCATCACCCCATCGCCTAAACCCCAAAATCTGCCACTTCCACTACGGCGCCCGGCGCTAAATCCGCCAGCCAGAGGCTGCCCACCCGCACCCGCAGCAGCCGCAGCGTGGGGAAGCCCACGGCCGCCGTCATCTTGCGCACCTGGCGGTACTTGCCTTCGGTGAGCGTGATGGACACCCAACTGGTGGGGCCGTGCCGGTCGTCGCGAATTTTGCGGGTGCGCGGTGCGAAGGCGGGCGCGGGGTCGAGGCGGCGGGCGGCGCAGGGGCTGGTGAGGTACTTCACGTCGTGAATACCAATCTCGACGCCGGTTTGCAGGTGCTCGATGGCCTGGTCGTCAATTAACCCATCAACTTGGGCGTAGTACTCTTTTTCGATTTTCTTGCCGCGCACCAGCTCGCTCATGCGCCCGTCGGTGGTGAGCAGGAGCAGGCCTTCGCTGTCCTCGTCGAGGCGGCCAATGGCCATGATGCCGGGGGGGAAATCGTGGAACTCGCCCAGCTTTTTCTTCTTGGCCTCGCCCACGAATTGGCTGAGGTAGCCATAGGGCTTGTGGAGGAGGAAGTGTTGGTGGGGCATGCACTAACTGTGAAATTGGGGTCGGCCGCGGCCCTGACGCTACTCCGCTGCTTCTACTTCCACGCGCCGGTTGCGAGCGTCGGGCGAGGGGTAGCGCGGGCGGGCGTCGCCGTAGCCCACGGTGCTGATGCGGCCGGCGGCCACGCCTGCCGCCACAAGATAAGCCCGCACCGCCTCGGCCCGCTGCTCGGACAGGGCCTGGTTTTTTTCGGGCTCGCCCACGCGGTCGGTGTGGCCGGCCACGCGCAGCTGCACCGTGGGTTGGGCCCGCAGCTCAGCGGCCAGCTGGTCGAGGGCCGGGCGGGCCTCGGGCAGCAGTTCGGCGGTGCCCACCCGAAACAGTACCGTGGGCAGCACCACGGGCCTGGGCGCCAAAATGGGCGCGGGGGAAGGGCGTAATGTATCGGGGCGCACGGGCCGCGCGCGGGTGGGCGCTACCGCTTTGGGGGCGGCGGCCCCGGTCACGCGGATGGTGATGGGCACCACCGGGCTTTGGCTGGTGGAGTAGTAGCCTTGGGCGAGGTAGAACGTCGTGGTTTTGCTCAGCTTGGCGCGGTAGGTATTGCCCGTGGCTACGGGTTGTTTTAGGGCGGCATCGGCGTACCAGCGCACGTCGCGCCCCGTCACGCGCAGGGTGCTCAAAACTCCGGCTGCCACGGTCGCCGTCGACTTCAGCTTGACGCGGTAGAACGTGAACAGGCCGGCGTCGCAGTCGCCATCCGGCCGGTAGGTGGCCCGGCCGGTCAGCTTTTCCTGGGCCGCGTCGTAGCGCAAGGTGATGGCGCCCTGGCACCAGAAGCCGGTGTCGGTGGGCTGGGTTTCTTCTAGCAGCCGCAGGTGGTTGAGCTGCAGGCCGGTGCTGGTGCGGCGGCCCTGCATCTGAAAAGTAGCCGAATTGGCGGGTCGCCCCCCCACTTCCTGGTAGAGCACGCCAAACACAGCGGTGCCCTTGCCGGCCTGCACGCGCAATACTGCCGGCCAGAAGAGGGTCGCCCCGGGGTCGGCTTCCACGCCCTGCCACACTCCCGTCAGGAATTGGGCGTGCGCGGGCCCGGCCGGGCAAAAACCGCCCAGCAACAGGGTTCCGAGGCCGTACCAAAAGCTGCGTTTCATGGCGCCGAAAATACAGCCGGTTCGTGGTTTGTTCGGCGCAGCGGTCCCGGCGCCAGCTTTGCGGCCTGCCCCGCCGCTGCTAGCCCAGGTCCGCCAGGTCCTCCGCGCTCAGTTGAATAGCCGCCGCCTTCAGATTTTCTCGCAAGTGCACCAGCGACGACGTGCCCGGGATGGGCAGTATCCAGGGGGACTTATGCAGCAGCCAGGCGATGTTAATCTGGGCTTCGGTGGCGCCGTGCTTCTGCGCTACTTCAACCAGTTTGTTGCTCGCATTGGGCAAGCCGTGCACCAGCGAGAAAAAGGGAATGAGCGGGATGCCGTGCTGCTCGCACAGGTCCAGGACTTCTTCGCCGCCCCGCGTCTCGCCGTACGGGCCGCTCAGGGTATTGCGCTGGGCGTAGCCGTACATGTTCTCCACGGTCGCGATGGGCCCCAGCTCGAGGCCGGTTTCCAGCTCTTCGCGGCTCACGTTGCTCAGGCCCACGTGCCGGATTTTGCCTTCGCGCTGCATTTCAAACATGGCCCCGAGCTGCTCGGCCAGCGGCACCGGGCCGTGGCCCATCAGCCGCAGGTGCACCAGTTGAATCTGCTCCTGCTTCAGGGTGCGCAGGTTGTTCTCGATGCTGGTGCGCAAGTTAGCGGGCGTGTTGAAGGGCACCCAGCTTTTATCGGGTCGGCGGGTAGCGCCCACCTTGGTGCAGATAACCAGGTCGGCCGGGTACGGATGCAAGGCTTCCGCAATCAGGCGGTTCGTCACGTCCTCGCCGTAGTAGTCGGCGGTGTCGATGAAATTCACGCCGCCAGCCACGGCGGTTTTCAGGATTTCCAGGGCCTGGGGCCGGTCAGCAGGCTCGCCCCAGATGTCGGGGCCGGTGAGGCGCATGGTGCCGTAGCCGAGGCGGCTGACGGTGAGGGGCTGGTCGGAGTGTGGGGCGATGGTGATGGTCATGCGCCTATAGTCGCACTTGAGGCCGGTTTACTTTAAGCCCGTGTATGCACTTAACCGTCCGGTCATGCAGAGCGCAGCGAAGCATCTCGCGTGAACTACTGCACGATTTAGGCTATGCCGCTATTCATTTACTACCCCAACAACTCCTGAAACGCCGCCAGAAACTTCCCCACGTGGTAGCCATCGGCCAGCCCGTGGTGCACGTTGATGGACACCGGCATAAGCGTGGCTGCGCCTTCCGCGTAGGTCTGGCCCACTGAAATCTTGGGGCAGCTGTCGGGGTGGCGGAAGCTGCGGGCGTGGGTGAGGCCGGTGAAGCGCACCCACGGCAGGGCCGAGAAGTGGATGACGTCGGGCCGGCCGGTGGTGGCGTTCAGCCGCAGGCCCTGGCTGGCCTGCACGGCCGCGATTTCGGTCGTGGCTGCGGGCATAAAGGCATCCAACTCGTCGTGTTGCTCGATAAAAGAAAACCCAAACGTGTGGTCGGCCCGGGCTATGGTGGCCGAAGCATGGATTCGGTCATAGCAATACACCTGCCCGTCCTCGATGCGGTAGCGGAAGGCCTCTACCTGGTTCACCGCCTGCAAGGCTGTGTGCAGGTAGTACAAGAAAAACGGCACTCCCAGCCGCTTGGCTTCGGCCAGCGCACGGGTGCAGTCCACGGTGGCCACCAGACCAAAGAAAGGCTCTTCAAACGCCGAGAAGAAGGCAAAATGCTCGCGCCGGTTCCAGCTAGCCAGGTCAATCAGGTGCTTCATAGGCCGGCAAAGTTCGGGGATTCCTGCTTCACTGGGCACTGGGGCGAGTGGTGGCTTTGCTCATACTCGCGCCAGTTTGGAGGTACTTCCCTGAAGCAGTTTTTAAAGCAAAACCCGGCAACTCATTTCTGGTAAAACGCGCCACAGGTGCTCATTCTTCGTCGCCGTCGAGGCGGGCCGTGAGCGCATTTTTAATGAACTGCTTTTCGTAGTGCCGGTTGCGGCGGCTCTTCTTGGCCTCGGCGCGTTTGCCCAGCCGCTTATCGACCACGATTTCGCTCAACTGGTTCAGGTCGGCGAGCTGCCGGATGTCGTTGGGGGAGTTGCGCCGGACCATGAAGCAGCGGGAGGAGTTTCAAGGTCCTAATCCAGGGCGGAGGCGAAAGTTGGGCACCCCGCGCTCCCCACCGCCGCTGCCGAAGCTTCGTTTGTCTTAGTGACGCGCTCAAATGGCCCCTGCGCCCGCCCCAATGCCCTTGGCGCCTCTCAAAGCCGCTGCTGAAGCTTAGTGTGTTTCGAAACTACGCTTGGTATGGCGAGTAAGGAGGCTAAGCTTGCTTCAATTTAAGGTTTGTCGTGATTATTTTATTGCGAAACTTCAAAGCATAAAAAGTATTTCCTCCAAATGCGTAAGGAAGTCTGCCTTTGTAAGAACCACGGTTTCTGACATTGAAATACACAGCGTCATCATCAATAATTATCACCAACTTATATCCTTTGTTCATGCCCCATGAATCAATTTGAACTGTTTTTGTGAATTTGTCATCAATGTTCACATCGGCCCATTTTAATTCTTTAAGCGACTGATTTACCAGAAGTAAGTTTTCGGCTAGGCTCAAACCTGTGACTACTTTATCTATGTTTCTTTCAGTATTAAAAGCATAGATTGTATAAGCCGCAAGCGCTAAGAAGAAGGTGAAACAATACGCCTTTACATACTCTGGTTCATTGAGCGGCCCCCAATTGAAAAATAAGGCTAATCCAAATCCTAAGCAGCCTATTGCAGGTGCAAATAGCGCGAGAAACTTATCACCCTTATTATCGAGTGAATCTGGCGGGAGTTTCTTATTTCTTATAATTTCAATCTGATTCATTCGAGGCATTAAGAAATGAAAAGGCGTGCCACCCAAGCAAGGTAGCACGCCTTTTTGATTTACTAAACTCGGTTTACATATTGCGTCGGTACTGGCCGCCGACCTCAAACAGCGCGTTGGTAATCTGGCCGAGCGAGCAGTATTTCACTGTTTCCATCAGCTCGGCGAAGAGGTTGCCGTTGGCCACGGCGATTTGCTGGAGCTGCTGGAGGCGCGCTGGGGCCTGGTCGGCGTGGCGCTGGTGCAGCGGGTTTTATTGAGCGACGGGCGTAGGATGTAAATTAGAAGATTCCAGCTGCTGCTTAATATACTGCTGCAATTCTTGAAAACTCATGTTTTCGGTTTCCTGAGAAATCTTGGTGCGGATGTCGCGCATCATGTTCACCGCATCGAATGACTTTGGGGCTTTAGTCGTTTTCATAAGTGACAAGGCCTCTAGGGCTTTTGAGCGGCCAGTTGCGACGCATCTATCACTGCTTGTATCGCCCCCAATAGCGCCGGGAGTTCGGTGAGAAAATAGCGTTGCTCGTCCAAAATGAACTCGTCGCCTTCGTACTTCAAAAAGCGCCACTCGATGCCCGTCGTAGAGCAGCCGTAGATGGTGCGGATGGGGTTTTTCTCTTGCTCATTCAGGCGACGGGCCGCGATGAGCTGCGCCGCGCATTGGATTGTGCCCATTTCCAGGTCCTGCTTTTTAGCTTCGGCAATGCAGAAGACCGGCGACGCAATAAAGTCCTGAATGCGGCTGAAAGAAAAGATGAAATCACATTCGCCCCGCAGCCCCGCCCCGATGTCCACATCCAGATTCATCCCCGAATAAATAGAAAATGAGTGATGATTCAAGTCGCTTACCTCCATCAACACGGGAGTTACCAGCCGTTCCGAGCGAGACTTTTCGCTGTTGAAACCCAATTCCTGGCCCTTACGCAAAGCTTCCCGTAACCAATTGGTCGGCTCTATGGGAGTAAGCTGTGGAAAAAGTGTTTCCGTGCGAAACTGCACATTGAATTGCTGCCGTAAGTCAAAAACGGAAAAATCACTGTAAGCCATAATTCAGTTGAAAAGCGTCCGTCAAAATCCGTTTAATCTGCGGGCTACATATTGCGTCGGTACTGGCCGCCGACCTCAAACAGCGCGTTGGTAATCTGGCCGAGCGAGCAGTATTTCACTGTTTCCATCAGCTCGGCGAAGAGGTTGCCGTTGGCCACCGCTATTTGCTGGAGCTGCTGGAGGCGCGCCGGGGCCTGGTCGGCGTTGCGCTGGTGCAGCAGCTGGAGCATGTCGATTTGGTACTGCTTTTCCTCCTCCGTGGCGCGGATGACTTCGGCCGGCACCACCGTGGGTGAGCCCTTCGACGAAAGGAAGGTATTCACCCCGATGATGGGGTACTCGCCGGTGTGCTTCAGCATCTCGTAGTGCATGCTTTCCTCCTGGATTTTGCCGCGCTGGTACATGGTTTCCATGGCCCCGAGCACGCCGCCGCGCTCCGTGATGCGGTCGAATTCGAGCAGCACGGCCTCTTCCACCAGGTCGGTCAGCTCCTCGATGATGAAGGAGCCTTGCAGCGGGTTTTCGTTTTTGGCCAGCCCCAACTCCCGGTTGATGATGAGCTGAATGGCCATGGCGCGGCGCACCGATTCCTCGGTGGGCGTGGTGATGGCCTCGTCGTAGGCGTTGGTGTGCAAGCTGTTGCAGTTGTCGTAAATGGCGTACAGCGCCTGCAGCGTGGTGCGGATGTCGTTGAAGTCGATTTCCTGGGCGTGCAGGCTGCGGCCCGAGGTCTGGATGTGGTACTTCAGCATCTGGCTGCGGGCGTCGGCGCCGTACTTCAGCTTCATGGCTTTGGCCCAGATGCGGCGCGCCACCCGCCCAATCACGGCGTACTCCGGGTCGATGCCGTTGGAGAAGAAGAAGCTCAGGTTCGGCGCGAAGTCGTTGACGCTCATGCCCCGGCTCACGTAGTATTCCACAAACGTGAAGCCGTTGCTCAGCGTAAGGGCCAGCTGGGTAATCGGGTTGGCCCCGGCCTCGGCAATGTGGTAGCCGGAGATGGATACGGAGTAGAAATTCCTCACCTTTTCGGTGATGAAATATTCCTGCACGTCGCCCATCAGGCGCAGGGCAAATTCGGTGCTGAAAATGCAGGTGTTCTGGGCCTGGTCTTCCTTCAGAATGTCGGCCTGCACGGTGCCGCGCACCTGCGTCAGCGTCTTGGCCTTGATGGTGGCGTACACGTCGGCGGGCAGCACCTGGTCGCCGGTCACGCCGAGCAGCATGAGGCCGAGGCCGTCGTTGCCGGCCGGCAATTCGCCCTGGTAGCGGGGGCGGGCCAGACCGGTAGCGGCGTAAATCTGGTCAATTTTGGTATCAACCTCCGCTTCCAGCCCGTTTTCCTTGATGTAGAACTCGCACTGCTGGTCGATGGCCGCGTTCATGAAAAAGGCCGCCAGCGTAGCCGCCGGGCCGTTTATCGTCATCGACACCGACGTGCTGGGGTTGGCCAGGTTGAAGCCCGAATACAGCTTCTTGGCATCGTCGAGGCAGGCGATGCTCACGCCGGCGTTGCCGATTTTACCGTAGATATCGGGCCGCACGTCTGGGTCTTCGCCATACAGCGTCACCGAGTCGAAGGCCGTGCTCAGGCGCTTGGCGGGCAGGCCCAGGCTCACGTAGTGGAAGCGCCTGTTTGTCCGCTCCGGTCCGCCCTCGCCGGCAAACATGCGTGTTGGGTCCTCACCCTCGCGCTTGAAAGGAAACACGCCGGCCGTGTAGGGGAATTCGCCGGGAAAGTTCTCCTGCATGGCCCAGCGCAGGCGGTCGCCCCAGCCCGTATAGCGCGGCACTGATACTTTCGGAATCATATTGCCCGACAACGACTTGGTGTGCGTCTGCACCCGGATTTCCTTGCCTCGCACCGAGTACACGTACTCCGGATTACGGTAGTTTTGCAGCGTGCCTTCCCAGTTCTCCAGAATGGCTTGGCTATCGGCATCAAGGCGGCGGAGCTGGGTTTGCTTGTTCTTGCCGAATTCCTCCACGGTGCCGTCTTTTTTCTCGGCGCGGTAGTGCTCTTCGAGCTTGGCAAAGGCCCCTGCAACTTCCGCAATGTGGGCTTGCTCGCGCACGCGCTGGTCGTAGGCGCGGTTGCTTTCGGCAATTTCGGAGAGGTAGCGGGTGCGGTGCGGCGGGATGATGTAAATCTTCTCCGAATCCTCCACTGTGGTTTCCAGCTGCGAGGCGAAGGTGGCGCCGGTTTTGGTTTCCAGCATCTTCAACACGGCCCGGTAGAGGCGGTTCATGCCGGGGTCGTTGAACTGCGAGGCAATGGTGCCGAACACGGGCATTTCGTCCATGGGCGAGTCCCACAGACCGTGGTTGCGCTGGTACTGCTTGCGCACGTCGCGCAGGGCGTCGAGGGCGCCGCGCTTGTCAAATTTGTTGAGGGCAATGACGTCGGCAAAATCGAGCATATCGATTTTCTCCAGCTGCGTGGCCGCGCCGTACTCGGGCGTCATCACATACAGGCTGGCGTCGGAGTGCTCGATGATTTCGGTGTCGGACTGGCCGATGCCGGAGGTTTCGAGGATAATCAGGTCGTAGTTGGCGGCCTTCACCACGTCCACCGCATCCTGCACATACTTGCTCAACGCCAGGTTGCTCTGGCGCGTGGCCAGGCTGCGCATGTACACCCGCGGCGAGTTGATGGAATTCATCCGAATCCGGTCGCCGAGCAGGGCCCCGCCCGTCTTGCGCTTGCTGGGGTCGACGGATATAATGGCAATGGTCTTGTCCGGGAAATCCATCAGGAAACGCCGCACCAGCTCATCTACCAGCGACGACTTGCCCGCGCCGCCCGTGCCGGTGATGCCCAAGATGGGGGCTTCTTTAGTTGTCCGTTGTTCGTTGTCAGTTGTCAGGTCGTTCGGGTTGACTTTTTCGCCCGCCACTACCAACTGACAACTATCAACTGACAACTGCGACTTGACCAGCTCAAACTCCTCGGGGAAGTTCTCGGCTGCCGAAATCAGGCGCCCAATGCTGCGGGCGTCCTTCTCCTTCACGTGGCCGGCCTCGCCGTTCAAGTGCTGGCCGGTGGGGAAGTCGGCCTGCTCCAATAGGTTGTTAATCATGCCTTGCAAGCCCATGGCCCGGCCATCATCGGGCGAGTAGATGCGGGTGATGCCGTAGCCTTGCAGCTCGGCTATTTCCGTGGGCAGAATCACGCCGCCGCCGCCGCCGAAGATTTTGATGTGGCCCGCGCCGCGCTCCTTCAGCAGGTCAAACATGTACTTGAAATACTCGTTGTGTCCGCCCTGGTAGCTGGTGAGGGCAATGGCCTGGGCATCTTCCTGGATGGCGCAGTCCACGATTTCCTGCACCGAGCGGTTGTGCCCCAGGTGAATCACCTCCGCACCGCTGCTCTGAATAATGCGGCGCATGATGTTGATGGCCGCGTCGTGCCCGTCGAACAAGGCGGCGGCCGTGACGATGCGGACGTGGTTCTGGAGCTTGTAGGGCGCGGTGGGAGCGGGGTGCATAGTGGGAGGGTTTTTGGGGACGACGAAGGTACGGAAAACGCCCCGGCGGGGCGGCCGGGGCGTTTTGGACAAAGCGAACAGCAAGGGCCTTGAGCTTAGCGCAGCTTCCGCAAATCCAGCACAAACCCCACCAGCACGTCCTCGCCCGAAAGCTCCCGCTCAAACCCTTGCACGGTTTCGTAGCCCGCCTGCTCGGCGCGGAAGATATAGGCCGTCTCGTCGTCGCAGGAGAGCAGCCAGCCCAGCGCGGTGCCATTCTCGCGGTACTCTTCCATTTTGGCCAGCAATATTTTCAGCGAATCGGTTTTTGAACGCAGCTCTACCACAAACGGCGGGCAGACGGCCGCGAATTTCTCCTGCTGCTCCGGGCTCAGCGCGTTCCACTGCGCGGCGGGCACCCACGAAGCATCGGGCGAGCGCACGGCGCCGTTGGGCAGCGTGAAACCCGCGTTGGAATCGAAGATTTCGCCCGCTTCGGGGTGCTGGTTCCACCACATGCCGAGCTGGGTGATGAGCCGGGCATTGCGCTTGCCGGTGAGCGAGAAAGTCGGGGCCATAATCAGAATTTCGTGCTGCGCGTTGCGCTCAATGCGCCACTTACGGTGCTGCTGGCAGAAGTCGAAGAACTCCGCCGGGCTCATGCGGCTTATGTAAGGGTCGTCCAAAACCAACGGCTCATCGGCGAAGAGTGCGTTCATGACAGCAAGGGGATGAGTGAGGTAGCAAGTTACGGCCAAAGCGTGTTGACGGCCTCTGCGATAAAACAGGCCCAAACGCCAACAGCCGGGCCGCCCATTGGCGGTCCGGCTGTTGGTTCAGGTTCAGCAGATGCTCAAGCGGCAGCGGTTTCTTTGGCGGCTTTGGGCTTTTTCACACCGGGAATCAGGCCGTGCGGGTTGATGACGAATTTCTTCGCCACGCCGCTGTCGAACTCGGCGTAGCCCTCGGGCGCCTGGTCGAGGGTGATGACCTCAACGTTCACGGCTTTGGCAATCTGCACTTTATCGTACAGAATGGCTTGCATGAGCTGGCGATTGTAGCTCATCACGGGCGTCTGGCCGGTGTGGAAGGAGTGGCTCTTGGCCCAGCCCAGGCCGAAGCGGATGGACAGGCTGCCCTTCTGCGCCGCTTGGTCCTGCGAGCCGGGGTCGGCCGTGACGTACAGGCCGGGGATGCCGATGGAGCCGCCCGCGCGGGCAATTTCCATCAACGAGTTGAGCACGGCGGCGGGCACCTCCGTTTTGGCCTGGGTGCCGTGGCCGCTGGCCTCAAAGCCCACGCAATCAACGGCGCAATCGACTTCGGGCACCCCCAAAATCTGGGCAATCTGGTCGGCCAGGTTGGCGTCCTCGTTCAGGTCCACGGTTTCGCAGCCGAAGGAGCGGGCGTGCGCCAGCCGGGCCTTGTTCATGTCGCCCACAATCACCACGGCGGCGCCCAGCAGCTGCGCCGAGGCGGCAGCGGCCAGCCCCACCGGGCCGGCCCCGGCGATGTACACGGTGGTGCCCGGCCCCACCCCGGCCTTCACCGCGCCGTGGAAGCCGGTGGGGAAAATGTCGCTCAGCATGGTCAGGTCGTGGATTTTCTCCATGGCCTGGTCCTTATTCGGAAACTTCAGCAGGTTGAAGTCGGCGTAGGGCACCAGCACGTACTCGGCCTGGCCGCCCACCCAGCCGCCCATGTCCACGTAGCCGTAGGCGCCCCCGGCACGGCCTTCGTTCACGGTCAGGCAGATGCCGGTTTTCATCTCCTTGCAAGTGCGGCAGCGCCCGCAGGCCACGTTGAACGGCACCGATACGAGGTCGCCCTTCTTCAAAAACTCGACGTCCTCGCCGGCCTCAATCACCTCGCCCGTGATTTCGTGGCCCAGCACCAGGCCGGCCGGGGCCGTGGTCCGGCCGCGCACCATGTGCTGGTCCGACCCGCAGATGTTGGTGGAAACCACTTTCAAGATGACGCCGTGGACAATTTTTTTGCCCTTCGGGTTTTTCAACTCGGGAAAATCAATGCTCTGGACCTCAACCTTACCGGGACTCAGGTACACTACGCCTCTGTTGCTAGCCATGATGCTGGGGATTAGGAGTGGGGGATGCTGGAAAAAAAATAACGCCCTGTCGAGCCGGCCAAGACGTCGCGCTGGGGCAGCAATCAAAGGCTGGGAACGATTGAGTGACTGCCGCAGCGCGACGTCCCGGCCGGCCTGGCCTGGCGGGCTGATTAGGACGAAAACTGCGGGCTACTTGCCCTCCACGGCCTGCTGGCCGGCCTCGGCCACTGCGTGGTCGTCTTCCACGGTGCTGCCCGACACGCCAATGCCGCCGACGACCTGGCCGCTGCCGTCCTTAATGGGAATGCCGCCGGGGAAGGTGATGAGGCCGCCGTTGGAATGCTCAATGTTGAAGAGCGGGCCGCCGGGCTGCGAAAGGCCGCCAATGGCGCCGGTGGGCATGTCGAAGAAGCGGGCCGTTTTGGCCTTCTTGACGGAAATGTCGAGCGAGCCGAGCCAGGCACCGTCCATGCGGGCGAAGGCCACAAGGTTGGCGCCGGCGTCGACCACGGCAATGTTCATTTTTACGCCCATGGCAAGGGCTTTCTGGTGAGCGGCTTGCACCGCGGCTTGGGCTTGTGCGAGGGTAATACCCATGGCTGTTTGGGGGGTTAATTAAGGAGAGATTACCGCACAAACAACGGCATTCCGGCGGCGGCGGTCAACCCCCGGCTTCTCTTTGCGACTATACCCAATCATCTTTGCGACTATAGCACCGAGGCCAGCCAAAAGCAGCCGTGCTCTTCCCAAAGGACGTTTCGGGTGCCCCGGTCCACCCGCCGAACAGGTCCTCCCGCAGGGGCCAGCTCAGCCGTCCCGCTTCGCCGCCTGCTACTTAACGAGAAAAACTACAGCCCAAATGCCACGGGAGGGCTTAGCGCCAGCCGCCAGGTCAAGGCCAGCACCACCGCCACCGCCACCGGGCCCCAGGCCACGCGAGTGGGCTGCGGGCGGCGCACCGTCTCGGCAAATACTTCGTTGAGGCAGCCCAGGGACAGGGGCAGCACCAGCAAGCCCATCATGCCCAGGTGCAGGGCCTCGTGCACGGTGAGGTACGGCAGCTTGGCCAACGCCACGAACGCGCCGCCCGCCACCCAGGGCACCACCAGGGTGCACCCCACCATCAGCCGGCGGTTGGCGTGGCGCATCACCGTCTTGGAATCGTGCGCCTGCAGGAACGCCACCGCCCCGAAGTAGCCCAGCACCAGCTGCACCAAGCCGGCCAGCAGCGCCAGCAGCACGTTGGCCGCGTTGCCCAGGCGCAGCAGCCAGTCGGACACGTACCAGAAGCCCGACTGCGTGAACGTGTCGGCCAGCAACGCCCCAAATACCGCATTGCACGCGTGGAACGCCACCCACAGCAGCAGCAGCTTGAGCTGCCCGCGCCGGGCGCGCTCCCGCAACCAGTACCAGCGCAGGGCCAGCACCCCCAGCAGCAGGCACATCGCCGGCCCGATGCCGTTGGTGGTGATGATGGCCGTGGGCCACCATTCCCCGTCGGCCATGGTGTACACGATGCGGCTCGGGTCCCAGGTGCCCCGCAGCTTGTAGAAGTCCGACAGCCCCACTTTGGCCACCTGGTGCGCGCCCCACACCAGGTAATACGCCAGCACGTACAGGGTCGTGCCGTTGAGGGCCGCAATCAAAAACTTGCGGTTGCTGGTTATCAGCGGGGCGGGGGGCAGCGCAGAAGTTTCTGGTTGCATGGGTGAAATTGAACCAACCGGGCAATCAGCAAAACTAAGCCGCCAACCGGAATTGCCCGAACTCCCCGCGCCAGGAACCGCCTGGCTTTTGCGCCCTCCGGTTCGTACCTTCGTAAACTGAAAAACCGCCTCCTGTGAAGAATATCCGCAACTTTTGCATCATTGCCCACATCGACCACGGCAAGAGCACGCTGGCCGACCGCCTGTTGGAGTTTACCAGCACCGTGGCCAAGCGCGACATGCAGGCCCAGCTGCTCGACAACATGGACCTGGAGCGCGAGCGCGGCATCACCATCAAGAGCCACGCCATCCAGATGCAGTTTCCCTACAAGGGGGAAATCTACACGCTGAACCTGATTGACACGCCCGGCCACGTCGATTTCAGCTACGAGGTGAGCCGCAGCATTGCGGCCTGCGAGGGCGCCCTGCTCATCGTGGACGCCTCGCAGGGCATCGAAGCCCAGACGATTTCCAACCTTTACCTGGCCATCGGGGCCGATTTGGAAATCATTCCGGTGCTCAACAAAATCGACCTGCCCCACGCCATGCCGGAGGAGGTGACCGATGAAATCGTGGACCTGATTGGCTGCAAGCCGCAGGACATCCTCCACGCCTCGGGCAAAACCGGCATCGGCATCGAAGCCATCCTGAACGCCATCTGCGACCGGATTCCGGCGCCCAAGGGCGACCCGCAGGCCCCGCTGCAAGCCCTAATTTTCGACTCGGTGTTCAACTCCTACCGCGGCATCGAAGTGCTGTTCCGCATCAAGAACGGCACCATGCGCAAGGGCGACAAGGTGAAGTTCATGGCCACGGGCAAGGAGTACGGGGCCGACGAAATCGGTATCCTGGGCCTGAACCAGGAGCCCCGCCAGGAGATGAGCGCCGGCAACGTGGGCTACCTCATCTCGGGCATCAAGGAAGCCCGCGAAGTGAAAGTGGGCGACACCATCACCCACGTGAGCCGGCCCACGCCGGACGCCATCCAGGGCTTCGCCGACGTGAAGCCGATGGTGTTTGCCGGCATTTACCCCGTCGAAACCACCGAGTACGAAGAGCTGCGCTCCAGCATGGAAAAGCTCCAGCTCAACGACGCCTCGCTGGTCTGGGAGCCCGAAACGAGCGTGGCGCTGGGCTTCGGCTTCCGCTGCGGCTTTCTGGGCATGTTGCACATGGAAATTGTGCAGGAGCGCCTGGAGCGGGAGTTCAACATGACCGTCATCACCACGGTGCCCAGCGTGCAGTTCCACGCCATCGGCACTAAAGACCAGCTGCTGACCATCAACGCGCCGTCGGAAATGCCGGAGCCCAACCTTATCAAGCTGATTGAGGAGCCGTTTATCAAGGCCCAGATTATCACGGCTTCGGACTACGTGGGGCCCATCATCACGCTGTGCATGGATAAGCGCGGCATCATCAAGGGCCAGTCCTACCTCACCTCGGAGCGGGTGGAAATGACGTTTGAGCTGCCGCTGTCCGAAATCGTGTTCGACTTCTTCGACAAGCTCAAAACCATCAGCCGCGGCTACGCCTCGCTCGACTACGAGCTGATTGGCTTCCGCGAGGCCGACATGGTGAAGCTCGACGTGATGCTGAACGGCGAGAAGGTGGACGCCCTCTCGGCCATTGTGCACCGCTCCAAGAGCTACGAGTGGGGCAAGCGCCTCTGCGAGAAGCTGCGGGAGCTGCTGCCCCGCCAGATGTTCGACATCGCCATTCAGGCCAGCATCGGCCAGAAAATCATCGCCCGCGAAACCGTGAAGGCCCTGCGCAAAAACGTCATTGCCAAGTGCTACGGCGGCGACATCAGCCGGAAGCGCAAGCTACTGGAGAAGCAGAAAGAAGGCAAGAAGCGGATGCGCTCCGTGGGCTCGGTGGAAATTCCGCAAGAAGCGTTCCTGGCAGTATTGAAAATTGACTGAGCAGCAAAAAGGCGGCCCCACCCGGGGCCGCCTTTTTGCTGCGTGCTTAGATTTCCAGTTTTAGTAGGCGGCTGAGGGAGCTACGTCGGAAGAAGCACCTTCTATCGGTCCTACATACTTCACTTCGTCAGAAAAGCCCCAAAGTGGAATGAAGATGATGCCCAGGAAGATGATTGCCAAATAATTGCCAATGCCCGTTTTCCCGTACGACTTTGCGAAGCTGACATACAAGGTGATGATAAAGTAAATGTTGACAAGCGGGATGAAAAGAAGGATGATTTTCCATCCTTCCCGGCCCACGATGTCCTGCATCACAATGGTGTTGTAAATCGGAATGATGGCGGCCCAGCCCGGCTTGCCAGCCTTGACAAAAAGCTTCCATAAACCGGCTACGACTAATGCGATGATGGCCAGCTCGATCAGAAAAAAGAAGCCGATACCGGCCGCTGAGGGTTGGGTTTCCATTGATGAAAGTGGTGAAAAGGTAAAATTGTGAGAATAGGCTTTGCGTTTGCTTCAGCCAAGATATTGACTTTTAAACCAATTTGAGCAACAGAATGCCCCAGCCTATGAATATTGATGCACCGCCCGCAACCCACCGCCTCATCGACGGCAAGCAAACCGCCGAAGATATCAAGGCCGAAATAGCGGCCGAGGTGGCTACTCTGAAAGCAGCGGGGGCCAAAGTTCCGCACCTGGCCGCCATCCTCGTGGGCCACGACGGCGGCTCGGAAACCTACGTGCGTAACAAGGTGCTGGCCTGCGAGCGGGTGGGTTTTGCCTCCACGCTGCTGCGCTACGAAGACGACATCAGCGAGGCCGCGCTGCTGGCCAAAGTAGACGAGTTGAACCGCGACCCGGAAATTGACGGCTTCATCGTGCAGCTCCCGTTGCCGGCCCACATCAACCCTGACAAGGTCATCGAAGCCATTCGGCCCGAGAAAGACGTGGACGGCTTTCATCCCATGAACATTGGCCGCATGGTGGCCGGGCTGCCGGCTTTGCTGCCCGCCACGCCCTCCGGCATCGTGGAGCTGCTGCGCCGCCAGGGCATTAAAACCAGCGGCAAGCACGCCGTGGTCATTGGCCGGTCCAACATTGTGGGCACGCCGGTTAGTATATTGCTGGCTAAGAATTTGGACACGGCCAACTGCACGGTTACTTTATGTCATTCGCGGACGCAGAACCTGGCCGAAATCTGCCGGACGGCCGACATTGTGGTCGCGGCCATTGGGCGGCCCGAGTTTGTGACGGCGGCCATGGTACGGCCCGGCGCGGTGGTGATTGACGTGGGCACTACCCGCGTGGCCGACGCGACCAAAAAAAGCGGCTACACCCTGAAAGGGGACGTGAATTTTGCCGAGGTGGCCCCGTTGGCTTCGGCCATTACCCCCGTGCCCGGGGGAGTGGGCCCCATGACCATTGCGATGTTATTACTGAATACGCTGCGGGCCGCCAAGGGGGAAATATATCCGCATTCGGCGGCTTGATTTTAGGAATATTTGGTTATTGTAGGGCCAAGCCGTACTTTTAATGTCCGGCATTGGGAACGGTGCTTCTTCTTGCCGGCGTTCGGGTAGCGGCG
The DNA here is from genome assembly GCF_031398885.1 of Hymenobacter sp. Lineage (GTDB taxonomy): Bacteria > Bacteroidota > Bacteroidia > Cytophagales > Hymenobacteraceae > Hymenobacter. The sequence goes on from NZ_JANNOD010000036.1 coordinate 16,335, forward strand.
CTTCCCGGTGCTTTTATGTTATGATACCAGTGAGCTTACTTTCTCCCGAAATTATTGCATCCTCCCGGGCTGAGGCCGCGCCCGCAGCGGGCGCCCTGCTGCCCGTGATGGAGCAGTTCTACACCATTCAAGGCGAAGGGTACAACACCGGCCGCGCCGCGTACTTCATCCGGTTGGGGGGGTGTGACGTGGGCTGCCATTGGTGCGACGTCAAGGAATCGTGGGATGCCGCCGCGCACCCCCGGCAGTCGCTGGCGCAACTGGTCGAAGCCGTGCTTGCTTACCCCGGCCGCGACGTGGTCGTCACCGGCGGCGAGCCGTTGATGCACGACCTGGGCCCGCTCACGTCCGCGCTGCACGCGGCGGGGTGCCGCGCCTGGCTCGAAACCTCGGGCGCGCACCCGTTGTCGGGCACCTGGGACTGGGTGTGCGTGTCGCCCAAGAAGTTCAAGGCCCCACGGCCCGACGTGCTCGCCGCGGCCCACGAGTTGAAGGTGGTCGTGTTTAATGGCCACGATTTTGCTTGGGCCGAGGAACACGCGGCGTTGGTGCCGGCTTCGGCCCGCCTGTATTTGCAGCCCGAGTGGAGCCGCGCCGCCCGCATGACGCCCGAATTGGTGGAGTACGTAAAGCGGCACCCGCGGTGGCAGGTATCGCTGCAAACCCACAAATACCTCGACATTCCTTAGCTTTCCCTATGCGTTGCATGACCGTATTGGGGGCCCTGCGCCTCGGAATGATGTGGATGCTGTGGCTGGCCTCCATGGGGGAAGCGTGGAGCCAGCTTCCCGTCAAGGTCCCGACGCCCACCAACACCAAGGCCCGCAGCCTGCTGCAAAAAGCCCAGCTTCAGGTCAAGGAACGGGACTTCATCAAGGCCATTGAAACCTTGAATCAGCTGAACGAGAAGTTTCCGTCGTTTGGCGACGCGTACTTGCTGAAAGGGTCGCTGCTGAAGGCGGTGGGCGACAACCGCGGCGCCTTTGCTGCCTACCGCGACGGTCTGACGAAGGTGGCGCTCGATGCGTCCCACGCCTCGGAGTATCAGCTCTTGGGCGACCTCGCCCTCAGCTACGGCGAGTACCAAACCGCGCTCGACGCCTACCGGCGCTTGCTGAAGGTGGCCCCCAAAACGCAGCGCAACATGGCCAAATCGGAGCGGCAGCTCAAAACCTGCGAGTTTGCGCTCGAGGCCATCAAGCAGCCCGTGGGCGAGGCGCCGGTGCCGCTGGCCGCGCCCATGAACAGCTTCAAGTTTCAGTATTTCCCGGCCCTGACGGCAGACAACCGGTTCTTGCTGTTCACGGGCCGGCCGGCCGCCAGCAGCGGCGAGGACCTGTACATAAGCCGGCAGAACAAGGACGGCTCGTTGGGCGAGCCGGTGCCCATCTCGCCGGCCATTAATTCCAGCTACAACGAAGGGGCCGGCTCGATTTCGGGCGATGGCAAAACGCTGGTGTTCGCCTCCTGCGACCGGCCCAAGGCCATTGGCAACTGCGACCTGTACATTTCGCGCCGCACCGGCAACAACTGGAGCCCGCCCGTGAACCTGGGGGCCAACGTGAACTCCACCGAGTGGGATTCGCAGCCTTCGCTCTCGGCCGACGGGCGCACGCTGTACTTTACCTCGACGCGGCGCGGCGGCCAGGGACGAGAAGATATTTACGTGACGACCCTGCAGCCCGACGGCACTTGGACCGGGGCCAAAAACCTCGGCACGCCCGTAAATACCGTGGGCAAGGACATGGCGCCCTTCATCCACGCTAGCGGCACCACGCTGTACTACGTCACCGATGGGCTGGTGGGCATGGGCGGGCTCGACGTGTTTCGGTGCGAGAAAACCCCGGCCGCGACCTGGGGCGAACCGCGCAACCTGGGCTACCCGCTCAACACCTTCGAAGACGAAGCCTCGCTTTTTATCACCTCGGACAATCAAAAGGGTTTCTGCTCGCGCAGCCGGGCCACGGAGGAGCCGGCGGCCGGTTCCCGGCTGGTGCGCGAGCGGCCCGTGGAATTGTTCAGCTTCGCCGTGCCCCCGCCCGTGAAGGCCCGGGAAACCAGCACCTATACCCAGGGCCGGGTGTTTGACGCCAACACCAAAAAACCCCTGAAAGCCGAAGTCAAACTCTACGACCTCGACACCGACGTGCTGACCCAGTTCGTAATTTCCGACCCGGAATACGGCGACTACACCGTGGTGCTCAACGAAGGCCACCATTACGCCATGTACGCCGCGGCCGACAAGTACCTGCTCAAAAGCCTCAGCTTCGATTACTCGGACCAGCACACCTTCAACCCGCAGGCCCTGGACATTTACCTGGAGCCCGTGCGCGCTGGGCGCAGCGTGGTGCTGAATAACTTGTTTTTTGACACCAACAAGTACGACCTTAAGCCGCAGTCGCGCACCGAACTCAACCGCCTGATTGAGTTTTTGCGCCAGTACCGCGACGTGCAGATTGAGGTGTCGGGCTTCACCGATAACGTGGGCACCCCGGAAACCAACCTGCAACTGTCGCAGCGCCGGGCCCAATCGGTCGTTGAGTACTTGTCGGGGCACGGCATCTCCGTCAACCGGCTGCGCTCCAAAGGCTACGGCGAGGGCCGCCCGTTGGCTGCTAACGACACCGAACCGCACCGCCGGCTCAATCGGCGCATCGAGTTGCACATTCTCTAGTCGGAATTTGCTGGCACTCGCAGCCTTGGGGCTCCGCGGCCAGGTGAGCATTGCCCGGTTTTACCTAAAGTGAGGCTTTAAAAACGTGAAAATTTAATAGGATTTGTGCTCAAAAAAATATGGCTCGCCCGTTGGCGAGCTTTTTTTTTGCTTCATCACCGGGTTTTTTTAAAATCACGTTACTCGTTATCTGTGAGAGGTTTATACGCACCAAGAAAAATCAATTAATTAAAAAAATGACAAAAAGAATATTTTCCATTCAACAGAATATCCTGCTTACGTTTGAATCGGCCAAACCCTGAGGAATTGGTCATTCACTCATTTTTACCATCATTCCCCAACCCATGAAAAACCTGTTCTTGGCCACGTGCATTGCTGTGGGTGTGAGCGCGGCCCCGGCCGCTGTCGCGGGCCCTGGCGAAGGCGCTTACTCTCACGCCATGATGAGCCGCGCTACCACCCTCACCCGGGCCCTGGCGCATCGCATTCACTTCAACGAGGCTCAGTACCTGGCCGTGAAGCAGCTGCACCTGAACATGCTCACGGAGCGCCGCGACCTGGAAATCCTGCTCAACGGGGCCAGCGCCGAAGAGCGCGACAACCGCCTGGCGCTGGCCCAGGAGCGCTACGAAATTGAGCTCATCAACTTGCTCAAGCCCCAGCAGCTGGTGGCTTACCACAAGCTGCGCACCAACTTCACCGCGCACCGGTTGAAGTAGGAGCAGGGTGCTGGTTGTTCGTGTCTGGTTTCTGGTTAAAGCCGGGCGTTGAAGCCGAGCCAAAAAAATGCCCGAACCACGCGGATGGTTCGGGCAACTAGCAATCAGAAACGAACAACCAGAAACCCGTTTACCGGGCGCTGATGTCCTGGTAGTCGCGCTCCAGCTCGCCGGTGTAAATCTGGCGGGGGCGGCCAATGGGCTCTTTGTTTTCGCGCATTTCCCGCCATTGGGCAATCCAGCCGGGCAGGCGGCCCATGGCGAAAAGCACCGTGAACATCTCCGTGGGAATGCCCAGCGCCCGGTAGATAATGCCCGAGTAGAAGTCCACGTTCGGGTACAGCTTGCGTTCCACGAAGTACGGGTCGGTGAGGGCGGCCTGCTCCAGCTCGCCGGCAATTTTCAGCAGCGGGTCGTTGATACCCAGGGCTTTCAATACCTCGTCGGCGGCTACTTTGATGATTTTGGCGCGCGGGTCGAAGTTTTTGTACACCCGGTGGCCGAAGCCCATGAGGCGGAATGAGTCGTTCTTGTCCTTGGCCTTATCGACCCATTTCTGGGTGTTGCCACCGTCGGCCTGGATGGCCTCCAGCATTTCCACCACTTCCTGGTTGGCACCGCCGTGCAACGGGCCCCACAGGGCGTTGATGCCGGCCGACACCGAGCCGTAGAGGCTGGCGTTAGCCGAGCCCACGAGGCGCACGGTGCTGGTGGAGCAATTCTGCTCGTGGTCGGCGTGCAGGATGAGCAGCTTGTTGAGGGCACTCACCACCACGGGGTTCAGCTGGTACTTCTCGGTGGGGAAGCTGAACATCATGTACAGGAAGTTGCCGCAGTAGTCGAGGTCGTTGCGCGGGTAGATGAGCGGGTGGCCCACCGAGTTTTTGTAGCTCCAGGCGGCGATGGTCGAAATCTTGGCCATGAGGCGCACGATGTTCAAATCCAGCTCTTCCTTGCTGATTTCGGGGGCAATGCTCTTGGGGTAGAACGCCGTGAGCGAGCACACCAGCGACGACAAGATGCCCATGGGGTGCGCCGACGAGGGAAACCCGTCGAGAATCTTGCGGATGTCCTCGTGGATGAGGGTGTGCTGGGTGATGCGGTACTTGAAGTCGTCGAACTCGGCCTGGGTCGGCAACGCGCCGTAAATCAGCAGGTAAGCCACTTCCAGGAAGCTCGACTTCTCGGCCAGTTGCTCAATGGGGTAGCCGCGGTAGCGGAGGATGCCTTCTTCGCCGTCGAGGAAGGTGATGGCGCTTTTGGTGGCGCCGGTGTTCTTGTAGCCCGAGTCCAGGGTGACGTAGCCGGTTTGGTCGCGCAGCTTGCCGATGTCAAATGCCTTTTCGTGTTCGGTGCCTTCAATGACGGGCAAGCTAATGGATTTGCCGTCGAGGATAAGTTCAGCAGATTCTGCCATGGGCGGGAGGGATGAGAGAGAAATTCAACGCGAAACTAAGGCATAAGCCGCGAGCCGGGAAATTTCCCGGCCGTTGGCTTGGCCCTTATTACCCCGGAACGGGAGCGGAGGTTCGGGAAAAAACCGTGGGTCGGCCCCCATCCGTCACTTCCCAATGCAGAATTGGGTGAAAATGCTGGTCAGAAGGTCCTCGGAGGAAATCTCGCCGGTGATTTCTCCCAAAGCGGCCAGGGCGTGCCGCAGGTCGGCGGCCAGCAGCTCGGTGCCGCGGCCGGTGTCCAGGCCCGCTTGCACCGCCGCCAGGTGCGCCGCCGCCACTTCCAGGGCCCGCGCGTGGCGCACGCTGGTGACGATGGTGGCCGACGCCGTGTTTTCCAGCACCGAGCCCCGCACCTGGGCCAGCAAAGCCGTCTGCAGCTCCGGTAGGCCGTGGTTCTGGCCCGCCGCCAACAGCACCAGCGGCATCCCCGCCGCGGGGCCGGCGGTGGCGGCCCGAAACCCGGCTGCAAAAGCCGCCAGCGCGGCGGGGGTGGCCAGGTCGGTCTTGTTGCCGACGGCGAGCACGGGCAGCGCCAGCCCCGCGGTGAGTTCCTGGATTTCGGCCAGCACTTCGGGCGGGCTCATTTCGGTCAGGTCAAACAAGTAAAGCAGCAGCGCCGCTTGCCGCACCCGCTGCCGGGTCCGGCGTACGCCGATGGCTTCCACCTCGTCGGCGGGGTTGTCGCGCAGGCCGGCGGTGTCCACGAAGCGAAAGCGCAAGCCGTCGATGCTGATTTCGTCCTCAATAAAATCGCGCGTGGTGCCCGGAATGGCCGATACGATGGCGCGCTCCTCGCGCAGCAAGGCGTTGAGCAGCGTGGACTTGCCGGCGTTGGGCCGCCCGGCGATGACGGCCGTGATGCCGTTTTTGATAACGTTGCCGAGCTCGAAGGAGCGGAGCAGCCCGGCCACCACGCCGCGCACGTCGGCCAGCAGGCGGGCCAGCCCGGTGCGGTCGGCAAACTCCACGTCCTCTTCGCCAAAATCCAGCTCCAGCTCCAGCAGCGCGGCAAACGCGACGAGCCGGCCCCGCAGGTCGCGCAGCTCCTGGGAGAAGCCGCCGCGCAACTGGTTCAGCGCCACGCGGTGGCTCAGGGCCGAGTCGGCGGCGATGAGGTCGGCCACGGCTTCGGCCTGGGCCAGGTCCAGGGCCCCGCTCAGGAAGGCCCGCTTGGTGAACTCGCCCGCTTCGGCCAGGCGGGCGCCCTGGCGCAGCAGCAGGGCCAGCACCTGGCGCACCACGTAGTCGGAGCCGTGGCAGCTGATTTCCACGGTGTCTTCGCGGGTGAAGGAGCGCGGAGCGCGGTAGAGGGCCACCACCACTTCGTCCACGATTTCGCCAGTCGCGGGGTCGCGCAGGGCTCCGTAGTGCAGGGTGTGGCCGGGCTGGTTGGCCAGGTTTTTCTTGGAGAAAATGCCCGACGTAATTTCCACGGCGGCCGGGCCCGAGAGCCGGACCACCGCCAGCGCGCCCGCGCCCAGCGGCGTCGACAGCGCGGCAATGGTGTCCGAGAAAAGCGGGGTCATTGCGTTACAAACAAATTGCGGCTGACCTCGGCCGAGACCAAGGCGGTGCGCTCGTGGTTTATCCAGAGCTCAAAGGAGTTATCAAACGCTACCTTGTCCAGCACTTCAATGGCGGCGCCGAGCTGCAGGCCAACTTTATCCAGGTACTGAAGGAAGGGCGCGGAAGTGTTTTTGACGGCGGCCAGCGTGCCGCGCTCGCCCACGCCCAGGTCGGCCAATAGGCGATGCGCGGGGCGGCGCATGGCCCCGTCTTCGGCCGGAATGGGGTCGCCGTGCGGGTCGAGCGCCGGGTGGCCCAGGAAGGCATCGAGCCGGCGCATGAGCAGCGGCGACTGCACGTGCTCCAGCTCTTCGGCCACCTCGTGCACCTCGTCCCAATTGAAGCCCAGCTGCTGCACCAGAAATACCTCCCACAACCGGTGCTTGCGGATGGTGAGCAACGCCACCCGCTGGCCCTCGGCGGTGAGCTGCACGCCGCGGTAGCGCTCGTAGGCTAGTAGTCCCTTGTCGGCGAGCCGGCGCAGCATGTCCGTCACCGAAGCCGCCCGGGTGGCCAGGGCCGCGGCAATGCGGTTGGTGCTCACCCCCGCAGCATCCGGCTCGGCTTCGGCCAGCTTGTAGATGGCTTTAAGGTAATTTTCCTCGGTGTGGCTGGGCATGAATGGAATTAAAAATTAAAAATGAAGAATTAAAAATCAGGGTAAATGCGCGCATGACCCATTCCGGCCCCTATTTTTAATTTTTAATTCTCAATTTTTAATTATCGTGGCTACCATTTAATGAGCGCCGACGCCCAGGTGAAGCCGCTGCCAAAAGCGGCCAGGCACACCAGGTCGCCGCGCTTGATGCGGCCTTCCTGCACGGCTTCGCTCAAAGCAATGGGCACCGAGGCGGCGGTGGTGTTGCCGTAGCGCTGAATGTTGCTGAACACTTTGTCGTCGGTCAACCCCATCTTGTGCTGCACGAACTGAGTGATGCGCAGGTTGGCCTGGTGCGGGATGAGCAGGTCGAGGTCGGCAGGCTGGTAGCCGTTCTGGTCGAGGGCTTCCTTGATGACCTGCGGGAAGCGCACCACGGCGTGCTTGAACACGTTCTGGCCGTTCATGTACGGGTAGAGGTCCTGCTCGTTTTCCATCATGCGCTGGTTGCGGTTGTCGCGGTTCGAGCTGGGCTCTTTCACGATGAGCTCCTCGGCGTAATCACCCTGCGCGTACAAGTGCGTGCTCAGGAGGCCCTGGCCTTCCGCCGGGGCGGGCCGCAGAACCACCGCGCCGGCGCCATCGCCGAAAATGACCGAGACGCCCCGGCCGTTGGGGGACTTGTCGAGGCCGGAAGAGTGGATTTCGGAGCCCACCACCAGCACGGTGTCGTACATGCCGGTGCGCACAAATTGGTCGGCCACCGACAGGGAGTAGATGAAGCCGGAGCATTGGTTGCGCACGTCCAGGGCCGGGGCGTTGTTGGTCATGCCCAGCTCGCGCTGCAGCAGCACGCCGGAGCCAGGGAAGAAATAGTCGGGCGAGAGCGTGGCAAACACAATCAGCTGCACGTCGTTGGGCGCGACGCCCGCCATGTCCAGGGCCCGGCGGGCGGCGTGGGCGCCCATGTTGGCCGTGGTGTCCTTGCCTTCCTCAAACCAGCGCCGCTCCTGAATACCGGTACGCTCCTGAATCCAGGCGTCGGAGGTGTTCATCATCGGCTCCAGTTCGGCGTTTGTCACAACCCGGCTCGGGACGTAATGGCCGACTCCGGCGATGTAAGAATGACGTAAAGTTGCCATGAACTGAGGAGGGATGAGGAATACGTGATGAGAAAAACCGACTTTGCTATTGATGCTTTGATTTCACGCCAGGCCGCGTAGTTGGCGTAAAATGGGCGCAAAGGTGGCAGGTTAAATGAGAGAATCCAGAAAAAGCCACAATTTTTTACCCTCGGTCGACCACCGCGCATCGGCGGGCGCCCCGGCCGGGTAGAAGACGCGGTGTTGCAGCGCCGACGCCAGCGCGGGGCCGTCAACCGGTCGGCCAAAGTCTACTTGCAGGCCGGCGCCATGCTGGCGCAGCGAGTCGTTCCACAGCGCATTGGGGGAGGAGATGATGGGCAGGCCGTGCGCCAGGTACTCAAACAGCTTGGTGGGCCGGCAGCGTTCCGTGCTGGGGTGGGGCCGGTAGGGCAGCAGGCCCGCGTGGCTGCGGCCAATTTCGGCCACGATGCGCGCGTGGGGCACGGGTTCGGCGCCGCCCACCAAGGTCAGCCCCGCAGGATTTTGGGCCACTGCTTCCTGAATCTTTCGGAGCAAGGCTGGCTGCTGGCAATAGCCCACGATGGCCAGGTGCGCCCCGGCGGGCCACGCACGACTCATTTGGGCGGCGAAGGCAATGGCTTCCCCCACGCCGTTGAGCTCCGAAATGGTGCCGGAATACAGCAGCCGCAGCGGCGCGGTGGGCGCCGGCCGGGGGGGCGGCAGGGGCGCTTCACCCGGGGCGGGGTGGTACTTGTTTTCGAGGACGACGAGGCGGCCCGCCGGCACCGCGCCCAAGAAGGGCAGCTCCACCCGGTAGCTCGCTTCGGCCAGAATGATTCCGGCGGCCCGGTGGGCCGCCCGGGTTTCGACCCAGCGCAGCCCGCTGGCCAAGCCGCGGCGCACCAGCCCGCGGTACACGCGTTGGGTCGACACGTTCAGGGCATAATTCTCCCGGACATCGTAAACGAAGCTGCGGCCGCGGCCCAAGCGCTGCCAGAGTACGGTGAGCGGCAGCAGCTCCGGCGCGTGCACGATGACCAGCCCCGGGGCCACTCGCCGCAGCAGCCGCCAGTAGCGCCACTGCGCCGCCAGCCGGCCCAGGCTGAGCCGCGACCCCGCAAAAATGGGGTGCAGGAAAATTCGTGGGTGGCCGGCAGCGGTTGCGGAACGGAGGCTGGCCACCGCGTCCCGGCCGGCCACGTGGACCTGCGTATGGGGGCGCTCCAACAAGGTTTCGGCAAACTTTCCCCGCATGCGGGTATCGTCAACCGGTTTCAATACGGAAGCCAGCAGCACCACCAAACGAGAAGAATCGGGTCCGAGCACGGGCCAAAGATGCTAGTTTTGCGGCTGCTAAGAAGCCCCGGCATTCTCCGGCGGCTTTCGCAGTTGCTTACCTCGCACCCCCATGTCCGACCTCCAAACCCTGATTGAGCAAGCCTGGGCCGACCGTGCCCTGCTCCAACACCCCGACACCGTGGCCGCCATTGCGCACGTTATTGAAGAGCTGGACAAGGGCCGGCTGCGCGTGGCCGAGCCCACCGCCGACGGCCAAGACTGGCTGGTGAACGACTGGGTGAAGAAAGCCGTCATCCTGTACTTTCCCTTGCAGCAGATGCAGACCCAGGCCGTGGGTCCCTTCGAGTACCACGATAAAATGCGCCTCAAAACCGACTACGCCGGCCAGCAAGTGCGCGTAGTGCCGCCCGCCACGGCCCGCTACGGCGCTTTTCTGGCTCCCGGCGTTATCCTCATGCCCAGCTACGTGAACATCGGCGCCCACGTGGGCGAGGGCACGATGGTCGACACCTGGGCCACCGTGGGCTCGTGCGCGCAAGTGGGCAAGGGCGTGCACCTGAGCGGCGGCGTGGGCCTGGGCGGCGTGCTGGAGCCCGTGCAGGCAGCCCCGGTCATCATCGAAGACGGCGCCTTCATTGGCTCCCGCAGCATTTTGGTGGAAGGCTGCCGCATCGGCAAGGAGGCCGTAATTGGCGCGGGCGTTACCATCACGGGCAGCACCAAAATCATCGACGTGACGGGCCCCGAGCCCAGGGAGTACCGCGGTTACGTGCCGCCGCGCTCGGTGGTAATTCCTGGCTCCATCCCCAAGCAGTTCCCGGCCGGCGAGTACCAGGTGCCGTGCGCCCTCATCATTGGCCAACGCAAACCGAGCACCGATTTGAAAACGTCATTGAACGACGCCTTGCGGGACTTCGGGGTGTCTGTCTGAACCGCGGATTGGTCGGAATCCCCTGATTTCAGGGATTATTACCCCATCCCATGAGCCAGCAGCCTGTCCGGGGCGTACTCGCTTCGTAAAAAAAGCCGCTCACACGAGCGGCTTTTCTTGTTTTGACTACTCTTCGTCAATCGTTACCAAAATCCGGGGACTCCGACCAATCCGCGGCTCAGACCCCCGCCTTCAGTTTCTCGCCGAACAGGGCTTTCACCTTGTCGACTTTGGGCCGAGCCACAAACTGGCAGTAGGGCTCGTGGCCGTGCAGGTTGAAGTAGTTCTGGTGGTAGTTTTCGGCCGGATAGAATTCCGGCGCGGCCGTGATTTCCGTGACCACGGGGTCGGGGAAAGCGCGGCCTTCGTTGAGCTTCTGCTTGTACTGCTCGGCCAGCTGCTTCTGCTCGTCGCTGTGATAATAAATCACCGAACGGTACTGGGTACCGGCGTCGGCCCCCTGGCGGTTGAGGGTGGTGGGGTCGTGGGTTTTCCAGAAAATTTCCAGCAGCTCTTTGTAGCTGATTACGCCCGGGTCAAACGTAATTTCGATGACTTCGGCGTGGCCCGTCAGGCCGCTGCATACCTCTTTGTAGGTAGGGTTTTTATTGCGGCCCCCGGCATAGCCGGAAACCACTTTTTCAACGCCTTTTAAATTCTGAAATACGGCTTCGACGCACCAAAAGCAGCCGGCTCCGAATGTTGCTAATTCCATAAAATAGGGAGAATGTTTGTCGGGAATAAATTACAACGCGTTAGACGCCGCGCGGGTTATTTCCTTACATCGGATTTTGGAAAAGGAAAGCCCCGCCGCGCCGGCCGAAGTTCCCGTACCGCTTGCCCAACTACGCGGTACGGGAACTTCGGCCGGCGCGGCGGGGCGCTTTGCCCTACCGCCGGAACCGCTCGGCTACCACCAGCTCCTTCGAGCCGGGGGCGTACTGATAAAAGCCTTCGCCGGACTTCGCGCCCAGGCGGCCGGCCATCACCATGTTTACCAGCAGGGGGCAAGGGGCGTATTTAGGGTTGCCCAGGCCCTCGTGCAGCACCCGCAAAATGGCCAGGCACACGTCGAGGCCGATGAAGTCGGCCAGTTGCAGCGGGCCCATGGGGTGGGCCATGCCCAGCTTCATCACCGTGTCAATCTCTTCCACGCCGGCCACGCCCTCGAACAGCGCAATGATGGCCTCGTTAATCATGGGCATCAGAATGCGGTTGGCCACGAAACCGGGGTAGTCGTTCACCTCGGTGGGGATTTTGCCCAGTTGGCGCGCCAGGTCCATCACCCGCGCCGTCACGGCATCGGAGGTGGCGTAGCCGCGAATCACCTCCACCAGCTTCATCACCGGCACGGGGTTCATGAAGTGCATGCCAATCACCTGCTGCGGACGCTTGGTTACGGCCGCAATCTTGGTGATGGAGATGGAAGACGTATTGGATGCCAGGATGGCGTCGGCGGGGGCGTACTGGTCCAGGTCGCGGAAAATCTGGAGCTTCAGGTCCACGTTTTCGGTGGCAGCTTCCACCACCAGGGCCGCGCCCGCCACGCCGGCTTCGAGCGAGGTGAAGGTATGCAACCGGCCCAGGGTGGCAGCCTTGTCGTCTTCACTCAGGCTGGCTTTGGCTACCTGGCGGTCCAGGTTTTTGGTGATGGTGCCCACGGCGCGGTCCAAGGCCGGCTGGCTGATATCGATGAGGGCGACAGCAAAACCGTGCTGCGCAAACACGTGGGCAATGCCATTGCCCATGGTGCCGGAGCCAATAACGGCGACGTTCATATACAAGCGGGAAAAAGGGGAGAGGGAAGAAAAAAAGCGGCCAGGGACCGCCCGGACAAAGCTACTGCCCCACCACCAACTTGCGTTTTTGTTTGCCCGCCGCCCGACTATTTCCAGATAATTATATCCTTTTACCGGAGGCCGCGTACAATGCCGCAAAAGCCTTCCCCCTTTTCTTTCACCCCTTCTTTTCATCTTTCGTCATGGGCAATCTCCTTTACATTATCGCCGTCGTCCTCATCATCATCTGGCTCGCTGGCTTCATCGGCTTCAACAGCTTTGGGATGGGAAACATCATCCACGTCCTGCTGGTCATTGCCATCATCGCCGTGCTTCTGCGTGTAATCAGCGGCCGGAATCCTGTGTAATAGCTCAAAACCGAGTCAGTAGAAAGCACAAAAAAGCCGCTTCAGATATGGAGCGGCTTTTTTGTGTGCAAGCAGTCTCAATAGCTTACTTCCCGATGTTAAACAGAAAGCTAAATCGCAGAACAAATCCGGGATACAACGAATAGAGTGAGCTATTAAAATTGTAAAGACCAACTATATCAACGGCCGCGTTTTCGCCCACGTAAGACCGATACCCGATGCCACCAAGTGCGGTTGTCACCGTTTTGTTTTGTTTGTAGAAGTATAAATTGTCATCCCGGTAAGGCAACTGAGCGTTGGTTACCTCGTATTCAGCGTGTACAAAAAACTCCTTGTATACGATGTACTGCGCAAAAGCTTTGACGCCGATGCTGCTGGTAGAAAGATTGTTGGAGCCACTTGGGGTCAAGCTGCCATTCGGACTTGGGTAGGGAAAGCCGTATATATTAATAAAATTTTCTTGCGACAACGAGAAGTTGCTGTAGGCATAAGAAATTCCCGGCCCGATTGCGAACTTGTCAGTGAGCCGAAACCCCAACGCCGGCGCTGCACTCACGTTGAACTGAGCCAGGTCACTGGAAGTGTACCCAAGCCCAAAATTCGTGTAGATGAATTTCTTTTTTTGCGGCTGGTCGGCCTTGCTGCCCGTTCCCGGCCCGGTGCGACTCGGGAAATTGAGTCCCGAGGGGCTGTCGGGAGTGGGTTGAGGTGTTGGCTGCGCCGCGGGGGAGTCCGGGGCGGGGCGGGGCGCAGTTGGTTCCACGGCGGGCGCGGGCGTCTGTGCCGGCGCCGGCTCGGGACGCGGCGCGGCCGGCGGTGGGCCGGGAGGAGCCGAATTCAGCACGGGCTTGTCCTGCGCCAGGGCACGGTGGGCGGGCAGGCTGGCAACGCCCACGAGCAACAGCAACGGAAGCAGACGACGTTTCATGGGGATAAATGAGTAAGGAAAACGGAAAGCAGCGGGGTGAGGTGAAAGCGCCCGCGAAGGAAATTTATTGTTCCGCAACTTGCCTGCGCGGCGCTAAGCCATTTTGTACATCTTCTGGCGCTGCGATTTTAGCGTTTCGTCGGCCAGGTATTCTTCGTAGTTCATGCGGCGGTCCAGGATGCCGTCGGGCGTGAGTTCGATGATGCGGTTGGCCACGGTTTCGATGAATTGCAGGTCGTGCGAAGCAAACAGGAGGGAGCCGGGGTAGTCGCGCAGGGCATTGTTCAGCGCCGTGATGCTTTCCAGGTCCAAATGGTTGGTCGGGTCATCGAGCACCAGCACGTTGCCGCTCTGCAGCATCATCTTCGAGAGCATGCAGCGCACTTTTTCGCCCCCGCTCAGGACGTTGCTTTTCTTCTGGGACTCTTCGCCCGAAAACAGCATCCGGCCCAGAAAACCGCGGATGAAGCTTTCGTCCTTTTCCTCGGAGTATTGACGCAACCAGTCGACAAGGTTTAATTCGCCCGAACTAAAAAAGTCGTTATTCTCCTTTGGAAAATAGCTCGGCGTGATGGTTGTGCCCCACTTAAGCTCGCCGGTGGCCGGGGTGGCTTCGCCAAACAAAATGTCGAACATGAGGGAAGCGGCGCGGTCGTCGCGCCCCACAATGGCCACCTTGTCCTTCTTGTCGAGCGTGAAGCTCACGTTTTTGAACACCGTCTGCCCGTCGACCCGGGCGCTCAGGTTCTCCACGCTCAGCAGTTGGTTGCCGGGCTCGCGCTCCGATTTAAAGGCGATGTAGGGGTAGCGGCGCGAGCTGGGCTTGATGTCTTCCAGGGTGAGCTTCTGGAGCAGTTTCTGGCGGCTGGTGGCCTGCTTGCTCTTGCTGGCGTTGGCCGAAAAACGACGCACAAATTCTTCAAGCTCTTTGCGGCGGTCTTCGGTTTTCTTGTTGGCATCCTGGCGCTGGCGCAGCACCAACTGGCTGCTCTCGTACCAGAACGAGTAATTGCCGGGGTACATCGTGATTTTGCCGAAGTCCAGGTCGGCCATGTAGTTGCACACCGCGTCCAGGAAGTGGCGGTCGTGGCTCACCACAATCACCGTGTTCTGGAAGCCGTCGAGAAAATTTTCGAGCCAGAGCACGCTCTCGGCGTCCAGGTTGTTGGTCGGCTCGTCGAGCAGCAGCACGTCGGGGTTGCCGAACAGGGCCTGGGCCAGCAGCACGCGCACTTTTTCGCTGGCGCCGAGGTCGGCCATCAGCGCGTGGTGCTTGTCTTCGACAATGCCGAGGCCGGAAAGCAGCTCGGCGGCTTCGTATTCGGCGTTCCAGCCCTCCAGGTCGGCAAATTCCCCTTCCAGCACGGCGGCGCGCTCACCGTCGGCGTCGCTGAAGTCGGCCTTGGCGTAGAGGGCGTCCTTCTCGGTCATCACCGCGAACAGGCGCTGGTGGCCCTGAATCACGGTTTGCAGCACGGGCTGGTCGTCGTAAGCAAACTGGTTCTGCTTGAGCACGGCCAGGCGCTGGCCGGCGGGCATTTCCACCGAGCCGGTGTTGGGCTCCAGCTCGCCGGAGAGAATCTTCAGAAAGGTGGACTTGCCCGCGCCGTTGGCGCCGATGAGGCCGTAGCAGTTGCCGGGCAGAAACTTGGCGGTAACGTCTTCAAACAGGATGCGCTTGCCGTAGCGCAGGCTTACGTTGGTGGTGGAAATCATTCAGTCAATAAATAGTAGCGGTAGCTCCCGAACCCCGCGCACCCATGCGCGGCAGGGCGCAAAATTACGCAACAGGACCCGGGCCCAAGCCGGGGCCAGCAAAGCAGTGGTCCGGTTGGGCCGAAATAACTAACTAGCAGTCAAATTAGTGCCCGCTGCCGCTGCCGGCGGGTGCGCGGCTTCCGTAAAAAAAAGCCCTTCTCATAACTTCTGAAGCCGAAAACGAGTATAAAAACGCGACTGCTGGCAACGCCGGCCTTTCTCCACCCATATTTAGTTTCCCCGGTCATGGCCGACACGCAACTTACTTCTGAATCCAACGGCATTCGCACGGGCCTGCTCACCGCGGCTGTCCTGATAGTGTATACCGGCATTGCCGCCCTGGCCGGCTTTCTTGATAAAATCGAGGCCG
Source organism: Hymenobacter sp. (assembly GCF_031398885.1). GTDB lineage: Bacteria > Bacteroidota > Bacteroidia > Cytophagales > Hymenobacteraceae > Hymenobacter. The sequence goes on from NZ_JANNOD010000036.1 coordinate 31,887, forward strand.
GCACCCTTGACGTCGTCATCTTGGCCGGGGGCGTGGTGTTCGCCATCATGCGCATGAAGCGGGCGCGCGGCAACCGGCTTTCGTACTTCCAGGGGTTCAGCACGGGCATTGTCACGGCCCTCACGGCATCGGTGCTGCTGGGCGCATTCTTTTGGCTTTTGGGCAGCATCAGCAAGTCGGCAGTGCAGCAAATTGAAGCCCGCGACTTATTCGGGGCGGACCTGGGCGTGCTCATCGGCGGCCTCGGCATCATTCTTCTGGGCACCATGACGGGGGTCATCACCTCCCTCATCGCCATGCAGTACTTCAAAAGCCCCGACCATCAGCCCATAACCAGCCTGGACTAGTTTTTCCAGGGGGTAATGACCCAACTTGAACAGACTGTAGACAAAGCCGTTTCAGTGACACCACAACAGGTTATTGCTATTTATTATTAGAAAAATTAGATTTATTAGAAAATAAACGCTATCTTGCATGCGTTTAGCGGCAAAACTTAACTACCATACCCGCTCTAACCCGTTGTATGTGCAAGTCCATCGCTGCCACCTTGCTTTTTGCCTTTGCCCTGGTTTCGTTCTCGGCACGGGCGCAGATGTCTGACCGCCATTCGGAGCGCGCCACGCCTACCGTGGGGCGGGCCCCGGCCGGCGATGCCCTGACCATCACCCGGGACATGACCAATCGTCTGCATCTCAACGAAGGGCAGTTTTTGAAGCTTCTGCCGCTGAATCGCACCAGGCTTGCCGGTTTGAAAAACATCAACCGCCAGTACAAAAACGATGAAGCCACCCGGGCCGCCAAAACGGCCGAACTGGAAGCCCAGTTCGAGCAGGAGTGCAGCCGCATTCTGACCCCTTCCCAGCTCAGCCAACTGCAGCAGCAGAACGAACAACCCGCAACTGTACCCGCCAACACTGGCAACGGCCTGGGCTAATTGACCTGTTTTGATAAAAAAGGCTCCCCAAGCAATTGGGGAGCCTTTTTTTATGGGGTTTGCGAAGCCAACGGGTCGCTCAGGACTTCGGTAACCGTGCCGATGGGCCCAAAACGGAGGCTGAGACAGGCGGCTCCCGAACGGGCGTGGCGGGCTTCGCACTGGGTGCCGGGCTCCAGGTAGTAGTAGTATACTTTCTCGGTGCCGGCGCGCAGTTCTTCTTCGTCGGGGGGGCCCAGCAGGGCCGTTACGTCGTTGGCACGGGCTTCGTAGAGCCGTTCCTTGTTGCGCACCAGCACGGGCACCGCCACGCGGCGCTGGTCGCGGCAGGCGTAGGGGTCGGCGCGCCAGGCTGCCGCGTCGAAGCCCGGCAGCTGGGGCAGCGCGTGGCCGCAGCCCGCCGGCAGGCCGCACGCAGCTATTCCGGTCGCCATCAACAGCCTGCGAAATAAAAACATGAGGGGAAGTAGCTGTAAAATAAGAAGAAAGTAGGAAGAGGCACCGATATCTGGCGAAAATAAGCACTATTTTTGGACTAAGCTTGTATAGTGCCGAATTCAAAACCGAAGTTGCTTCCATTAGTTTGTTACCGCCCGATGCTGATTAAATTGCTTAATATGGGGTTGCTGCTCGCGTGGCTGGCGGCGGCTTCGCCCGCTGCGGCCCAGACCTCGCGGCCACTTACAATCCGCCGGGCCTACTTCCAGGCAGCTTTTGAACAACGCGCGGCGCAGCTGTATGCCGCCATGGGCCTGGGGGCGGCGGGCCTGCCGCTGGCCGTGTTTCGGGAAGGGTTGGTGGGGTACTACAACCTGCGGCGCGCGGACAGCCGCGCCACGACCCCGCCCGTGCTCACACTCATCGACTTCAGCCGGCCCAGCCAGCAAAAGCGGCTCTGGGTCATCAACGTGGAGAAAAGCAAGGTGCTGTTTCATACCCTGGTGGCCCACGGCAGAGCCAGTGGGGCCGACGTGCCGCTGGCGTTTTCCAACAAAGGCGGCTCGGAGATGAGCAGCCTGGGGTTCTACCGCACGGCATCTACTACTTACACGGGCAAGCACGGCTTGTCGCTCAAGCTGGAGGGGCTCGACCCGGGCTTCAACACCAACGCCGAAAGCCGGGCCGTGGTGGTGCACGGGGCCGAGTACGTGTGCGAGGATTTTGTGAAGGCGCACGGCCGCCTGGGCCGCAGCCAGGGCTGCCCCGCCTTGCCCGTGGCCCAAACCACGGCCATCGTGAAAGCCATCCAGGGCGGGAGCGTGCTGTATCTGCACGGGCCGGCGGGCGCGGGCTACCGCTCGCGGTGGCTGAACACGGACACGGCCGTGGCCGCGTACGCCACCATGCTTTGAGCAAGCGGCGGCGCGGGGAATAACCCGAATGGAGCGGGCGCGTTAAAAGCGCATTGGGCCAGCCCCCCGGCACGCGTTGCCGGCGGCTTACCCGTTCCCACCCTTCCGTATAGTGCCATGCGTCTCAATCTGCGCTTCATCATTGCCATCGTCGTGGCGGCGGTGTCTCTTTTCAGCTACTACTTCAATACTTCGAAGAACGAAGTAACCGGCGAAACCCAGCACGTGAGCATGAGCGCCGACCAGGAAATAGCCCTGGGCCTGCAGGCCGCGCCGGAAATGGCCGCTCAGTACGGCGGCGAAAGCCCCGACGCCCGCGCCACGGCCGCGGTGCAGGGGGTGGGCCAAAGAATTATTGCCGCCACCAAAGCCGGCCAAACGCCCTACAAATTCCAGTTTCATCTGCTGGCCGACGACCAGACCATTAATGCCTTCGCGCTGCCCGGCGGCCAGATTTTTATTACCCAGGGCCTGCTGAAAAACCTGAAAACCGAGGCCCAGCTGGCCGGGGTGCTGGCCCACGAGGTGGGCCACGTGGTGGGCCGGCACTCGGCGGCGCAGGTGGCAAAGTCCAACCTGACGCAGGGGCTGGCCGGCGCGGCCACCATTGCTTCCTACGATCCCAACAGCCCCGGCAGCTCCGTTGCCAAAGCGGCCATTGCGGCGGCCATCGCCAAGGTTATCGGCATGCGTTTCAGCCGCAACGACGAGCTGGAAGCGGACAAGCTGGCCGTTGATTTTACGCCCAAGGCGGGCTACGACCCACGCGCCATGATTGAGGTGATGAACATTCTGGCGCAGCAGGGGGGGCGCAGCTCCACGCCGGAGTTTCTCAGCACCCATCCCGACCCCGGCAACCGGATTGGCGAGCTGGAAAGGGAAATTGCGGCAGAATTTCCGCAGGGCGTGCCCGCTGGGTTGAAGAATTAAGGAGTGATGAGGCGAAAGGTGGGTAACACTTCATCTCATCACCTCATTATTTAGAAGTTAGGCGGCGTCAGGTTTTTGAAGTGGCCGTTGAGGCGCACCCGCTCCTTGAGGCGCTCGGTTTCGAGGACGACGGGCAGGATGGTGTCGAGGTGGTCGCGCACGATTTCCTGACGCTCCTGCTCGCTGGTGGTGGCCAGCAATTGGTATTCCTGCTCGGTGCTGAAGCCGATGTGGTGGGCCACGTCGAAAATGCAGTAGTTGGGAGCCAGCTCCAGGAGCAGCTTGCGCAGGCCCAGGGCTTCGTAGAGCTGCCGGACTTGCTTGGTGATGATTTCGCGCAGCACGGGGTCGGCCACGTCGTCCTGCACCACGTCTTCGACCTGGCCGCCGGCGTAAAGCTTGCCGGGGGCCTGGCGGTAAAACTTGTTGATGCGGAACACGCCCACGGCCTTGGTGCGAATGTCGAGCTCGCCGCTGGAATAGGTTTGCTCCACGCTGAGCAGACGCATTTCGGTGCCTAATTCGCTGAGCGAATTATCCAGATAGGGCGGGATGCCAAAGGTGGTGTTTTGCTCGATGCACTCGCGCACCAGCTGGCGGTAGCGCGGCTCGAAGATGTGCAGGTTGAGTTTTTCACCGGGAAAAACCACCAGGTTAAGCGGAAACAGCGGAATCAGACGTGACATGCGGGTAGTTGCTATTCTTTGGCTACTGCTACAAAAACAGGTATCAATAAAAATGAATTAAGACGAATGCACGGCGGCAAATTACTACAGGGGTGCGCCGGGGCGCAACGGGTGCCAGCCCGGGGAATGCCGCAGCTGCCACAATCCGGCAATCCCCGTAGCTACCCCAAGCGGCCGCCGCTTGTTTTGTTCCCATTGGCTGCCCCAGGCGGGGCGCAAACTGGTTGGTTGCGGTTGGACAGTCTGCTTTGCGACGACAACTAAATCAAATTCCTTGGAGTATAGCCTCCTGCATTCGCAATGTTTTCCACCCTTAATTCCAGTCAAATGCCATTCTACAAAGTTGATTTCGATGGGCAGGAAGTCCACTATTTGAACCTCAATCAAATTGTGTCGGTCATCGTCACAAAGAACACCAACGATGACATGGAGGCAAATCCTTACATGGTTGCGGTGAAGACTTCCAATGAGAAGGTGCTGTACGACCTGACCGTTAAAAACGAAGAATTTGCGCAGCAACTAGCCGATGTGCTCATGCAAACTGATAAAAAGAACGCCGGCGCCCTCAGCAACGCCTAACGGCGATGTAATGATGAGAAGACCGCTGCTTAACAAGTAGCGGTCTTTTTTATGCCTTGCTATCGGGTAGCGGGGTTCTGCGGCGGCCGCGCAAAAAAATGGCCGGGGCGGGCAGACGCAAGCTGATTTTCGCATGCTCTGCTTCGTGATAAATGATAATCTGCGTTTGCATTGTTCTGGAACCTGCCTGCCGAATTAGCCCGGATGACTGGTGATTTACAGGACCGTTGCCGAGACTTTATCTTCCAACGTTGGCAGTTGCGCGCCCGATGCCCGCAGCGGAATGGGGTGGTAGTTGTTAGTCGTTGTTGAAATTAATGGGCAGCGGCTCGTGGTGGCGCAGCCGGTGGGAAAAATGAGGAAGCTCAACAAGCCGGCTTCGGGTGGGGCCGGGCCGAAAGGTAGGAGTGAACGGTGAAACCCCGCGCACGCCGCTACTTTTGCCCCAATGCCGTCCGCCACCCTCTTGCCCAGCCTTTCCCTTTTGCTCAAAAAAACCAGCCGCCTGCTGCTGCAGGTAGCGGCGGCGCTGTTTCTGGCGTCGGTGGCGTGGGTGCTGATTTACCGGTGGGTGGCGCCGCCCGCCACCTGGTTGATGCTGGACCGCCGCGCCCACGCGCCCGTGGGGCACGGCTACTACGGCATTCAAACGCAGACCCGGCGCATCCGCTACCAGTTCCGCACCCTGGCCGAAGTGGCTCCGGCCGTGCCCCTGGCCCTGGTGGCGGCCGAAGACCAGCGGTTCCTGCTCCACCACGGGTTTGACTTTGACGCCCTGACCAACGCGGCCAAGCGCAACTGGAACGGCGACGGTACGCGCATCGTGGGCGGGAGCACCATCACGCAGCAGGTGGCCAAAAACGTGTTTCTGTGGCAGGGCCGCAGCTACGTGCGCAAGGCCGCCGAAGCTTATTTCACGGTGCTGATTGAGTTTATGTGGAGCAAGCGACGCATCATGGAGATGTACCTGAGCGTGGCCGAGATGGGCGACTGTACGTTCGGGGTGGAGGCCGCCAGCCAGCGCTACTTTGGCAAGTCCGCCAGCCAGGTGACGCCCGCGCAAGCCGCCCTGCTGGCCGGCGTGCTGCCCAACCCGCTGCGCTTCCGGGCCTCCAATCCGGGGCCAGTGGCGCGAACCAAGCAGCAGCGCGTGCTGCGCAACATGCGCCGCCTGGGCGGGACCCGCTACGTGGCGGAGATGCTGAAGTAACGAGTCTCTTCAGTCAAAAGCGCAACTCGGATGGTTCAGATCGGTGTGCGTTCGCGGCAAAAAGTTTGAGCGTTAAAATTATTGCCGTCTGAATTTTAACGCTCACCTTCTCGCCTCAAACGCGAAGCTGCCTTGATGAGCGCAGTTGCGCAACTTGGACATTTTTAATTATCAATTATCCAACCCTTTCGCGCGATGAAAAAGCAACTGGTGGTGCTGATGAGCTTCCTGGGCTTGAGCTGCGGGGCCGTTGGGGGCTGTGCCGGTACCCGTCCGACGGCCCAAACCGACCCTGGCGCCGCCCGAAACGCCATTGTGCAACTGCTCACTACCCAGACTGCGGCCTGGAACCGGGGCGACATCCCCGGTTTCATGGAGAGCTACTGGAAGTCTGACTCGCTGGTGTTTATCGGCCGAAAGGGGCCGACTTACGGCTGGCAGGCCACGCTGGCCAATTACCAGAAAAACTACCCGAATGCCGCCGCCATGGGCCAGCTTGATTTCAGTGGCTTACGGGTAACATTGGTGGCGCCGGGCGCGGCGCAGGCGGTGGGCCGCTGGCACCTGACCCGGCCCGTGGCCGGCGATTTGGGCGGGCACTTCCTCCTGGTGCTGCGGCAGATTGAGGGCAAATGGGTGGTTGCCGCCGACCACACCAACAGCGAGTGACGCTGCGCTGCGCTTAATGAGGAATGAAGAATGAGGAATGAAGAATGAGGAATGAGGAATGAGGAATGAGGAATGAGGAATGAGGAATCGGGCATAAATTCTTCATTCTTCATTCCTTATTCCTCACTAAGCGCAGTGTCATTCCCCATTCTCAATTAAGCGCAGCGTAAGAGCGTGGGCGGCGGCGGCGGCGTAGTCGGGCACCAAGAGCATGGGCACGCCCTCCACTTTCAGTTCCTCAACAATGGGGCCCACGAGCAGGGCGCGGGCGGGCACCTGCACGTCGCGGATGTAGATGGCCCGGATGCGGCCGGGGTGGCGCCGCACCACTTCGCGGTAGATGCGGGCGTCTTCCTGGCCGCTGTCGCCGAGCAGCACGAAGGGCAGGTGGGAGTAGGTGGCCAGCAGGTCGTCGATTTCGTGCAGCTTGTGGGCGAAGTGCAGCGCGGCCGAGCCCGTGACGCCGGGCGGGGGCGTGGTTTTGGGGCGGGCAATGCTGAGGTCGCGCAGCAGGAGCGGGCCCGGCGGCAGCTTGTGAATGCCCATGAACTCTTCGAGCACGTCGTACAGATTCCACGGGCTGCTGCTGACGTAGAAAAAAGGATTGTCGGGCCGGTTGGTACGGCCGCGCTGCAGGCGCTGGTAGAACTCGGCCACGCCCACGAAGGGCAGGCGGGAGTGGGCGTTGCTAAAAAAAGTGCGCACCAGCATCTTGAGCACGTTGGTGGCAATGGTTTCAAATACCGTGTCGTCGAGGTCGGAGATAATGCCGAACTCCGCGCCGGGCGGCGGCACCAGCACCTTGGCCGCGCCGTGCACCTCCGGCAGCGGCGGCCGGAACTGCGGGGGCAGGCGCGCCAGCCGCACCGGCACCGGGTACCAGAGGTAGGCCACCGGGGCGGGCAGGGCCCGGGGCTCGATGATGAGCGTGAAGTAGCCCTCGTCGTCGGTTGTGACCAAATGTTGGGTGCCGTCGGGCAGCTCGGCCACGAGGTCGGCCCCGGCCACTTCGCGGCTGTTGAAGCGCCGCACCATGCTGCGGAAGTTGCGCCAGCGCGAGTCGGCGGCGGTTTGGGGGGCGAGGCCGGGGTCGGCCAGCAGACGGCCCTTGATGTAGAACCTGGCGGCGGTACCGTAGCTGCGGTAAGCGTCGAGCTGCAGCGGCGGCAGCCGGCCCGTCTTGGCCCGATACCGGGTGAACAGGTGGTCGGTCCATTCGGTGAAGGCGGACAGGGCCTCAAGGAGCTTCATGCGGCAAACCTACGGCCGGCGGGGCAGAGGCGCTGAAAATGGCCGCGGCCAAGCCGCTTGCGTAGAACGAGCATCCCCGACCACGCGAGCCCACTTTTTTTCCATGCCCACCGCCCCCGCGCCCCGCGCCAAAACCCGTAAGAAAAGCCTGCTGCCGCAAGACGAGGCGCACATTGTGTACAAAGACCCCGCCCGCCAGGCCCAGATGGCGGGCCTGCGCTACGCCACCGACCAGGCCCCGGGTTTGGGCCGCAAGCCCACCCGGGCCGGTAGTTTCACCTACCACGACGCCCGGGGACACAAAATCACGGACGCTACCACGCTCGAACGCATCGGCAGCTTCGTGATTCCGCCGGCCTGGACCGAGGTGTGGATTGCCGCCGCCCCCACCGCCCATTTGCAGGTAACCGGCCGCGACAGCTTGGGCCGCAAGCAGTACCGCTACCACCCGGCCTGGGACGAAATGCGCAGCCTGACCAAATTTTCGCGCCTGCGCACTTTCGGCGAACAGCTCGCTCCCTTGCGCGAGCAGCTCAACAAGGACCTGAAACGCGCGGCTCTGGACCGCGAAAAGGTGGTTGCCCTGGTGCTCACGCTCATGGACCAGTCCTTCATTCGGGTGGGCAACCAGGAGTACGCTAAAAAGAACAAGAGCTACGGCCTGACCACCTTGCGCGACAGGCACGTGGCCATTGAGGGGGGCGACGTCAACTTTACTTTCGTGGGCAAGAAGGGCGTGGCGCACGACGTGACCTTGCACGATACCCGCCTGGCCCGCCTGGTGCGCAAGTGCAAGGAAATTCCCGGCCAGCACCTGTTTCAGTACTACTCGGCCGATGGCCAGCGCCACGCCCTGGAGTCGGGCGACGTGAACGAATACCTGCAGCGGCACACCGGACTGGCGCTGTCGGCCAAGGATTTTCGAACCTGGGGCGGCACCGTGAAAATGGCCGAATGCCTCGAAGCCGTGCTGCGCGAAGAGCCGGACCTGGCGCCCGAAAAAGTGGTGAAAAAAGCCGTGAAGAAGGTGGCCACCGGCCTGGGCAACACGCCCACCGTGTGCTCCAAATACTACATTCACCCGCAGGTGGTGGAGCTATTCAAGGCCGGCCAACTGATTGACTACCTGCGCAAGCACGATGCCGAAGCCCAACCCGGCGACCTGCTTTCGCCCACCGAGCGCTTGGTGCTGAACATGCTGGAAACGGCTTAGCACGGGCTCGTAATGATAGGCAGAAACGCAAAGTGCCGGTAGGGAAAGCGGGCCGGGGACCTAATCGACAAGCTCGCACTCGCTCGACGAGGGCCTTTAAAAAAGACGAAGCACTATTTCATTTGCTGGCCCAGCTGTTGGCATTCCCCGTGCCGGTAGCACGTCACCGCGTGGTCATTCACCAGTCCCGCCGCCTGCATCAGCCCGTAGCAGGTGGCCGGCCCCAGCAAGGCGAAGCCCCGCCGCTTCAGCTCTTGGCTCAAGGCTTCGGCGGCGGGCGTGTGCAGCGGTGGCGCCTGTCCGTCGGGCCGCTGGCTGTCTACCGGCCGCCCGCTTACAAAGCCGTAAAAAAACTTTAACACCCCGGCCTCGCCGCCTTCCGCCGCTAGCAGCCCCAGCCAGGCGCTGGCGTTTTGCACCACCGCTTCGAGCTTGCGCCGGTTGCGGATGATGCGCGGGTCATCCAGCAGCACATCAACTTGGTAGGGGGTGAAGCGCGCCAGCCGCGCCGGGTCGAAACCGGCCAGCACCTCGCGGAACTGCTCCCGCTTGGGCAGCACCACCCGCAGGCCGACGCCCACCTGAAATGTGTACAGCGCCACGTACTCGAACAGCACGTCGGCATCGGCTACCGGGTCGCCCCATTCCTGGTCGTGAAAATCACGCAATTGCTTGGTTTGCTCGAACCAGGTGCACCGAGTCAGGCTCATGCGGGTGGGAGCGGCCTAGCCGCGGGCGGTGTGGTAGTGATTGAGGCGAAGCAGCAGGCTTTCGAGTTGTTCCAAGTCGGCCTGGGACAGGTGATGGAACAAGTCGTCGGCGATGTAGTCCATCTGCTTGCCCGCTTGCGCCAGCACTGCCTGCCCCGCCGGGGTCAGGGCCACGCGCTTTCGCCGGCGGTCGGCCGGGTCAGCGGTCTCGGCCACCAGGCCTTGCCGCTGCAGGCGGGCCAGCATTTGCAGGCCGGTGGTCGTTTCCAGCAGGTCGTGCTGAAAGAGCTGGGTCTTGGTCGGTCCGGCCAGGTAGTGCGTCCCGGCCAGCAGCGAGAATTCGTCGATGCTCTGCAACGGCGACGCGGCGAAATGCTGCTTGAACGAGGCCCGCATGAAGCGCGAAAGCCGCCAGATGAGGATGCCCACCTTGTCGGCCAGCCGCACGTGCCCGTACTGCGCGTCGGTTGCATCCGCTGGTTCGTCGAGGACCGGCACGGCCAATTGCCGGCTCAGCCAGCCGGCGAACGGGGCCAGGGCCGGCTCCGCACCGGCCGCTGTGCATTCGGCCGCGTAGGCTTCCCACTGCTGAATCAGGGGCACGAGGCTGGAGGAAGAAACAGGCATCTGATTAAGGTAGCTCAGTTATGAGAAAAATATTTCAGAAGTGGGTAAACAACGAGAGGCCGGGTGCGTTAACTTTTCGCTCACTATTGAGGCAAGTAAGCACAGAACGGTGTTACTGCTTCAAATGTTCTTTCAATTCGCTTTTTCTCCTGCCTGCCATGTCTGGTTACCAACCCACAACCCCCAACTACGGCATTGACGCTCCCGGCATCATTCGCACCTTTTTCTTGCTGGCCGTCGCCGCGGCCATCGCCGGGTGGTTCCTGCCCAGCCTGCCGTTGCTCAGTTCCCATCCGGGATTGGTGCGGGGGCCGCTGCTGGTCCTGGCGCTTGGGTGCGCCGCGTTCGGCACGGCAATGCTGGCTTACGGGGTCCGGGGTAAGTTCAACCACCGCGCCCAAATGCTGCGCATGATTTCCTGGACCGGCCACGAGCAGGTACTCGACGTGGGCACCGGCTTGGCCTTTCTGGCCGTGGGCGCAGCCAAGCACCTTACCACCGGGCACGTAACGGGCGTGGACATCTGGCAGGCGGCCGACCTCTCGGACAACACCCGCGCCCGTGCCGAGCGCAATATCCAGCTCGAAGGCGTGGCCGACCGCGTCACCCTGCGGCACCAGGACGCGCGCCAGCTCGATTTTCCCAGCCACTCGTTCGATGTCATCGTTTCGCTGCTCTGCATCCACAACATCGAAGACGCGGCCGGTCGCGGGGCCGCCTGCCGCGAAATTGCCCGCGTGCTCCGGCCCGGTGGCACCGTCCTGCTCTCTGATTATATTGGCACCCGCGAATACGCCGCCATCCTCACCGAAGCCGGCCTGCGGGTGCAGCCGCCGAAGTCGTACATCGCGCAGTCCTACGGCCTTATGTGGATGGTAGTTGCCACCAAACCAGCCTAACTTGCCGCGATGATGAAGCACTCCGGTTCCGCCGATTTGCCCCTTTACTCCGGCGCGGTGCCGCCTTGGCTGGCCGAGCGCATGAGCCGCCTGGGCGTGGCCATCACCGAGGCCATTTTGCAAGCCGAAGGGCCCGCCGGCTTTCTGGCCCGTCTCTCCGACCCGTTCTGGTTCCAGAGCTTCGGGGCGGTGCTGGGCATGGACTGGAACTCGTCGGGCGTGACCACCGCCGTGATGGGCGCGCTCAAGCGCGGCCTCACCCCCCGCGCCCACGAGCTGGGTCTTTACGTGTGCGGCGGCAAGGGCAAGCACTCGCTCCAAACCCCCGCCGAACTGCTGCGGGTGGGCGAGCGCACCGGCCTCGACGGCGCGGTCCTGGCCCGCGCCAGCCGCCTGAGCGCCAAAGTGGACAACACGGCCGTGCAGGACGGCTTCCAGCTTTATCTGCATTCGTTCGTGGTGGCGCGCAGCGGCGAGTGGGCGGTGGTCCAGCAAGGAATGCGTGGGCAGTCGGCCAGCGCCCGGCGCTACCACTGGCATTCGCCGGGCATGGCTTCTTTTGTTGAAGACCCCCACGCGGGTATTTGCGGCGAGCCGCAGGGCCAGATTCTTAACCTGGTCGATAAGCAGGCCCAGCCCGCCCAGGCCGCCATCCTGCAGCATGCGGGCCGAAGAGCCGGCCCGCATGCTGCGCGAAATCCGCCACCTGAAGCTGCCCCAGCACCACGAGGTGCGCGCTGCCGACGTGGACCTTAAACGCCTGGGTGCGGTGCTCTACCTGGCTCAGGAGCAGGCCCCGGCCACCTTCGACGACGTGCTGTTGCTGCCTGGTCTCGGCCCGCGCACCCTGCAATCACTGGCTTTGGTAAGCGAAGTCATCCACGGCACTCCCGCCCGCTTCACCGACCCCGCCCGCTTCTCGTTCGCCCACGGCGGCAAGGGCGGCCGGCCTTTCCCCGTGCCCACCCACGTCTACGACCAAACCATCTCGGCCCTGCGCCAGACCGTCGAGCAGGCCAAAATCGGCCACACCGACAAGCAGGAAGCCCTCAAAAAATTACACCGCGTCGCCGAGCGTGCCGAGCAGGATTTCACCGCCAACAACAACTTTGAACAGGTGCTGCAAAAAGAGCGCGACGACTCCTGGAAGTATGGGGGACGCTCGGCCAAAGGCAACGCTAAGCCCCTCAAAACCGGCCAGCTTCGTTTGTTTTAATGTTCTGAATTGGGGTGGGGAGACGACCGTTACGGCACTCTGAATAAGCTGAGCCGGGGTGCAGGCCGAAGCCTGCCGTCGACGCAGCGTGGTGCAGCTCAACTGCGAAGAGGGTCGTCACACCATAGTCCGGGCTGACATTAGCAACGCGCTCATTCTTCCGGCAGCCGGTCGTAGGCCCGCTTGGCCGCCGCGGCATTCTGGCGAAAATTAACTCCCGGAGTGCGCGTTTTGCTCTGGAATTTGTCAGTGCCAGCACCGCCGTACAGCCGAAGCCGGATTTGCCTGCCGGACTGGGCCTTGCTGTGGTTTTCGACCACGAAAGTGTCGTTGCCGCCCAAGCTTTCCAGCTGAATGAGCCGGGTTTCGGCGGAGTAAAACGTGCGCCGATAACTCGGAATAGTTGTGGCCTCTGAAAACACCGCGACAGTAGTTGAATCAGCGTAGCGGTGGATTTCAAACCGCTCGTCCTGCGCGGTGCCGCCCACCACCGGCCGGCGGCTCAGTTGCTGGTAAAGCGCAGTTGCCAGCTCGGGCAGGGCGTCGCGCCGGGCTTGCAGCGCGGCGATGCTACCCGGTCCTTCCAACGCGAAGGCGGCGGGCGGCAGCCGGCGCACGGCCCGGCTAATGAGCGTGTCGGGGAGTTGCCGCTGCATCTGCCTTGCCGTGGCTTGAAATTGGGTCCGCGAGAGGCCGTTCAGGCCCCGGGTATCGAGGTAATGACCGTTTGAAAACAGGTGAGCAGGGTGGGGGTAGCGCAGATGAAAGCTGGTCCAGTGACGCAGAAACACGTGGCCAATCAACCAGCCCAGCACGCCGTCGTCGAGGCGGTAGAACACCATGTCGCGGTCTTTCGGCAATGGTTCCAGGGCCGCCCGCCCGGCCCAGTTCCATTGCCCGGGGTGCCGGTCCCAGTCGCCGAGCCAGGCATCGAGCAGGCGGGCGCGGAGCAGGGCCACCTGGTCGAGACGTTGGCCAGGACCAGCAAACACTGCTCCGAAGGCTTCGGTGCTGTTCATTGCTTCAGCGGCGCCGCCCGGGATGTCCAGCGGCCGGGCCAACTTTTCTTCCAGATAAGCGAGCTGCCCGCGAAACAGCCGAAGCGAATCTCCCTGAAAAGCCGGGTCGTCGGGGCGCACGTAAAACAACCGGGGCGAGGCGTGCGCTACCCCCAAGGCCGCTGCCAGCGGCGGCACCACCAACGCGCCGTAGGGATTGGTGGAGGAGATGTTGTCGCGCAGGAGGTTAACCAGAAAAGTGCCGCGCAGGAGGAAAGGCGTGGCCCGAATGGGGTCCTTGTCCACGGTGCGCAGCACGTAGGCCGGGCCATTGGTTGGGTTCAGGCCCAGGCTCGTGCTGTTAAATCCGCCGCCGACTTTGCCGGGCGTGAGGCCCCCGGGGCGGGCCGCCGCCAAGCGCAGCACGGGTACGGTTACGGGCGCGGCCCAGGTGCGGCGGTGGTGCCGGCCCACCAGGGCCTGGTAAAGGCGGCCGGGCCGGGCATACTGCCGGCCGGCGGTGGCGCCGCGCACGCTGTCGGCCGCCGCGGGCAGCGGGCGCGTGGCCGCGGGCCGGGCATCGGACTGAAAGTATTGCTTGCGGACGCAGCCCGTGCCCCACAGCGCAACCAGCATTCCACAGAACAGCAAACGAGTAAAGGGAAAGCCGGGCAGCATCAAGGGAAAAAGGGCAATGCGATTGGGCCTTCAACGGGCCTGGGTAGAAAAGGGCTGGCTGGGCGCGGGCGCCGTCAGTCGTCGTTGAGACGGTCGTAGCCGCGGTGCTTTTTCGGGAGTGGGCGGGGCGGGCGGGCGCCACTGGCGGCCAGGTCGCCCGCCTCATCGAACAGCCTGAGCCCGCGCGCGGAGCCGTGCAGGCGCAGCCGGTCGTGGCCCGGGCCGCCGTAGAGGCGCAAGGCCATGAGCCGGCCGGTCGCCGGGCCGCTCACCTCAAATACGTCGTCGCCGCCCAAGCCTTCGAGGGTTAGCTCCCGGGTTTCGGCTGCGAAATACGTGCGCTGAAAAAGCAGTGAGTCGCCGCCCGTGCCCGGAGCGAGGGCCTGCGAGAAGATTCGCACGGCGGTCGAATCGGGGTAGCGGGTCACGGCAAACCGTTCGGGCCGGGCCGTGCCGCCCACCACGGGAGCCCGCGCCAGGGTCAGGTAAAAGGCTGCTGCTGCCTGCGGCAACGTTTCGCGCCGGGCTTTCAGCGCGGAAATCAGCGCCGGACCTTCCAGCGCGAACACCGTGGGCGGGAGGCGGCGTAGCGCCCGGTCAATCAGGGTGTCGGGCAGGCGCCGCTGGAGGTCGACGGCCAGGCGCTGAAAATCGGCGCGGGTTAGCTGCGCCAGGCCGCGCTGGTCGATGAACCGGGCCTGCTTCACGAGGCCCGCCACGTAGCCGTACTTGGCCCTGAAGGTGTGAAACTGCGGGGCGGCAAACCGCCGGGACGCCAGCCAGGGCACCAGCCCATCGTCGAACCGAAAATACACCTGGTCGCGGTCCTTCGGAATGGCGCGGTAGCGGACCCGCCCGCCGGGGTCTTCAAACACGGCCCATTGCCACTGCCGCTCGTGCCGGTCCCAGTCGCCGAGCCACACGTCGAGCAGGCGCGCGCGCAGAAACGCCGGTTGGTCGATGGCGTGCGCCGGGTGCTCGTACACCTGCTTGAGCATGGCCTCTCCCCCCAGAAAACCGGTGGCCCCGGCCAAGTCGGGCGTGCGGGAAGCCGGGGCTTCGTACTTCTCTTCCAACAGCGCCACCTTGCCTTGAAGCTGCTCCGACATGGTTCCCAGGCTGGTTTCGTCGGGGCGCACGTACACCAGGCGCGGGCGGGCGTGGGGTACGCCGGCCGCCGCGGCCAGCGCAGGCACCGTGAGGGCACCGTAGGGAAGGGCCGCGGAGGTGGCGTCGCGCACGGCGTTGAGCACAAACGTGCGGCGCAGCCCCAGGGGCAGGGTCCGGGTGGGTTCTTTGTCGAGGGCGCGCAGGGCGTATTCCCGGCCCTGGGCCCCATCCAGGCCCATGCTGATGCTTTGGTAGCCGCCGCCGGCCTTGCCGGCTTGCAGCCCGCCGGGCACGGCCGTGGCCAGCCGCAGCACCGGCACGGCGACGGGGGCGGCCCACACGCGGCGGTAGTGGCGGCCCAAGAACAAGCGGTAAAGCCCCGAGTGATGGTCGTACTGCCGCCCGGCGGTGGCCAGCACCGAGTCGGCGCGGGCCGGCAGCGGGGCAGCCGCGCCGGGGCCGGTGCGGGCATCGGCCTGAAAATAAGTACGGCGCGCGCAGCCGCTGCTGGCCAGTCCCAGCCCCAGCAGCGCCAGCAGGGACGGGCGGAGCGGGGACTTTTGATTAAAAAAAAGCAGCATCCGGGAAAAGGCGGGGAAGCACGAATGAGCCTTTAACGCAGCCCGGGCGCAAAGGTGGGGCGGCTGGGGTGGGAAGGACCCCCGCCATTCCCCGCCGGTCCGGGATTGGCGGCCACAACCGTTGCGGCTTCATTTACGGTATAGAGTAAGCCACGCACCGGTTTCTAGCCCACCCTGCGGCGCCCCGATGCTGGATAATTTGCTGCCTATGTTCGGGTACTCTCTGTTGCGCGCATCCGTTTGGCGCGGGTGGTGGGGCGCGGCCGTGGCCGTTCTGGCCGGCTGCGCCGAGCCCCCGGCCGCCGCTCCCGTGGCGCCGCAGTGGGCCGCCGACTCGGCCAGCGTGCGGCTGGCCGCCGGCCCGCAATACGCTCGGGGGGCCGCCTGGCAGTTTTTTTGGGGTGCTCACTACCGGGCGCTGTGGGCCACTCCGGTCACGGTGCCGGTGCTGCGGCTGGCCACGGCCGTGCCCGGCGGCCTCAGGCCCATGCAAGCCGGCGGCAGCTACCAAAGCCACACCCTGCGCCTGGGCGCCGCCGACGGCCGGCAGTTCGTGCTGCGCTCCGTGGACAAAGACGCCAGCGCGGCCCTGCCCGCGGGCTGGCCGCGCTGGCTGCTGGGCGGGCTGATGAAGGACCAAACCAGCGCGGGCCAACCGTTTGGCGCCTACATAGCCTCGCCGCTCGCCGCCGCGGCCGGGGTGCTGCACACCAATCCGCGCCTCGTGTACCTGCCCGCTGACCCCGCTTTGGGAAAATTTCGGGCCGATTACGCCAACGCGCTGTACCTGCTGGAAGAGCGGCCCGATGGCGACCAGCGGGTCCGGGCCACCTTCGGCCGCTCGCCGGCCGTGGTGAGCACGGCCCACATGCTGGCCCGCACGCACCAGCGGCCCGGCGCCCGGGCCGCGGCCCGGGCCTACCTGCGGGCCCGCCTGCTCGACGTGTGGCTCGGCGACTGGAGCCGCCGCGCGGACCAATGGCGCTGGGCCAGCTTTCCGCGGCCGGGCGGCGTGCAGTACCAACCCATCCCGCGGGACCGCGACCAGGCCTTTTTTCTGCTTGACGATGGCTTTCTTACCCGCCTGATTTCCTGGCTGGTGCCCAAGTACAGCAGCTTTCACGCCCGCATCCGGCCCGGCGCCGTCGACGGCCTCACCACCACGGCCCGCGCCCTGGACCGCACCCTGCTGAGCACCCTCACCGCCGACGACTTCCGCCAGGAAGCCGATTCCCTGCGCGCGGGCCTCACCGATGCGCAGATTGACCGGGCCCTCGCCGCCGGCCCGGCCGAAACGCGGGCGACGATTGCGGCGCGCCTGGGGCCCTTGCTGCGCGCCCGCCGGGCGCAGCTGCCGGCCGTGGCCCGGCGGTTCTACGAAGTGCTGGCGGCGGAGGCCTGGCTGGTGGGCACCGACCAAGCCGAGCGGTTCCTCATCAGCGAAGCCGGCCCCAATCGGGTGCGCGTGCGGGTGCTGGCCCGGCGGCCCGGCCCGGCCGACAGCCTGCTGGCCGAACGGGTGTATGACCGCAAAGACACCCGGGAGGTGAACCTCTACGGCCTGGCTGGCAACGACGTATTTGAAATTGTGCCGCCCGTGGCCCCCGGTTTCGCCGTGAATATTTACGACGGCGCGGGCCGCGACCGGGTGACGCGCACCGCCGGAGCCCGCGCCAGCCTTACCGATTTCACGTGGTACAGCGGGCCCGACGGCGACGCCCGCCGCAACAAAACCGGCGTGACCGTGGAGGCCGACCCGCACCCTGAACTCACCGCGAACGCCGCCGGCTGGCTGCTTCGCTACAACCTGCCCGACTAGGCCCGGCTCGCCGCAAACAGCCCCGCCAGGGGGGCCACCCCGCCGAGCGTGCCAGCGCTGCCCAGCACCGCAAAGCGCGCGAACATCTCTTCGGCGTACCAGTTTTCGCGCCGGGTGAGCAGGATGACCTCCCGGTGACGGGCGTCGCGGTAGGCGTACTCCTGCATGGCTTGGGCCGACTCCCACACGCTGAACGTGGCCTGGCGCACCACGGGCAGTTCGCCGAGCCCGATGGCGGCGCGCACGCCCACCGCCTGGGCCAGCGCCGCGCTGGTGGGCTCCACAAATTGCCAGAAACGCCGCGTTTTGCGCCAGTTGATGCTGGCGCGGGTGAGCACGGCCACGGGCGCGTTCACGGGCACGGGAGTTGCGGGGGCGTAATCAAAGGGCGTGTGGCCATCCCAGAGGCCGTGCGCTTTCAGGGGCGCGAGCTGCAGGGTCCACAGCTCCACGCTGCGCGTTTGGTAGTTGGCCCACAGCTTGTGGTGCGTGAAAAAAGCATGGGCCGCCGCCTCGTCTTCCCACACGGCCATGAAGCCGTAGCGGTCCAGGTTGGGCCAGAGCCCGAAACCGTTGTTGGCGCCGCTGCCCAAAAGCTTAAAAAACCGCAGGCCCGCCACCTTTTTCAGCGGTCCGGGCGAAGTGCCCATCTGGGCCAGGCCCCAGCGCCGGTTGCCGGGCCCGAGGGTGAAAACGGTGAGCGTAGTGTGCGGCATGCGGGAGCAAAGCGGGCGCGCCGGAAAGCGGCCCGCGGATTTCAAGCAACAAAAAAAGACCGGAATTGCTTCCGGTCTTCTGCATTTGGTTCGGTTGAGGTCCGCTTACTTCGGAATCACCACCGACTGGCGGTCGGGGCCGGGCTGGTCGCGCTCACCGGTGATGACGGCCTTGGCGTAGGCGTAGGCCCGCAACAGCGTCGAATTGGGGGTGTCCCAGAACTCGCCTTTGTCAATCGTGACTTTGAGCAGGGCAATGTTGGGGTCGTCGGAGCCTTTGGGGAACCAGCCGCGCAGGCCTTCGCTCCACAGCTCCTTGATTTTGGCGCGGTCCGTCACCACGTGGGCCGTGCCGGTAATGGCCACGTACAGGTTATCGTCGGGCTTGGAGTAGCCCAGGTTGATGTGGCGGTCCTGCTGGAGCTGGTCCACTTTCTGGGAGTCTTGCTCGGTAAAAAACCACAGCGTACCGTCGTTTTCCGGTTCCTGGGTGTACATCGGGCGCGAGTGCAGCTCGTTGCCGTTCTCGATGGTGGTCATCATGGCAATTCTGATGTCCTTGATTTTCTCGACGAGCTTGGTCACGTCGTGGCTTACGGCAACTTGGTCGGCCATGGGAAAGGGGTGTTTGGGGAAATGAACGAAAGAACAAGCCCCCGGCGGGGCTGCTTCGTTTACGGCCCCGCCGGCCAGTTGTTTCCTTTGAGGCCCGGCCGCCGGGACTTCCGGCCCCTTTGGCGGTTGCAGCCCCAATGAATTTCCTCGCCCACCTGTTTCTGTCCGGCTCGCCCGCCGCCCCCGCCTACCCGGACGTGCTGCTCGGCAACTTCATGGCCGACTCCGTGCCCGGCAAGCAGCTCGAGCGCTACCCCCCGGCCGTGCAGGCCGGCATCCGCCTGCACCGCGCCATCGACACCTACACCGACCAGCACTTCGTGGTGCGCCGGGCCACCCAGCGCCTGCGCGCTGCCGGCCACGGCAAGTACGCGGGCGTGATTTCCGACATGTTCCTGGACCATTTCCTGGCCCGGAATTTCCCGGATTTCACCGCCGAGCCCCTGGCCGATTTCACCCGGCGCGTGTACGCGCTGCTCATCGCCCGGCAGGCCGATATGCCGCCGCGTGTGCAGTATTTCCTGCCCCACATGGTACAGCACAACTGGCTCTTGGGCTATGCTGAGGTCGGGGGCATTGGCCGGGCCCTGGGCGGCCTGAGCCGCCGCGCCACGCCGGGTTCCGGCATGGAAACCGCCGTGGCGGAGCTGCAAGCCAACTACGCAGCCTACGAGGCCGACTTTCGGGAGTTCTTCCCGCAACTGCAACGGTACGTGGCGGAGGTGTTGGAATGAAGCATGGCGAATCAAAGCAAGAATGCCCGTGCTGCTCAGCCGGGGGCTGCGCCTAGTGCTGGTGGCCGCCTTCGCCGTGGGCGTGGCCGTGGGCCAGCTCGTCGGCGGTGGCGTCGCGCACTTCCTCCACTTTGCCGGCGAAGTGCATCACCATGCCGGCCAGGGGATGGTTGAAGTCCATTTGCACGGCCGCGTCGCCGATGCTTACCACCTTGGCCTGCATGTGGTTGCCCTCGTTGTCGGCCATGGGCAGGAAGTTGCCGATTTGCAGCATTTCCTCGTCCAGCTGGCCGTCGATGAGGAAAACTTCTTTGGGGATTTCGACCAGCGCCTGGTCGTCGTAGTCGCCGTAGGCCTGCTCGGGGGTGAGGCTGAACTGGAAGGCGTCGCCGGGGTTTTTGCCGTCGAGCTGGGCTTCAAATTCCTCGGGCAGGCCGCTGTGGCCGAAGAGGAAGACCATGGGGGCGTCGGCTTCGGCGGATTCGACCAGCACTTTTTCCTGGTTTTCGTCGGTCACGCTGAGGTCGTAGGTGATGGTGACGACTTTCTTGTCGCTGATTGCGGCCATAAAATGAGATGCCGGGCGGCCCCGGCGGGGAAAGGGTTGGGTAAAATTTCGGGACAAATTAACTACGCAAAAACGCCGAAAAAGACGAACCTCCAGTCCGGGCCGCGGGCGGGCGGCGGGCAGCGCGGCGAAACCCCGCCGCCCCGGTTTCGTTAGGCCGGGAGGCCTTGCGGCTTCTCCCTCCTGATTTTCGTCTTTCTTACTCATGAACAAACCATTGCCGAACAGGCTCCTTCCGCTGCTGCTGAGCGGCGCCCTGCTGGCCGGCTGCCAGGCCGCCACCGACCCCAAAACCGAAAAAGAAGCCGTGGCCAAGGAAGCCGTGGTTTCGACCGCCGCGGATACCGGCGCGGCCCGTTCCGGCAACACGCCCCAAATCGGCAGCCCGAAGCTGCTCTTCACGCTCGACGACGCCCACAACACCCCCGACGGCCTGGCGCTGGCGCCCGACGGCCACCTGATTCTCTCGGTGCCCAACCTGGCCGACAACCGCCCGCCGGCCTCGCTCATGGAGATTGTGGGCGACTCGCTCCGGCCCTACGCCAGCAACCTGCCGGTGGAGCCCACCACCAAAAAAGCCGCGCCCATGGACCTGGCCTTCGGGCCCGATGGCAACCTGTACTACGCGGAGAATCAGTACGAAAACGACAAGAACTTCAAGTCGCGCCTGATGCGCGTGCGGGTGCAAAACGGTCGCCCCGGCCAGATTGAAACCGTGGTCGACGGCTTCGCGCTGGCCAACGCGGTGCTCTGGAAAGGCAACACCATCTACGTGACCGACAGCCAGTGGGACCTGCCCGGCGACGACAAAGGCAGCGCCATTCTGCGCTTCAGCCTGGCCGAATTAAACAAGGGCGTGGTGCACCTCAAGCCCAAGACCCGCGACGCGCACCTGCTGGCCTTCTTCACCACCCGGGTCAACGAAACCGGCGTGGACAACGGCGCCGACGGGCTGGATTATGACAGCAAGGGCAACCTCTACACCGGCTCCTTTGGCGACGGCACGCTGTACAAAGTGTCTCTAAAACCAGACGGCAGTCTGGCCAGCCAGGAAGTGCTCACGCCAACCGGCAAGAAAATCCCCTGCGTCGACGGCCTCGTCATTGACCGGGCCAGCGACAAAATGTACCTCTGCAACTCGCGCGAAAACGCCATCGAAGTGGTGGACCTGCGCAACGGCAACGCCGTGACCACCCTGGCCCAAAACGGCGACACCGACGGTACCGGCGGCCTGCTCGACCAGCCGGCCGAAGTGCTGCTCAAAGGCAAGCGGCTCTACGTGTCGGACTTCGACAAGCCGGAAAAGAATTTTGTCAACACCAAGTCCGACGCCCCGCACACAATGTCGGTGATTGACCTGCCTTGAGAAGAATGAGGAATGAGGAGTGAAGAATGAAGAATGAGAAATTTACAGACTCTTGCGAATTCCTCATTCTTCATTCCTCATTAAGCGCAGCGTCACTCCAGTTCCCAGGCCGTGCGGTAGCCGCCGATGCGCTCCACGTAGGCCAGTAAGTCCTTGAAAAACGGGTTGGAGCTGAGCGTGGACGAGTCGCCGACCAGCAGCAGCTTGCGGCGGGCGCGGGTCATGCCCACGTTCATGCGGCGGATGTCGCTCAGGAAGCCGATTTCGCCGTGGGTGTTGCTGCGAGTGAGCGAGATGGCAATGATGTCGCGCTCCTGGCCCTGGAACGAGTCCACGGTGCCGACGCTGAGCATCCGGTGTTGCATGAGGCCATTGAGCTCGTCGTTTTCTTCGATGGCGTCCTTCAGGTAGTTGATTTGGGCGCGGTAGGGGGCGATGACGCCGATGGTGAGCAGGTCGGTTTCGTGCTCGGCCTGGTCGTAGGGCTCCAGCAGCTGGGCCAGGCGGCGCAGGAGCAGGTCGGCTTCTTCGGGGTTGGCGGTGGAGCGGCTTTCAGGAATGGTGATTTCCTGGAAGCCGAAGCCGGCGGTGTCGAGGAATTCCACGGGCAGGTCGGGGGCAAAGCTCAGGTCGTAGGCGTCGAGGCCG
>NZ_JANNOD010000049.1:0-61968 GCF_031398885.1 Hymenobacter sp.
GCGGCGCGCCCGGCGCACCGACGGGGGGCCGTCCGGGTGGTGCCCCTGGCGCCGCACCGGCCGGTGCAGCGCCCACGGCACGGCCTAGCTCGCAACCCGTAGTTCCTACCGACAGCACCGCAACCGACTCAACCAAAACTCAGCCCGTGCCGGTGCCCGGCGTGGCACCCACCCCGCCAAACCCCACGGTGCAGCCCGCCGACTCGACCCAACGCCCGCCCGCCGCGCCCATTACCCCGCCCGCTAGCCCAACTAATCCCGTCAACACGCCGGCCAATGCGCCGTCGCCGGGCACCACCACGCCGGGCGGCGTGACGCCGGCGGGCAGCCCGGGCGGGCGGCCGTAGCCGGCGGCGGGCGGGCCACGCCCTACTTTTGCCGGGCCGCCGCACCTCCTCCCAATGCCCGACAAGCTCCTGCCCACCCTCCCCGACGACGACGCGAATTTTTTGCAGCGCTTCCAGCCCTCGCGGCTGGTGCTGCCGGTGCTGCTGGGCCTGGCCGTGGTGGGGTTTTTGTTCTACCGCAGTTACCGGCCCGGCGACCTGGCCCCGCTGGCCCATGCCGACTGGCGCTGGCTGCTGGTGGCCCTGCTCGTGCTGGCGGCCCGCGACCTGGGCTACGTCTACCGCATCCGCCACATCGCCGAAGCCGAGCTCACCTACCGGCAGGCCCTGGACGTGATTATGATTTGGGAGTTCGCCTCCTGCGTGCTGCCCTCGGGGCAGGGCGGCACGGGCGCGGCGCCGTTCATTCTGGAAAAAGAAGGCATTCCGCTGGGCCGGGGGCTGGCCTACATCATGGTCACGGCCCTGCTCGACAATATTTACTACGTGCTGATGGTGCCGCTGGTGGTGCTGGTGGCCGGTGCCGGGCTCTACCCGCACGAGGCTTTGCAAACCGGCTTCGTGGCCACGCTACGGGTGGCGTTTGGGGTGAGCTACGTGTTCGTGACGCTCTACGCGGGGCTGATGCTGTACGCCATTTTCGTGAACCCGCGCTCGGTGCGGCGGCTGCTGGTACGGCTGTTTTCGGTTAAGCTCCTGCGGCGCTGGCGGCGCAAGGCGTATAAGCACGGCCAGGAAATGGTGACGGCCTCGGTGCAGCTGCGCGGCAACGGGGCCCGCTACTGGTGGCACGCGGCCGTGAGCACGGCCTTCGTCTGGACGGCCCGCTACGCCATCATCGGCTGCCTCATCGCGGCCTTCGTGCCCATGAGCGCGGGCACCTTCCTGTTCATCTTCGCCCGCAACATCACCTACAAGGTCATCCTGCTCATTGCCATCACGCCCGGCGGCGCGGGCATTGCCGAGGGTGCGTTTCCCACCTTCTTCGGCTCCTTCATCGGCACGGCCACCATGACCAGCTTCATGGTGCTGCTCTACCGCGTGGTCACGTACTATCTCTACCTGCTGCTGGGCAGCATTTTCCTGCCCCGCTGGGTGGCCCGGGTGTTCATCAAGCGCCCCGCCAAAGCGGCTACGGTTTAGCGGGCGCTGGGGCTAGTACTTCGGCCACGGCCGTGGGGCGCCGGTAGGTGGCCCAGAAAGTGGGGCGATATTCCCGGACCGATTCGCCGCCGCAGAGGCCCAGCGCAACCAGCATTCGGAAACCAACAAGCATAACCAGTAGAATGGGGGAGTAAGGCAGCGAAGCGACCGCCCACGGGGCGGGGCCGCAAGCTACCGCACGCCCGGCCAAACCACGACGCCTCGCGGCCACGTGGCACACAAAAAAACCTCGCGCCGGAGGGGCACGAGGTTTCTTATGGAGTTAAAAGTTAGAAGCGTGCATGCCTGACTTTCTAACTTTTAACTCTCAACTTTTAACTAACTCTATTCCGCTTCCAGCATCAGGGCCGCGCCATCCGAGGACTTCAACGTGAGCTTGTCGTCGGTCAGCGTCTCCACGGTGAACGTGTTGCTGGTGGTGGCGCCGTCAGGGGTCATGGTCACGGTTTTGCCGGCCTGGTCGAAGGTGTACTTGCCCGACACAGCCCCGGCGGCGCCGGTCATGTTGTAGGTGCCGTTGGCGAAGATGCGGAGCTCCTCCTGCTTCTGGGCATCGGTCTGCTTCACTTTGTCGCCGGTGGCGTCGGTTTCTTTGGCAGTTTTCCACACCTTGCTATCGGTGCCGTACAGCATGTTCACGCCTTCTACTTTACCTTTGTCGCTGCCGCAAGCGGTGGCAAATAGCGACAGGAGCAGGAGCAGGCTGGCGAGATAACGAAGCGGGAAAGTCGGCTGAGGTTTCATGGGCGCAAAGGTGAAGGTGAAAGATGGAAGAATGAGGTAAGCCACTCGCGGCGGCGGGTTCGTCGGCTTACGGTTCAGCCGCAAA
The DNA here is from genome assembly GCF_031398885.1 of Hymenobacter sp. GTDB lineage: Bacteria > Bacteroidota > Bacteroidia > Cytophagales > Hymenobacteraceae > Hymenobacter. The sequence goes on from NZ_JANNOD010000049.1 coordinate 2,341, forward strand.
AGGGTTGGCAACGAAACCCGACTTCCCCGGTCCCGTATACCAACCCTGACCGACGCGCCCATCGGCAAACAAGCCGTTTTTATTCTCATTTAAACCGAATCAACTCCATGGGACTCTTTGATTTTCTTAGCGACAAAGGCGAGCAGAAACCCGTAGAGCCCGCCACGAAGCCAGCGGCCGGCGCCACCGACTTCTTCGGCGCTGGCAATCCGGCCACGGCCGGGGATTCGTACACCGTGGTGAGCGGGGACTCTCTCTCTAAAATTGCCAAGAACCACTACGGCGACGCCGCCAAGTGGCCCCAGATATACGAGGCCAATAAGGCCCTCATCGGCAACAACCCCGACCACATTGAAGTGGGCCAGGTGTTGACCCTACCTAGTCTCTAGGTACTTTTTTGCAGAAAAAAGGTGAGAAAAGCCACTCTGTTTCAGGGTGGCTTTTTTGCGTCTGCGCTCGCCGCGATGGGCCGCGAAAACGAGTAGGACGCGGCGCTGGTCCCCGCGCCCTACTGCACGATGGGGAACGAGAGCGCCGCGACCGGTGAATGGATGAGACCGTCATGCTAAGCGTGAGGGCTCTCTACTTAATTTCCCCGCTATTCCTGCCGAGTGTTTGGTCATAAAAAAATTTCTCCCGTACATTCGCCCTACCAATCCGGTACTCCCCCGCTCGCGGCGGGGTAGTTTATGTTTTATAGAGAAGCGGCGAGAGACTAGGCTCCCTGACCCGCTGGCAACCTTCGACCGCGCGAAAGGTGCCAATTCCTACCCTCCACCGGCGCAGGCCGGGGCGGGGCATATGAACCGAGTGCCATGGAAAACACCCTTGCTTCCGCCTCTTTTGTCCCGAATGCTTCGGTTGCTTTGCGCGCTGCGGTTTCGGGCGTTATAATTGCGGCCCTCGGTAGCCGGCACGCCGCCCCGCGCCCGGCGCCGATGCGAATGTGCTGTTGTCGCCCGTGTTGTTGCTAAGCTGATTTCGGCTTAGGTCCCATCCTCCTTTTTCTGGGTTTTTTTGGTGGTCCACCGTGCCCACTGCCGGTTTTGGCAGGGCTCGGCGGCGATTTCGGGCCACGTTTTCAGGCCGGTTTCGTCGGACGGAAGTTGCCGGGCCAAACCCTTGCTTCTAGGGCTTTTGAGCGCCATTTCATTTTCTTTTTCTGGTTTTTTCAACTTTAACCCCATTCCCATCATGTCTGCAAAACCCCTGCATTTCGAAACGCTGCAACTCCACGCCGGCCAGCAGCCCGACCCCACCACCGGCTCGCGCGCCGTGCCCATCCACCAAACCACGTCCTACGTGTTCAAGAGCGCCGAGCACGGCGCCAACCTGTTTGCCCTGAAGGAGTTCGGCAACATCTACACCCGCCTGATGAACCCGACCACCGACGTGTTCGAGCAGCGCGTGGCGGCCCTGGAAGGCGGCGTGGCGGCCCTGGCCACCGGCTCGGGGCAGGCGGCCCAGTTCTTGGCCCTGAACAACATCCTGCAGGCCGGCGACAACTTCGTGAGCACGGCCTTTCTCTACGGCGGCACCTACAACCAGTTCAAGGTGGCGTTCAAGCGCCTGGGCATCGAGGCCCGTTTCGCCGACGGCGACAACCCGGCCAGCTTCGAGGCCCTGATTGACGACAAGACCAAGGCGCTGTACCTGGAAACCATCGGCAACCCCAGCTTCAGTGTTCCCGACTTCGAGGCCATCGCGGCCATCGCCCACAAGCACGACCTGCCGCTGATTGTGGACAACACTTTCGGGGCGGGCGGCTACTTGTTTCGGCCCCTGGAGCACGGCGCCAGCATCGTGGTCGAGTCGGCCACGAAGTGGATTGGCGGGCACGGTACCAGCGTGGGCGGCGTGATTGTGGACGGCGGCACCTACGACTTTGGCAACGGCAAGTTTCCGCAGTTCACCGAGCCCAGCGAGGGCTACCACGGCCTGATTTTTAACGACGTGTTCGGCAAGGGCGGGCCGTTTGGCAACATCGCCTTCATCATCCGGGCGCGGGTGGAAGGGCTGCGCGACTTCGGTCCCAGCATCAGCCCGTTCAACTCCTTCCTGCTGCTGCAAGGCCTCGAAACCCTGAGCCTGCGCGTGGACCGCACCGTGGAAAACGCCCTGAAAGTGGCCACCTGGCTGGAGCAGCACCCGCAAGTGGAGAGCGTGAACTACCCCGGCCTGGCCAGCAGCCCCTACCACGGCCTGGCCCAGAAGTACCTCAAGCGCGGCTTCGGGGGCGTGTTCACCTTCCGCCTGAAGGGTAGTAAGGAAACGGCCACCCGATTCATCGATAACCTCAAGCTCATCAGTCATTTGGCCAACGTGGGCGACGCCAAGACGCTCATCATCCAGCCCGCCGCCACCACCCACCAGCAGCTCTCGGAGCAGGAGCAGCTGGCCGCCGGCGTCACGCCCACCTCGCTGCGCCTCTCGCTGGGCCTGGAGCACTTCGAAGACATCACCGCCGACTTGCAGCAGGCGTTCGACGCCATCGGCAACACGGCTGCGCTGCCCGCGGAAGGGGCGGAAGTGGGCGAGCCCGAGCTGGAGCACGCCCAGCCTTTGGAGGTGTAGAAGGGTTTTTCGCTGAGGTCCGCAGAGGGCTACGCAGAGGTTCGCGGAGGTCGTCCACTGCGAACCTCTGCGAAGCCCTCTGCGGACCTCAGCGAGAAATAACGCAAAAACAATACATGCAAGACCAATTTTTCGACCTCCCCGACCTGCCGCTGGAAAGCGGCGAAACCCTGGCCGGTGCCCGCGTGGCCTACCAAACCTGGGGCGAGCTGAACGAGGAGCGCAGCAACGCCGTCTGGGTGTGCCACGCCCTCACGGCCAACGCCGACGTGCTGGCCTGGTGGCCGGGCCTGTTCGGGCCTGATTGCCACTTCGACCCGGCCGACTGGTTCATCGTGTGTGCCAACGTGCTGGGTTCGTGCTACGGCAGCACCGGGCCCGTGGAGGCCGACCCCGTCACCGGCCGGCCGCGCTACCAGCAGTTCCCGCTGCTCACCATCCGGGACCTGGTGGCGGCGCACGAGGCGCTGCGCCAGGAGCTGGGCCTGACGGACATCCACACGCTGATTGGCGGCTCGCTGGGCGGGCAGCAGGCGCTGGAATGGGCGGTGCAGCGGCCGGAGCTGTTCGACAACCTCGTGGTAATTGCCACCAACGCCCGGCACTCGGCCTGGGGCATTGCCTTCAACGAGGCCCAGCGGCTGGCCATCGAGGCCGACCCGACCTACGCCGCCGGTCAGCCCGGCGGGGGCAGCGCCGGCCTGCGCGCTGCCCGCGCCGTGGCCCTGCTCAGCTACCGCAGCTACCCGGCCTACGCCGAAACCCAGACCGACCCCGAGGACGAGCTGCTGCGCGAACACCGCGCCAGCACCTACCAGCGCTATCAGGGCGACAAGCTCGTGGCTCGCTTCGACGCCTACAGCTACGTAGCCCTGAGCCGGAGCATGGACACCCACCACCTGGGCCGCGGCCGGGGCGGCGTGCCGGCGGCGCTGGCCGGTATCGGGGCGCGTACGCTGGTGCTGGGCATCACCTCCGACGTGCTATTTCCGCTCAGCGAGCAGCGGGAGCTGGCCGCCCACATCCCGGGCGCGATGTACGCCGAGTTGGACTCGCGCTACGGCCACGACGGCTTTCTGCTGGAAACAGCGGCCATTACGCACTTTTTGGAGCTGTTCTACGCGCCCACATTTGCGCATTAAATCAGTTAAAAGTGAAGAGTTAAAAACAGCCTGCTTTTCACTTTTAACTCTTCACTTTTAACTCCTTTTTCGAAATGAAGAAGACCGCCATTTTTCGTATTCTTGCCGCCCTGCTGGTAACCGTTGGGCTGGCGGGCTGCGGCGGCGCTGGCAACCAAACCGCCACCGCGCCGCCCGCCACCGTGCGTTTGGATTACGCCTATTACAACCCGCTCAGCCTGGTGCTCAAGCAGCAGGGCTGGCTGGAAAAGGACCTGGCCCAGGACAACATCAAGGTGGAATGGGTGCTGAGCCAGGGCAGCAACAAGGCCCTGGAGTTCCTCAACGGCAGCAGCATTGACTTTGGCTCGACGGCTGGGGCGGCGGCCCTCATCGGCCGAGCCAACGGCAACCCGCTCAAGGCCGTGTACATCTACTCCAAGCCGGAGTGGACGGCGCTGTGCGTGGGGCCCAAGTCGGGGATTAAGTCGGTGGCGGCGCTGAAAGGCAAGCGCGTGGCCGCCACCCGCGGCACCGACCCCTACATCTTCCTGCTGCGCGCGCTCGACCAGGCCGGGCTCAGCGAAAAGGACATCGAGCTGATTCCGCTGCAACACTCCGACGGCCGCGTCGCGCTGGAGAAAGGCGACGTGGACGCCTGGGCCGGCCTCGACCCGCACATGGCCAAGGCCGAGCTGGAGTCGGGCGCCCGGCTGCTGTACCGCAACGCGGACTTCAACAGCTACGGCGTGCTCAACGTGCGAGCCGAGTTTGCCCAGGAGCACCCCATCCTGGTCGACCGCGTGCTGGCCGCCTACGAGCAGGCCCGCCAGTGGGCCATCCTGCACCCCGCGGAGCTGAAAAAGACCGTGGCCACCGCGGCCCAGCTCAGCGACGCCGTGGCCGCGAAGCAGTTGGAGCGCACCGATTTCTCCAACGTCACTTTCGGCGAACCGCAACGGGCCACCATCACCGCCGCCGGTGCCGTGCTCAAGAAAAGCGGCGTGATTGACCAAGCCGTGGACGTGCCCAAAACGGTCAACGAATTGATTGACGCCAGCTTTGCTGGCAAGCTTCCCGCCGCTGCCAACGGCGCCACCGCCGCCAAGTAGCCCGACGACGCAGCGCCAGACGGCATCCAACGCTTCTACCACATGGCTGAAACCACCTCCGTTTTTGCGCCGCCCCCGCGGCTGGCTCCGGCCGGGCCCACCGCGGCCAGCCGGCCCGTTCAGCGGCCAGCCCCAGCGGCCCAGCCCAACCCGCGCCGCTGGGGCTGGCTGACGGGCGCGGTGTTACCCGTGGCCCTGCTGCTGCTGTGGGAAGGGCTGGCCCGGGCCGGCGTGCTGCCGCCCAACCTGCTGCCGGCGCCCTCACGCGTGCTGGCCACCATCGGGGAGCTGGCCCGCACCGGCGAGCTGTGGGGGCACCTGGGCATCACGCTGGCCCGGGTGGGGGCGGGCTTCGCGCTGGGCGGTGCGGTGGCCACGGCGCTGGGGGCGGCCACGGGCTATTCGCGGCGCTTGTTCCAATTGCTCGACCCGCTGCTGCAGGGCGTGCGCAACATTCCGTCGTTGGCCTGGGTGCCGCTGTTCATCCTCTGGATGGGCATTTACGAAACCTCCAAGGTGGTACTCATTGCCGTGGGCGTGTTCTTCCCAGTGTACCTCAACCTGATGAGCGGCGTGCAGGGCGTCGACCGCAAGCTGGTGGAAGTGGGCCGGGTGTACCGGCTGACGGGCGCGCAGCTCGTGCGGCGGGTGTTTCTGCCGGCCACGCTGCCGGCCTATTTCGTGGGGCTGCGCAGCGGGTTGGGGCTGGGTTGGATGTTCGTGGTGGCCGCCGAAATCATGGGGGCCAGCCGCGGCCTGGGCTTCCTGCTGGTGGACGGGCAGATGACCGGTCGGCCCCAAACCATCCTGGCCAGCATCCTGCTCTTCGCCGTGCTCGGCCAGCTCACCGACGCCGGCCTGGCCGCCCTCAGCCGCCGCCTGCTGCGCTGGCAGGACACGCACTTTGGCAATGGGTGAATGAGCGAATGCACAAAACGGTCATGCAGCGCGCAGCGAAGCATGACATTCAATTAATCAAAACTTCCTTTAGTGCTCCTCCTCGACCACATCAGCAAGCAGTTTGACTCCGGCACGGTGGCCTTGGCGGACGTGAGCCTGCGCGTGCAGCCCGCCGAGATTGTGGCGCTGGTGGGCGCCAGCGGCTGCGGCAAAAGCACGCTGCTGCGCATCGCGGCGGGCCTGGAGGCGCCCACTGCCGGCCGCGTGCTCATCAACGAAGAACCGCTGAATGGGCCGCACCCGGCCGTGGGCGTGGTGTTTCAGGAGCCGCGCCTGATGCCCTGGCTCACTGTGCGGCAAAACGTGCGCTTCGGCCTGGCCGCCCTGCCCCGGGCCGAGCAGGAGGCGCGTACCGACGTGGTGCTGGAACGCGTAGGGCTCGGCCGCTTCGCCGACGCGCTGCCGCGGCAGCTCTCGGGCGGCATGGCCCAGCGCGTGGCCCTGGCGCGGGCGCTGGTGGCCCAGCCGGCGCTGCTGCTGCTCGACGAGCCCTTCAGCGCCCTCGACCCGTTCACCAAAATGGACTTGCAGGACCACCTGCTGCACATCTGGGCCTACGACCGGCCCACGCTGGTGCTCGTAACCCACGACCTGGAAGAAGCCCTCGTACTCGCCGACCGCATCGTGGTGCTGCGCGGCCACCCCGGCCGCATCCACGAAACCGTGCTGGTGGACCTGCCCCGCCCGCGCCGCCGTACCGACGCCGATTTTCAGGCGTACAAGCAGCGGCTGCTGGAGGCGCTGGACGTACGGGCCGAAGTAGCCATTTGAGCAGTTTTTAGGAGATGCGGAACTGGAAACGTCATGTCGAGCTGGCCGAGACATCTCGCTTGCTTGCATTTGCGCCTCTGTGTGGCTCCACGCGAGATGTCTCGGCAAGCTCGACATGACGTTTTTTCACTGCAACGTTTCATTCATTGCTCCTCCCATTCAACGCACCACCCAATTACCACTTATGGATTCTGACAAACAACCCCTGCGCATTGGCCTGATTGGCTTTGGCTGCGTGGGACAAGGGTTTTATGACATTCTTCAGCAGCAGCCCGGCCTGGGCCTGGCGGTGACGCGCATTGCGGTGAAAAACCCCGACAAGCCCCGGACGCTGCCCACCGAGCGGTTCAGCTTCCACGCCGATGAGCTGCTGGCCGACCCGGAGCTGGACTTGCTCATTGAAGTCATTGACGACCCGGCCGAGGCTTTTCGGTTGGTGGCCGCCGCGCTGCGCCAGGGGCGCCGGGTGGTGACGGCCAACAAGGCCATGCTGGCCCGCCACCTGCCCGAGCTGGTAGCCTTGCAGCAGGAATTTGGCGGCACGCTGCTCTACGAGGCAGCCGTGTGCGGCAGCATTCCCGTCATCCGCACCCTGGACGGCTACTTCAGCCACGAGCCGCTGCGCGCGGTGAGCGGCATTTTCAACGGCTCGTCGAACTACGTGCTCACCCGCATGAGCGAGGAAGGCTCCGACTACGGCCCGGCCCTGGCCGAAGCCCAGGCCCGGGGCTTCGCCGAAACCGACCCGTCGCTGGACATGGGCGCCTTCGACCCGCGCTCCAAGGCCGTGATTCTGGCCGCCCACGCCTACGGCGTCTTCCTGAACCCGGACGACGTGCTGAACCTGGGCATCGAGGGCGTCAGCGCGGCCGACATTGCGTACGCCGCCGCGCAGAACCAGAAAATCAAGGTGGTGGCCGGCCTCTACCGCCTGCCCGACGGCCGCGTGACGGCGCTGGTAACCCCGCAGTTCGTGGGCTCCGACTCGCCGCTCTACGCTGTGGAGCACGAATTCAACGGCGTGGTGCTGGAGGCGGAATTCGCCGGTACGCAGTTTTTGCGCGGGCGCGGGGCCGGCGGCCATCCCACCGGCTCGGCCGTGCTGGCCGACGTGCTGGCGCTGCGGCGGAGCTTCCGTTACGGCTACGCCAAGCGGGCCGCCGCGCCCGCCACGCAGCTGACCGCCGGACTGGCAGCCACGTTCTACCTGCGCCACCCCGACGAAACCACGCTCCAAACGGTGCTACAGCTGCTAGAAGTGCCCGCGGATGCGCTGACGACCGATGCCGGCGGCGCGCACACCACCATTCCCGTACCGCTGGAACAACTGCACCGGCACCGCGACGCCCTGCGGACTGCGGGCGTGTTCGTAGCCTGGCTGGGCGAAGTGCGGTTGGCCCAGCCGCCGCCGCTGGCGCCGGCCGCGGCCCGGCTGGTCACTACCTGAACTCGATGCGCACCGGGGCCTGGCCCGGGAATTTCAGGGTGTAGACGCCTGGTTTCAGCGACCCGCGGGGCACCGCAAGCTCGCGCCCTTGCGGGTTGAGGGTGCGCACCACGCGGCCGACGGCGTCGAACAGTTGGGCTTCGGCGGGCAACCGCCAGGCCTCGGGCAGTAGCAGGCGCACCGCGTCATCGGCGGGGTTGGGGTAGGCCTGGGCCCGCGGGGCGGCCGGGGCGGCGCCCGGCTTCGTGGCGGTGATGACCGTGCCGCGCTCGCCCAGGCTGGGCCGCAGGAAGTCGCGGATGTCGCGAAACGTAGTGTCGGCGTAAGTAGCGTTGTTTTCGAAAGGAATGTGGCCGGCCCCGCGCAAGGTGCGCAGGGTGTTGCGAATGCCCAGGGCCGCGGCCCGCGGGTGCAGCCGGCCGCTGCCGTACACGTACTTGGGAGGCAGCGGCGAGCCCACCCGGCCCTGCAGGTAGGGCACGGTGGCATCGGCGGTGCCGTGCACGCTGAGCAGGGGCGCGTTGCCAGGCTCGATGTAGTTCGGGGTTTCGGTGGCGCCGCTCAGGTTGAGCACGGCCAGCACGGCGCTGCTGTAGCCGGGGTTGCCGCTCTGGCCCTCAACGCCGCCCAGGGTGGCGATGTCGGCGTAAGCCGGCACTTCGGCGGCTTTGTCCAGGTACCCGACTTCCAGGGCCATGAACGCCCCGGCCGACGACCCGCCCACGGCAATGTAGCTGGGGTTGACGCGGTAGGCGTTGGCCGTGGCCGCGTCTTGCCGGAAAAACCGCACCGCGGCGCGCAGGTCCTGCATGCCCCGGATGGCGGCTTTGGCCACGTTCACCGTGTCGAACGGGAAAAACAGTAAGCGGTAGTCGATGCTGGCCGTGACGTAGCCCAACCGGGCAAACCGGGTGCAGACGTCCACCATGTACGCGTCGGTGCGCGAACCCGTGACAAAGCCGCCCTGGTGGGCAAAGATGATGACCGGCCGGCGCGGCTCCGAATCACCGGTGGGCTGGTAAACGTCCATCAGCAGCGTTTGAGTGGCGCCGTTGAACGTCACGGCCGAGCCGTAGGCGACGCCCGAGGTCACGGTCACGTTCGAAAAAATGGGCTGGTAGTAGCGCCCCCGGGTGGTGTCGATTTGGGCGGTGGCGGCGTGCAGCCCGGCGAGGAGCAGGGCCATAATAAGGAGGAAGGTTGATTTCATGTACGACAGAAAAAAAGTGGGGCGCCAGCGCCTGGGTGGCCAGATAATTAATTGACGGGATGCCGACGACCTGGACACGGAAGATGGGTACGGGGTTTCGGGCGGCGCGGTTCCGATTGCGGAAGCCCAATCGGCGTTATTTGCGGCCCCGTTGCTTTGCTCCTATGCCCGTTCAGTTTCCGCCCGCCCTGCAGCCCGGCCAGCGCGTGGCCATCGTCAGCCCCGCCCGCAAAATCAGCGCCGCCGAGCTGGCGCCCGCCATCGCCGTGCTCACCGGCTGGGGCCTAGAGGTGGTGCTGGGCGCGAGCATTGCCGGCGACCACCACCAGTTTGCCGGCGACGACAACCTGCGCCGCCGCGACTTTCAGCAGCAGCTCGACGACCCCGGCATCCGGGCCATTCTGTGCGCGCGCGGCGGCTACGGCACCGCCCGCATCGTGGACGGCCTCGATTTTTCGGGTTTCGCGGCCCGTCCCAAGTGGGTGGCCGGCTTTTCCGACATCACCGTGCTCAACTCGCACTTGCTCGCCCGGCAGCACGCCAGCATCCACGGCGTGATGCCGGTGCTGTTTGGGCAGCCGGGCGGCGAAATGGCCCTGGAAAGCCTGCGCCGCGCTCTTTTTGGCGAAGCCGCATTGCCGCTGGCCGTGCCGCCGCACCCACTCAACCGGCCCGGCACGGCCACCGGCGAGCTGGTGGGCGGCAACCTGAGCCTGCTGCACACTATCACCGGCACGGCCTCACAGGCCAGCTTTGCGGGCCGCATCCTGTTTCTGGAAGACCTCGACGAGTACCTCTACCACGTCGACCGCATGCTGCTGCACCTGCACCGCAGCGGGCAGCTCGCGGGCCTGGCCGGGCTGGTGGTGGGCCATTTCTCGCAGCTGCGCGACAACGCCGTGCCCTTCGGCGCCACGGCCCACGAAATCATCGACTCCTACGCCCGGCACTACAATTTCCCGGTGGGCTACGGCTTCCCCGTGGGGCACGAGGCCGACAACCGGGCGCTGGTGGTGGGTAGCAAGGCGCAGCTAGTAGTGGACGAAGCCGGAGCGCGGCTGGTGGCAGAGACGCCAGCGGGCGTCTCGTCGCTGAAAAGCTGTTTGAATTAGCCATTCGTGCGGCAGAACGGCGTAGAGACGCAACATTTTGCGTCTCGTCGTTGCCCGATTTGGGCGCCCGGCGCGGACGACGAGACGCAAGTATGCGTCTCTACCACGTTTTGGCGGCCTCTAAATAAGGCTGCGGCTTAGTCCACATACAGTGTCTGGAGCACCGTCTGGCCCACGGCTTTCAGCGTCTTGCGGTCGATGACGGCCATGTTGTCGGTGGTGGCGTGGTGGTAGTTGGGGAAATACTGCTCGGGGTTGTTGGGCAGGTGGTCAATGATGTCGACGGTGGGGATGCCGGCCTGGTTGGTGTACACGTGGTCGTCGGAGGCGCCGCCCGAGTCGTTGAACAGGAAGTAGTCGGTGTAGCCGAGCCGGGCGGCGGTGTTCCAGATTTTGTCCACCGCGAAGCGGGCCTTCTCCCGCGAGAGCGCCTCGCGGCTGAACTTGCCGCCGCGGGCGCCCACCATGTCGAGCAGCACCCCGTACTCGGCCTTATAGTTGGCGGGCAGCAAATTCTTAGCCCAGTACTGCGAGCCCAGGCACCAGGAGTCGCCGGCGCCGTCGAGCTGGTTCTTGAGCGTTGCCTGGGTGCCGGCGTCGTAGCCCCAGTCCTCGGCGTCGAAGAAGATGAAGTCGACGCCCACGTTGGGGGCCAGGCTGTCGGGCTGTTGGCTGAGCACGCGGGCCATTTCCAGGGCCACGGCCACGGCGCTGGCCCCGTCGGAGGCCCCGTCCAGGGGGGCATTTTTCTTCACCGGGTCGTTGTCGGCAAAGGGCCGGGTGTCCCAGTGGCCGAAGATGGCCACCCGGCGGGCGGCCTGCGGCTGGTACTGGGCGATGATGTTGCGGGCCCGGATGTTGGTGCCGTCGAAGGTCATGGCCGCGAACGGCTGCTCCAGCACCCGCAGGCCGTAGCCCTTGAGCGTGGCCACCAGGTAGTCGCCGGTGGCCACGTGGGCCTTGGAGTTGGGCACGCGGGGCCCGAAGGCCACCTGCCGGGCCGTGAAGGCGTAGGCCGAGTCGGCGTTGAACACCGGCGCCCGGGGCAGCCGGGCCTCGGCCGGCGCGGCGGGGTCAGCGGTTTCGGCGGGTTTTTTGTCCGGGCAGCCGGTGAGCAGCACGAGGCCGGCTAGGGCGGCCAGGGGAAGGCGGAGGGTATGAAAGTTCATGCGACGAAGTAAGCGGCGCGGACGGTGAACCTCACCCCCGGCCCCTCTCCCGTGGAGAGGGGAGCCTGATGATTATTATTGTTTGTTTGAAAACGCTACGGTGACTACTCCTCGCTGTAGGCCCATTCCACGCCGGCCTTGGTGTCTTTTATCACGATGCCCTGGCCCTTGAGGGCGGCCCGAATGAGGTCCACCCGGTCGTAGGCTTTGTCGGCCTTGGCTTCGGAATAAAAGCCCAGCGTAAGTTCCAGCAGCTGCTCGGCGTTGGCGCGGGGCTCGTCGTGCAGGCCCAGGATGTCGGTGACGAGGCGGCGGTAGGCCGCCACGGCATCGGCCAGCGCCGGGCCCGACACCTCGGCCAGGGCGGCGGGAGCGGTGGCCAAGGTGTTGAACTTGCGCAGCAGGTTGAACAGGCTGGCAATGCTGCGGGCGGTGTTCAGGTCGTCATCGAGACCGGTCCACACGTCGGCGGTGAGCTTGGCGAGTTCGTTGTCAGTTGCTAGTTGTCCGTTGTTAGTCGCGGGCACTTGGTCCGTTGGCGTGGACTTCTCACTAACAACTGACAACGAAAAACTAACAACTAATTTCTCCGCCAGGCGCAGGCCGTTCATCAGCTTGCGGTAGCCTTTGCGGGCGGCTTGCAGGGCGTCGTCGCTCAGGTCGATGGGCGAGCGGTAGTGGGCCTGCAACAGGAAGAAGCGCACCACCATGGGCGAGTAAGCCTGGCTGAGGGTGGCCGTGGTGCCGGCAAACAGGTCGGGCAGGGTGATGAAGTTGCCCAGGCTCTTGCTCATCTTGGCGCCGTTCACGGTCAGCATGTTGTTGTGCATCCAGATGCGGGCCTCGGGGGTGTGGCTGTGGCTGGCCTGGCTCTGGGCAATCTCGCACTCGTGGTGCGGAAACATGAGGTCCAGCCCGCCGCCGTGAATGTCGAACTCCGGGCCGAGGTACTTGCGGCTCATGGCCGAGCACTCCAGGTGCCAGCCGGGGAAGCCCGCCCCCCAGGGCGAGGGCCAGCGCATGAGGTGCGTCGCCCCGGCGCTTTTCCAGAGGGCAAAATCCAGCGGGCTGCGCTTTTCGTCCTGGCCGGCGAGGTTGTCGCGGGTGCCGGCCAGCAGCTCGTCGGTCACCCGGTTCGAAAGCTGGCCGTAGCGGTACTCGGTGTTGTACTTGGGCACGTCGAAGTACACCGAGCCGTTGACTTCGTAGGCGAAGCCGTTGGCGAGGATTTCCTCCACCATGGCAATCTGCTCGGTGATGTGGCCGCTGGCCTGGGGCTCGATGTCGGGCGGCAGGCAGCCGAGGGCGGCCATGTTCTGGCGGTAGCGGGTGGTGTAGTACTGGGCCACCTGCATGGGCTCCAGTTGCTGGGCCCGTGCGGCTTTTTCCATGGGGTCCTCGCCGGCATCGGCGTCGCCCTGCAGGTGGCCCACGTCGGTGATGTTGCGCACGTAGCGCACCGTGTGGCCAAGATGGCGCAGGTAGCGGGTCAGCACGTCGAACACCACCGGGCCGCGGGCGTTGCCCAGGTGGGCCTCGTTGTACACGGTGGGGCCGCACAGGTACAGCCCCACCACGGGCGGGTGTACGGGCTGGAATTCTTCTTTTCGGCGGGTAAGCGTGTTGTAGAGACTAAGCATGGAATCAGTTAGCAGTGAGCAGTTAACAGTGAGCAGTTATCAATTAAAAGACTAATAACTGCTCACTGTTAACTGCTCACTACTATTACGCGCGGCCACTTGACCGCAGGATGGAGTAAAGAATACGGCAAAGCTGCTGACAGTCGTCGTGGAGCGATGAGAATAATTTATTCTCAATGTACCCTGCTGCGTGGAGCACCCGCAGCCAATAGCTGGTTTCGCGGGCTTCCTTGTACGCAATAGAAATTTTGCTGCTAAAGTCCGCGCTTGATATTGCTCCGGTGGCCTCTTCCGCATTTGCCCCGATAGAAGTGGCACTGCGCACCAGTTGCTTAGAAACGATAAATTCCCGCTCGCTAGTCTGCAAATGCCGGTAGAATTTCATCATTCTCACCGCAAAGGCGAAAGATTTTTGCAGCAGCGGCCCGGCCTCATGCTTCGACGTTTCCATAATTCAAAACTACTCGGCAGCACGTCCCCAACTGCTCACTGCTCACTGTTAACTGATAACTGATAAAGCCCTTCCACCGGGAAATGGTCGCTCCACCGGATTTCGCGGTGCACCCGGCAGCCCCGCACCCGCCACTGCGGCCCGGCAAACTGCTGGTCGATGCGCAGCAGCGGCAGCCGGCCGTTGTAGGTGGCCCCGATGCCGGTGCCCGCGGTGGCCCAGGCGTTTTGCAGGCGGTCGGCCAACTGGTCGTAGGTGTAGGAGTAGGGCAGGTCGTTGAGGTCGCCGGCCAGCAGCACGGGGTAGGGCGAGCGGGCCACCCGGGCCGCGATGGTGTCAATCTGCGCGGCGCGGGCCACGGCCCCGTTGCGGAAGCGGCGCAGCAGGCCCGGGGCCTTCCGGCGCAGGCCGGCGCGGCTGGTGGTGGCGGCCGCCAGGTCGGCGTCGGCCATGGCCATGCTTTGCAGGTGCAGGTTGAACACCCGGATGGTGTCGGCCCGGCGGCCGGCGGCGGCGGGGCGGGCCAGGTCGGCCCACATGGCGTGGTTCTGGGAGCGGCGGCTGAACCAGACGCTGCCGCGCCGCACGATGGGGAAGCGCGAGAAAATGGCCAGGCCAAACTCGGCCCCGATGCTGTTGGTGAAGGTATTGGAAGAGAAGGCGTGGCGCCCGCTGCCGGCCCCGAGCCGGGCCACGCTGCGAAACACGTCCCCGTCCTGGCGCGAGCCGCGCGGCTCGTTGTAGAATTCCTGGAGGCAGAGCACGTCGGCCGGGCTCTCGGCCAGCCAGCGGATGAAGCCCACGGAGGACGCGTTGTCCGGCTCGCGCAGCTCGGCGTACACGTTGAAGATGCGCACGTTGGCCGAAAGCAGGCTCACTTCGTTTCGCGAATGAGGAATGAAGAATGAGGAATGAGGAATTTTTGCCTTGCCTGGTTTTTTTGCGCCTTCCAATTCCTCATTTCTCATTGGCTGGCGCCGTCCTTCGGTTCCTAATTCTTCATTAAAATGAAGCGCCAGCCCGCGTTGCACCTGGGGCCAGGTGAGGACCAGGGCCGCGAGCGGCAGGGCCGCCACCCGCCAGTTGCGCCGCAGCCAGTACAGCACTAGCAGCGCCGTCAGGGCCAGGGCCACCGGGGTGGTGAGCGCCCCGAAGGCCACGGGCCAGAACACGCTGGGCGGCACCTGCTGGCAGCCAATGGCCAGCAGAAGCCAGAGCAGCGTGAGGAGCGTAAGTTTGAAGGCAAAAGAGCGGCGCACGGCAGAAGGAACGGGGCCGGCAAAGGTAGCGGCGGCCGATGGCGGCGGCGCGTCAAGGGTTATTTATCTTTATGCTTCGGGGCCGGCGGGGCGGCAATGCTCACCGCGGGCTCACCGCGGCAGCCAGCGCAGGCTTGCACGAATTTTGCGCAGGCCCGGCACGCACGCACGCGGGTTGAATCTGCCCGGCGTGCCGTTTTTTAGTACTACCCATCCTTTCCACCTGTTTCGGCCTCTGGCGTTCGCATGCCCCCACTTTTCCACGCAGTCTACCTTTCTTTTTTGGCTTCATTGGCTTCTGTGGGCGCGCTGCAGGCGGCCCCGGTTCCGCCCGCCCGGGCCGTTGCGGTGGAGCCCGGCAACCCCAGCCTGGAATTTATTCCGAACCAGGGCCAGTGGGACGGCCGGGTGCGCTACGAGGCCGCCCTGCCCGCCGGCCGCCTCTTCGTGCAAGCCAATGCCCTCACCTATTCTTTCCTCGACCCGGTCCTGCTGAGCCACCACCACGGCGGCACGACGGACCCCGCCACCGGCCCGGCCGCCGTGCCCGCCGACGTGGCGGCCCACGCCTACACCGTGCACTTTGAGCGGGCCAACGCCCGCGTTCGCCTCACGGCCGAAACGCCCACGGCCGGCGAGCGCAACTACTTCGTGGGCAGCGACGCGCGCCGCTGGGCCAGCCACGTGGGCGCGTTTCGGCGGCTGCGCTACGAGGAGCTGTGGCCGGGCATTGGGCTGACGCTGTACGAAAACGCGGGCCGCCAGTTGGAGTACGACGTGCTGCTGGCGCCCCGCGCCAACCCCGCCCGCGTGGCCCTGCGCTACGAGGGCGCCGCCGGCCTGGCCCTGGACGCGGCCGGCAACCTTGTCGTTAAAACCACCGTGGGCACCACCACCGAGCTGGCCCCCAAGGCCTGGCAAACCACGGCCGCCGGCCGGCGCCAGCCCGTGCCCTGCCGCTACGTGCTCACGGGCCGCACCCTCACCTTCGCCCTCGGCGCCTACGACCGCGCCCGCGCCCTCACCATCGACCCCACCGTGCAGTTCTCGACCCTGACCGGCTCGACGGCCGACAACTGGGGCTTCACGGCCACCCACGACGAGGCGGGCAACCTGTATTCGGGCGGCATCGTGTTCGACTCCGGGGGCGCGTTTCCGGCCACCCTGGGGGCGTTTCGCACCACTTTCAGCAGCGTGGTCGACATGGCCCTCATCAAGTTCAACACCCGGGTCACCGGGCCGGCGGCACGGGTGTGGGCCACCTACCTGGGCGGCAACAGCGCCGACTTCCCGCACAGCCTGGTGGTGAACGCGCAGAACGAGCTGGTGGTCCTCGGCAGCACGTCGAGCACCAACTACCCCACCACGGCCACGGCGCTGCAGCGCAGCTTCGGGGGCGGCACGGCGCTCGACCCCTTCCGCATCGGCAACACTACGGGCACCCAGCAACTGAAGATGCCCAACGGCTCCGACCTGGTGGTCACCCGCTTCAGCGCCGACGGCGGCGCGCTGCGGGCCAGCACCTACCTGGGGGGCGCCGGCAACGAGGGCGTGGTGGACCAGCCGGACGCCATTGACGCCAACTACGGCGACGCCTTCCGCAGCGACGTGCTGCTCGACGGGGCGGGCAACGTGTACGTCGCGGCGGCCACCAGCTCCCGCAATTTTCCGGGCCTGGCCCGGGGCTTCAACGCCACCTACCGCGGGGGCGCTTCCGATGCCGTGGTGTGCCAGCTGGCCCCAGACCTGACCGCCGTGGCGTGGGCCGGCCTGCTCGGGGGCGGCGCGGAGGAAGCCGCGTACTCGGTGCAGCGCGACGCCCTGGGGCGGGTGTACGTGTGCGGCGGCACCAATTCGGCCAACTTCCCGGCCACGGCCGGCACGTACCGCGGCACCCGGCCGGGCGGCAGCACCGACGGCTTCGCGGCCCGCATCAGCGCCAACGGCCGCACGCTGGAGCGCGCCACTTTCGTGGGCACCAGCGGCTACGACCAAGCGTACTTCCTGCAGCTCGACGCGGCCGGCAACGCCTACCTGCTCGGGCAGACGCTGGGGCAATTTCCCACCACGCAGGGCCTGTACGGCAGCGCCAACGGCTCGCAGTTCATCCAAAAGCTCAACCCGGACCTGACGGCCAGCCTCTACGGCACCGCCTTTGGCAACCGCGGCGGCCCCCGGGGCGGCCCCAATCTGGTGCCCACGGCTTTTCTGGTCGACGAGTGCGAGCGGGTGTACGTCAGCGGCTGGGGCGGGGTCGACAACAACCTGGGCGGCAGGGGGCTGGGCGGCACCACCACCGGCCTGCCCACCACCGCCGACGCCGTGCAGCGCACCACCGACGGCAGCGACTTCTACCTGGCCCAGTTCGAAGCCGGCATGAGGGGCCTCGAATACGGCACCTTTTTCGGCCAGCAGAATGGCCCCGCCGACCACGTGGA
Source organism: Hymenobacter sp. (assembly GCF_031398885.1). Taxonomy (GTDB): domain Bacteria; phylum Bacteroidota; class Bacteroidia; order Cytophagales; family Hymenobacteraceae; genus Hymenobacter. The sequence goes on from NZ_JANNOD010000049.1 coordinate 19,605, forward strand.
CGGCGGCACCTCGCGCTTCGACAAGCGCGGCATCGTGTACCAGGCCATGTGCGCTACCTGCAACGGGGCGCAGGGCTTCCCGGTGCCGCCGGGGGCGGGCAGCTACACCACCCGCAACGGCAGCGCGAACTGCAACAACGGCGCCTTCAAGATGAACTTTGAGCTGCGCATAGCCGACCCCGGCCCCCGCCGCTTCGTGTGCGCGGACGGCGGCCCTCTGGCCCTGGGCGGCGCCCCGACCGGCGGCACCTGGACCGGGCCGGGCGTGGAGGCCGTGGCCGGCGGCTACCGCTTCGTACCCGCGGCGGTGGGGCCGGGGCAGTACCTGCTCAACTACTCGGTGGCCGCCACGGGCGTCTGCCTGAGCACCCGCGCCGTGCGCTACGTGGTGGCGCCGGCCGTGGTGCCGGCCTTTGCGCCCGTGCCGCCGCAGTGCACCTCCCAGGGCAGCGTGGCCCTGGCGGCTACGCCGGCGGGGGGCACCTTCAGCGGGCCGGGGGTGGCCGGCGGGCGGTTCGACCCGGCCGCGGCCGGCGTGGGCACCCACACCTTAACCTACAGCGTGAACGACTCGCTGGGCTGCGGCGCGCGCAGCCAGCAAGTGGTGGTGACCCGCCCCCCCACCGCGACGGCCGGCCCCGACACCACCCTTTGCGCCGACCAGCAGCAGCCGTTTCAGCTGCGGGGCGCGGGGCCGGCCGGGGGCACCTGGAGCGGCGCGGGCGTGTCGGCCAGCGGCTTTTTCACGCCCCCGAACACCAACAACCGCGGGGGAGTATTCGAGTTGACCTACACCGTGGTGCAGGGGCCCTGCCGCGCCACCGCCACCCGAACGGTGGTACTGGCCCCCACTTCGGCGCAGGACGTGGACCTGAACCTGCCCGTGTGCGCGGCGGCGCCGGAGTACGCCGGTCTGGCACCCTTCGACTGCTTGCTGGAGCCGGTGCTGCTCGCGCCCGGCGCCGTATACCGGTGGGACTTTGGCGACGGCAGCCCCGTCAGCACCGAGGCCCAGCCCACCCACCGCTACCTGGAGGCCGGCACCTACACCATCCGGCTCACGGCCCGCTACGGCAACTGCGAGGTGCTCACCGGCTTTGCCCCCCTGGTGGTGGGTGAGGTGTTCGTGCCCAACATCATCACCCCCAACCGCGACTCGCTCAACGAGACGTTTCGGCCCCGCTTCAGCTGCCAACCCACGTCGCTCGAAGTGTTTTCGCGCTGGGGCCAGAGCGTGTACAAAACCGCCGACTACCGCAACAACTGGGACGCGGGCGGCCTGCCCAACGGCGTTTACTACTACCTGCTGCGCGACGCGGACAACCGCCGCGTGAAGGGCTGGGTGGAAGTGAGCCGATAGCCAAGCGCCACGGAGGGTGGGCTTGCTCCGAAACCTTCGCTGGTGCGACGGGCCGCTGACGGATTTCAGGACCCCACTCCCAGTCTCCGGGAGGGAGAGCCAGGCGACCATGCATCGTTGAACGCCCCCCTCCCGGAGGATTCCGCGCCTCCAGCGGCGGGGGCTCGGGGGTGAGAATTGCGCCAGATTCCTTCTACAATGAACCCCAGATTTGCTGACCGCCGATGAAAAAACCGCTACTTTACGTTTGCACCGTTGCGACACTTTTGGGTCTGGTGGCCGCTTCCGGCGCGGCTCAACCAGCGGCCCAACCCGTGGCCCGCCCCGCCCCGACCACCCGCACCCTGGAATTTATTGAGAACAAGGGGCAGTGGAACGAGCGGGCCCGCTACGCCGCCCCGCTGCCCGGCGGCGGCCGGCTCTTTGCCGAAGCCGACGGGCTGACGCTGGCGCTGCTGGCCGACGGGGGGCCGGCCCAGCGCGGGCACGGGGCGCCGCCCGGCGGTGAGCCGGCCGCCAGCCGCGCGGTGCGCGGCCACGCGCTGACCCTGCACTTTGAGGGCGCCCGCCCGGCTACCATCACGGCCGAAACGCCCACGGCCGAGCACCGCAGCTACTTCCTCGGGGCCGATTCCAAACGCTGGGCCCGCGACGCGCGCAGCTTCCGCGCGCTGCGCTACGCCGGCCTCTGGCCCGGCGTGAATGCCCGGGTCTACGAAAGCGCCGACCAGCACCTGGAGTACGATTTTGAGCTGGCGCCCGGCGCCCGGCCGGCCGCCATTGCTCTGCGGCACGAGGGGGCCGACGGCCTGGCCCTCGACGCGGCCGGCAACCTGCTGGTGCGCACCAGCGTGGGCACCGTGGTGGAACGCGCCCCGCGGGCCTGGCAAACCGACGCCGCCGGCCGGCCCCAGCCCGTGGCCTGCCGCTACGAGCTGGCGGGGCGCATCGTGCGCTTCGCCCTGGGCCGCTACGACGCCGCGCGCCCGCTCACCATCGACCCGGTGGTGGTGTTTGCTACCTATTCGGGCTCGACGGCCGACAACTGGGGCTTCACGGCGACCCACGACGAGGCGGGCAACCTGTACTCCGGCGGCATTGCTTTCGGGGTGGGCTACCCGGCCAGCCCGGGGGCTTTTCAAACGACGTTCGCGGCCCTGATTGACATTGCCATCATCAAGTACAACACCGCCGCTACCGGGCCGGCGGCGCGGGCCTGGGCCACGTACGTGGGCGGCAGCGGGGCCGACTTTCCGCACAGCCTGGTGGTGAACAACCAGGGCGAGCTGCTGCTGCTGGGCTCGTCGGGCTCGGCCAATTACCCCACCACGGCCACGGCGCTGCAGCCCGCCTTTGCCGGCGGTACCCTCACGGAGCCGCTCGGCTACGGGACGCCCTACGACTCGCCCAGCGGTTCCGACCTCGTCATCACCCGTCTTAATGCCACCGGCACGGCTCTGGTGGGCTCGACTTACCTGGGCGGCCGCGGCAACGACGGGCTGCTGCCGCTGGCCCCCGACACGTCGGCTTTCAGCGCGACGCCGCAGCTGGCCCACAACTACGGCGACCCGTTCCGGGGCGACATTCTGGTGGACGCGGCCGACAACGTGTACATCGCCTCGCACACCACCTCGTCCGATTTCCCGGTGGCGCGGGGCTTCGACGGCAGCTACAACGGGGGCCCGTCCGACGGGGTGGTGTGCCGGCTCGCGCCCGACCTTTCGGCCCTGGCCTGGGGCAGCTACCTGGGCGGCGCCGGGGCCGACGCGGCCTACTCCCTCCAGATTGAGCCCGCCAGCGGCGACGTGTACGCGGCCGGCGGCACGCTCAGCCCCAACTTTCCGACGACGCCGGGGGCCTACCGCGGCAGCCGGCCCGGCAACGTGGACGGGTTTGTGGCCCGCATCGCGGCCAGCGGCGCGAGCCTGCTACGGGCCAGCTACGTGGGCACGGCGGCCTACGACCAGGCGTATTTCCTGCAGCTGGGCACCGACGGCGGGGTGTACCTGCTGGGCCAGACGCTGGGCGCGTTTCCGGTCACGCCCGGCCTGTACGGCACCCCGAACGGCACGCAGTTCATTCAGAAGCTCGACGCCAACCTGGGGCAGAGCCTGCTGGCCACGGCCTTCGGCAGCACCGCCCCGGACAACGCCGGCCGGGGGAGCCTCAACCCCACGGCCTTCCTCGTCGACCGCTGCGACCGGGTGTACGTCTGCGGCTGGGGCGGCCAGGTAAACGGCTGGACCATCGGCCAGCCCGGGGCAACCTTTCCCTACCTCGAAGGCAACGGGAACACGCTCGGGCTGCCCACCACGCCCGACGCGGCCCAGCCCGCCACCGACGGCAGCGACTTCTACCTGGCGCAGTTTGCGGCCGGCCTCACGGCCCTGGCCTACGCCACGTACTACGGCAATGCCAACCCGGACAGCGAAGCCGAGCACGTGGACGGCGGCACCTCGCGCTTCGACCCGCGGGGCATCGTGTACCAGGCCGTGTGCTCGTGCTTCGCGCGCACGGGGTTTCCCATTCCGGCCGGGGCCAACACCTATTCGACCACCAACAACAGCGGCGCCAGCCCGAACGTGAGCTGCAACAACGCCGCGTTCGTGCTCAACTTCCAGCCCAACATCGCCAACGCGGGCGCCGACCAGGCGGTGTGCGCCACGGCGGGCCCGCAGCCTTTGGTGGGCAGCCCCGGCGGCGGCGTGTGGACGGGCCCGGGCGTGACGGGCAGCCCGGCGCAGGGCTTCGTGTTTACGCCGTCGGTGGCGCTGGCGGGCGGGCAGGTGCTCACCTACACCGTGCTCAGCACGGGCCTCTGCACCACCACCGACACCCGCCGGGTGACGGTGGGCGCCCCGCCCACGGTGGTTTTCACCCCGCTGCTGCAAACCGCTTACTGCCCGCCCGGGCCCGGTGCACCCCCGCTGCCCGCGGTGCCGCTCACGGCCACGCCGCCGGGCGGCACCTTCAGCGGGCCGGGAGTGAGCGGGAGTGTGGCGGCGGGCTTCGTGTTTGCACCCGGTAGCATTTCGCCCGGCACCGTGCAGTTAGTGTACACCTTGGATGTTGATGGCTGCGTGGTGCAGGCCACCCGGGCCGTGACCGTGGCGCCGCGCCTGGTGGCCAGCGCGGGCGCCGACACGGCGCTGTGCCCGGGCAGCACTCAGGCATTTGCCCTGCGCGGCAGCCCGGCGGGCGGCACGTTTAGCGGGCCGGGGGTGAGCGGCAGCGCGGCCGCGGGCTTCGTGTTCACGCCCCCGGCCGGCTTCGCAGCCCCGGTGACGCTGACGTACGCGGTGAGCAGCGGCGGCTGCCTGGGCTCGGCCACCCGGCGGGTGTCGGTGGCGCCGGAGCCGGCGCTGCTGCCGGCGTGGGCGCCCGTGGCCTGCCCCGAAGCCCGACTGGCTCCGCTCGCGCTGCGCTTCACGCTAATCAGCTCCATTAATTTTTCAAACCCGACGCTGGTGTGGGAGTTTGGCGACGGCAGCCAGTCCACAGAGGCCAGCCCCACCCACACCTACGCCGGGCCGGGCACCTACCAGCCCCGGCTGCGGCTGCGCTACAACGACAACCGCTGCGAAACCACGGCCGCCGCGCCGCTGGTGGTCGTGACCGAGCGCCGGATTCCCAACATCATCACCCCCAACGGCGACGACCAGAACCAGACCTTCCGGCTGGGCTCCGACTGCGCCCCGCGCCTGGAGGTGTTCTCGCGGTGGGGCCAGCGGGTGTTTGAGGCCGCGGCCTACCGCGACGAGTGGAGCGCCGCCGACCAGCCCGCCGGCGTGTACTACTACCTGCTCACCTACCCCGACGGCCACCGCGCCAAGGGCTGGGTGGAAGTGGTGCGCTAGCCGGCTGCGGGAGGAGCCGGCGCAGGGGCCGGGTGCGGGGGCAGCCGGCCGGCCCGGCGCACTCCCTTCTTTGGCCGGTTCACTCCCAAAATTCGCCGGCTGGCTCCCGGCCGTGAATCCAGATGAGCCCAGCAGCAGTTCGGGAGGCATACAAATTCATTCTTCTCACCCCCAACTGTCCTCTGCTTATGTCCCACTCCCGTTTTTTCCGCCTGCCGCTTTGGCGGTACCTGACCCTGCTGCTGGTCGTTCTGCTCGGCTTTACGGCCACCAGCTGCGATGACGACGACGACGACACGCCCGCCACGCCCCAGAACATCGTGCAGGTGGCCCAGGGCAACCCCGACTTCGCCGCTCTGGTGGAGGCCGTGACCAAAGCCAACCTGGCCACCACGCTCAGCGGCACCGGGCCGTACACCGTGTTTGCGCCCACCAACGCCGCGTTTGCCAAGCTGGACGCGCCCTTCAACACCGCCGCCAACATCAAGGCCATCACCGACCCGGCCCAGATTGCGGCCTTGAGCGACATCCTGCTCTACCACGTGCTGGCCGGCAACAAGAAAGCCGCCGACCTGAGCACCGGCCCCCAAACGACGCTTAAAACCGCCGGCGCCACCACCAACGTCATCAACCTGACCAAAACCGGCACCACCATCACCCTCAACGGCAACACGACCGTGGTGACGGCCGACGTGGCCGCCAGCAACGGCACCATCCACGCCATCGACAACGTGCTGACAGCGGCCAGCACCGGCCCGGGCAACATCGTGGCGGTGGCCCAGGGCAACCCCGACTTTTCCATCCTGGCGGCCGCCGTCGTCAAAGCCGACCTAGTCGCCACCCTCAGCGCTCCCGGGCCGTTCACGGTGCTGGCGCCCACCAACGCCGCCTTTGCCCAGCTGCCTGCACCGTTTAACACCGCGACCAGCATCGCGGCCATTCCGGCAGGCAGCGCCGACTTTAATAAACTGCGCGACATCCTGCTCTATCACGTGCTGCCCAGCCGCATAGCCGCTGCCGACTTCCCCACCGGCTCCAGCGCCCAGGTCACGGCCAAGCCCGCCAGCACCGGCGTGAACGACAACACGGTGTACACCTCGAAGACGGGCACTACCATCCGCCTCAATGGCTTTGCTAGTGTAGCAACGGCCGACGTGCCCGCCAGCAACGGCATCATCCACGCCATCGACCGGGTGCTGATGCCGCCGTCGGGCACGATAGCGGCCGCCGCTACTGCCACGCCCGCGCTCTCGACCCTGGTGCAGGCCCTGGGCCGCGTCCCAGCTCTGCTGGCCGCCGCCAACGACCCTAGCGCCAACGTGACCGTGTTTGCCCCGACCAACGCAGCTTTCGCTCAGCTGCTCACCGACCTTAACCTGACCAGCCTGGACCAAGTGTCCGACGCCACGCTGGCCAGAATTCTACAGCTGCACATCGTTAGCGTCCCCCCCGGTCGCTTCTTCTCCACGGATTTGACCAACAACCAATCGGTGCCAACCCTGCTCAGCGGTACTACTCCTGATGCTAGTAACAGCCTCACCGTCGGCGTGAGCGCGACAGGTGTAACAGTACGCGGCGTCGGCAACGGCACCAATAACGCCAACGTGACCACGGCCAATATTCTGGCCACCAACGGCGTGGTGCACATAATTGACCGCGTGCTGCTGCCGGTGCTGTAGGTAGCCGTATACCTCCGATTGGAAAACTCGTTAGATTGCCAAGCGTAGTGTAACAAATAGAGCCCCGCGCATAGCGTGGGGCTCTATTTAAGTGCTGCCAAAAGTAGAATCAGTGCTTTAGCGAAATCTCAACTCAAAATGCTTGTCGGTATTTAGGGATTTACCTGAAGGCGTTTGGTAATGACTTCCGCTTTGTTGATGCTGAGCTTGTAGATATATATGCCCGCTGGCAGTGTGCCGGCCGGTAGCTCCACAGTTTGGGGCTGGCCGCTGGTCAGGTTGGCAAAAGTTTTCACAAGCTTACCTTGCTGGCTGTAAATCGTTATGGTCGCGCCATTGACACCGGTTGGCAAAAAATAGTCAATCCGGGTCGATGCGGAAGTTGGGTTTGGCACGTTTTGGCCCAAGCTGAATTGGCTAGGGTCGAGCTTCGTTTCGCCAGTTGAAGAGCCGGTCTGCCCGGTAATCTTATTGACCGCTGCCTGCAAATCAGATACTTGCTTTTGCAAGGTGCCAAGCTGCTCCTGAAGCTGAGCGGTTTCGTTTTGCTTGGCATCTAGCTGCTTCACAGCTTCCACCAGCAGGGGAATAACAGCGCTATAATTGACGGCGAGATACCCATCAGGCTGCTTTACGACAGCTTCCGGCATTACCTTCTGCAGCTCTTGGGCAATGAAGCCATCGCTGCGTCCTTCCGGAAAGTTATGGGTAGGAAAGTCCTTCTGCTTGAATGCATAAGTCCGCCCGTTCATTTTACGAATTGTACTCAGAGCATCACTCATCGGTTTGATGTCGCTTTTGAAACGCTCGTCGGAGGAAATAAAAAAATTGTTGCCCACAAAGTCTCCGGATGCCACAACTTGTCCACCTGGACGGACTTCGAATACACTGATTGGGTTGACTGTTGCTGACCCGCCGAAGGTTTGATTCTGAACCGCAAATATTGGACGCCTTGTAAGTCCTGTACTTGGGAATGCACCGAAGTTATTACCAATGACTGAAACTGCTGGTACGGCAATGCCCGATGAGCTAGTTACATCAGCTGAAACGTTGCCAACAATGGTGATAGCCGAACTCTCATTATTACTGCTGAAACCCCCAATAGCTGGTTGAAACTGTCCATTAACCGTCGTGCCGTTGAAAAAGCTTAAACCTCCTCCAAAAGCATCAGACACCCTAAGGTCAAGTAACTTCTCTGCGCTATTTGCCCTAGATGGGGAGGTAATCGTAGCACTAGGAACAGGGAACAAACTATTGTCCGGAGTCAACGTGAGAATATCAGTAAATTGGTTGGTTTGTTGGTCGCTTATGAAACGGAACCTCATACTAGCGTTCTGTCTCTGGTCTATTCCTATGATCAAGCTTTCAGCGTTACCTTCTGAAACTAGGTTAAACAACCCAAACTGACCGTTTTTCTGCAAGCGCAAACCATAAGGCAGTACACCACCTATGCCAAAAGGAGACTCCCCCAAAGCCGACCAATTGTCATTAAGAGCAAACTGCCCAAAAGCCCCCGACTTAAGCTGACCCAATGGGCCAGTTGGAGCGCCTGGCATTACAGTAGTACCGTTCACGGGAGCACCCTGTATCGCGGTTCCCGGTGCCAGAACCTGCGCCAATACCTTGGTAGAGGCTAGGCAGGTAAGAGAAATGAGCGCCGTAGCGCCCAGAAAAGAAAAGGGCTTCATAGTTGGGTAGTGGTTGAGGATGGTGAAAAGAACAGGTAACTTACACTTGGCAGCGAGGTAAGCTCCTAATATAAAGTTATTAGAAAGTCTCCGCTCCTAAGTAAAGAATTATAGAGTGCTGTTGCAGTATTTTAATAGCTGCTATTACTTTATCAACAACTTGATTAACAGCGCGTTTGGATTTAAATTGGGTGTTTTATTTTTTGAATTAACTCAGACGCGCTTCACATAGAATTTTCACGTGTTTCTCGGTTCAGCTTAAAAAAACTTTAGAATGACAAAGTTTTACACTCAAGTTGTTCGGGAGCTGTTTGAGTTAGCAGAACTCGAGAAGACGCTGAAATATTCGAGCGACGAAATTCCTTTTTTCTTTCACCGAGCAAATTCAACTCAACCAGCCCCCAGCGGTCAACACGTGGTTATGAGCAGTTGCCCATCCGTCATTCGCTGGCGTTCGGGCAACTGCTCATTGTTAATTGTTCACTGTTAATTGCCCCTTGTTTTCTCCCCGCCTATGCTGTTTTCTACTCGTCTGCGGTACGTTTACATGCTGGGGCTGGCCGCGTACACCTTCGCCAACGTGATGCTGATGGAGGCGCTGCCGTACTACGGGCTGCCGGTGGCGGGCGGGTACGTACTGGCGCTGTTCGTGGTGTGCGTGGGGCTGATTTGGGAGGGCAACCGGCTGATTGGGCGCTACGTCCCGGCGCTGGCCCGCGGGCTGGGCAAGGGGTCGGGCCGGCGGGTGCACCCGCTGCTGCTGGGCTTCGGGCTGAGCCTGCCCCTCACGTTGGTGGTGGTGGGCGGCCCCGCGCTGCTGCTGGGCCGCTACTGCGAGCTGCCCCCCGACAAGCTGCGGCTGGGCCTGAAGCTGGTGCTGGCCGTGGGCTTCCGCATCAACTTGTTTCTGCACACGCTCAACGCCGCTTTCGTGCTGCTCCAGGAGCTGCGGCGGAGCCAGGTAGAAGCCGAGCAGTTCAAGAAAATCAGCCTGCAGGCCCAGTTCCAGTCCCTCAAGGACCAGGTGAACCCGCACTTTCTCTTCAACAACCTCAACGTGCTCTCGGCCCTGCTCTACCAGGACGTGAACCAGGCGGCCGAGTTCGTGCAGCAGCTCTCCAAGGTGTACCGCTACGTGCTGCAAAACCAGGAAAAGGAGGTGGTGGAGGTGGCCGCCGAGCTGGAGTTCATGGAGTCGTGCGCCTACCTGCTGCGGGCCCGGTTCCGGGGCAGCCTGCGCATCGACATCGCCGTGCCCCCCGCCTTGCACCGCCGCCACACCGTGCCCGTGGCCCTGCAGATGCTGCTCGACAACGCCCTCAAGCACAACATCAGCTCCCGCAGCCGGCCCCTGCTGATTGAAATCTTCGCCACCCCCGACCACGAGCAGCTGGTGGTGCGCAACACCCTGCAACCCAAGCTCGCCGTGGAGCCCTCCACCCACCTGGGCCTGGAAAACATCCGGCGGCGCTACGGCTTCGTGAGCCCGCGGCCCGTGGAAGTGGCGCGCGACGCCCACAGCTTCAGCGTCCGCCTGCCGCTGTTGAATCTGGGTGATGAGGGGATGAAGCGATAGGGTGATGAGGTGAAAAGAACGTCATGCAGAGCGCAGCGAAGCATCTCGCGTGTGGCAGTAATTCAATCGTTCAACGAAGCGGGCGAGTTGCTTCGCTGCGCTCTGCATGACGTTCTTCGCCACCTCATTGCCTCATCACCTCTTCACCCCATCAATCCCTCCTCCCATGGACGTTGTGCTCATCGAAGACGAAGCCGTGGCCGCGGAGGGCCTCGTGGCCCTGCTGGCCCGCTACGACCCCGCCATCCGGGTGGTGGAGCGCTTGGATTCGGTGGAGGACGCCGTGCAGTGGTTCGCCAACAACCCGCCGCCCCGGCTGGTGCTGCTGGACGTGCAGCTGGCCGACGGGCTGTGCTTTGACATCTTCCCGCAGGTGGCCATCCGCTGCCCCATCATCTTCACCACGGCCTACGACCAGTACGCCATCCAGGCCTTCCAGGTCACGAGCATCGACTACCTGCTCAAGCCCATTGCCTACGCCGACCTGCACCGGGCCCTGGAAAAGCTGCGCCTGCTGACCACCGAGTACGCCCCGGCGCCGGAGGTGGACTTCCGGCAGCTGGCGGCCGTGTTTCAGCAGTTTCGGGAGCCGTACAAAACCCGGTTTCTGGCCCGCTGCAACGACCGGCTGCAGTTCAAGACCACCGAGGAAATTGCCTACTTCTGCGCCGACGGCAAGTTCGTCTACCTCGTGGGCCTGGACCGCCGCCGCTTCCTGGTCGACTACACCCTGGAGCAGCTGGAAGCCCTGCTCGACCCGCGCCAGTTTTTCCGCCTCAACCGCAAGTACGTGGTGAGCCTGGCCGCCGTGCACGACATCCGCACCTACGCCGGCAGCCGCCTGCGGGTGCTGCTGCAGCCGGCCCCGTACGCGGAAGTCATCACCAGCCGCGAGCGAGTGGCCGAGTTCAAGGCCTGGCTCGACCACTGAGCCGGCCGCGGGGTCTGGGGTTTTTTCGGCAATTTGCCGGTCCTTTCCGTCCGCTTGCCCCCGCTGCCATGGCCCGATTTATTCTGCTGAGCGCGCTGCTCTTCCTCCTGCTGGGCCTAGGCCGGGCCGCCGCCCAGCGGCCCACCGAGCAGGTGCTCTACCTGAAAAACGGCTGGGTGCTGCGGGGCCAGCTGCTGAGCGCCCCCGCCGCCGACCCCCTGCGCCTGCAAACCGCCGACCGCAGCGAGTTCGTGTTCCGCCAGGCCGAGGTGGACTCGCTGCGGCAGCGGCCCATGCCGCCGGCCGACCCCTACAAGGCCCGGGGCTTCGGGCACTATACCGAGCTGGGCGCCCTGGCCGGCCGCAACACCAGCAGCACCGTCAACACCTCGGCCTTTTCCTTCCAGACCGTCAACGGCTACAAGTTCAACCAGTGGACCTTCGTCGGGCTGGGCGTGGGCGCCGACCTCTACGCCACCCAGAGCCTCGTGCCGCTGTTCGCCAGCCTGCGCGGCGACCTCACGCGCCGGGGCAGCATCCTGCCGTTTTACTTTCTCGACGCCGGCTACGGCTTCAACATCACCGGGCGCGACGACGCCCTCGCCCAGCCCGTCACCTACGAGGGCGGCCGGCTGTGGGCGGCGGGCCTGGGCGTGAAGGTGCTCTTCAACCGCAGCACCGGCTTCCTGCTGAGCGTGGGCTACCGCACCCAGCGCACCGTGCTGACCCGCGCCGCCGTGGAGCCGGAGCCCGTTACCTTCGAGCGCATCGCCGTGCGGGCCGGCTTCGCGTTTTAGGGCACCATGCTTTCACCGCCACCTTCTTTTCGCGGGCCCCTTTGCCCGCCGCTGCTCGTGCTGGCTTGCTGGGCCGCCGGCCTGGCGGGACTATCTCCCCTCAGCAGCCGCGCCGCCACTCCTCCCGACAGCCTGCTGGCCGTGGTGCGCAGCACCCGCTCGGAGCCGCAGCGGGTGCGGGCGCTCCTCAAGCTCAGCGAGTACTTCCGTAACACCGACTCGACGCGGACCTACCGGTACGCAACCCGGGCGGTGGCCATCGCCCGGCAGCGGGTCGATACGCTGGAAGCCAGTGCCTTGCTAAACTTGGGGTTGGTTTATCAGACTTACGGCCGCTACCCCAGGGCGCTCGACCACTTTCAGCGGGCCCTGAGCAGCGCCCGGCGGCTGGGGCGGACCCGCGACATTGCGCAGAGTCTTCGCACGGTGAGCGTCTTCCACCTCAAGCTAAGTCATTTCCCGGAGGCATTGGCGGCGGCGCAACTGGAATTGCCCCTGCGCCGCCAACTGAACGACACGCCGAAACTGATTGGCCTGTTCAATAATCTGGCAAGCATATCGAGTGGACAAGGTGACTACCCGGCCGCCCTGCAATTTTACTTGCAGTCGTTGAAAATGGCAGAGCAAGCCGGTCGACGGGCGGAAGCGGCGTTTGTATCGGTCAACATCGCCCGACTCTACCAGCGGCAAGGAGACTACCGACTGGAGCTGGCCTATTTGCAGAGCGCGGTGGCCACGCACCGGGCCCTGCGCGATACCATTGGGCTGGCCGCTGATTTCACGGCTTTGGGAGACTTTTATACCCTAACCAATAAGTATTCGAGTGCCCAGCAAAGTCTGGACAAAAGCCTGCAATTGTTGCGGGCGTTGGGAAAGCGTGGCGACGCAACCGAGCAGGCCCGGGCGTATACTATTCTCGGGCGTCTACAGGCCAAGCAGGGGCGTCACGCCCTGGCTCTGCGCAACTTTCGCCGGGCGGAGGTGATATTCCGCCGGTTGAATACTCCTCAAAACTTGCTTACGCTGCTCAGCATCATGGCCGATTCTTATCAGGCCGTTGCTCAGCCGTGGGCCGCCCACCGGGCGGCCCAGCAGGTGCTGGCCTTGGCTCAGCAGAGTCATTCGCGCGTGGACTTAGTGGATGCTTTTTATACCCTGGCAAACGTCAGCGCCGCCAACCGGGACTTCGCCGCCGCCTACGCCTACCGGTTGCAGTACGAAGAGGCATTCGACAGCCTGTTCACCGCGCAGAAGGCCCAGCAGCTGGCCGCCCTGCAAACCCGCTACGACCTGCGCGCCAAGGAAAGCCAGATTGCGCTGCTGCGCCGCAACGCGGCCCTGCTGCAATCGGAGGCACGGCTCCAGCAGGCAAAGGCGCGGCTGCAGCAGGGGTTCGGCGCGGCCCTGGGCGGGGCGCTGCTGCTGGCTTCCCTGCTCGGCGTTTCCTGGTACCGGCGTTACCACTTCCAGCGGGCCGCCAACCAGGAGCTGCAGACCCGCGACGCGGCCATTGCCGCCACCAACGCGGCCCTGCTGGGCACGCAGCAGCGCCTGCGCCGGTCGCTGGGCGAGAAAGAAGTGCTGCTCAAGGAGGTCCACCACCGCGTGAAGAACAACCTGCAAATCATCTCCAGCCTCTTCGCCCTGCAAGTGCTTGAGCAGCCACAGCTTCCCACCCTCACGGCCGCCCTGCAGGAGGGCCAGAACCGCATCCAGGCCATTGCCCTCATCCACGAGCTGCTCTACCGGTCCGCCGACCTGACCCGCGTCGACTTTCACCAGTTTTTGCAGCAGCTCAGCGCCTACCTGGCCGGGGCTTTCGCCCGGCCCGCCCGGCTCCCGGTGGCCCCGGCCGGGGTGCTCGCCCCCGCCGGGCCGCCGCGCCCCGCCCCCGCGGCCGTAACCGTCGACGCGCAGGCGGCCGGGGTGTACCTGAACGCGAGCACCGCCGTGCCCGTGGGCCTGATGGTGAACGAGTTGCTGTCGAACGCCTACCGGCACGCCTTTCCGGCTGGCCGGGCCGGCCGGGTCACGCTGCGGATTGCGCCGACGGACCGGGCGGGCGCGTTCACGCTCACGGCCGACGACGACGGGGTGGGCCTGCCGGCCCAGTTCGCGGTAGACGGGGCCTCCTCGCTCGGCCTGCGCCTCGTCAGCAACCTGGCCCGCCAGCTGCGGGGCACCTTCCGGGCCGAAAACGGCGCGGCGGGCGCCCGCTTCCGCATCACCTTTCAAGAAGCGGCCGAGGCCGTCGACGCCGTCGAGCCAATCGAGCAATCCGCCGCGTAATCGTTATTCACCCCTCGCATTAAGCAATTTTTATGGAGACGCGCACGGTGCTGGTGGTCGAGGACGAGTACGTGATTGGCGAGCACCTGCGCAGCATTCTGCTCGGCCTCGGCTACGCGGTTCGGGCCGTGGTGGGGAGCGTGGCCGAGGCCCTGCCCCACCTGCGGCAGGCGCCTTTGCCGGACCTGGTGCTGCTCGACGTGATGCTGAGCGGCGAGCTGGACGGCATCGACCTGGCCCACCGGCTGCGGGCCCTGCACGAGGTGCCCTTCGTCTTCGTCACCTCGCTCACCGACGCGGCCACCCTGGCCCGGGCCAAGCACACGCGGCCCCACGGCTACGTGGTGAAGCCCTTCACGGAGCAGAGCGTGTACGCGGCCCTGGAAATGGCCTTTGCCCGCCACGCCCCCGACCCCGGGGCCGACGCCCCGCCCGCCCTGCCCCCCGCGCCGGACCCCGCCCCCCCACCGGACCCGCCGGCGCCGGACAGCCTCTTCGTGCGCGAGCGCGGGCAGCTCACCCGGGTGCGGTTCGAGGACGTGCTCTGGCTGCAGGCGGACGGCAACTACACCTCCGTGCACACCCGCCTGGCCAAGCACACCGTGCTCAGCAGCCTCAAAGAGCTGGAGTTGCGCCTGCCCCCGGCCCGTTTCATCCGGGTGCACAAGTCCTACCTCGTGGCCCTGAGCGGCATTGCGGCCGTGGATACCCAGGGCGTGCTGGTGGGCGAGCAGCGCATCCCCGTGGGCCGGGCCTACCAACCGGAGCTGGGGCGCCGGCTCAACCTGCTCGGCCTGCTCTGAGCCCGGAGCACAAGGCCTTAGCTTGGGCCTGGCCGGCACCCCGCCACGGCCGTGGGGGCGGCCGCCTTGCCGCGCCAGGCCCCGGTTCCGGGCCGGGGCCCGCCGGAGCGGGCGCGGCTGAACCAAGTATTGGCGTCGGTGGTCCCGGCCTTCCCGCCGTTGAACCAAGTATTCGGGGCGTTGCGCCCAACCGCTCATTTGGCGTTTGGCCCGCCCGGGGTCAGGGGGCCACCTTTGGGGCAGCAATTGTGTCCCCATTCAACCCCATCCATCCCCAGCCCATTATATGAAAAAACTCTTTCTGACTGGCCTGCTGGCCGCCGGCGTCCTGCACGGGGCCCACGCCACCAACTACTACGTCGCCTCCGGGGCCAACGCTCCGGTGGCCGGCGTGGACAGAACCACCAACGGCCAGGGCCTGAGCGCGGCGCTGCCCTTCGCCACCATTCAGTACGCGGCCGACAAGACCCTGCCCGGCGACACGGTCTTCGTGCGCGCCGGCACCTACACCAACCGGTACACCGCCGTGGCCTACATCAGCCGCTCGGGCACGCCGGCCAAGTGGATTACCTACCGCAACTACCGCAACGAAAAGCCCTTCCTGCAGTTCAACAGTTGGCAGGGGTTCCAGGTGTGGAAGGGGGCTTCCTACATCGAGATTAACGGCTTCCGCATCCAGGGCAACAACCGGAACGTGACCCTGGCCGACGCGCTTAACCAGCCCGGCGGCTGCGCCCAGAACGGCGTGGGCTCGAGCGAGGCCAAGTACAGCGGCGGCGGTATCGTGGTAGAAGGGCGAAACACGACGGTCCGCTCTCACCACGTGCGCATCCTCAACAACGAAATTTTCGATTGCGGGGCGGTCGGCATCGCCGGCATGGAGGCCGACTACCTCACCATCGAAAACAACCTGGTCTACGACAACGCTTCCCGCTCCCGTTTCGGGGGCAGCGGCATCTCCCTGCTGAACAGCCGGAACTATGACAACAACACGAGCGGCTACCGCATGATTATCCGCAATAACCGCATCTTCGGCAACCGCCTGGAAGTGCCGTGGTACAGCAATAAGTGCCAGGGCATCACGGACGGCAATGGCATCATCCTCGACCTGAACCGCAATCCGGGCCAGACCTTTGAAGCCTTCACGGGCCGCTTCCTCGTCGCCAACAACCTAATCGTCAACAACGGCGGGGCCGGCGTGCAGGTCTACCAAACCGATAATGTGGACGTCATCAACAACACGTGCTACCGCAACGCGCGCAGCCCCGAGCTCAACGTGCTCAAATCGGCCCAGTCCTACAATATCCGCGGCGAGGTCCTGCTCAACCAAGTGGACAAGATTCGGGTGCAGAACAACATCTTCGTTACCGACGAGCTGAGCAAGGTCAGCACGGGCACCGCTCCCATCCTGACCTACACCCACAACCTGCACTTCGGCGGCATCCTCACGCCCATCGCCGGCGCCAGCACGATTACGGCCGACCCGCAGTTCGTGAACGCCACCACCGACTGGCGCACGGCCGACTTCCGCCTCAAGGCCACGAGCCCGGCCATCAACCAGGGCCTCAACAGCCAGCTTTCGGCCACCGACCTGGTTGGCAACCCCCGCGTGGTGGGCCCCAACCCCGACCGGGGCGCCTACGAGAGCCCCGTGGTGCCGCCCGTTGTGACGCTGCGCACGCCCGAGAACCCGACCGGCACCCGGGCCGGCCTCGACTACGCCTACTACCAGGGCAGCTGGAGCGCGCTGCCCGCCTTCGCCGCCCTCACGCCCACGAGTACCGGCACCAGCACGGGCTTCGACCTAACGCCGGCCGCGCAACCCGATAACTTCGGCTTCCGCTACACGGGCTACGTGACCGTGCCCACCGACGGCATCTACACCTTCTCGACCACCTCCGACGACGGCTCGCAGCTCTTCATCGGCACCACGCTCGTCGCCGACAACGACGGGCTGCACAGCGCCGCGGAGAAAGCCGGCACCATTGCCCTCAAGGCCGGCACCCACGCGCTGACGGTGACTTACTTTGACCGCACGGGCGACAACGTGCTCGCCGTGAGCTACCAGGGCCCGGGTCTGGCCAAGCAACTGATTCCGGCCGCCGCGCTCTCCCGCCCGCAGCCCCTGCGCACGCCCGAGAACCCGGCCGGCCTCGTCCCCGGCCTCAACTACGCCTACTACCAGGGCAGCTGGAGCGCGCTGCAGGACCCGGCCACGCTGACGACCGTCAAGACCGGCGCGGTGAGCAGCTTCGACCTGACGCCGGCTACGCAGGCTGACAACTTTGGCTTTCACTTCTACGGTTACGTGACCGTGCCCACCGACGGCCAGTACACCTTTTTCACCACCTCCGACGACGGCTCGCAGCTGCGCATCGGCAACGGGTTGGTGGTCGACAACGACAGCCTGCACAGCGCCCGCGAGCGCAGCGGCACCGTCGGCCTGAAGGCCGGTACGCACTTCATTGCCGTCGACTACTTTGACCGCACCGGCGGCAACGTGCTGTCCGTGAGCTACCAGGGGCCGGGCATCGCCAAGCAGGCCATTCCGGCCAGCGCCTTCTCCCGCCGCGACTACAGCGCGGCGGCGTCCGCGCGGGCGGCCACGGCCGCACCCGCCGCGCAGCTGGCCGCGCCGCCCAGCTCCCTTACCGCGTCGCTCTCGGCCTTTCCCAACCCGAGCCCCGACGGCCGGCCTACGCTGGCCCTCGACGCCAAAGCGGACCAGACCGCCCAGGTACTCGTGCGCGGCGACCGCGGCCAGCTCGTGGGCCTGTTCGGCGTGCGCCTGCGCGCGGGCCGCACCGAGCTGCCCCTGCCCGCACCCCTGGCCCCGGGCACCTACCACCTGCGCGCCACCGTCGACGGCCAGGTTCAGACCTTCACCCTTCAGGTCCGCTAAGCCCGCTCCCGCGACCTTGGCGGACGCAAAACGGCCGGCTGGACGCCCTTCCAGCCGGCCGTTTTGCATCCGCCAAGGCTTCTGGACTACGCCGCCTGCCTTTTGCAAGCGCGGTGGGCCGAACGCTGAGCAGGTCATGCCCGGCAAGGCGCGGGCTTTCGCCCCAGGCGCAATTTTTCCCTTGGGAGCGTCTGCACACCATCCCATTCACCCCAGTTCTTCACATGAAAAAACTCTTTCTGACTGGCCTGCTGGCCGCCGGCACCCTGCCCGGGGCGCACGCCACCAACTACTACGTCGCCTCCGGGGCCAACGCCCCCGTGGCCGGCGTGGACAGAACCACCAACGGCCAGGGCCTGAGCGCGGCGCTGCCCTTCGCCACCATTCAGTACGCGGCCGACCTCACCCTGCCCGGCGACACGGTCTTCGTCCGCGCTGGTACTTACACCCGCACCGAGTCCTGGCGCCCGCCCGTGCTCGACATCAAGCGTTCGGGCACTCCGGCTAAGTGGATAGTTTACCGCAACTACCCCGGCGACACCCAAAGGCCCCTGCTCCAGTTCAACGGCTGGCAGGGCATCAACATGAAGGGCGGCGCGTACGTCGAAATCAACGGCTTCCGCATCCAGGGCAACAACCGCAACGTGACCCTGGCCGCCGCCACCAACCAGCCCGGCAGCTGCGCCAACCCCGCGGGCAGCTCCGACCCCCAGTACAACGGCAGCGGCATCAACATCAGCGAGGGCTCGGGCAGGAACTACCCTCACCACGTGCGCGTCCGCAACAACGAGGTCTTCGAGTGCGGCGGGGCCGGCATCGGCACGGGGCAGGCCGACTACATCACCATCGAGAATAACCTGGTCTACAACAACGCTTGGTACAGCCGCTACGGCAACAGCGGCATCTCCATGAACAGCAGCGTGGACTACGACACGGCCCCGGGCTACCACATGGTCATCCGCAACAACCGCGTCTTCGGCAACCGCATGTTCGTGCCGTGGCGAACCGACAAGTGCATGGGCATCACGGACGGCAACGGCGTCATCCTCGACCTAAACAACAACACCAACGACGATGCAACAGGCGATGTGCTCAAACCCTACACGGGCCGGTTCCTGGTGGCCAACAACCTCATTGTCAACAACGGCGGGGCCGGCGTGCAGGTCTTCAAGACCGAGCGCGCCGACCTCATCAACAACACGTGCTACCGCAACGCGCGCAGCCCCGAGCTCAACGTCACCGCCTCCGCCGAGTCCTACAACATCCGCGGCGAAGTCTTGCTCAACCAGGCCGTCCAGGTGCTGGTGCAGAACAACATCTTCGTCACCGACAACCTGAGCAAAGTCAACGCGGCTGGCACCTTTCCGACGCTGACCTACACCCACAACCTGCACTTCGGCGGCCTCGGCACCCCCTTGGCCGGCGCCAGCACGCTCACGGCCGACCCCCAGTTCGTGAACGCCACCACGGACTGGGCCACGGCTGACTTTCGCCTCAAGGCCATGAGCCCGGCCATCGACCAGGGCCTCAACAGCCAGCTTTCGGCCACCGACCTGGCCGGCAACCCCCGCGTGGCCGGCCCCAACCCCGACCTCGGCGCCTACGAAACCCCCGCGGTGCTGACTGCCACGGCCGGCGCCCGCCCGCCGCGCGGGCTGGAAGCCTACCCCAACCCCTTCGCCGGGCGCGTCACGCTGCGCTACGTCACGGCCCGCCCCGGCGCCGTGCGCCTGGAAGTAGTGGACGCCCTGGGCCGCCGCGTGGCCCTGCTCGTCGACGAGCCGCAGCCCGCCGGTGCCCACGAGGTAGCATTTACGGCCCCCACCCGGGCCGCCGGCCTCTACCACGTGCTACTGACCACCCCCGACGGCCGCGCCCAGCAAACGCTCCTGGCCGAGCGGTAGCGGCCGGCTTTCGAGCAAACTTCAATTTCCCGGTGCCAGTCAGTCAGCGGACTAATTGGCCTTCACCGGGGGGTGGTCCGCGGCCCGGCGGTTCGCCCGCGCCCGCAGCAGCAGCCAGCGCGCGTCGCCCGGCCCCGGCAGCAAATCGGCCCAGGTGGCGCCCGTGGCCTGGCGGTAATGCCGGAATAAGTACGCCACGCTGGCCGCGTAGGAAGCCGACATGCCCAGCGCGGCGCCCACCATGCCCAGGCGCGGCACCAGCAGCAGGCACAGCGGCACCGTGACGACCAGGCCCAGCAGGCCGGCGCGGTTGTTCACGCCGTAGCGGCCCAGCGCCCCGAAGTAGGTGCTGGCCTGCATGCCCGCCCCGGCCAGGAGAATGCCGGGCGCCAGCGCCAGAATCACGCCGTGGGCCGCGCCGAAGTCTGGCCCAAAAATGGCGGCCAGCCACGTGCCCGGCACCGCCGCGAGCACCAGCACGGCGCCGGCCGTGGCCAGCAGCGTGAGCCGGCTCCCGCGCAGGGCGGCGTGGGTCTGCCCGCGCTTGTCGGCCGCGTTCACCAGGGCTACGTATTGAATGAGGGCCGTGCTGCGCGGAATCAGCCACACGGCTTCGGCCAGGGCCACGCCCACCGAGAGGATGCCCAGGGCCCGGGCATCGGCCAGGTAGGCCACCGCGTAGTAGCCGAAGCGGTAGTTGGCGAAGGACAGCAGGTTGGCGAAGTGAGCCCCGCGGCTGTGGCGGGCCAGCTCGCGGCCCACCACCCGACGCCGGGCCCAGCGGCCGCCCCGGGCATCGGGCAAGCGCAACAGCAGAACCAAACTGATGAGCCAGGGCAGGCCGCAAGCCAGGTAGTTGGCGTAGTAATAGGCCGTGATGCTGGGCCAGCGCAACGGGCCGAAGGCCAGCGCCAGCGCCCCGGCCAGCAGCGCTGCCTGCGCCGTGGTCAGGGCGTTGTAGGCCCGCTCGCGCTGCCGTCCCAGCAGCAGAAATACGTTGACAGACAGCAGTATCTGGACCAGCGCGATGCCCGCCAGGTGCAGGGCGTAAGGCAGCGTCACGGGTCGCAGCAGCGCCACGGTGGCCGCCCCGGCCACGCTCACCACCGCGCCCCAGGCGTAGGCCGGCAGCAGCAGGTGCCACGCGTTGCGCCGCGGCACCAGGTATATCAGCGACGAGCCCCCCACGAGCCCGGCCACCAGCACCAGCGCCGCCGTGTCGGTAAAGAACAGGCTGACCTGCCCGCGCCCCGCCGCCCCCAGGTACCGCGCCGTGAGCCACACCACCGCAAAGCTCAGCCCCGCCGTGAGGACCCGCGCCGCGAAATGGAGGAGAATGCGCTTTATCATGGGGGGGGTGATGGGGTGATGGGGGAATGAGGTGATGGGGAAAGAACGCTGTGCTTCGTCCAGGGCCGGCTCGCTGAAGCCGTTAGGCTGGGGCAGCAACTTAATCACCTGGCCCGTGCTAACCCTGCGAAGTAATCTCGTGCTTCAACACCATTCACTCATGAGAGAATGCTTCGCGGGGCGGACGCCAGATGATGAGCCTGACACGCGGCGCGGACGAGCTGCGGCGCGCGATATGGGGATTCGCCCTGTCCTCATCACCCCATCCCCTCATCACCTTTCAGCACCCGCCGGTATAGGCGCCCGAAGGCCGCGCCCACGGCCGCGGGTGCGCACCGCGCCGCCGCGTCGGCCCGCAGCCGGGCGGGGTCGAAGTGAACGGCACCGCTGAGCACGGCCGTAAGCGCCGCGGCCAGGGCCGGCTCGTCGTCGGGCTCCACCAACAAGCCAAAGGCATTTTCCGGCCGGAACAGTTCGGGCACGCCGCCCGTGCGGGTGGCCACCACCGGGCAGCCGCAGGCCCGTGCCTCCAGCAGCACGCAGCCAAACGTTTCGGCGCGGCTGAAGGAAACCAGGGCGGTGGCGCGGGCCATTTCGGCGGCCACCGCCGCGTGCGGCAGCTTGCCCAGAAAGGTCACGGTGCCGTCGGCCAGCAAGCCGAGCTCTGCTGCGTATTCGCGCAAGCGGTATTCATCGGGACCGTAGCCGGCGATGCGCAGCCGCAACCCGGGCCAAGCATCCCGCAGCCGCGCCACCACGCGCAGCACCCCGGACAAATTCTTCACCTGGTCGTGAAACGCGGAGACGTGCAACAGCGTGGGGGGAGCCGCAACGTGGACCAGGCCGGTCTGAGTTCCGTGAGAATCAAGCACTACTTTCTCATTTCCAACAGCTTCCGCCGGCCGGAACAGCGCCGTGTCCACCACGTTGGCAATGACAACCGGGTTGGCATTGGCAATTCCCAGCGCGGCCATGGCATCGCGCAGGCCTTCCGACACGGTGTGCAGCGCCGCCGCCCGCCGCACCACGGCCCGGGTCAGCCCCCGCCGCAGCCCCGTGATGCTCCCCGCCCGCTGGGGCAGGTACAGCGTCCAGTGCTCCGAAACAACGAAGGGAATGCCCTGCCACGCCCGCAGCGCCCAGGCAAACAGCCCCGTGCGCAGCAGCACGTGCACATGCACCAGCGCGGGCCGCTGCCCACCCCAATGCCGCCGCAGCCGCCGGTAGCCCCGCCCCAGACACCAGAAATACAGCAGCAGCTTCAGCGGCTTGTCGAGCAGGACCAAGCCGGTAGGCGCGGCCCGGTAGTAGTAGCGCAGCACCGGCCACGGGCCGCTGAAATCCTCCTCGGCCTCGATGAGGGCCACCAACGGCCCCCGCGCCACGGCGGCGAAGAGCACCGCCCCCGCCGCATCCCCGTGCGCTGCGATGGCCGCCACGTGCCGCGCCACAAAGTCGCCGTCCTGGTCGTCGTAGCGGTGCGGGTACCACTTGGGTAGGTGCAGGGTTCTCAATATTAGGAAGAATGGTAAGCAGGGGTCCGTTCGTTCCGACCGCGGGGCGTACACCGAATTGCCCGGTAAAGAAACCAGACGCCACCCATACCGCCCGCAACAGACGACAGCAAAAAACCCCGCAGCCAGTGGCCGCGGGGTTCGTTTCACGTTTTGCCCGGGGGCTTGAAAGCTCCCTTCACATTGCGGACGGGCCCTAGGCTGCCAGCGTCGCTTTGTGCGCATTCACCACGCCGAGGTACGCGTCCACCTCGGCCAGTTGCAAGGTGATGAGGACCACCTCCAGCTCGCGGCTAAGCAGGGCTACCGACCCAACCGCTTGCTGCCGGTCGAGCAAGGCGTCCCGCTCCCGCTCATATTTGCGCTTCTCAAGCTCGCGCTCCGGTTGGCTCTCGGCGGGCAGCGTGGGGATAATGGCGGTTAGCGCCGTAATCTGAGCATTGGCCACGGCGAGGTTCGCCGTGATGTCGCCCGCCGAGTCGGCCCGCAGGTCCTGCGAGCGGCTGAATACTGTGAGGCGGAAATCAAGCCGCTCGCGGATGTCCCCGGCTTGCTTGAGGGCGGCGTCGCACTCGGCCCGCGTGGTCAGAAAATTAACTGAGTAAGCCATCAGAAAAAAGGGTGAAGGGTGAATGTTACGGGGCAGCGATATAGAAGTCTACTCGCTGCTTGCCGCCAGGCGAACGGGGTTTGGCCCCGCGTATTGTGGCGCTTAAAAAATAAGCGGGCGGGCCCGCCCCGGGTGCGCGTCACTGGTCCCCGGCCGGAGCGGGCCACGCTTCGAGCAGCGCAGCCTCGTGCTCGTAGGCCGCGATGCGGGCCGCCAGCAGCGCCTGGGGCAGCGGGCCGCACTCGGCGGCCAGCCCGTCGGTGGCTTCGGCAACGAGCCGGGCCAGCCAGCGGCGGCGGTCTTCCCCAGCGGCCCCGGCCGGCAGCGCCGTGGCCAGCCCGGGCAGCGCGGCCAGGCGCTGGGTCAGCGGCTCGGCCCGGGCCCGCAGGACGGCCAGCGCCTGGCGCAGCCGGGCCGCCTGGTAGCGGCACTCCCGCAGCCGGGCCCGCAGCGGCGCCTGGTAGGCGGTGGCAGCCGCCAGGGCTTCGGGCGGCACGGCTGGCCCCGCCGCCCGGCCCAGGGTGAGCTGCGTCAGGCGGGGCCAAGCGGCAAAGGGCAGGGGCCGCTGCTCGATTTCGGCCTTTGCCACCCGCTCCCGAGACACGCCCAGCCATTTAGCCAGCTCAGCCTGGGTCAGACCAAGCCAAGCCCGCACGGTGCGTAAGTCACTGGCTTCACTCATAAGGAAATTGACTGGGTGAGAAGGGGGCCCAGAACGTGGACCTAGCAAAAAAAGTGTGCCCCCCTCTGGATGGGGCACACTTTTCGGTGACTTTTGAAATCCTGGGCCCCCTCTGCCATAGCCTAAAATGTAAAAAGGCCACGAGTAACCCCGTGGCCTTTTGTCAGAAATTAAGATTTACTGTTTTACTAAACGCTCCTTGACAAGATGCTTGCCGTCGAATAGCTGTACCTGATATAGACCCGTTGGCAAAGATTTCAAGTCAAATGATTTTACCCCGAGGGCATTACTCTCACGCGATTCGCTCACTACTCGCCCTTGCACGTCAAGTATTTTTACCCATTCGTAACGCGTATTTCCTTGTGAGGCGATGTTGACTATGCCATTGGTGGGGTTTGGGTACAGCACGGGACGAGGCGCCTCGTCTGCTGACGCTCCTCCTGCGGGCCCTGTACTTGGCCCACTGGTTCGCAAGTCTGCATCGCAATTGATTGCCTGGTTGATATTTACAATGAAAGAACGGAAATCGGAAGCCCTAGGGCAGTCGCTGACAGTCGTGATATTAATCCGAAAGCTTGTCACGAACTCATTGAGAATGTAAACGTCACAGGTAGGAGTTCCTACACCAGGTTGGAGCAATGCAGTTCGCTGATTTGAAGGCAACGTTGGGCTTTCGGCTGGCACTACATCACTCAATGACATGTAATAGCTGAGACCCGGCTGAGGGTTCACCACGGAGAGTGTGTTTCCATGGTCGGTGCACCATAGTCTAGCAGGAGAGTAGAAGCCGTCAATCTTTTGTATTCCAGCAGGTGGTGTAAGAGCAGTATTCCCAATTTGAAAATTCTGCAACAACGTCGAACTGTAACCACCGCATTCAGAGGTTTTAGCCTTGGTAGTGATAGTCACTTGGCCAGGTTGAGGCGTGGTTAGCGTTACGAAGGTGAGGTTAGCTCCTTCTGACGCACCCAAAATGGCGGCTCCCGCCCCGCTTACCGTCCAGGAATAAATTGTTCCCTGCGGGCCAGGAGAAATGGAGGCCGTTTTCGTGTCATTGCCTGTGGTGGGACACGGGCCGTTCGACAAGGAAAGGTTTTGGGGTTGGGCAGGGCCTTGCGCGATGGGCAGGGTTATGGTACGGGCCGCACTGTAGTTGCTACCGCAACGGCCGGGCGAGTTAAAGGATACCACTGTTACATTCACGCTGGTGGCGCTGACGGGTACGTTGGCTAGACTAAGGGTGGCAGTGGTGCCATTGGATGAAACGACCGCGCCGCTGGTGGCGGACCACAAGTATTGGTTCGCATCAAAAAGTGCACCGGTGCTGAGAGTGTACGATGCATCGCGGCATAATTGAGCCGGGGCATTTGTCACCGTAATAGACCCAGGCCGACGATTATAGTATCGAATTTCAATTTCGTCGTCGTCATCAGCCTCAGTAAACCCACAAGAGTAACCGGTACATTCCAACCTCACTCCGACAATCAGTTCCCCAGGTTGAGCCGTATTGTTTGGCGGATTCAAACAGCCCGCATTGGGATAGGGCACTGCCGAGAATTGAGAGTTGCCGCCATCCTGAGTTGCTTGTCCATTAGTAGCCGTTGTGAAACCCGGCACCCGGTCATACATGTAAAGGCGAATCTTTGAGAAATCACCAGCGGTTTGGTCCTGCCACTGTTCCGTGTAAGCGTTACCGGACTCGGTAGTATACCTGATGGTCCAAATGAAATTTGGTCGGTAACGGCACTCCGTCGAACCGCTGTTGCCCTGACAGTTACTTTCAAACTCAAATTGATATGGTTGGCCTTGAACAATGTAGTTGAACCCGTTGGAGTCGACCACATTTGGGCATAGGTCTAATGGATTAGCCCGGTAGTTAGTTTGGTTGTCTGGAACTTGTCCGTGAAACTGAATTCTGTTAGAAATTTGTGGGGCTGCCGTCGAAGCGGATGCTCCTGTTGTCGCAGTAGTTGCTGCCTTTGTTGGAGGTAGGACGACAGGACGGCTAACCTGTGCTTTGGCATTCCATGGATTGCTTAGTAAGCAAGCAAAAATGCCCGATACAGCCAAGTAGCGCGCTCCTATGAGCTTGTTGTATGTATTCATCATGCGTGTAAGCAGTTAGTGAAAGGATAGACAAATTTCAAATGGCTGCAGCAGACGAAAAAGGAAACAAGGGCGCTATTCTAGACTTGAATAAACAAAGTAAATAATATTATAATTTACTTTATTATCATTATATTAAGTATCTAAAAGTATGACCTTGAAGCATATGCTTCATTAAAATTTGATTGAATAGCTTGTTCAAATTGGCTCAAAATGCCAATTTGTGACATCCGCCGTCATAGCAATTTTACTTATATATCATGAAGTAGGTGAGCAAGCCGCAGTATTTGAAAATAATGTTCCTGCCCCTTTCTACTTACATAAAAAACTTTTCTGACGTCCTTACGAGCCGCCTTCCATATCACAATGAGGGGGCGCTCAGCCAAAATACAAGCGCCAACTGGAACGTTATTTTTAAGTAAGTAATTGCATCCTCCGGTCCGCCTACCTTGGGCGGTCCGACCGGCCGCTGTCGAACCGATTTCGCCTGTGCGACAACCGGTCGGACCGCTTAGGACGGTCGGACCGGCGGCTCGGCCCCCTGCACGCTTACTTGTACACAACTACTCAAGTATTCGCCGTAATCTATTTCCTTTTGGCGGAACCTCTGAGACACAAAAAAGCCTGCCCCGTTGCGGGAGCAGGCTTTCCTTGGGTACGAAGCGAGTCCGCCGCTTACTTAGTCACCACGAAGCGAACCGACTGCACGGCGTCGCGCGTGGTCACCGTGGCCACGTACACGCCGGGAGTCAGGGTGGTGGGCAGGCTCAGGCTCTGCGAGCCGGCGGCCAGCTTGCCAGCGTTCAGCACCGTGGCCACTTGGCGGCCCAGGGCGTCCACCACGCGCACGGTGGCGGTGGTAGCGGTTTTCACGTCGAAGTTCAGGCGGGCAGCGGCGCCTTCGGTCGGGTTCGGCGACACCGAGAGGGCCTGCAGGGGGGAATTGATGGCGTTGCGGGTGGCTAGTACATCGCCAGCCACGTTGTAGCACGTGAGTTGGGGGTTGAAGTTAGTCCAACCGGCAGCCCAGTTAGTGGCACCAAAAGCACCGCGGTAAGTCACCACGTCGAAAGTGCTGTTCGGACCGCCGTTGCCGGCGCCAGTCAGCTTGGCATTGGTGAAGGCAGCACCGGTGGCCAGAATAGAGCCGGTCGTCAAGGCAAAATCCGGCACGCACTGCTTGTTACCAGAACAATTACCTTCGAAGTTGAAGTTGTCAGCGTTCAGGCCCAAGGCCGCTACTGTGCGAGTCGTGTCGTTGCCATTTCCACCCACGAAGGCCTTGATATCAAAGGCCGGGGTGGTAGCAGTAGTTCCGCCCAGCCGACCAGCGCGGGGGCTATAACCGGCTAACACGTTATTCTGAAAAGCGAGCCCCCCCGATGTAGCGTTGGCCTGCGTAGTGCCAGCGCCGCCGCCATTGATTTCGAGGCCCGAACGGCGGCCGGCGAACAAACTATTAAAGATGCTTTGCGACGAATTTTGGCGAATCAGTGCGCCAGCGGAATTGGCGAAAGGAGTGGCTGCGGCCGGCACCGTGGGCAAAAACACGCTGAAGTTGGAGAAAACCGCCGAGGTCAGGGGCGTAAGCGTGCTGTTCTGACCATCGTTGTCGCTTTCGAAGCCGTTGGAAACGCCGTTGGTGCCAAAGTCGCCGCGCGCGGGGTCGCGTACCGCTACACCGTACTGCACCCGGCCCGAAAAGCCAAAGTCGGTATCAAAGTCATCGTCGGTACCGGCCAGTGCAATCAGGTACTTAGCGTTCACCGTGCCGCCAAACCACTCAAAGGAGTCGTCTCCGGAACCCGTTACCTGGATGTGGTCAATGGTAGTACCGCTGCCTACCCCACCCAAGGTAAGGCCGTTAATCTCATTGGTAGGCAGGAAAGGAATACCCGGATACTCGATGCGCACATACTGCAAAACGCCCGAGTTATCATTGGCGACCGTGGCAGTGGGGCCACCGTAAAAAGCCTGAACGCCGCCTTCAATTTGTGTGGCGCTGGTGCGGTTAGTGGGGGCGTTACCCGTGATGATGATGCCACCCCAGTCACCCGGCGCGCGCTGCCCAGCAGGTTTCTCCGAAGTGAAGACAATGGGCTGAGCGGCCGTACCAGCGGCGAGGATGCGCCCACCCGGACGGATGACCAGCGCGCCTTGGTTAGCAAAGCTGCCCTTGATGAGGGTGCCCGACTCAATCGTTAGAGTGGCACCGCTGTTGACATAGACCACGCCATCAAGTATATAGATGTTCCCGCGAGTCCAGGTAACGTCGGCGGTAATTTGAAATCCTGGGTCTTTAGTGGGCGTACCCGTGCCCACCCGAATTACATTTGTGGACGTGGTTGGGCAAGGGGTCTGGGCGTAAGACGCCAAGGGTGAAGCCGCTGCGGCTACCGCAAGCAGAGTCGTGAGTACAAGCTTTTTCATGAAAAAGAATGGGTTGGTTAGGGTGGTGCAAAGGTTCGGAACCGTTATACGCCCTTCAAGCAGGGGCGATGTTATGGTTCGTCGGTTTTAATGTTACGCTTTCGTTGGCAACGCTGTCGTGGCGCAGACCTTTAGAAGCGGTAGGTGAGCCCGAGAGTCGAGTAAACGCCACGCCGGTAACGGGCGAAAGAAGCGCCTCTTTCAAACCCGTTGACTTCACCGTTGCGGTCAATGTCGTAGTACTGCCTTACCTCCTGGTTCAGCAAGTTTTGCACCCCGGCTCGTACTTCAAAATGCGAACCAACACCTTTGGTCAAAGCCAGGTCGACCACGTGCCGGGGGAGGTCAAACACGCTGTAGGTTTGGGTGCGGTCGCCAACGAAGGCAATGCGTGGGCCAACCACGTTATATTGCGCTGATACCTGCCAGCGACCTTCATCATCCTGGTAAAATACCCCCACGTTCACCACGTAAGGCGATTGTCCTTGCAGCGGCCGGTCAGTGAGGGCGAAGCCTTTGTTCAGCGCGCTGAGGGTGTCGAGCTGCACCCGACTCCGAATCAGTGAAGTATTAACTACGAACGAAAAGCGCTGCAAGAAGGCGCTCTGAGACAGGCCAACGAGTGATTTGCGGGCTTCCAGTTCCACGCCCACATCGTATGCGTTGTCGGCGTTCTGGTAGGTTAGGATTACGTTGGAGGAAGAGCGGGTTACTTGCTCAATGGCGTCGGTAAAATACTTGTAGAAAACTCCTACCGACAGTAGCTCGGAACGGGTGGGGTAAAATTCATAACGTAAATCGGCGTTATAAATACTGGCGGTACGTAATGCAGCTGAACCTGCAACAAAGAAGGTTGTACTAAAATCGTAGTAGGTGTAGTCAGCAATCTCCCGGAATTCCGGCCGGTTGATAGATACGCTAGTGGCGGCCCGCAACAGGTGGCGTTCGTTGAAGTTGTAAGTTGCGTTCAGCGAAGGCAGTACAAACGTGCGAATTTCTTCGTAGGGCTCCTGCGTTGAAGAAGTCGTTTCTACATTTCCAGAGGCGAGGTATTTGCGGTTGTATTCGATTCGTACGCCGCCGGTCAAGTTGAATTTGTCTGATAAAGGCGCCACTGCTCCGACATAGCCGGCCACCAACCGGTTTTCGCCCCTGTAGCGGTCCTGGGGCAGCGTGCCTTCCCGTATCACAAAGCCCCCATCCGGATTCAGGTTAGCGTTGTCGAAAATGGTTTCCAACGGCAAGTCAGCGAGTTTAAAATCGAAATTGCGGGACCGGGTGTAATTGAAGTAGCGGCTGCTATAGTCGCGGCGTTTTTCCTCGGCGTAAAAGCCAATTCGCAGCTTGTATTTGTTCACGCTAAGCGTATCGCGGCCGTCAAAACGACGCTCGAACTGACCGCTGGCCATGTAAGTGTTTTCGTTGAGCGAGGAGTAAAAGCGTGAACTGGTCTGCGGAACAATGTCGATGGCGACCCGGAAGGGGTTAGGGTCCGCAGGATTGTTTGGCGTCTGGTCGCGAGTTTGCTGGTTCTGCCGGTAGTCGGGCTCGTCACGGTTCACATAATTGTAGCCGGTTGCCCACGTAATGGTGCTCCGGTTGGTTTTTCCCGTTTCGTGAGAACCGCCAAGCTGACCCGAGTAAATACTACGACTCTGATAATGCAGCGAATAGTCGTTCCGCTCTTGCGGGTCAGAATTTTCAAAATTCAGGCCCTGGCGACGCACTACCTCATCGGTTCCGTACTGGTTGAAAAAGTTGCGGAACTCCACTCGGTTACGATCATTGAGCCGCACTTGATAGTTATGAATTATCCCCAGGCGGGCCGCTGACAGGCTGCGGGTGTCAGTGTAAGTCAAATCAGGGTCGGGTAGTACGCCAGGCGTCTGGACGTTATAGGCGTCAAATCGTTGACGGACCGACGTATTCTGCTCCTGCGTGTTGGAATAGGATACGGAAGTCACGTTACTTACATACGTCTTACCAATCTCAAACTTGCGGTTGATGCCAAGGGAGATGCGCAAATCAGGCCGCGAGGTACCGGTACTGGGAAGAAATTCGTTCCGTAGACCACTACGCAAGGCCTGGGTTTGCGTGGCATCGGAAGGGGTAGCAGGAGTCAAAGTCTTCAACGCGCCGGGTATTTCACGCAGGTTGTCGTCAAAACCTAAAAAATCAGTTGAACTGTGTTTTGAAGACAAATAACCACTTTGGAAGGTATTTGTGCTCCTACTCCAGCCTGATATTGTCAGGCTAGTCGTGTTTTCGAGCACACTATTCTTGGTGTAAACTTTCACCACCCCGCCGCCAAATTCACCCGGCAACTCTGGAGCGCCCGACTTGAAAATGAGCACCCGATCAATGACTGACGAGGGTAAAATGTCGAACGAAAAGGAACGGGTGTCCACTTCAGCTGAAGGTGTCAGCGCATCGTTGAGCAGCACCGTGTTGTACCGTTCTGCTAAGCCTCGAATGACGATAAAGTTATTATTCTGAATGGTGACGCCCGGAATGCGCTTCACCACTTCAGCGGCGTCGCGGTCCAGCGTCTTTACAATCTGGTCGTTACTCATCCCGCTCACCACCACTTCACTCTTTTTCAAATCCTGAATTAGGGCGACTTCGGTGCCGGTTTGCTTCACGCCGGTTACCACTACGTCGCCGAGGCTGGTGGAGCTGGCCTCCATCTCCCCGTTGAGGGTGGTGGGCTGGCCGCTGGCGATGACGATGCCGGGGAACGTGAGCGGCTTGTAGCCCACGTAGGTCACCGTGATGTTGTAGGTGCCGGGGTCGAGGGACAGGGAGTAATTGCCTTCTATGTCGACTGGCGCGGCCTGGGTGGTGCCGGTCACCAGCACGGTGGCCCCGATGACGCCCTCTTTGGTTTTTTTATCCGTTACCTTGCCCACCAGCGTCCCCTGCTGCCCAAAGGCCAGGGTACTCGTCAGCAGCAATAAAAAGCCCAGTAAAATGTGGCGCATACAATAGTGACTTGGTTTGATGCCGCAAAATTATCGGGGGCCTATTATGAGAAGGTAGCCGCCATGTTGCCCTATTGTTACGCCACTCGCCAGGTGTTTTTCTACTCATTGACAGTGAGTACTTTTGCGTCCTTTTTTTAATTCGGCGCACGCTGCTTCAACCAACGAGAGAAACCGTTGCCCAAGGAACCATTCGGGGCCCGTGAGTGCCAACCGCTGCTGCCCGTGTTCTTAGTTCACCCGGCCCGGTGGGCGGAATTGCCATTTATTTGCGGGCACCAATCAAAACAAGGCGCCGCGCCCGGCCCGAAATGCGCCGCTAATTGCCCCCGCTATGCTCCTTTCCATGACCGGTTACGGCCAAGCCCACCGCGAAACCGACAGCTACACAGCTACCCTCGAACTCAGGTCCATTAATGCCAAGACCCTGGACCTGACCCTGCGCTTGCCGCGGTTTCTGCTGCCAAACGAGCTGGAAATCCGCAACGCGGTGGCCAAGGCCCTGCTGCGCGGCAAGGTCAACCTCAGCCTTGATTTTACCCGGCCCGCCGCGGCGCGCGCCGCGGCCACCCTGAACAAGGACGCGTTGGTGGCGGCTTTTCACGAACTCCGGGCCGTAGCCCAAAGCCTGGGCCTGCCCGCCGGCGAAAACACCCTACTGGCGGCGCTGCGCCTGCCGGGTGTGATTCCCAGCGCGGCCGAAGCGCGCGATGCCGAGCCCGCAGCCGAGGAGCTGGCCTGGCCCGAACTGCAGCCGCTGCTCGCCGAGGCCCTAGCGGCCATGCAGCAGTTCCGGCAGGACGAAGGCCACGCCCTCAGCACCGAAATCCTGGGCTACGTGGCCACCATTCGCCAGCAGCTGGCCGCCGTGGAGCAGCACGACCCCGCCCGCATCGAGCACGTGCGCCAGCGCCTGGCCGCCCACCTGGCCGAGCTCACCAACCACGAGCAGTTCAGTGCCACCCGCTTCGAGCAGGAGGTGCTGTATTACATTGAGAAGCTGGACATTGCCGAAGAAAAAGTACGTTTGGCGGCTCACTTGGCTTACTTCGAGCAGGCCGTACACCAGCCCGACGAAGCGGCAGGCAAAAAGCTCGGCTTCCTGGCGCAGGAGATTGGCCGCGAAATCAACACCATCGGCTCCAAAGCCAACGACGCCGCAGTGCAGCACCTGGTAGTGGGCATGAAGGAAGAGCTGGAAAAAATAAAGGAGCAATTAAATAATATTCTTTAGTAGTCGGCCTTGCGGCCTGATTAGGCAGTGCCACCCACCGCCCGACACCTTCAATTCCAGCATTAAATATTCATTCAATAATATTATTCCTATAAACTTTAAAGTCCTATCGTTGCAAGAGGCTTTTTGGTCGAATATTTGAACTGTATGCTCACATCTCTGGCCGATGCCCACAACATTCCCATTGATAGGGTGTTATTAGCTGCCAAGGCCAGTTTCAGCCTGAAGTTTAAAAATAAATCGTAATATTTGTGGTCCTAAAGTTGGATGCTTAGATATTGTGTCTAACTTGGGTTGACGAACGTTGGTTTAGCTACCCACTCTTATCCCCCGCTAACATGAAATTTACATTTTTACTCTGTATTCTGGGGCTCTTGCTCACGGCCGCGCGCCCCGCATCCGAAATCGAACTCGTTAAGAAACGCGTGCTCAGCGAGCGGGTGGAAATCCTCATTCCCAAGGGTTTTGAGGTGATGACCGAACAGCAAATGGACTTCGCCTACGCCAAGGCGCAAAGCCGGCCGAGCGTTATTTTCACGAACAACAACCTCATCAGCCTCGCTTTCAACTACAGCGACAACGACGCCGACCAGGACATGGTTGACATCTACGCCGGTTCGTTCAGCAAGACCTACCACAAGCAGTACAAAGACGCCACGTGGTTTGGCGACGGCGTGAAGAACATCAACAACCGCAAGGTGGGCTACATGGAATTCATGAAGCCCGAATTGGGCCACGAGGTATACACGCTGGTATTTTTCACCGACGTGGAAGGTAAGCTGATGATTTGCACCTTCAACTGCGCCGACCGTCAGAAGCCCGAATGGGAGCCCATCGCCAAGCAAATCATGCTTTCGCTGAAGGCCAAAGGTTAAGGAAAACAAGTTGTCCATTAGCAGCTGCTAGTTGTCAGTCTTAGATAGATGAGCGCTGACAACTGACAACCAAAAATAGTCGGCAGCCGAACCTGTGTTCGGCTGCCGACTATTTTTTTGAGGTGGGTGCCGCGCCCAAGTCGTTCAAAAAGTCGCGCACCAACCCGAAGGCGCCGGCAAAGCCCGCCAGTGACAGCGCCGCGGGCCGGTCGTGGATGTCATGGTAGGCGGGGCTGCCGCCGCGAGTGTAGAGGAAGAACGCGGGCACGCCAGCTTCGGAGAACGGGAAATGGTCGGAGTTGGCGGCGGGACCGCGCGGGGCCAGTTGCGGCAGGTAGTGGTGCGCGGCGTTGAGGGCCAGGAGGCGGCGGTAGGGCGCTTCCAGCACCCGGCCGTTCACAACGGTGGCGCCCTGCTCGCCGGTACCCAGCAGGTCGAGGTTGACCAGAAACTTGATGCGCGGGAGCGGTACCAGCGGGTGGGCCACAAAATAGCGGGAGCCAACCAAGCCGGCTTCTTCGGCCCCGAAGAGCAGGAACACCACGGAATACGCCGGGCGGTTCTCGGGCCGGGCGTAGTGGGCGGCCAGCTCCAGCAGCAGGGCCACGCCGCTGGCGTTGTCGTTGGCACCCGGGAAGTACGTGTTGGCGCCCATCGCGCCCAGGTGGTCGTAGTGCGCCGAGACGACGAGGAAAGAATCGGGCTGCGCGGTGCCGCGGACAATGGCGGCGAGGTTCTGGGTTTGGTAATTGCGTTGCAAGACGGCGTCAACCCGGCACCGCACCCGCAGCGGGGCCGCGGCTGCCCGCCGGGCTTCCTCCCACCGGGGCGCCAGCAGCTCTATCCGGGGCTGCGGCGCCTGGCTTCCGGCCAGGGCAGCGGTGAGCTTGGGGACGAGCGTAATCCAGGCCGCCGCCGAGTCGAGGTGCTGGCGCAGGGCCGGGGCCAGCAAGGGCAGCCGCCGCGCATCGCGGGCCCGCAGCAGCACTACCCGCTGCCGGACCGGCTCCCTTAGTAGCTGCTGGGCCGCTTCAGAATTGGTGAAAACGGCCGAATCAAGCCAAAGAACCTGGGCTTCCTCGACGCTGCCGGAGTTGGATTCGGGCGCGGTAATGAAGTCTTGACCGGCGCGTAATCCAAGGCTGAGAGTAGTTCCGCTAGACGCACCAAGCTGCAGCTCAACTGCCCCCGGAAACGTATTTACGTCCAGCGTAAACGGCTGGGTGTAGTCCGGCACCAGCGGTTCCAGCCGCAGCTCCCGAAACCGACCGCGCAGGTAGGCGGCCGCCTTGCGCTCGCCTTGGCCCACGTAGCCCCGCCCGTGCATGGCCGGCGCGGCCAATTGCTCAATGGTGCGCCGGGCCCGGGCGGTATCCTGGGCGCGGAGCGGCCTCCAAGCACCGGGGGCCAGCGTGCTCCACAGCGCGAGGAAAACCACCGTCCGCGCCTGTCGTGCCCGGCGGGCCGTCCAGGCCGTAGCTGCCCCTACTGCCAGGGCCGCCCCGAGGCCGTCGCTCAGCAAGTCGGTCCAGTCGCCGTGGCGGCCCAGGCGCATGGCATGCTGTAATACCTCAATCAGCCCGCCAAACAGAACGCTGCCTCCGAACACGGCCCACCCGGCGCGCCCGGCCGGCCAAGGCCGGCCACGCTGCCGGCGCAGCGAGAACCAGCTCAGGCCCGCCAGCACGAAAAAGACGCCCGCGTGGGCCGCCGTGTCGAACGACAGCAGCTCCCACACGGGCGTAACGGGCATGGCCTGGGCGGGCGTGAGGGTGAGCACCAGCACCCCGAGGGCCCACCCCAGCGGGAGGGCCCACAGGGTGCGACGGGCCAGCGGCGCGGGCTTGCCGGGAGTCAGCATCGGGCGGCGTGGGGGCGGACGACCGCCCCGGTTGGGCTAGGCCCCGACCAGCTCGCCGTAGGTTGCGGCGGAAAGCAGGCCTTCCAACTCGGCGGGGTTGGCGATGGAGATTTTTACCATCCAGCCGTCGCCGTAGGGGTCGGAATTGACGGTTTCGGGGGCGTCGGCCAGCTTGGCGTTCACCTCCAGCACGGTGCCGGTGATGGGGCTGAACAAGTCGGACACCGTCTTGACGGCTTCCACGGTGCCGAACACGTCGTGCTGGGCCACTTCTTTGTCGACCGTATCGATGTCAACGTACACGATGTCGCCCAGCTCTTTCTGGGCATGGTCGGTGATGCCCACGTACGCAACGTCGCCCTCGACGCGAATCCATTCGTGGTCCTTGGTGTAATGCAGCGTGGCGGGTAGGTTCATTTTGTCAACGGGTGAGTGGGTGAATGAGGCGTGGGGACAATTCCTGGCTTTCGCCGAGGTTCAAAAGTAGGCATCCCGGCGCAACTGCTGGCTACTTGCGGGTCTGTGGTTATTACACTTGTTCCTGAATAAACAAAGGCCGTCATGCCGAGCGCCGCGAAGCATCTCGCGTGCCATGATAAACCAATTGATTGAGTCACTACCCCACGCGAGATGCTTCGCGGCGCTCGGCATGACGGCCTTTATTGATAACTTTTATTCAGGAAAAATATGTTCTTTCATTCGCTCATTCACCCCTTCACTCACTGGGTCAGGCTGTAGCGCAACTGCACGCCGCCCTCGGTGTTGGTGTTGCGGTAGGCGCTTTTGACGCGCGGCTCGGTAACGGTCTGGCTGTAGTAAAGCTGCAGGTTGAGCCGGGTATTGAGCAGGTAGTCGATGGTGGGGCGCAGTTGCAGGGTTTTGGAGCCGTTGGTAAGCAGGCCCACGGGGCGGCCCACCTCCCCGGCAGCCGTGGAGACAGGGTCCACCACGCCCTCAATGCTGCGCTGGATGGTGATGTTGTCGCGGATGCTCAGGTCGAGGCGGGCGGTGAGGCTGTTTTTCAGCACCCGCTGCTCGCCGCCCACCCGGAAGGGCAGCTTGAGGCTGTTGGTGGCGTAGCCCACGCCCACGATGATTTCGTTGGTGTAAAGCTCCGTGACCTGGGCGTTGGTGGTGTTCAGGATAACGGACCGGTCGGTGCGGTACTCAACGCGGCCCGTGGCCCGGCTCACGGTCTGGAAATTGACCCCAACTAGTGGTGAGAGGCGCTCGATGATGCCCACTTGCCCCACCACGTAGTAGGGAATGAACTGGCCCGAATTGTTAGTTAAATTGGGGAAATTATTATCGGGGTTGAAATTAGATTCGTACTGTGTGGAGGTGGTGTAGCCGCCCACATTGTAGGTGGAAGAATAGGAGTGGTTGAGGGTGAAGGAAGTGAAGTACTTTTTGACGAGGGGCAAATCCGCAAAGCCGTTGTAGTCCACCCGCCAGTTGGGCAGGGGCAGCAGGGCGAAGGGGTCAAAGGGCTTGGCCTTGTAGCCGTTGGAATTCCGGCCGCGGTAGGCATCGATGAAGCTTTGCACCAGCACCTCCTGCGAGTTGAAGCCGTACGTGCCGGGTGTGCTACTGTTGGCTGCGGTCAATTTCTGCTGCACTGCTTCTCTGTTCTTCACGAACTGGTCAAAGGCTTTGGACGTCTGGCCGTCAGCGCCCAAGTCCCCAAAAAGGGTCTGGATAGTAATGGTGGAAGTTTGGAACGAGCCGGTGCCGATAAGCGGGTTGAGCGCCAGCTTCAAGCGGTCCGGGTTGTCAGGGTCGGGAAAGGGCAGCAGCGTGGTTTCATCCAGCTGATTGCGGTAGTACACTTCCTGGTTGCGGGCCAGCTGCCGGCGCGCGTCCACCTGGATGTTGAAACCCCGAAACGGCTCCAGGGCCGTGCGCAGGGTGAGCGTTTCGGTGCGCAGGGCGCTCAGCGCAGTGTTGAGGTATTCGCTGCTGCCGGTGTACCAGCCGCGGTCCCGGGCGCGCTCGTACAGGGTTTGGAGGCCGGGCTGGTCGCCGAGCACGAAGGGCAGGCCCGGGGCAGTCAGGTCCTGGTCGAGGCCGAAACGGTGGGTGCGGGGCAGGTAGCCGGGCAGCAGCGTGCCATCGGAGCGCACGTAGGTGAAGTTGAGCGAGCGGGCCGTCATCAGCGAGCGGAACACGGCTTTTACGAAGCGGTTTTTTTCCCGGGTGGTGTCGGCGGGCGCGGCGGCTTTCGCACGCGCCGAGTCCTGGCCGGGCCGAATCAGGCGCTTGGGGTCCAGGCGGACGGCTTTGGGGCGGCCCGTGGGCGGCGGGGCATTGTTGATGATGTTGAGAAACTTCACCTTGTTGTACAGCTTCACCAGGTCGATGCGGCCGTTGGCGCTCAGCTCGCGGTTGTTCTGCACGGTGTTGCCCAGGTTGATTTGGTAAGTGGTGGTGTCAGCGCCCGTGGGGTTGTCGGGCGTAATCTTGGTTGGGTCGATACCCGTCGGGAACACGGGCGCACGCTGGCCCGTCGACGCGGCCTGCCAGGTGTAGTTGGCGGCGTAGCGGGTGTCGGCGCTGAGCCAGTCGGTGAGGGGAAATTTGTCGAGCGGCAGCCGGTAGGTTAGCGCGGCCACCTGGTTGAAGTTGACCGTCCGGCCGCCGCGCAGCAGGTTGTCTTGGATGAGGTTGCGGTTGCGGACGGCTGCGGAGTCGCTGCCGATGGTGCGGCCGCGGCCCTCGTCCACCACGCCGCGGTTATTGGCGGTGTAGTCGAAAATCAGGCTCTTGGTCAGGTCCCACTTCACGTCATAGATGCGGCTGATATAGAACGACTTCTGGATGACGGGCAGGCCCGCCACCACCGGCAGGGAGCCCGGCTCCAGCACCCGCTGCAGGAACCGCTCGTTGTAGCGCCGGTCAATGTCGGTGCGGAAGGAGAAGCGCGAGGGCAGGGGCGTGAAGTTCAGCTCCTGGAAAATCTTCAGGTACGGGTTGTCCAGGGCCTTAATCTTGCTCAGCGGCGCGTAGTTCTTGGGCGTGGTCTGGTACACGTAGGCCACCGCGCCGGTGTAGGAGCGGGTGTAGTCACGGTCGGTGCGGATGTCGGTGTGCAGGCGCTCGGTGAGGGAGTAGCTCAGGGCCAGGTTCTCCACGTCCCAGGGCTTGGGCACGGCGGGGGGGGCGCCGGGCTTGCCGGGCCCGCGCTCCTTGCGCACGTTCAGCACCGCGATGCTGCGGCTGGTGGTTTGGTCGATGACGTTTTTGCGGTACTCGGTCCGGGCCTCCGCGTTGGTTTCACCGGCGGGGGTTTTAAATTTCTGCAGGCTCTGGGTGAGCTTGGTGTCGGGGTCGAGGGGGTCGTAGAGGGGCGTGCGGCTTTCGTGGCCGATTTGCAGCAGCACGGGTACCCGCAGGCCCAGCTGCGCGGGCAGGAACTTCTCGGCCGCCACCGTGGCCTGCAGGTCGCCGCGCAGCACGTCGTCCACCGAGCGCTGCTGGGCCTTGTCCTGCAAGCCGCCGAAGCCCACGCTGGTGAAGCTGCCCGTGGCCGTGACGTTGGCCAGGTCGGCCATCTTCACGTTGAGGCGGGCGGTGGCGGCGTAGCCGGCCTGCTGCTCGAAATCCTGCACCCGGAACTCGTCGGCCCACATGCTCGCGCTGATGCTGCTCGTGCGCGGGTCGGTGCCGCTGGCCAGCGGGTTGAGCATGCCAATCATCACGCCCTGCACCGTCGAAAAGTCGGGGTTGCCGACCACCGTGATGGTGGCGCCGTTGGGCAGTTCCTTCACGTACGGAACCTGGTAGTTGATGGGGGTGCGCTGGTTGCGCTCGGCCTTGGCGTTGATGAAGTCCTGAAACGACACTTCGATGCGGTTGGCCCGCGGCCATACGTCATCGAGGCCAGTGGCGCCAGGCGGGGTAATCTTGAGCGGTAGCGAATACTGGTAATAGTTCTGGGTGTAGTCGGTGCCGATGCGGACGAAGGCCTGCAGCTCGTTGTCTTCCAAGGTTCTGTCCTCGCTGTCGGCGTGCAGAAACAGCTTGAGGCGCTTGTAGCGCAGCATGTTAATGCTCAGGTTTTTGTAAGCGGCCTTGGCAAAGCCGTCGCGCAGGCTCGTCACGGTCAGGCGCAGGCTCTGCTCGTTTTGCAGACGCGAGGTGCTGGTGCTGCCGTATTCGCGGTCGCGCAAAATGTTGGGGGGCGACACGTAGGGAATTTTGCCGGTGCCATCGGCCGCGGCCAAGCCATTTTCCTCCACGCTCACCGTGGAAATATCGAAGGCGTCGGCATCGTTAATCACGCCCACGGGCGCGGCCAGGCGGGGGTCCACGATGGGAGTCAGGAAGCGGCGCCACTGGTTGGCCACGAACTGGGGCTGCACCAGGCGCAGCACCACCGGCTGCTCCCAGCCGGTCATGTACATGCGCAGGAAGCGGATGTTTTTGAAGCCGAACGGCTCCGTGGCGCCGCGCAACGCGACGTTATCCCCCAGGGGCGCCCGTATCGGAATGCGGAACTGGTACCACGATACCTGGTCGCCGTCGACGGTGTTGGTTACCTTGTCGATGATGAAGTTCTGGCCCACTTCCAGGGCGTTGGGGCGCAGGCGCAGGCGGTACTCGTAGTAGCGCTCCGAGTCCTGCACCACGTTGTCGCGGTTCAGGTCTTCCTTGTCCGGGAAGGCCGTGGAGCTGAGCTGGCTGTTTTCGGCCGAGTTGCCGTCGTAGCCGTTGTAGTTTTTGTAGCGCCCCAGAATCTTGGTGTTGGTTTGGTCGTAGCTGCCGTCGAGGTGGTGGCGGAAGTTGTCGGCCGAGGGGTCGGGCAGGTTGGCGTACGCCGCGCCGTAGCCATTCGGCTGCGCGGCCTGCACCCGCTCGTTGTCGTCGTTCACGCCGTCGAGGCCCACGTCCTGGCGCGGGCGGGCGCCGGGCGTGGCGTTGAAGGCATCGGTCAGGAATTGCTGGGTCGTGACGCGGCCGTAGCGGGTGGCGTTGCTGTTGTCGGCAATTTCGGTGGGGTCGTCGGTGATGGGCAGACCGTTCTCAAACTCGTGCTGGCTGCTGTCCCGCAGCGCGTCCTCGCTCACGTTGCCCAGGTTGATGAGCAGGTCGCCGCCGGTGGTGTTGTTAGTGGGCGGGTTTTGCGAGTCGTTGACCTGCCCGTTCGCGCCGCCGATGAACGGGTCCATCATCCAGAACTCCAGGTACTCGATGTTGGCGTTGTCGAAGTCGGTATCAAACGTAATGGCCCGGCTGATGCCGCCAAACTTCCTTCTTAACCCCGGCACGTCGGCCTCGGGGCCGGTAAATTTTTGGCCCTCCGCATCGATATTCGAATTGTAGTTGTAGGGCCCGCGCTCGCCGGGAAAGTAGGCCATGTCGAACGTGTACTCGTAGCCGTTGCCCGTCGAGCCCAGGTCCTTGTTCGGGAACACCTCGTCGCGCTTGATGCCGCGGGTGTAGTGGTTGCGCAGGTCGCCGGCCGTGATGTTGCCCGGCACGTTGGGGCCGCCCACGTAGTAGGTCTGGTCCACGGTGTACCAGGCCAGGCGGGCGCGGTTGTAGTTGTAGTCCAGGCCCACGGCCGTGCTGCCCGCGATGGGCGCGGGCGTGGCGGCCAGGCGCCAGAGCGGAATGGCGGCCAGCCCGCCCAGGGTGTAGGGCGTGCGCGCGTTCTCAAAATCGTCGACGTACGACACGCCGTCCTCGCCGTTGCCCAGCCGCGACTGGCCCGCCAGCAGCTTGGCAAACTCGCCGCTGAAGGCAATGGTCGAAATCTCCTTGGTCGAGAGGAAGGGCAGCTTGTCGAGGTACTTGGTCAGCACCCGGCTGTCCTTGCGGATGCTGCCGTCCAGGCCCACGATGGCGTTGTTGCCCGGCTCGTCGCCCACGTTCACGCGGTTGATGCCGGGGGCCTGGTTTTCGA
This sequence comes from Hymenobacter sp., assembly GCF_031398885.1. Taxonomy (GTDB): domain Bacteria; phylum Bacteroidota; class Bacteroidia; order Cytophagales; family Hymenobacteraceae; genus Hymenobacter. Next base: position 60,939 of record NZ_JANNOD010000049.1, read on the forward strand.
GCAGGTACAGGGCCGTGCCGCCGATGTTAACATCCTTGTTGAGCCGGTAGTCGAGGCGGGTGCCCAGCAGGCGACGGGGCTGCACCTGCACCAGGGCATTTTTTTCAAACTCGACCCGCAGCTCGTTGGCCGAGTTCAGGTAGGCCGGGTTCAGGATTTTCACCTTGGCCTGGTCGTAGAACACCTGGTAGTCGACGCCCTCGGTGAGCAGCGTGGAGCCCGAGCGCACCCGCACCGAGCCCTGCGCAATGCCGATGCCCGGCAGGGTAATCTCGTCGGAGCCCGCCCCGCCCTGAAAGCGCCCGCGCAGGAAAAACTTGTCCTTTTCCTGCCGCTGCTGGGCGTCGCTCTGGGTCTGGTTGTACAGCTCGCCGTACACGTACTTGGCAATCAGGTCCGTCTCGCCCGGGTCAAACTGCGCGCGCAGGAAGGAGCCGAACGGCTGCACGTTCGGGAAAATGATTTTACCCAGCTCCGGGTCAATCGTGACGCCGGGAAAAAAGTCAAAGTTGCCGTCCGGGTTGCGGTCGTTGTTGGGGTTCACGCGGTCCAGGCCCAGCACCTCAATCAGCGGGCGGTCGGCAATGCGGCGGCCTTCCTTGAGCGAAATCAAGTCCACCCCCGTCTCGTCGTCCTTGTAAATAAATTGCAGCTGGAAGTTGTCGCGCTGCAGCTGGGAGGCATTCAGGGGATAGATGTTTTTCATCATCAGGTCCCAGGTCGGCGTGTTGAGGGTGGTCTGGCCGGGGTTGAGCGGGTCGGGGCGCGGCACGGCGGCGGGCAGCACGTCCACGCCGGGGTTGCTGGCCCGCAGCATCTTGAGGAACACCACTTCGTCGGGCCCTACTTCGGGGCCGTAGTCTTCCGACAGCTCGCCCACGGTGTAGGTCTTGCCGTTGAAGAGGTAGGAGTAGCTCACGCCCAGCACCTGGTCGGGCAGCAGGGCCGTGTTGAGCGACACGTAGCCCAGCTGCGCGTTGAAAGTAAACTCGCGCGTGTCGAGCTTGCGGGCCCGCACCCGCTCAAAGTC
>NZ_JANNOD010000071.1:0-22127 GCF_031398885.1 Hymenobacter sp.
GGTCGAATCATTGGCCCCGCGGGGAAATGATTCGACCAGCCCGGCACGGCCGCCTTTGTGGGTTTGAGCAGTTGCGCTTAGCTTTTTCGCCGGGAGTGAAGGGGTACCAACTGCACGACAAACGGGCTCAGGACTTGGCTAAAAAAGTGCGCGAGTAGCGCAAAATGGCCTCGGAGGTTTCGGGCCGGGGCTCGCGACGTACGCTGTCGAGAGCCCGCTGGGCCAAAAGAAGGTCGGCGCAGGCCACGGCCAGGTCCGGGTCGTGCTGCAGCGCCTCCTCTACCTCGCGCTGCCTTTCAACCGGCAACTCGTTGTACACATACTGGAGTAGTGTCGAATGGGGTAAGGTTTGGATCATAATAGACGGATTTGGCGGTCATTTTCTTCCGCAGGTTTATCAGCGCGTAGCGCATCCGGCCCAGGGCCGTGTTGATGCTCACGCCGGTGGCGTCGGCAATTTCCTGGAAACTCATGTCGCCGTAGTGGCGCATGAGCAGCACCTCCTTTTGGGCGGCCGGCAGTTCCTGGATTAACGCCCGAAGGCGGGTGTGGGTTTCCTCCCGGGACATGACATCGTCGGGGCCGTCGTCGGCGATGGTGAGCGTATTGGTCAGCCGGTCGTTGTCGGTGAGGCTGACGTGGGGGGCGCGCTTGCCGCGCCGGAACGAGTCGATGGCTAGGTTGTGAGCAATGCGGCAAATCCAGGGAGCGAACTTGCCTTCTTCGTTGTAGCGGCCACTTTTAAGGGTGTGGATGGCCTTGATAAACGTGTCCTGCAACAGGTCCTCGGCCACGTCCTCGTCGCGCACGATGAGCAGGATGGTCGTGTACGCCCGGCTGCGGTGCCGCTCCAGCAGGATGGCGAAGGCGGATTCCTGGCCGGCCAGGTAGAGGGAGATGAGCGCGGAATCGCTCGGTTGCAAGAGGTCCATAAAGGGCTACGGATAAGGGAACGTAGAGCTTTAGGCCATAGTATGCGGTTACCGAGAAAAAAATCAGGAGCGCGACGGGAGCGGGACGTTAAAACCCGCCAGAATCAGACCAAATGTAGAGCGAGGAAAAGCACATCCGCAATAGCTCCTGAAGAAAAATGACAAAATCTTTATGTCAAAACGGTGCAACCCTAGCCGGAAACCCCGCGAGCCCGCTTTCTTAACCATCTGCGAGGATTCTTAAAACCTATCCGAGAAAATAAATTGACAGTCATGCTTCATCTGGCGTCCGTTTGCCGAAGTATTTTTCGGATAGGTTCTTAATGCTGTTAACATTCGGCGCCTGGATACCGGGTCGGGTTATTGCGCCAGCCAGTGGTAGGCCGCGGCTTCGTCGGTGAAAAGCGCTTGCTGGTGGCCGTGGTTGGGGCGTGGGGCGGCGCCCGGGCCGGGCGCCGACGCGGCGGCCTTTTCCTGCGAAGCCCGCAGGGGCGAAGCCAAGAACGCGAGGCGCACGGGCTCGGCAAAACGGCCGGTGAGCCGGGGCAGGAATTCAGTGTCCATCCAGGCGGCGATGGCGGGGGTGGCCAGCTCCTGGCGGCGGCGCAGGTCGAGCAGCCAGCGCCAGCAGCCCAGGGCGTCGGCGGCTTTCAGAATGGCGAGGTAGCCGGTGTGCAGCTCCGGCACGCTGATTTCGCGCTGCCACCGCGCCACGATGGCCGGTAGGTCGGGACGGGGCGTAATTTCCAGGCCAAAAGCGGACATAGGCGAAGGCGGTATAAGAAGGTAGAAATGGGCTTCTAAGGTAGGGGAAACCCTCGGACTGGGAGCCTTCGCACCTCCCGGGCCCCGCTACCTTTGCGCCGCGCCGCCGGACCGGCGGGCGCATTTCCGCGCTTTATGCCTACCCCCACCGACGCTGCCGTTGCCCACGACCCCTACGCCGCCCTGCGCTTGCCCGAATTCCGACGCTTGATAGCGGCCCGGGTGCTGCTCACGGTGGCCAGCCAGATACAGGGCGTGGTGGTGGGCTGGCAGATTTACGAGCTGACCAACAACCCGCTGGCCCTAGGCCTGATTGGCCTGGCCGAAGCCATTCCCAGCATCACGGTGTCGCTCTACGCCGGGCACGTGGCCGACTCGGTGCCACGCAAGCGCATCATTGTGCCGGCCGTGCTGGTGCTGTTTCTGTGCTCGCTGAGCCTGTACCTGCTGGCGCAGCCGGCCGGCGTGGCGCTGTTTGCGGGCCGCGGGGCGCTGGCGCTGCCGCTGTACGTGCTGATGCTGTACGTGGTGCTGTTCGTGAGCGGCATTGCGCGCGGCTTTTTGGGGCCCGCGGTGTTTTCCTTCATGCCCCAGCTGCTGCCCAACCGCCAGTTGCTGGCTAACGCCGTGACGTGGAGTTCGACCAGCTGGCAGACGGCGGCCGTGCTGGGGCCGGCCATCGGCGGGCTGCTGTTTGCCAAGCAGGGCAAGGGCTTTGCCTACGGGGTCGATGCCGCGCTGATGCTGGCCGCGCTGCTGCTGTTCGTGAGCATTGCGGGCCGGGCGCTGCCCGCGCGCGAGGGCGAGCGGCTGAAACTGGGCGAGAGCATTCTGAGCGGGGTGAAGTTCATCTTTGGCAACCAGATTGTGCTGGGCGCGCTTTCGCTCGACTTGTTTGCGGTGCTCTTTGGCGGGGCGGTGGCGCTGCTGCCCATTTTTGCCAAGGACATTTTGCAGACCGGGCCCGACGGGCTGGGCTACCTGCGGGCCGCGCCGGCCGTGGGCTCGGTGCTGATGGCGGTGTGGCTCACCTACTCGCCGCTGCGGCGGCGGGCGGGGCGCAAGTTGCTGTGGGCCGTGGCCGGGTTTGGGCTGGCCACCATAGCTTTCGCGCTGTCGAAAAGCTTCGCGCTGTCGTTATTTTTGCTGTTTCTGACCGGCGTGTTCGACTCGGTTTCGGTCATCGTGCGCTCCACGCTCATTCACACCTACACCCCGGAGTACATGAAGGGCCGGGTGTCGGCGGTGAACAACATCTTCATTGGTTCGAGCAACGAGATTGGAGCCTTCGAAAGCGGGGCGGCGGCCAAGCTGATGGGCACGGTGACGAGCGTGGTGTTTGGCGGGGTGATGACGCTGGTGGTGGTGGCCGTCACCGCCTGGAAAGCCGACAAGCTGCGGGAGCTGGAAACAGGCACGAAGGAAGTAAGCGTCGCGGCCACGTCAGCGCTCTAGCAAGGCAGCGTACTGCTCGGGAGTATCCACGTCCAGCAGTCCGGCCGGAAAATCCACGCGGCCCACCGCCGCGCCCAGGCTGGCGATGAGCCGGTTGGCGCCCTGGATTCCTTGCAACTGGCCGAGCGCCGCAAGCATAGTTTGGTCGAACACCGCCGGTACGCCCAGCGTGTCGCCGTAGGCGGCGGCTACTACGGGCGCGTGAGTTTCTTGCTGTTGCGCCACCAGCTGCCGCAGTAGCTCCGGCGTGACCAGCGGCTGGTCGCTGAGCATGATGAGGACGGCGCTGGGCTTGGCGTTGGCCAGGGCGGCCAGGCCCGCGCGAATGGACGAAGCCATGCCCGTTTCCCACTCCGGGTTGTGCACTACCTGCACGGGCAGGCCGGTAACCTCGGCGGCCAAGGCCTCGTGCACCGCGCCGGTAACCAGCACGACGGGCGCGCAGCCGGTGGCCACGGCCGTTTCGGCGGCGTGGCGAAGCAGGGTGCGGCCTCGGTAGAGCAGTAACTGTTTGGGCTGGCCCATGCGGGTGGAGGCGCCGGCGGCCAGTAACAGCAGCGCCACCGCCCCGAAAGAACCTGGGACGGTGGCGCCGGATGGGGAAGCAGATTGTTCCAGCATCTACACCGATTTGGTGCCCAGGATTTTGTCGGGCGTGATGGGCAGGTCGCGCACGCGTTTGCCGGTGGCGTGAAACACGGCGTTGGCCACGGCAGCGGCCACGCCCACCATGGAAATCTCGCCGATGCCCTTCACGCCCATGGCGTTGATGTACGGGTCGTGCTCCTCGATAAACTCGATGGTCATGTCCGGGATGTCGGCGTTGACGGGAATGTGGTAGTCGGCCAGGTCCGCATTGACGTAGCGGGCGTAATGCTCGTCGCGGTGAGTAGCTTCCATCAGGGCCGAGCCGATGCCGAAAATGGCGCCGCCGATAATCTGGCTGCGGGCCGTTTTGGCATTCAGAATGCGGCCGGCGGCATTCACGCTCACCCAGCGCGTCACGCGCACGGTACCCAACTCGGGGTCGACCCGCACCTCGCAGAAGTGCGCGCCGAAGGAGTGCATGGAGTGCTGGCCGGCCTCGTCTTTCTTAGTGGGGTCGGCGTTGGCGGCGGCCGAGGCGGCTTCGTAGCCGGCGCCATACTTGCCGCTGCCGCTGCCCTCGATGTCGGTCATCTCGGCGCGCTTCATCAGGGCCATGAAGCTTTCGCCTGTGGCCTTGTCTTTTTTCAACTGAAGGCGGCCGTCCTCCACCATCACGTCTTCCGGCTTGGCGCGGAACAGCGGCGACTTTTTGTCTTGAATGGCCAGCTTGGTCAGCTTCTGCCACACGTCCTGCGCGGCTATGTACACCGACGACGCCACCGTGCCGGCCGCCACCGAGCCGCCCGAGTTGGGGGCCGTGGGCAGCTTGGTGTCGCCCAGCTCGAAGCGGACTTTGTCGGGCGGCAGGCCCAGCGAGTCGGCCGCTACCTGGGTCATCACGGTGTAGGTGCCGGTGCCGAGGTCGGTGGCGCCGCTCTGCACCACGGCGTGGCCGTCGGCGTAGAGGCGCACGCGGGCCGTGCCCTGCGAGTTGTGCACCGGGTAGCTGGCCGTGGCCATGCCCCAGCCGATGAGGTAGCGCCCGTCCTTGGTGGCGCCGGCTTTGGGGTTGCGCTTGCTCCAGCCAAAGAGCTCGGCCCCGCGGGCGTAGCACTGCTTCAGCGACTTGCTCGACCACGGCTTGCCGTTGGTCGGGTCTCGGTCGGCGTGGTTCAGCAGCCGAATGGCCAGCGGGTCGAGGCCCAGTTGGTAGGCCAAGTCATCCATCGAGCACTCAATGGCGAAAGCCCCGGGCGCCTCGCCGGGGGCCCGGGTGAAGGTGGACGTCATCACGTTGCCCCGGGCCAGCTGGTAGCTCGACTCGAAGTTGGGGCAGTCGTAGAGCAGGTTGATGATGCGGCTGTTGGGCTCGGCATAGTTGTCCCAGGGCGAGGTAGTGGAGGTTTTCTCGTGGATGAGCGCGGTGAGCTTGCCCTCCTTGGTGGCGCCGATGGTCAGGGTCTGGGTCTGGTCCTCGCGGTGGCCCATGCTGGTGTACTGCTGCTTGCGGGTGAGCATGAGCTTCACCGGGCGGCCCACGCCTTTGGCGGCCTGCACGGTAATCACCGTGTGGGGCCAGCACGAGCCCTTGCAGCCAAAGCCGCCGCCCAGGTACTTCGTGATGATGCGCACCTGGTCCTGCGGCAGCCCGAGCATTTGCGACAGCGCCTTTTGGGTGCGGGTCACGCCCTGGGTCGACTCGTACACCGTGAGGCGGTCGGGGCCGTCCCACAATGCGGTGGTCGAGCCCGGCTCCATGGGGTTGTGGTGGTTGATGGCGTGGGTGTACACGGCCGTCATCTTCACGGCCGAAGCGGCCAAAGCCTCCTTGGGGGTGCCGCGCCGGGTGTGGCCGTCGGTCTTGCCGTCCTGCACCTTTTCGGGGTCGAACAGCTTGGCTTTCGGGTCGGTGTAGGTGGCGATGGGGGCCTCGGCGGCGTAGGTCACGCGCACCAGCTGCGCGGCGTGGGTGGCGCGCTCAAAGGTGTCGGCCACGACGATAGCCACGGCCTGTCCGGCGTAGTGAATCACGTCCGTAGTCATGGGCATAAAGCCCATAGGCGCGCCGATGGCCTTTTTGCCGTCCGCGTCGTTGGGCGTTTTGGCCAGCTTGGGCAGGTTTAGGTGGGTGTAGATGGCCAGCACGCCGGGCTCCTTAGCGGCGGCGCTGGTGTCGATGCTCTGAATGCGGCCCCTGGCAATGTCGCTGGTTTTGAGCACCCCGTAGGTCAGGCCGGGCAACGGAAACTCGGCCGAATACTTGGCCTTGCCCGTCACCTTGTCGCGGCCGTCGACGCGGTCCAGCGGCTTGCCCACCACGCCGGGCTTGGGCGACGTTTCGAAAAAAGCAGGTTCGTTTTCCATAAGGGAGTCAATTAAAAATTAAAAATTGAGAATTAAAAATGATTGGAAAAAGGGGATGAAAGCTGAAGCCGGCACCCCAAATTTTTAATCTTTAATTCTCAATTTTTAATTACCATTTAAGCCTTGGCGGCGACATCGGTGAGGGCCCGAACCAGCGTATTCTGCGCCAGCTCGACTTTGAAACGGTTGTGTTCGCGGGGCTGGGCCTCGCGCATAGCCGCCGCGGCCGCCGTCCGGAAAGTGGCTTCCGTGGCGGGGGCGCCCATGAGCAGCTTCTCGGCCGCCGTCGAGCGCCAGGGCTTGGTGCCCACGCCGCCAAATGCCACGCGCGCCGAGCGAATCTGGCCCGCTTGCACGTCCAGGCCCACCGCGGCCGACACTAGCGCGTAGGCGTAAGAGGCGCGGTCGCGCACCTTGAGGTACGTGGACTTACGGGCGTGCGCGGCGGCGGGCACCGTCACGGCCACGATTAATTCGCCGGGCTCGAGCACGGTTTCGCGCTGGGGCGTGGTGCTGGGCAGTAGGTGGAAGTCGACCAGCGGCACGCGGCGCTGCTTGCCCTTGGCGTTTTCCAGAAGCACCACCGCATCAAGGGCCACCAGCGCCACGGCGAGGTCGCCGGGGTAGGTGGCAATGCAGGCCTGGCTGCCGCCCAGGATGGCGTGGCCACGGTTCTCGCCGTCGAGCGCGGGGCAGCCGGAGCCCGGCTGGCGCTTGTTGCACGGAAAAGCGGTGTCGCGGAAGTAGCCGCAGCGGGTGCGCTGCATCAGGTTGCCGCCGATGCTGGCCATGTTGCGCAGCTGCGGCGAGGCCGCCAGCAGCAGCGCCTGCGACACGGCCGGGTACTGCTCCAGCACGAGGGCGTTTTCGCCCACGTCGCTCATGCGCTCCAGAGCGCCGATGCGCAGGCCGTCGGCCGTTTGCTCGATGCCTTTGAAGGCCAGCGTGTTGATATCGACGAGCTGGCTGTGGGTTTCCACGTTCAGCTTCATCAGGTCAATCAAGGTGGTGCCGCCCGCGATGAAGGCGGCGCCTTGGCCGTCGCGCACGGCAGCCGTGGCTTCCTTGGCCTGCGTGGCTTGGAGATAGGTGAAGTTGTTCATGGCGTAGCGTAGTTGTCAGTTGCTCGTTGTCAGTTGTCAGTTCGTTTCAATAGTTCTAGTTCGTGCTGAGAGCACTAACAACTGACAACGAGCAACTGACAACTAATCAGGATTTCAAGCCGCTTTTCTCGACCTGTCGGATGGCCGCCACGATGTTGGGGTAGGCGCCGCAGCGGCAGAGGTTGCCGCTCATCCACTCGCGCACGTCGCCGTCCGTGGTGGCGTGGCCTTCCTTGATGCAGGCCACGCCCGACATCAGCTGGCCCGGCGTGCAGTAGCCGCATTGGAAGCCGTCGTGCTGAATAAAGGCGGCTTGCAGCGGGTGCAGCTCCTCGCCCTGGGCCAGGCCCTCGATGGTCGTGATTTCCTTGCCTTGGTTCATCACGGCCAGCGTAAGGCAGGAGTTGATGCGGCGGCCGTCGACCAGCACCGTGCAGGCGCCGCACTGGCCGTGGTCGCAGCCTTTTTTGGAGCCGGTCAGGTCCAGGTTTTCACGCAGGGCATCGAGCAAAGTCACCCGCGGCTCGGCCTGAATGGTGCGCACGGTGCCGTTCACTTTCAGGCGCATCTCGCTCACGCCCGCCACCTTTTTGGACGTGGCGGTGAGGCGCTCGGCCTGCCCCAGCAGCGGCGGCGCCAGGGCTAGGCCCAGGAAGCCGGAAGCCTGCTTGATAAAGGAGCGGCGGCCGTCGTCAGGCGCCGGGCCGTCGGGCAGCGCGGCCGAATCGGGCGTGGGGTTGTCAGTCATGGCGAGGGGAAATCAGGAGGTAGCTAACCGCTGGCAGCGGCCATTGGTTGAGCCCGGCCGGCACCCGGCGCCGGCCTGTGCGGAAGTTAATCATACTACGACTTTAGTACCCTGCGAAGTTGTCTTTGTGCCCAAAGTTGTTCGACACCCCGCCCTACTCGCACCGCACGTACGGCCGCAGCTTCTCCAGGTCCGCCGCTTTGAGCACCGGAATCTGCTGCAAATCCTCCACGCTTTTGAATGGTCCGTGTTGCTGCCGGTAGGCCACGATAAGCCGCGCCCGTGGCTTGCCGATGTACGGGTGCAGGTACATCTCGTCAAACGAGGCCGTGTTCACGTTCACCAGCTTGGGCGCAAAGCCGGCCCCGACGAAGGTGTATTTCTTCAAGCTGTCGCGCAGGTCCGGGGCATTCCGCAGCACGAATACTTCGTCCAACTGGTCCTCGCGCAGGTAGCCGCCCAGCTGGTTGCGGTAGCGCACCACCCACTTGGCCCGGCCGGCCCCAATGCCGCGAATCTGCATCAGCTGCGTGGTGTCGGCCGTGTTCAGGTCGAAGGGCTGCAGGTTGCGGGGCTTGCCGGGGAACTTGCCGGGCGTGGCGGCCGAGCTGGCAAAAGGCGGAAACTTGCCGTCGGGCCCGGGCTTGCTGGTGGCGTAGGCGGCCCGTTCCCCCCGGCCGGGCGCTTCGTCGGGCAGCTGCATAAAGGGCGCCAGCCGCTGGTACACCGAATCCTCCAGGCCGTACATTTTCTTCACCTGGGCCTTGGCCTTGAAGCCGCCCGCGGCGGTGCGGTACTTCACCATGCGGCCGGCCACAAAATGCGGCACGCCTCGGGCTTCCCAGCCTTCGGCCGTCAGCGCGTTGGGGTCGAAGGGGGCGAGTCGGACCTGGGCTACTTTGGGATAGCGGGCACCGCTGCGCTCAAATTTCTTGTATTCGCGTTTGGGGTAGCGGCTGGCGTAGCCTTGCTCGGTCGTGCGGTGAGCCTTGAGCGTGGCCACGAGTTCGTCCAGTCCTCGCTGGTCGGCGGCGGGTAGGTACACGGGCAGCGCGGGCCGCAACAGCACGGGCAGCACGACGGCGCCCAGCATCAGCACCAGCAGCCCGGCCATGCCCCGGGCCTCGCCGCGCGAGTAGCCGAAGTAGCGGCGCACCCAGCGCATCGGGCCGGAGTCGGCCCACGACCGGCGGGGCCGCGGCAAAGGAGGCGGAGCAGCCATGAAGAAGCGCCCGTGCGCGGTAGAAAAGTAGTAGCCCAGAAGAGAGAAGCGGCCAAGGCAGAACGCCCGGCCCCTTTAGCGTAGCCGGCAATGATAAGCAAAATCGCCGAAATGGCAAAAGCCGCGCGGCCGCGCACTGGGCTGGTCGGGCGGGCCTACAGCCGTTTTGAGGTTCGTGTACGTGGCGCGGCCGGGAAACCTCACCCCCGGCCCCTCTCCCGCGGAAAGGGGAGTCGGACGACCAACACGCGAACCTGATAATTGCCCTAGCTCCGCCGGTGCGAGGCGCTGGCCACCGGCCGGGTCTTCTTGCCTGGCGCGGCGCGGCGCTTCACCGTGAGGGGAAGCTGGTCGTCGGGCATCTTGGTTTCCCGGGCCACCCAGCTGTAAATGAGCTTGAGGGCCTCGGGCGCGAAGGTGGGCTGCTGCACGCCGTTCACGATGGGCCACTGGGCCGGGGCGGTTTGAAAAAAGTGGTTCAAGCCAGTGAGGCGGTAAGAGGCCACCGGGCGGTGGGCCCGGCGCAGGGCCCTGGCCAGCGGCGCCATGTTGCGCTTGGCCGACACCTGCAAGTCGGCCGTGCCGTTGAGCAGCAGCACCGGGCACTGCACTTTGCTCAGCTGCGACTGGGGGTTGAAATCGAAGAAGTAGCGGCTCCAGGGGGTGGTGAGCTGCACGGCGCGGGCGCGGGCCATGCCGACGTCCAGGCCCGTGTTGGTGCCGTTGAGTAGGGTCGCCACTTTGGCGCGGGCCAGCGTGTTGTCGGGGGTTTGGCGGATGACGTCGACCGTGCTTTGGTACACGTCGCGGGCGGCCTGCACCTGGGCGGGGTCGGCCCCAATCAAGCGCATGATTTCGCCCTGCTGGCGCAGCAGCACCTCGGCACCTGGCTGGCCGTAGCCGGCCAGCGACACCACGAACGCCGGCGTTTGGCCCGGCGTGGCGGCGGCGAGCAGGGCCACGTTGGCGCCTTCGCCGTGCCCGAGCAGGCCCACGCGGTGCGAGGAGATGAGCGGCCGGCCGCGCAGGTAGCTCAGCGCGGCCCGGGCGTCGGTCACGAAGTCGGCGGTGGTGGCGCTGGTGTAGGTGCCGCTGGACTTGCCCACGCCGCGGTCGTCGAAGCGCAGCACGGCCACCCCGTGCCGGGTCAGATAGTCCGACAGCTGCCCGAACATGCGGTAGCCGGTCACTTCCACGTCGCGGTTCTGCGGGCCCGAGTCCGACAGCAGCACCACGGCCGGGAAAGGACCGGTGCCCGCGGGCACGGTGAGGGTGCCGCCAATGCGGCTTTTGGTGACGGGGTTGACGAAGCTAACGTCGGTTTCGCGGTACGGCGGGGTGGCCTTGAATTTGGTGACGGCCCGCGCCGAAGCGGCAACGCGCTTGAGCACCATTGGGGACGTGACCCCCGGCTGCTTCCAGGTGCCGGTGAGCGTGGCCCCGCCGTTGCTCACCTTGCCCACGAAGCTGCTGCCCGCCTGCTCGATGCGCAGCTGCAGGTCGGTGCCCTTCAACTCCACGTCGACCGGCATGCGGCTGATGCGCTGCTGCGGGGCATCGAGGGCGGCGTAGTAAGTACCGTTGGTGAGCGGCACGATGGTGATGGTGATGCCGATTTGGCCGCCGAGCAGCTTCAGCGGGCCTTTCCACTGGCCACTGAGCGGGGCCGGCGTTGCCGGTGGACTTGCCGCGACGAACGAGGACTGCCCCAAAAAAGCAGCCGTAAACAAGGGGACTAGTATAAATCGTATCATGGAATCAGACTATATAAACAAAGCCGCACGGAATTCAGACAAAAAACGAAGCTGAAAAGTACAACATACGTGCTTGGTTGCCAGTCAGGTTGCGCCCTGGGCAGCACCCACGAAAAACGGCCATGGCGACCCTCATGGACCGCTCATTTCGTTGAAACCCGAAAAAAACACGACAAACCCTACTTCTGGGTGTGCTGCGCCACCCATTCGCCGATGAGCTGCAGGGCGGCCGGGGCCATTGTTTCTTCAATGGTGCCGTACTCGGCCGGCCCGCCCGTGCCGGCAGTCTGAAACAAGTGGTTGAGGCCGGGCAGCTCCTTCACGGTGACGTCGCGGTTGCCCCCGGCTTTGAGGGCCGCCGCCGTGGCGGCCAGGCTGCGGGTGGCGGGCACCTGCACGTCCTTGCTGCCGCCCAGGGCCAGCACTGGGCAGCGCACTTTGGCCAGGGTCTGGGCCGGGCGGTCGGCCAGCAGGTGGCGGTAGTCGGGCGAGGTCAGGGCGGCCAGCTGTGGCTCCAGCTGCGCCAGCAGCTGCGGGTCGGTCGAGCGCGCGGGGTTGAGCAGCGTCAGCAGCTCAGCACGGGCCAAGGCATTGTCCGACGTCTGCTGAATAATCTGAACGACGCTCCGCTGGGCTTTTTCGGCGGCCGCGAGTTGGGCCGCGTCGGTGGTTTGCAGGCGGGCCAGGGCCAGCACCTGCTGCACTATCAGCTCGTCGCCCGCCAGGCCGGGCGCGGCCAGCAGCACCAGAAAATCGGGCCCGCCTGGCCCGGCCGCCGCCCCAATGGCCGCGGTGCCGCCCAGGCTGTGGCCCAGCAGGCCCACCTGGTTTTTGCGGATGCCGGGCTGGGCGCGCAGCCAGGCCAGCGCGGCCTGGGCGTCGGCGGCGTAGTCGGCGCTGGTCGAGCCGGCCAGCGTGCCGCCGCTCTGGCCCACGCCGCGGTCGTCGAAGCGCAGCACGGCCACGCCGTTGCGGGTGAGGTGGTCGGCCAGCACGCCGAAAAGCTGGTGGTCGAAAATGGTGTTGTTGCGGTCCTGCGGCCCCGAGCCGGTGAGCAGCACCACGGCCGGAAACGGGCCCATGTCGGCGGGCACGGTGTAGGTGCCGGCCAGCGTCAGGCCGGCCTTCTCGTTTCGGAACGTGATGTCGGCCGACTGGTACGGGAAGGGCGGGCGCGGCGTTTGGGGGCGGTTTGGAGTGGCGGCCGGGGCTTTCGTGCCGCCGTCGCGGGTCAGCGTCAGCGGAATCACCCGCAGGCCTTGCTGCCATTCGCCCACCAGTTGCCGGCCGTCGGCCGAGCGGCGGCCGGCGAACCGGGCCGCGGGCTGGGCCAGGCGCAGGTACACGCTGTCGCCGGGCGCCGTGAATTGCACCGCCAGGCCCTGCACCTTTTGGGCGGGAATGTCGAGCGAAGCCATGCGCGGCCCGGTGGCAGGGTCGAGCAGGTGCATGGTGAGGTCGATGGGCCCGAGCGTGCCCGTCCAGTGGCCGGTGAGGCGGGGGCCGGCGGGCTGGGCGTGGGCGCCGGTGGCCAGGGCCAGCAACGCGGCGGTGATGAGGAGGCGAACGGGCGTGGGCATGGAAGTGCGCGTAGCAGCTAGAAGCGAACAGCAACGGTTGCTATCTTTTGGTTTTGCGGGATTTGTTGCGTGACGTAAAGCGCGTTGGCAATGCAACTGGCCGCACTGTAATTGGTGTAAATAAATAGCTGCTTGTTATTGTAAGAGGCGACGAAACTGGAACCAATAGCTGGTCTTTGAGCCGAAAAAAGAAAACATTTCTTACCTGCTTTATCAAGCAAAGGCACCGGAATTCGAGGGTTGGTCGCTAAAGCAAAGTGGCATACTTCGAGCAAAATATCTTTCCACGTCTTGATTGGCTTGATGGTACCGTTGGGCAGTCTTATTTCCTTTGGCTTTTGGCCGGGTTGCAAAGACAATAGTTGAACCCGGGCCAAATCGATAAAATCCAAGGAAGGTGTAACGGGCTTCTTCTTTTTAGGCTGCTTCGAACTGACCTTTCTGACCGTTGCGGTTTTGCTCGTCGCCTCAATAAGCGAGGGAGGTTCTTTCTCGGGTGATACCGGTTCATATCCCGGCAAAGGCATTAGTCCGTGCCCACCGTGCGCGGCATCCAACCACTGAATAAGCTGCGTAGCCGCCGGCAAGAAGGCCTGTTCGGTTAAGGTGAACGTGATTGGCTCGGCTTTTCCCTTTTGCAAATTCGAGTGGATGTGCCAGTGGATGCCGTCCGTTATGCAAACCGTTTGCACGTCCAGCGACAATGCGTAACCCAGGATTTTTCCTACGTACCCGTACTTATCCAAGCTGCTGCCCAAGCACTTGGCTTCAATCACCAGATAGGGCTTGCCGGCCACGTCGTTGAGCAAATAATCGACCCGCAGCTCATTGCCGAGGCTTTTTTCGGGTTCTACCATGCGCACGTTGGCGGTGTCCCAGCCCAGCGCCCGGAGAACGGGTTCAATCAGCGCGGCCCGGGTCGCCGCTTCGTTTTTCTGAAATATGCCCGCGTTGGCCGTGGCGTTGGCGTGCACGCCCCGTAGAATCCGGTGGAGAGTGGCGAGGGGACTGAGAAGAAGCATCGATGACAACGAGGCGAAGAATGTCGCAATGTTAGGCACTCCGTGACCTTATTCTTGATTTTTCGCTTCGCCGGCGGCCGTACCTTCGTTGCCGAAAGCACTTGCACTCGGCCGAAACCTTCCAAGCCACTTGCGTTGTTAGTCCAGCTATGCCCAAGAAAGACTCGTTGCAAGTTTCGGCCCCCGCCGATAACGCCATTGACCACCTCGACCCGCGCGAATTCATCCTCATCAAAAACGCCCGGGTTCACAACCTCAAAAACCTCAGCGTGGCCCTGCCGCGCAACCAGTTCATCGTCGTGACGGGCCTGAGCGGCTCGGGCAAATCCAGCTTGGCGTTTGACACCTTGTACGCCGAGGGCCAGCGCATGTACGTGGAAAGCCTGAGCAGCTACGCCCGGCAGTTCCTGGGCCGCATGGACAAGCCCGACGTGGACTACATCCGCGGCATCTCCCCGGCCATTGCCATCGAGCAGAAGGTCAGCATCAAGAACAACCGCTCGACGGTGGGCACCAGCACCGAGATTTACGACTACCTCAAGCTGCTGTTTGCGCGGGTGGGGCGCACGTTTTCGCCCGTGAGCGGCCAGCAGGTGCGCAAGGACAACGTGGCCGACGTGGTGGACTTCCTGGCCGCCCAGCCCGAGGGCACCAGGGCCATGGTGCTGGCCCCGCTGCTCACCGAAAAAGGCCGGCTCATGAGCAAGGAGCTGGACTTGCTGCTGCAAAAAGGCTACAGCCGCGTGGTGGCGAACGGCGTGACGTCGCAGATTGAGGACCTGATAGGGGAGGGCCGCCCCGAGGTGCCGGGGGAGGTGTTCATCATGGTGGACCGCGCCGTGCTGCGGCCCAACGACGAGGACCTGCTCTTCCGCCTCTCCGACTCGGTGCAAACGGCGTTTTTTGAGGGCCACGGGACATTAGTTGTTAGTTATCAGTTGTCAGTTGTCACTGAAAACGGCTCCGGCCTAACAACCGACAACCAGCACCCAGCACCCGATGGAAAGCAACTAACAACTGACAACCAGCAACTAACAACTATAACCTTCTCCGACAAATTTGAGCTGGACGGCCTCGTATTCGAGGAGCCGAGCGTCAACTTTTTCTCTTTCAACAACCCCTACGGCGCCTGCCAGACCTGCGAGGGCTTCGGCTCGGTGCTGGGCATCGACGAGGACCTGGTGATACCGGACAAGAGCCTGACCGTGTACGAAGGCGCCATCGCGCCCTGGCGCACCGAGAAGCAGGGCGAGTGGCTGAAGCCGCTGCTCAAAAACGGCATCCGCTTCGACTTCCCCATTCACCGCCCCTACGCCGACCTGAGCCCGGCCGAGCAGCGCCTGCTCTGGACCGGCAACAAGTACTTCGACGGCCTGGACAAGTACTTCCAGTGGGTGAGCGAGCAGACCCACAAAATCCAGTACCGGGTGCTGCAAAGCCGCTACCGGGGCCGCACCACCTGCCCGGACTGCCGCGGCACCCGCCTGCGCAAGGACGCGCAGTACGTGCGCATCGATGACCGCAACATCGCCGACATCGTGCTGCTGCCCATCTCTGAAGCGCTGAAATTCTTCGAGAACCTGCGCCTGAACGAGCACGACGCCAAAGTGGCCGAGCGCCTCGTGACCGAAATTACCAATCGCCTCGGCTACCTCAACCGCGTGGGCCTGGGCTACCTGACTTTGAACCGCTTGAGCAACACGCTCAGCGGCGGCGAGAGCCAGCGCATTTCGCTGGCTACCTCGCTGGGTTCGGCGCTGGTGGGCTCCATGTACGTTCTGGATGAGCCGTCCATCGGCCTGCACCCCAAGGACGCCGAGCAGCTCATTGGCGTGCTGCGCTCGTTGCAGCAGCTCGGCAACACCGTGGTGGTGGTGGAGCACGAGGAGAAGATGATGGAAGCCGCCGACCAGATTATCGACATCGGCCCCGAAGCCGGCAGCGGCGGCGGCCACCTGATGTTTCAGGGCACCATGGCCGAGCTGCTGCAGGACACCACCACCTACACCGGCCAGTACCTGAGCGGCCGCATGGAAGTGGCCGTGCCCGCCGTGCGCCGCCCCTGGCGCAACGCCCTGGAACTGACCGGCGCCCGCGAAAACAACCTCAAGAACGTGAGCGTGAAGATTCCGCTCGGCGTGATGACCGTGGTGACGGGCGTGTCGGGCTCGGGCAAGTCCACGCTCATCAAGCGCATCCTGGCGCCGGCGCTGATGAAGATGCTGGGCGGCGGCGCGGGCGAGAGCACCGGCAAGTTCGACCGCCTCACCGGCGTGAACGGGCAGGTGTCGCACGTCGAGTTCGTGGACCAGAACCCCATCGGCAAGTCGTCGCGCTCAAATCCGGTGACCTACGTGAAGGCCTACGACGCCATTCGGACGCTGTTTTCAGAGCAGCCGCTGGCCAAGGCCCGGGGCCTGAAGCCCTCGCACTTCTCGTTCAACGTGGACGGCGGGCGCTGCGAGGTGTGCCAGGGCGAGGGCCAGGTGAAAATCGAGATGCAGTTCATGGCCGACATCTACCTGACCTGCGAGGGCTGCGGCGGCCGCAAGTTCAAGCAGGATATTCTGGAGATTAAGTACCAGGACAAGGGCATCGACGAAGTGCTGGAGCTGACCGTGGCCGACGCCGTGCAGTTTTTCAAAAGCCAGCCCAAAGTAGCCGAGCGCCTCCAGCCGCTCGAAGACGTGGGCCTCGGCTACATCCGCCTGGGGCAGTCGGCCAACACGCTCAGCGGCGGCGAGGCCCAGCGCGTGAAGCTAGCCTCGTTCCTGACCAAAGGCGCCACGCTGCAGCAGGACAAGATTCTGTTCATTTTCGACGAGCCCAGCACCGGCCTGCACTTCCACGACATCGCCAAGCTGCTGGGCGCCCTGAATGCGCTCATCGAGCAGGGCAACTCCGTGCTCATCATCGAGCACAACGTCGACATCATCAAGTGCGCCGACTGGCTCATTGACCTCGGCCCCGAAGGCGGCCTCAACGGCGGCCACTTGCTCTTCGAGGGCACCCCCGAGGAGCTGGTGAAATTGAAAAATTCTAACCACACCGCGCGGTTTCTGGCCGACAAAGTGTAAC
Source organism: Hymenobacter sp. (assembly GCF_031398885.1). GTDB lineage: Bacteria > Bacteroidota > Bacteroidia > Cytophagales > Hymenobacteraceae > Hymenobacter. The sequence goes on from NZ_JANNOD010000071.1 coordinate 16,612, forward strand.
GTTGCGGTCGGGAGCGGCCGCGTTGGAGAGAACGTCTCGACACGTGCGGCCGCGTAGCCAAGTAGTGGTTCGTTTTGCTCGGCTGATTAGGGGAGCCCGGCCTAATCCGACCGTGCTTATTGATGCGTAGGTAGCCACCCAATTGTATTATTTTATTTATGTCCACCCAAACAATATCATCCGAGCACTACGCCGCTCCCGACCGTTCGGCCACGGCGTGGGTGTGGCGCTGGGTGGCGGCCTTGGCCGTTTTTGGTAATATTTTCCTCAACTACTACGCCAACACCCGGCCCTTCAATGGGCAGACCATGGGGCAGGTTTCGGCCAAGTACCCCACGCTGCTCACGCCGGCGCCTTACGCTTTCAGCATCTGGGGCCTGATTTTTCTGGGGTTGGCGGCGTACGCGGTGTGGCAGCTGCTGCCCGCGCAGCACCGGCTCTCGTTGCCCGACGCCGCGGCCAAGCCCCTGGCGCTGGCCAGCGTGGCCACCGGCGCCTGGGTCGTGCTGTTTGCTTACGAGCTGATTCTGCCTAGCGTGGCCGTCATGCTGCTGATTCTGGCCGGTCTCGTTACCGCCTACGGGCGGGTGCGGCGGCGACTGGCGGCCGGGGCGGAGCCGGGGTGGGTCGGCGTACCTTTTTCCCTGTACCTGGGGTGGATTTCGGTGGCCACGGTCATCAACGCCACCATCGGGCTGCGGGAGCTGGGGTGGGAGGCTAGCGAGGAAGTGGCGGTGGTCCTGGCGCTGGCCCTGCTGGTGGTCGTGGTGACCCTGGCGCTGGTGGTGGCCCGGGCGTTTGGCGACGTGGTGTTCCCGCTGGTGGTGGCCTGGGCGCTGGTGGCCATTTGGATGGTGCGGCTGCGCGAGGTGCCCGCGCTGGGCTGGGCCGCGCTGGCCGGCGCCACGGTGGCGGCCATTGCCGGCGTGCTGCTGGCGTGGCTGGGCGGCCGCAAGCAGCCCTGGCAGTTGCGCGAACAAGCCGCCGCCGCCGCCGAAGCCGAGATTGCCGCCCGCAAAGCGGTGCGGGCGGGGCAGTAGGGCGCGCGGCCGTTCCCGGGGCCGGGCCGGCGTGGGGGACTGGCGTGGTCGCGTGTTCTCTTCCGATGAGTTGGTGGTACAGTACTTTGCGGCGCAATAGGGCCGGGCTCGCCGGCGCTGCCCGCTCCCCTCATCCTCCCGCTTATGTTCGGCCTCAGCTACGCCAAGTTTGATTCGGTAACTTACGTCATGCAGTACCGCAACGGCCGGCTGGTGCGCGAGGGGCGCGGGCTGGCCTTCTTCTACGCCACGCTGGGCAGCACCATCGCGGCCGTGCCGCTGGCTTCCAACGACCTGCCGTTCATCTTCAACGAAACCACGGCCGACTACCAGAGCATCAGCATCCAGGGCCAGCTCACCTACCGCATCACCCAGCCCCGGCAGCTGGCCGAGCTGCTCGACTTCACGGTGAACAGCGCCGGCATCTACAAAAAGAACGAGTTGGAAAAGCTCAACCAGCGCCTCGTGAACGAGGCCCAGACCGCCACCTCGGCCTTCGTCCACGGCCTGGGGCTGAAGGATTCAGTGCGCTCGAACAAGGCCATTGAGGCCGAAGTGGTGGCCGGGCTGCGGGCTTCGGCGGCGGTGGCGCTGCTGGGCATTGAGGTGCTGGGGGTGAACATCCTGGCCGTGCGCGCCACGCCCGAAATGGAGCGCGCCCTGGAGGCCGAAACCCGCGAGCGCCTGCAGCAGGAAGCCGACCAGGCCGTGTACGAGCGCCGCAACTTCGCCGTGGAGCAGGAGCGCCGCATCAAGGAGAGCGAGCTGAACACCGACATCGCGGTGGAGGAAAAGCGCAAGCAGATTGACGAGAAGCGCAACCAAACCCAGCTCCAGCGCGCCGCCAACGAGCAGAAGCTGCGCGAGTTGCAAGTGCAGGCCGACATCGCCGTGGAAGCCAGCCGGGCGCAGCTGCTGGAGCAGCAAACCGCCAACGAGCGCCTCGCCGCCGACGCCCAGGGCTACGTCACCGAAACCACCCTGCGCCCCTTCCGCGACCTGGACTGGCGCACCCTTACCGCCCTGCAGAACAACCCCAACCCGCGCCTCAACATTGCCCTGGCCTTCCGCGAGCTGGCCGAGAACGCCGGCAAAATCGGCACCCTCAACATCACCCCCGATTTGCTGGAAGGCCTGCTGAGCGACGATGGCAACGGCACCGGCAGCCCTGGCGGTGACCAGCCCCGGCGGGACCCGCCCGCGACCCCGGCGCAGCCCAAGTCCGGCCGCCGGTAACCTCACCCCCTGACCCCCGGTTCGCTTGAAGCGCGAAGCCCGCGGAGAGGGGGCACCGGAAGTCAGTTAAAAATGAAGAGTCAAAAAGCAGTCAGTTTTAACTGTCAACTTTTAACTCTTTTCCGGTGCCCCCTCTCTGAAGGAGAGGGGGTCAGGGGGTGAGGCATCCCCCCCGAACGACAATCTACACTATGCCCGCCCCCCTCGAATACGCCATTATCATCAAGAGCAAAACCCGCTACGAGGCGCTGCTGGAGCGGTTCAACACGGCGGGGCAGGCGCGGTTCTACCTCAAGCGCAAGGCCGGCCAGGAAACTGATAGCGACGCCGAGTTTGAGGAATACGCCCAGGAGCACCAGCGCATCGAGGCGGCCGTGGCCCGGGTGCAGCGCGAGCTGACGGGCGTGGTGAAAAGCAAAATCGTGGAGCGCGCCTTCCTGCCCTCGTTCCTCTTTGCCGACAACCAACTAGTGGTGGTGGTGGGGCAGGACGGGCTGGTGGCCAACGCGGCCAAGTACGTGCGCGGCCGCCCGCTGGTGGCCGTCAACCCCGACCCCGACCGCTACGACGGCGTGCTCCTGCCCTTCCGGCCCGACACCTGCCGCGCCGCCGTGCAGCGCGTGGTGGCCGGCCAGTACCCCGTGCGCGTGCACCAACTGGCCGAGGCCCGCCTCAACGACGGTCAGCGGCTGCTGGCTTTCAATGACCTGTTCATCGGGGCGGCCTCGCACGTGTCGGCGCGCTACAAAATCAGCTTCGACGACGAAACCGAGGAGCACTCCTCGTCGGGCATCATCGTGGCCACGCCGGCCGGCAGCACGGGCTGGCTCAGCTCCATCTTCAACATGACGGCCGCCGTGGAGGACTTTGCGGGCGGCTTGGGGCGCTTGGATGCTTACCCCGCGCCGGCGGCCGACGAGCTGCTGTTTGTGGTACGGGAGCCTTTCCTGAGCAAGCGCACCCAGTGCGGGCTGGTGGCCGGGCGCCTGCACGCCGGCCGCTCCTTGCAAGTGGAGTCCTTGATGCCGGCCGGGGGCGTGATTTTTTCGGATGGCGTGGAAGCCGACTTTCTCCGGTTCAACGCCGGGGCCGTGGCCACCGTGGGGCCGGCGGCGGAGGTGGCCCGGCTCGTGCAGGCCGGCTGACGCCGCGGGGCGCTAAACGCTGGGCGCCGTTTGCCGTTAGCTTTGCGGGGTAACCTTGTCTCCTCCCTAGCTCCTTCGCACATGCGCCAAAACCTCGTTGCCGGCAACTGGAAAATGAACCTGACCCACCCGGACGGCCTGGCCCTGGTGGCCGAAATCACCCGCCTGGCCGGGGCCGCTTCCATCGGCGCCAACGGCCCGGAAATTGTCATCTGCCCGCCGTTTCCGCTGCTGCACGCCGTGGGTGAGAAGTTAGGCAAGGGTGCTAAATTTCACCTCGGCGCGCAGAACTGCCACCAGAAGGAGAGCGGCGCCTTCACCGGCGAAGTGTCGGCTCAGCTGCTGGCCTCGGTGGGGTGTGAGTACGTTATTCTGGGCCACTCGGAGCGGCGCCAGTACTTCCGCGAGGACGACGAGCTGCTGAGCCAGAAGCTGAAAGCCGCCCTGGCCGCCGGCCTCAAGCCCATCTTCTGCGTGGGCGAGTCGCTCGACACCCGCGAGGCCGACGAGACGTTCGACTACCTCGGCAAGCAACTGGCCGACGGGCTGTTCCACCTCAGCAACGAGGAGTTTGACCAAGTGACGGTGGCCTACGAGCCCATCTGGGCCATTGGCACGGGCCGCACGGCCAGCAGCGCCCAGGCCCAGGAAGTGCACGCCTTCATCCGCGAGCGGATTGCCCGGGCCTACGACGCCAAAGCGGCCCTGGACACCACCATTCTCTACGGCGGCTCGGCCAATGCCCAGAACGCGCGGGAGCTGTTCGGGCAGCCCGACGTGGACGGTGGCCTGATTGGCGGCGCCTCGCTGAAAGCGGCGGACTTTACGGCTATCATTCAGTCGTTTTAGGCCGCGGCCTGGCACCGTTATTGGCAAGTCGGTCGGGCACTGATATCCGGTACAGTTTCACTCACAACACAACTGTTTTTTCGGTCATGTTCTTCTCCTTTTTGCTCGCGGCCTGGCTGACGGCCGCCGCGCCCGCTTCGCCGGCCACCGGCGTGCCGGCTGCGGCCCGCACGTCGGTAGCCGGCCCGCTGGAGCCGTGCAAAATCTACGGCTCCATCTACCTCGAAACCGACCCGGCGCGGCGCGGCTACTGCTTCGGCACGGTGTACGTGGAGCCCGAGGAAGCCTTTGCCGACCTGCTCGTGTTCAAGGAAACCAACAAGCTGTTCGCCGACAAGGCCGGCCTGTGGGCTGACGCCCCGGCCCGCGACTTTGCCGACTACGTGCTGTTCGTGACGCCCGACCGGGGCAAGGCCGACTTCGCCATTCACTACACCACGGTGCGCTCGTTCGCGGGCTGCAAACCGTGAGCGCGCCGCCGCAGGCCCGGCGCAAAGTGTACTTTGTTAGCGGGCTCGGCGCCGACGAGCGGGCGTTTCAGTTTCTGGACTTGCCCGGCGTTGATAAAATATTTGTGAAGTGGCTACCCCCGGGCCCGCGCGAGCCGCTGCCCGCGTACTGCCAGCGCCTGTTGGCACAAATCGACCTGAGCCAGGAAATCAACCTGGTCGGAATGTCGTTCGGCGGCATCGTGTGCCAGGAGATGGCCCGGCTGGTGCCGTGCCGCAAGGTCTTGCTCATTTCCAGCGTGAAGAGCCCGCGCGAGATGGGCTGGCAGCTGCGGCTGGTGGCCCGCAGCCGCGCCTACCGCGCCGTGCCGGCTCGGCTGCTGAAGTGGAGCAACCTGCTCACGGCCAACCATTATTTCAGCGTCGAAACCCCGGCCGAAGCGGCGCTGCTCCGCCAGATTATTGAGGACACCGACCCGGAGTTCGCGCGCTGGGCCATTGCCGAACTCATGGCCTGGCCCGCCCAGGCGCCCCTGCCCGGCGTGGCCCACCTGCACGGCGGGCGCGACCGCATATTCCCGGCCGCCCCCATCCGAAACGCCACCATTATTGCGGACGCGGGCCACTTCATGGTCGTCAACCGCGCCGCCGCCGTGAGTGCGTTCATTGCGCGTGAGCTGAACTAGGGTGTGTGGACAGTGGCGGCTTTGTCCACTTTTTAAGTTAAAAATGGCGGTCATGCAGCGCGCAGCGAAGCATCTCGCGTGCTGACGACAACAACGGTAGCACGCGAGATG
>NZ_JANNOD010000044.1:0-4293 GCF_031398885.1 Hymenobacter sp.
GTGGAAGCCTTGCGGCTCAATTTCTGGCCCAAGGTGCGCATTTCCTACCCCACGGAGCTGCGCGGGCAGAGCTACGTGGCCTCGCTCAACTGGCTGCTGTGCGCGGGCTGCATCGGGGTGGTGCTGTACTTCCGCGAGTCGGGCAAGATGGAAGCGGCCTTTGGCCTGGCCGTCACCATCACTATGCTCATGACCACGCTGCTGCTGGCCTACTACCTACGCCAGCAAAGAACCAACCCGGCGCTGCGCTGGCTCATCGTGGGCACCTACCTCGTCGTGGAAGGCGCCTACCTGGTGGCCAACCTGCGCAAATTCCCCGAAGGCGGCTGGCTGAGCGTGCTGCTGAGCGTGATTATTCTCGTCGTCATCGTGTCCTGGATTCAGGGCCAGAAAATTCGCCGCGACCTCACCGAATTTGTGCCTGTGGCCGACTGGCTGCCCCTGCTCCAGACGCTGAGCAACGACACGTCCGTGTCCAAGTACGCCACCCACCTGGTGTACCTCACCAAGTCAACCGACTCGTCACAGATTGAAAACGGCATCATCCACAGCATTTTCAAGAAGAACCCCAAGCGGGCCGACCTCTACTACTTCGTGCACGTGCACACCGACGACGACCCGTACACCCGTACCTTCCACGTCGAGCACATCGTGCCGCAGGAGCTGGTGCGCATCGATTTTCGGCTGGGCTTCCGCGTCGACCACGCCATCAACTACATGTTCCGGCAGGTGGTAACGGACTTGGTGCGGAACAAGGAAATCGACATCACCTCGCGCTACGAGTCGTTGCGGGAGCAGGACATCGTGGGGGACTTTCAGTTTGTGCTGCTCAACAAAACCCTGCCCTACGAGCGGTTCCTGCGCGGCTGGAAGCGCGTGGCCCTGCGCCTGCACAACTGGCTGAAGTGGCTGGGCGTGTCGGACCAGGAAAGCTTCGGCCTCGACAACAGCACCTTTACCGTGGAAAACGTACCCCTGCAAATGCCCGCGCGCCCGGAGCTGGAACTCACCCGGGACTAGCAAGGCAACCGAACAGGCGGACGCCAGGGGCGCAGGGCCAGGCGTTGCGGTGGCCCGCTGAATGGGCCCTACGCCCGCGGCGGGATTTCCTGCAAAGTCCAGGTGTTGCCGTCCGGGTCGCGGAAGCCGGCGTATTTCATGCCGCCCAGGTCCTGGATTTCGTCCATGACGACGCCCCGCCCCGCCAGCTCGGCGCGCGCCTCGGTGATGTCGGCCACCACCAGGTGCAGGCCCCGCAGCGCGCCGGCCGGCATTGCCAGACCCGGCAGCCCGGCCGCCAGCACGATGGAGCAGGCCGCGCCCGGCGGCGCGAGCTGCACCACGCGCACCGGGCCGCCGGGCCGCACGTCGTGGTCTAAATGAAAGCCGGCTTGCTCCACGTAGAATTGTTTGGCGCGGTCAACGTCCGCCACCGGCACCGGAATAAGCTCAAGTTTGAAGTCCATGGTTTTCAGGTGCTGGCCAGTTGATAGGTGAGCACCAGCACACCCGTACTGGTGGCGACCGTGTTGGTGAGCGTGAGGTTGGTGCCGTCCCCTTCCCGAAACAGCCGCTGGCCGCTGCCCAGCAGCAGCGGGTGCACCATGAGGCGGTATTCGTCAATCAGGTGGTGCTGCCGCAAGTGCTCGGCCAGTTGGCCGCTGCCGTAAATGAGCAGGTTTTGGCCGGGCTCCTGTTTGAGGCGAGTCACTTCGGCGGCCACGTCGCCTTGGATGATGCTGGCGTTCCAGTCGGCCGTGGTCAGCGTGCGGGAGGCCACGAATTTGGGCAGGCCATTCATGCGTTCGGCAAAACCGTTCTCGTCGGTCACGCCCGGCCAGGCGGCGGCGAAGCCCTCGTAGGTAACGCGGCCCAGTAGCAGGGCGTCGCTGGCCATCAGCAAGCTGTGCTGAAGCTGCGCCAGCTCGTCGTTGAAGTAAGGGCCGGTCCAGGCCGGGTTTTCCATCACCCCGTCCAGGGTGAGGTATTCAGCGGCAATTATTTTTCTCATGATAATGAATTGGCGAATGAAAGCCTGTGAAATCGAGGGGTGGTCGCCACCCTCAGAACCTATCTGTTTCTCCTTGCTCTTCAGCGTCATGAAAAGCAGGACCAGCTACGCCGCGGTCGCGGCCGTTTTGTAAGACGCCGACACTTCCAACGCCTCGGCCCGCTGCGGGGCCTGGGCCAAATACCGCTTCCACAAGAAGTAAAGCCCAAACAGCACGGCCAGCATGAGGAGCGCGGGCGCGGTTCCGGCCAGGCCCATGCCGGCGAAGGCCGTGGAAGCCCCCGCCCCAATGAAGTCGATGGCGAAGCCGGCAAACGCCCATTCCTTCAGGGTGCGGTACTTGGCCTGGAGCAGGGCCAGCGCCCCCAGGATTTTGGCCGCGCCGGTGATGTCCATGACGTAAATTGGGTAGCCCAGCTGCTGCATGGCCACGACGCCGTTGTGCTCGTGGACCAAGCCGGCAACGCCGTCCATGAGCATCATCAGGCAAAACAGAATGGTGAGGCCCCAGTAGAGGCGGGCGGTGGTGCGGGTTTTCATGGCGGGGGGTGGGGGTGAGGTGGATGATTAAATGATTAGCATTTCTAACTTGTTTAGCAAAGGTATTGGCAAAACAGCCGGCACAACAGGGGCAATTGCGGCCACTTAGGGGGGCGATTGCGCCATGAAGTTGCCTACTTTTAAGCCATGAAGCACATTACCATTCTGGTTCCCGCGGGCGACGTTGTGGTGGGCAGCATTGAGGGGCCGCACAAAGTGTTTACCCAGGTAAATGATTTTTTGCGGCGACAGGGCCAGCCGCCCGCCTTCGAGGTGGAGCTGGTGGGCCTCACCCGCGACAAGACCTTCAATCAGGGCCTGTTCACGCTGCACGCGGCCCGCACCATCCGCGAGCCGTTCCACACCGACCTCATCATTGTGCCCGCTCCGCACGGCGACTTGGCCGACGCCGTGGAGCAAAACCGCGAGCTCATTGCCTGGGTAGCCCAGCAGCACCGCGCCGGAGCCGAGGTGGCCAGCCTGTGCATGGGCGCCTTTTTGCTGGCCGCCACCGGCCTGCTGCGCGGCAAAAAGTGCGCGACCCACTGGATTGCGGCGTCCGAGTTCCGGGCCATGTTTCCCGACGTGGAGTTGGTGAACGAACGGGTGATTACCGATGAATTAGGCCTCTACTCCAGCGGCGGCGCCTATTCCCACCTCAACCTAGTGCTCTACCTGGTGGAAAAGTACGTGAGCCGCGACATGGCCGCGTGCTGCGCCAAGGTGTTTCAAATCGACATGGGCCGGGACAGCCAGTCGCCGTTCATGATTTTTAGCGGGCAGAAAGACCACGAGGACGCGCCCATCAAGCGGGTGCAGCATTTCATCGAAGCCCACTACCCCGACAAAATTTCCGTCGAAGAATTGGCCTCCCCGGCCTTCCTGAGCCGCCGCAACTTCGAGCGCCGCTTCAAAAAAGCCACCTTTAACACCGTGACCGAATACATCCAGCGCGTGAAAATTGAAGCCGCCAAAATGAGCCTGGAATCTTCGCTGGAAAACGTGAACGAGGTGATGTACTCCGTCGGCTACTCCGACACCAAGGCGTTTCGCGCCATCTTTAAAAAGATTACTGGCGTCTCGCCCGCGGCCTACCGCGACAAGTATAGCCGCAAAGTCGGGGCGGTTCTGGGTGCGTAGGCCCGGGCTCTAATGCCGATGCCTCGGACCCCGACGACGCCGTGCATGGCACTACGTCATCGGGGTCCGAGGCATTTTTTCTCGGGTGCTGCCACTTGGCTCGGCCCATGGGCCGGCTACGGCTAACGGGTGGTCGAAGCGACTGCGTCCGGGGCTGGGGCGGGGGTTAGCTCGCGCACCAAAATGGTGGTTTGCGGCTGCGGTTGCGGCTGCACTTCCACGTTGTAGCGGTAGCGCTCGCGCCCCACGCGCAGCAGCACGGCATATTTCCCGGCGGGCATCCCGCGAAAGTTCAGCTGGCTGCCGTAGGAGGGCTGGCGGTTTGCTTCGTTCACCAGGCAGGTGTGGCTGGCAAGGGAAACCACCTTCAGCTGCATCAACTGGTGCGTGGGGTTTTCAACGGTCAGCCACAAGGACTGGGCGTCGGCCTGCTTGGCTTTTACGGACGGAGCATCTTGGGCCAGGGCCGTGCCGCCGCTGGCCACGACGGCCAGTCCGCCGAGTAGCAGTGTGCGGAGATGCAACGCCGACCCAACAATTTGGGCCCGGGTTGCAGTGGTTGGAGTTGCAGCGGCCAGCGGCTGGGCGGAGCGGAGGGAGAG
>NZ_JANNOD010000121.1:0-13144 GCF_031398885.1 Hymenobacter sp.
GAAGATCGTGAGCGGGTTCACCACCATGCCGCTTTCGAACTTCTTCACCCGGCGCACCTGGGCGGCCTGCAGCTCGGGCGAGAGGTTCTTGTGGATCACCCCGATGCCGCCGGCGCGCGCCATGGCGATCGCCATTTCGGATTCGGTCACCGTATCCATGGCGGCCGCGATCAGCGGGATGTTGAGGCTGATGCGGCGGGTGAGCCTGGTGCGCAGGTCGGTCTCGCGCGGCAGCACGCTGGAATAGGCCGGCACCAGCAGCACATCGTCGAAGGCAAAGGCCTCCGCGATGGCGGGCGCGAGGAACTGGGCGGGGACGGTGTCGGGGGACATGGCCAAGGGCTTCCGTGTGACGAACCTTGGCGGCCCCCCTTACGCCGATCGCCTTCCCACGGCAACCGCGCGGCCGTGTCAGGCGCCGGGGCGGAACCCCTGCGCCACCACGTAGGTCTCGGAACTGTCGCGCCGGCTGGCCGGGGGCTTGGCGAACTTCACCGATGCGAAGCGGCGCTTCAGCAGGTCGAGGAAGGATTTCTCCCCGCCGCCCTGGAACAGCTTGCAGACAAACCCGCCGCCCGGCGCCAGCACGGAGACAGCGAAGCGCCTTCCTCTGCGCCCTCTGCGGGAACCGTCGCCCGCCGATTGCGCTGGTCCCAATCATGTAAGCACAACCTTAAAAGCGGCACCGGCCGTGGTTGCGTTCGCGGTAGTAAGTTGCGCACTCATTCACGGTACTGTTTCTCAACTTCTCATCTTTTCCCCGCAGAAAATGAACCTTCGACTATTATCTACCCTCGGCCTGGCCCTGGTAGCCACGGCCGGCCACGCCCAACAGAAGCCCGCGGCCAAGGCCCCGGCGGCTAAAACGGCCCTGATGACCACGCCCGGCGGCACCAAGCTGATTGAGAAGGTCGCCAAGCAGCCCGGCCAGCTCGTCATTCCCTACGAGAAGTACATACTACCCAACGGCCTGACGCTCATCGTGAGCGAGGACCATTCCGACCCGCTGGTGCACGTGGACGTGACCTACCACGTGGGCTCGGCGCGCGAGCAGATTGGCAAATCGGGCTTTGCCCACTTCTTTGAGCACATGATGTTTCAGGGCTCCGACCACGTGGGCGACGAGCAGCACTTCAAGCTGGTGACCGCGGCCGGCGGCACGCTCAACGGCAGCACCAACCAGGACCGCACCAACTACTACGAGACCCTGCCCAGCAACCAGCTCGAGACCGGCCTGTGGCTGGAAGCCGACCGCATGGGCTTTCTGCTCGACGCCGTGACGCAGAAGAAATTTGAAGTGCAGCGCAGCACCGTGAAGAACGAGCGCGGCCAGAATTACGACAACCGCCCCTACGGCCTGGCCCAGGAGTACCTCACCAAAACCCTCTACCCCTACGGCCACCCCTACTCCTGGCTGACCATCGGCTACCTGGAGGACCTGGACCGCTCCGACGTGAACGACCTCAAGAACTTCTTCCTGCGCTGGTACGGCCCCAACAACGCCACCCTGACCGTGGGCGGCGACGTGCAGCCCGCCCAGGTGGTGAAGCTGGCCGAGAAGTACTTCGGCTCCATCAAACGCGGCCCGGCCGTGACCAAAACCAAGCTGCCAGCCCCCGTGCTTACCGCCGACCGCTACGTGAGCTACCAGGACAACGTGCGCTTCCCGATGCTGCAAGTCGTGTTCCCGACCGTGCCCCACGGCCACCCCGACGAGCTGCCCCTGGACGCCCTGGCCGACATCCTGGGCAACGGCAAGAACTCGCTGCTGTATAAGAACATGGTGAAGAACCAGAAGGCCGTGCAGGCCCAGGTGTACCAGCAGAACTCGGAGCTGGGCGGCCAGCTGGCCTTCGTGGCCCTGCCCTTCCCCGGCAAAACCCTCGACAGCCTGGAGCTCATCGTGCGCAACACCATGACCGAGTTTGAGAAGCGCGGCGTGAAAGACGACGACCTGCAGCGCTTCAAGGCCCAGACCCGCGCCCAGCGCGTGAACAGCCTGGCCAGCGTGAGCGGCAAGGTGAGCCAGCTCGCCGCCAACCAGACCTACTTCAACAACCCGAACTACATCACCGTCGAAACCAAGGAGCTCAACGCCCTGACCAAGGCCGACGTGCAGCGCGCCTACGACAAGTACCTGCGCGGCCAGCACGCCGTCGTGTTGAGCGTGGTGCCCAAGACCGGCGGCGTGGCCGCCAAGCCCGACAACTACACCATCGACAAAGCGGCCTACAAAGCGCCCAAGGACGAGTACGCCGGCCTGAAGTACGTGAAGGCCACGGATAAATTTGACCGCAGCAAGCAGCCCGCGTCGGGGGCCAACCCGGTGGTGAAGGTGCCGGTGCTGTACCAGGAAACGTTGGCCAACGGCCTGAAAATCGTGGGCACGAAAAACACCGAGGTGCCGGCCGTGACCATGCGCCTCACCATCCGCGGCGGCCACCGCCTGGAGCAGGCCATGCCCGAGAAAGCCGGCATTGCCCAGCTCACCGCCAGCCTGCTGAACGAAGGCTCGGAGAAGTACACCGGCGAGGAATTCTCGGCCGCGCTTGACAAGCTGGGCTCGCGCGTGTCGGTAAGCGGCGACGACAACGAAACCACGGTGTCGGTGCAGAGCCTCACGGCCAGCCTGCCCGCCACCCTGGCCCTGCTGGAACAGCGCCTGCTGCACCCCCGCTTCGACGCGGCCGACTTCGACCGCCTCAAAAAGCAGCAGCTGGAGCAAATCGCCAACTTCAACACCCAGCCGGCCGTCATCGCCGACCTGACCTACAACAAGCTGCTCTACGGCCCCAACAACATCGCCGGGACGCCCGTGGCCGGCACCGCCGCCTCGGTAGGCAGCCTCACGCTGGCCGACGTGAAGGAGTTCTACAACAAATACTACGCGCCCAACGTGAGCTACCTGGTGGTGGTGGGCGACGTGGACCAGAAAACGCTGACGCCGCAGCTGGGTTTCCTGCAGAGCTGGGCCAAAAAGGACGTGACCGTACCGGCCGACGTGGCCGGGGTGCAGCCCGACAAGACCACGGTGTACTTCGTGAACAAGCCGGGCGCGGCGCAGTCGGAAATTCGGGTGGGCTACCTCACCGACATGACTTACGACGCCACTGGCCCGTACTACCGCGCCTTTTTGGCCAACTACCTGCTCGGCGGCGCCTTCAACTCGCGCATCAACCTGAACCTGCGCGAGAACAAAGGCTACACCTACGGCGCCCGCTCGGGCTACGCCAGTACCCGCTACGCCGGGCCGTTCACGGCCCAGGCCGGCGTGCGCGCCGACGCCACGGCCGCCTCGGTGAAGGAGTTCATGAGCGAAATCACCGGCTACTCGACCGGCATCACGGACGAGGAATTGACGTTCCTGCAATCGTCGGTGGGGCAGAGCGACGCCCTGCGCTACGAAACCGGCCAGCAGAAAGCCGGCTTCCTGGCCCGCCTCGTGGAGTACAACCTCGAACCCAGCTACGTGCAGCAGCAGAGCGACATTCTGAAGAAGCTGACCAAGGAAGACGTGCTGGCCTCGGCGAAGAAAAACCTGCCGGCCGACAAAATGTACATCGTGGTGGTGGGCGACAACAAGCAGCTGCCCGCCCTGCAAGCCCTGGGCTACCCGGTGGTGGAATTGGACCTGGACGGCAAGCCCGTGGCGGCGGCGGCCAGCATGCCCCCGCCCGCCCCGGCCCAGATGAGCATGCCGACGGACGAGAAAATGAAGAGCAAGACCGACGACGGCGGCAAAACGAAGACCAAGACGAAGAAGGCCAAGCAGTCGTAGCCTGATTGGCCTGAGTAGCAAGGAGCGAGCGGGTCCCGGGTAAAGCGTAGCTTTCGGGGACCCGCTTTATCTTCACGCCAAAATTTATCCCGCCCCGTGGCCTCTACCCAACAGCTTGCGCAACTCGACCGCCTGGAGCGGCAGATTACCACCTTAGTGGCTGCCTATCAGCAGTTGCGCGAGGAGCTGGCCGACGCCAACACCACCGTGCAGCAGCTGCGGGCCGACGTGCGCGAGCGGGACCGGCAACTCAAGGAGCGACAAAACCAGGAAAATATTGTTAAACTTGTGCATACCATAGCTGGGGAACCAACCCACGCCAACGAATTAAAACTGCGCCTCAACGAATACATCCGCGAACTGGACAAGTGTCTTGCCTATTTGAGAGACTAACCCCCCTGACCCTCACCCCCACGCCGTAACTTCCGCCTTATGAGCGAGCTAGCCATCAAAATTCGCATTGCCGACCGCGACTATCCCATGCGCGTGGACGTGCAGGACGAGGAGCGGCTGCGCCTGGCCGGGCGCCTGCTCGGCGACAAGGTGCGCGAGTTCCGGGAAGGCTACGGCATTCAGGACAAGCAGGACCTGCTGGCCATGATTGCGCTGGCCACCATGGCCGACCAATTGAAAGTGAGCAAGGAAAAGGATGGCACCGATGCGGCGCTAACCGAACGGCTGGCTCGTTTCGACGAGCTACTATCCGGCGTGGTGCTGGCGGGGTAATACCCCCGCCGAGCCCCCATACACTCGTTGGCCCGGCAGGGCGGCGCGGCAATCGGCCGCCGCCGCCCGCGCCCGGGCAAGTCTGTTCTACTTAGCTATGGTTTTTACTCCCATCCAAAAACCATATCTATATGTCACCCACACTAATGTACATCCTGCTGGCCGCCGTGGTCGCCCTCGTGGCGGGCATCGTGGTGGGCCGGCTGCTGGCCGGCAAAGCCCGGCTGGACCACGAAGGCGAGGCCTCGGCCCGCGCCAAGCAGATTCTCCTCGACGCCGAAGAGAAGGGCAACCGCCTCCGCGACGAGAAAATTAAGCAGGCCGACGAGCGCCTGGAGCAGTCCAAGAACAAGTTCAAGAGCATCCGCAACGAGTTTGACGTGGAGAGCAAGCGCCTCAAGCAGGCCCTCGACCAGGAGCTGACCGAGCGCCGCCAGGGCGTGGTGGAGCAGGAGCAGAGCATTAAGATGCTCACCGAAACCACCCAGCGCCAACTGGAGCAGCTGCAGAAGAAAGAGCAGGACCTGGAGCGCATCCGCGAGAAAACCCAGGCCGACACCCAGCAGTTGCGCGACAAGCTGGAAAGCCAGGCCGAGAAGCGCCGCGCCGACCACGAAGCCGCCCTGGCCGAGCTGGAAGCCCGCGAAAAAGAAGCCGAGGAGCAACTGCTCACCGTGCAGCGCCAGCTCGAAACCATCGCCAACCTGACCGCCGCCGAGGCCCGCGAGCAGCTCGTGGAGTCGCTCAAGAACGAGGCCCAGATTCAGGCCAGCTCCTACATCAAGGACACCGTGGCCCAGGCCAAGCTCACGGCCACCAAGGACGCCAAGAAGATTGTGCTCGAAACCATTCAGCGCACCGCTTCGGAGCACGCCATTGAGAACTGCGTATCGATTTTCAACATCGAGAGCGACGACGTAAAGGGCAAGATTATCGGCCGGGAGGGCCGCAACATCCGGGCGCTGGAGGCGGCGACGGGCGTGGAAATCATCGTGGACGACACGCCGGAGGCCATCATCATCTCGGGCTTCGACCCGGTGCGCCGCGAAATTGCCCGCCTCTCGCTGCACCTGCTGGTGAAGGACGGCCGCATTCACCCGGCCCGGGTGGAGGAAATTGTGGCCAAGACCCGCAAGAACATCGAGGAGGAAATCGTCGAGATTGGCGAGAAGACCATCATCGACTTGGGTATTCACGGCCTGCACCCGGAGCTGATTAAGATGGTGGGCCGGATGCGCTTTCGCTCCAGCTACGGCCAGAACCTGCTGCAGCACAGCCGCGAAGTGGCCAACCTCTGCGCCACCATGGCCGCCGAGATGGGCCTCGACGTGAAGAAGGCCCGGCGCGCCGGCCTGCTGCACGACATCGGCAAGGTGAGCACCGAGGAGCCCGAGCTGCCCCACGCCATCCTGGGCATGGAAATGGCCAAGAAGTGGAAGGAGCACCCCGACGTGGTGAACGCCATCGGCGCCCACCACGACGAGATGGAGATGACGGCCATGATTTCGCCGCTGGTACAGGCCTGCGACGCCATTTCGGGCTCGCGCCCCGGCGCCCGCCGCGAGATGATGGAGAGCTACATCAAGCGCCTCAAGCAGCTGGAAGAAACGGCCAACGGCTTCAAAGGCGTGAACCAGTGCTTCGCCATCCAGGCCGGCCGCGAGCTGCGCGTGATGGTCGACGCCGAGAACGTGACCGACGAACGGGCCGCCGAGCTGAGCTTTGAAATCTCGCAGAAAATCGAGAAGGAAATGCAGTACCCCGGCCAGATTAAAATCACCGTGATTCGGGAGATGCGCGCCGTGGCCTACGCCAAGTAGCCCCTGCTTTTTTGTAGCACTGGCACGGCCCCGCTATGAGAATGGCGGGGCCGTTTACGTACGAACGGCATTGTGAAATATCCGACAAATCAAGATTAATATCCGTACCGACTCCACTAGCAGCCGCTTTCCAACCCTTTTTGCTGCGAATAAAAAGTCCCGGTTGTGGAAAGATTAGGTTGCGGCCAGCTTCGGGGTACGATTAGCTTTAGTCATCCTTAAATCTTGGTTGATGCGCACTATCTGTACCTTCACTTCCTACGCGCTACAAATGGCCTTACTGATTTTTGGTGCTATCAGTTGCACGGTATACACTCCCTTGCAACCCTCCCTGCCCGGGATTCGGGGCGCTGGCCAAGTCGAGCTGCGCGGCAGCTTGCAGCCCTCATTGCGTGCCGAAGCCGGCGCGGCGTATTCGCCCGCCAACCACCTCCTACTGACGGGGATGGGCAGCTGGCGCCCGCAGGGTTCGTTGTCGGGTAGCGGCTTATTTCGGGCCCGCCTGGCGGAAGCGGGAGTTGGCACCTACTGGCCTGCGGGGCCCTATTGGACGTTAGTTGCGCTCGGTGGCTACGGCTGGGGCCAAGCAGCCCGCCAGGTAAATAATGGTGACATCTTATTTAACTATCGTACCGATTATTTTTCTCGCTACACGACCCAATTTGGTCAATTCGGGGCTTTGTGCCGCAAGGACCCCGTGACAATTGGCCTGGGCTACCGCCTCACGCAGGTGCGCTTCCGGGAGCTGCGTTCCAGCGAATACCTGCTGCCGCTCGACAATCAGTTACGGCACGAACCTTTCTTTTCGGTGCGCTTTGATGTGGGAGCAGAGCCAAACGCTGACCGT
The DNA here is from genome assembly GCF_031398885.1 of Hymenobacter sp. Lineage (GTDB taxonomy): Bacteria > Bacteroidota > Bacteroidia > Cytophagales > Hymenobacteraceae > Hymenobacter. Next base: position 7,172 of record NZ_JANNOD010000121.1, read on the forward strand.
TGGCAAGCCGAAATCGGGGGCGGGCTTTCGCTGGCCCAGCACGGCCGGGGCAGCACGGGGGGCCCTTACGACCCCGTACGCTCCCAGGTTGACTTGAATCGTGGAAGCGCTTGGCTGGTGAGCGCGGGCGTGGTGTTCCGGCCCATCAGGCGGCGAGAACGCGGTGCCCCGTAGCGCGCGTCCGACTGATGTATTGCACCCAGACCAGGTCCGCCTCGCTCTAATGAAGTTATCGGTATTTGGCCACACAACTCGTTTGTGAATAGACCATATAAGGTAGACGCCTGATAAGCTTTCACGGCTCACCCGTAACCACATAAAAAATACCCCCGTGACGTCAGTTGCGAGGGTATTTTCTGTTTAACTTCATAGTGTTATTCCCGAGCCAACATTCCCCTTATCTATCCATTCGACTAATGAAAAATCTGTTACCTAGTTTATTAGCCTGCAGCATTGTTCAACTGTTGGCCGGCTGCGTGGTGTACATGCCCATGCAGTGCGCGGCCCCGCAGATTACCGATAAGAAACAGGCTGAAGTTACCGCCAGCACCTACCTCAACGGCCGGTTCGAAATTGCCGGCACCTACTCCCCGGTGCCGCACTTACTGGTGCGGGCCGCGTCCAGCAGCCTGCGCGACGACGTGAAAGACAGCACCTACTACCGGGGCCGGCAGTACGACGTGAGCCTTGGCAGCTATTGGCAATTGAGTCCGCGCTGGCTGGTGGGCGGGCTAGGCGGCTACGGCAAGGGCCGCAGCGCGGCCGGCTATTCCCAAGGCGGCTTTCTGCTGGGCGTCGGAGAGCCGGTGCGGCACGATTTCGACGTTCGCTTCAACAAGCTGTTCGGCGAGGCTTACGGGATTTATCAACCCAACGAGGTGTACTCAGTGGGGGCCGCCTACCGCGTCACTCAGGTAAATTTCACGACGCTCACCGACGCGGGCGTCCCGCTGGATTTGCGCGGCATGGTGCGCAGCGAGCCCATGGTTTTTGTGCGCGCGCGGCTGGGACAAGGCTCCGTTGACAACCGGCCGGTGCAGTTCCAGGTGGCGTGGGGCTCTTCCACTACCTTCGGCGATGACCCTAAAGACTCCCGTGATTCCATCCGCGACTTGAAACAAGGCCGCGGCTACATGACCGTTGGCATCAGCATATTTCCGCATTGCCTCTTGCGCAAGGAGCAGTCGGCAGGGGCCGTGCGCTGATATTTACGGTCCGATGCGTTCAACTGCCCTCGCCGTGAAAGAACGCCGTGGGCGCACCGGCAGCGCGAGGCCCGGCCCACCGCTGGCGCTGCCTACTGTTTCCGCTTTATGAATCGACCCCGACCGGGCTTGTTTTTTGTCGCCCCAGCCTGCGCGCTTCTGGCGGCCTGCGCGGTCCTGCGCAACCCCTACGCCGCCACCAACCGCTCCTACCGCCAGCAGGTGAAGGCCTACGCCCGCGCCCTGCGCGCCACGCCCGGGCCCACGCCGGGCACCGACAGCCTGCCGCTGGGCAAGTACTGGGTGGGCACCACCAACTTCAACCTGCGCAAGCCCAACTACGTCGTCATCCACCACACGGCCCAGGACTCGACGGGCCAGACGCTCCGAACTTTCACCTTGCCGAGTACGCAGGTCAGCGCGCACTACGTGATTGGGCGCGACGGCCGGGTGTACCACCTGCTCAGCGACTACCTGCGGGCCTGGCACGGCGGCGCGGCCCGCTGGGGCAACACCACCGACCTCAACTCCTGCTCCATCGGCATTGAGCTGGACAACAACGGCGCCGAGCCGTTTGCCGAGGCGCAAACAGCCAGCCTGCTGAAGGTGCTGGCGGGCTTGAAGAAAGCCTACGGCATCCCGGCGGCCAATTTCATCGGGCACGCCGACATTGCCCCGGCCCGTAAAACCGACCCCAGCGCCTTGTTTCCGTGGAAATTACTAGCTGCTAATGGCTTCGGGCTTTGGTACGACGCCGGCCCGCTGCCGTCCCCGCCCGGCGCCGCGCCAGCCGCGCCGGACAGTTCCGCCGCGCAGGTTTCCGTATTAGCCAACCCTCCCGCCTGGCCCGCCGGCGCCGCCCCTGCCCTACCGGACACCACGGCGGTGGATGCACAACTAATGCGCCTGAACCGCACGGCGCCGTTCGACCCGCGGGAGCCGCTGCGCATCATCGGCTACGACACCCGGGATTTGCCGGCGGCCATCCGGGCCTTCAAGCTGCATTTCATTCAGCGGGACGTGAACGCGCCGCTGAGCGAGGCCGACAACCGCATTTTATACAACCTCTACCAGAAGTACTTGTAGCAGCCGGCCAGCGCTGCTATTTTAGCGGTTGTGCCGGGCATTCGCCGTCGGAAGGCTGGTTGCGGCGGTTAACTTTGTTTCATGCTAGAAGTATCACTGCGCGGGCAGGCCATGCCCGTTTCGCCGTTTCGCAAGCTGGCGCCCTACGCCGAAGCGGCCCGGCAACAAGGCAAGATTGTGTACCCGCTCAACATCGGACAGCCCGACATCGAGACGCCCCCGGCCGCGCTGGCCGCCGTGCGTACCGCCGCCGTGCGCGTGCTGGGCTACAGCCACGGCGCGGGCACCGAGAGCTACCGCCACAAGCTGGCCGCCTACTACCGGCGGGCCCAGCTGCCGGTGGCCGCCGAGGACATCATCGTGACCACCGGCGGCAGCGAGGCCATCCTGTTCGCGCTGCTCACCTGCCTCAATCCCGGCGATGAAATCATCATCCCGGAGCCGTTCTACGGCACGTACACGGCCTTTGCCATCGCGGCCGGCGTCACCATCGTGCCCGTGACGGCGCACATCGAAACCGGCTTCGCGCTGCCGCCGCTGGCCGATTTTGAGCGGGTGATTACGCCGCGCACCCGCGCCATCCTCATCTGCAACCCCAGCAACCCCACCGGCTACGTGTACCGCCGCGCCGAGCTGGAAAGCATCCTGGGCCTGTGCCGGGCCCACGACTTGTACCTGCTGTCGGACGAAGCCTACCGGGAGTTTTGCTACGACGCGCCCTACGTGAGCGCCCTCCAACTGGCCGGCGCCGCGGAGCACGTGGTGGTGGTCGACACCATTTCGAAGCGCTACAGTGCCTGCGGGGCCCGCATCGGCGCGCTGGTCACGCTCAACAAGCAGGTGTACGCGGCCGCGTTCCGCTTCGCCCAGATGCGGGTAAGCCCGCCCGGCCTGGGCATGCTGCTGGCCGAGGCCGCCGCGGAGCTGCCCGAGTCGTATTTCGACGAGAGCAAGGCCGAGTACCAGGCCCGGCGCGACCTGACCGTGGCCCGGCTGCGGGCCATGCCCGGCGTGGTGTGCCCGCGGCCCGGCGGCGCGTTCTACGTGTTGGCCCGCCTGCCCGTGGACGACACCGAAACCTTCGGCCAGTGGCTGCTAGAGTCCTTCACCTACCAGAACCAAACCCTGATGCTCTCGCCGGCCAACGGCTTTTACCACACGCCGGGCCTCGGCCGCCAGGAAGTGCGCCTGGCCTACGTCATCAATCGCACCGACCTGGCCGCCGCCCTCACCTGCCTGGAATACGCGCTGCTGGCCTATCCCGGCCGCACCCAACCGTTGCCGGCAGCCCCTGCTGTCGCCGCATCAGCGCAGTTTGCCGGTTAGTATTCAGTTAAAAGTGAAGAGTTAAAAGGTCCGTTCTCATTTTAACTCTTCACTTTTAACTGAATCCTAACGGCCCTACCCACGTAACCTCAACTCTCTCGATGAACCCCACGCTCGCCCCCACCGCCGAAGCCCCGACCCACGACTACACGGCCCCGCTGCGGGTGTGGCACTGGGGCAACGCTGTATTGGTCAGCGGCCAGCTGCTGACCATTCTCTTTCAGCGCGTCATCGTGAATGCCCGCTCGGCCGTGCCGGAGTTTCAGGCCACGATGAGCCGGGAGCACATCGTGCTCAGCGAGAAGCAGGCCCGCTCGCTCACGCACATCATCAGCGAGCGAATCTGGGAGTGGCACATTTACATCGGCCTGACGCTGGCCGCCTTCTGGCTGCTGCGCGTGGGGCTGGAGCTGCGCGGCCCGTCGGAGCTGCGGTTTTCGGCGCGGCTGCTGGAAGTAGCCCGCCGCTACCGCCTGGCCCCGGCCGCCGACAAAGGCGACGCCAGCCAGGCGCTGTTTGCCAAAAGCACCTACGCCCTGTTTTACGCGTTCCTGACCGTGATGGTCGGCACGGGCCTCATCCTGACCTACCACAACGACGTGGCGCTATTCGACCAGTGGGAGCACACGGCCGAGGAAATCCACAACGTGACCATGTACCTCATTCTGTCCTTCTTCGTAGTGCACCTGGTGGGCGTGGTCTGGGCGGAAGTCACCAAGGACCGCGGCCTGATTTCGCGCATGGTGGGCGGGCGGTGACCTCACCCCCTGACCCCCTCTCCGGGGGAGAGGGGGCACCGGTCTTGAATCAGTTAAAAGTGAGAAGCCCGCCTGACGATTCAAGCGGGCTTCTCACTTTTAACTCTCCACCTTGTAACTGCTCTCGCGTCTGCGCAAGTCCGGTGCCCCCTCTCCCCCGGAGAGGGGGTCAGGGGGTGAGGCTACTTGGTGCCGCCCGGCTTCTGCTCCTGCTTCTGCAGGGGGCTGGCCGCCTGGGCCGCCTGCTGCATGGGGTTGGGGGCGGCGGGCGCCTGTTGCTGAAACAGCTCGAAGCGGGAGGCCGCCGGCTGGCGCGGGAAGGCGTTGTTGCTCAAATCCGTGTCGGCCGTTTGCTGAAAAGGGTCAAGTACGAAGCTGATAACGGGCTTCTTAGTCACGATGACCTTGGTGACCTGGGCGTTGTTCTTGCGCCAGATTTCGGCCGGGATGGTCTGCGTTTCCTGCGAGTTATCGGCAAAAGTCATTTGCACAATCACCGGCATCACGAGGCCGCCCAGGTTGCGCAGGCTCAGCTCGTAGAAGTTCTGGGTGTCGCCGAGGCGCTGGCGCTGCGCGGGGCTCAGGGCAGCCTGATAGGCGGCGTAGCGCTGCTGGTCGGCCGCGGTCACGGCCAGCGGGTCGAAGCCGTTGTAGAAGTCTTTCAGCTCCGGCTTCTCGTCCACCAGCGTGCGCTTGAGGTCGGTGGCGTTGCGCTGGGCCGAAATGGAAGCCAGCGCGGCGGCGCGCTGCTGCTGCAAGCGGGCGTTTTCCACCTGCGGGTCCCGGGTGCTGGCCGTGTAGGCCTTCACCGCCTCCAGGCTGAGGTCGCAGCGGTCGGTGGTGTAGAACCAGCCGCGCCAGAACCAGTCCAGGTCCACGGCCGAGGCGTCTTCCATGGTGCGGAAAAAGTCGGCCGGCGTGGGGTGCTTGTAGGCCCAGCGCTGCGCGTAGGTTTTGAAGGCGTGGTCGAACAGCTCGCGGCCCATCACCGTCTCGCGCAGGATGTTCAGGGCCGTGGCCGGCTTGCCGTAGCCGTTGTTGCCGAACTGCAGCACCGACTCCGAATTGGTCATAATCGGGGTTTGCACGCTCTTGTCAGTCTTCATGTAGTCCACGATGTTACGGGGCTCGCCGCGCGTGGAGGGATAGTTGCGCTCCCACTCCTGCTCGGTCAGGTACTGGCAGAATGTGTTCAGGCCCTCGTCCATCCACGTCCACTGCCGCTCGTCGGAGTTGATAATCATCGGGAAGAAATTGTGCCCCACCTCGTGAATAATCACGGATATCATGCCGTATTTCCGCTGCGCGGTATACGTGCCATCCTTCTCCGGCCGGCCCCCATTAAAGCACAGCATCGGGTATTCCATGCCGCCCACCGGGCCGTGCACCGAGATGGCCACCGGGTATTCGTAGGGAATGGTGAACTTGGAGTAGGTCCCGATGGTGTGGGCTACCACCTCGGTCGAGTACTGCCCCCAGAGCGGGTTGCCTTCCTTGGGGTAATACGACATGCACAGCACCGGCTTGCCATTCTGCTGGATTTGCAGGGCGTCCCAGATGAACTTGCGCGAGCTGGCCCAGGCAAAGTCGCGCACGTT
>NZ_JANNOD010000052.1:0-74574 GCF_031398885.1 Hymenobacter sp.
CCGCGGTTAATCGGCTTGCCAAACTTGCTGGTGTTGTCCCGGGCCGCCCACTCGGCGGCGGCAAACAGGTTGTTCAGGGCGCTTTCGCGGCTGATGGTCAGGGCCGAATAGTCCTTCCACTTGTCGGGGTAACCAATTTTCACGGCGAAGGCGTTGAGCTTCTTCAGCGCCTCGGCTTTGGTGGCCGCGCTCATCCACTCGGTGGCCTGGATGCGCTCGGCGTAGGCCACGCGCAGGTTTTCCACCATCTCCTTAGCCCGGGCCTTGGCGGCGGGCGAGAAGGCTTCGTCCACGTACAACTGGCCAAACGCCTCACCCAGGGCGCCGTCGGTGGCGCGCAGGGCGCGCTTCCAGCGGGGCTGCTGCTGCTTGGCCCCGGTCAGCACCTGGGTATATTTGAAGCTCTCGTCGCCAAATGCCTTGGGCAGGGCCGGGGTCACGGCCGACACCAGATGCCAGCGCAGGTACTGCTTCTGGTCGGCCAGGGGCTCCTCCTTGAACATGGCGCTTACTTCTTTCAGAAACTCGGGCTGGCCCACGATGACCTCCTTGGTCGCGCTCAGGCCGCTGCCCTGGAGCAGCAGCGGGATGTTTAGGTTGGGGTAGTCGGCCGCGGCTTGCTCCACGGTCATCTTGTTGTAGTTGGTAAGCCGGTCGCGCAGGGCCACGCGGGTGCGGCTGATTTTGGCCAGCCGCGTTTCGAGGCGCGTGACGGCCGCGGCGTTTTTCTCGGCCGTGGCCGGGTCGTCGCCCAGCAGCTTCAGCAGGTTCACCTGGTAGGTCTGGTAGGCCGCGCGGATGGTCCGGGAGCGGGCGTCGTCTTTGAGGTAGTAGTCGCGGTCGGGCAAGGTCAGGCCGCCCTGGCTCATGCGCACGGCGTATTGGGTGCTGTTCTTGCTGTCCTGGGCCACGCCGAACCCGTACCAGCCGGTGCCAAACGACTTGGGGTCGGCCAGGTACTTCTGCAGGCCGGCCAGGTCCTGGATGGCGTTGATTTGGGTGAGGCGGGGCTGCAGGTACTTCAGCCCGGCTTGCTCGATGGCCACGCTGTCCATGGCGGCGGCGTAGAAGTCCCCCACTTTCTGGGCGTTGGTGCCGGGCTTGGCGGTGCGGTCGGCGGCCGACTTCTCCAGGATGCGGCGCGCCACGGCCTGGTTGCGGTCGGCCAGCTCGTTGAAGGCGCCCCAGCGGGTTTCGGCGGCCGGAATGGGGTTGTTCTTCAGCCAGGAGCCCGAGGCGAACTGAAAGAAATCATCGCAGGGCGCCACCGACCGGTCCAAGTTGGCGAGCGAAATGCCGGTGCCGGTTTGGCCGGCCGGGCTCGCCGCCGCCGCGGGCATCGTGGTTTTCTGCTTGCCGCCGCTGGTCGACTTGGTCTTAACCTTGGTTTGGGCCTGGGCCGCACCGGCGACCAAGCCCAGCAGCGCCGCCGACAAGGCCGCACGGCGCATAAAGGAGAATTGCTTCATATGGATGAGAAAAAGAGCGAAGTATTGTGAAGTGCAAGATACAACTGCGGTTTAGTGTTGAAAACAGCACAAAAAGAGCAGGAAAGAGCAAAGGACGGGCAGTTGATTGCGCTCCCAGTTCCTTTTAAGAAAGACGCCTAAAAAAGAACGTCCTGCTCACCTGGCGTCCGCGCCGCCGAAGCATTTCGCCCGCCTCGTTCGCCTAGCAACCTCACCCTCGGCCCCTCTCCCAAAGAGAGGGGAGCCTGACGCCAGCGCATGTCCGGTGCCCCCTCTCCACGGGAGAGGGGGTCAGGGGGTGAGGTTCACGGGCGAACGAAGCGGGCGAGATGCCTCGGCTGCCCTCGGCATGACGTTCCTTTTGGATGTCAAACGACCAACCGGCTTACCAGATTTTGGAGCGCTCGGCTTGGGCGCGCATCATCTTGTTGCCGTCCTGGCAGTTGAAGGCCTTGTAGAACTCGGGCATGTTCATCAGCGGGCCGTTGGTGCGGAACTGGGCCGGCGAGTGCGGGTCGGTTTGCACCTGCTGACGCAGGTATTCGGGCCGGGCGTTGGTGCGCCAGATTTGCGCGTAGGCCAGGAAGAAGCGCTGCTCGGGCGTGTAGCCGTCGATGGTTTTGGCAGCCTTGGCCTGCGGCGTTTTCATGAAAGCCTGGTAAGCAATGGTGAGGCCGCCGAGGTCGGCCAGGTTCTCGCCCATGGTCAGCTTGCCGTTCACGTGCACCGAGTCGAGGGGCATGAAGGCGTCGTACTGCTTGCCCACCACGGCCGCCTTGGCGTTGAACTTGTCAGCGTCCTCCTTGGTCCACCAGTCGCGCAGGTTGCCCTTGGCGTCGTACTGCCGGCCCTGGTCGTCGAAGCCGTGGGTCAGCTCGTGGCCAATCACGGCGCCGATGCCGCCGTAGTTCACCGCGTCATCCGCCTTCGGGTCGTAGAAAGGCGGCTGCAGGATGCCCGCCGGAAACACGATTTCGTTCATCGGCGGGTTGTAGTAGGCGTTCACCGTGGGCGGGGTCATGCCCCACTCGTTGCGGTCAATGGGCTTGCCGAAGTGGCTGAGCTGGTCCTGATTGGCCCACTCGCGCGCCGCCAGCAGGTTGTTGAGGTGCGACTCGCGGCCGATGTTCAACGCCGAGTAGTCCTTCCACTTGTCGGGGTAGCCGATTTTTACCGTGAAGGCGTCGAGCTTCTTCAGGGCTTCGGCCTTGGTGGCCGCGCTCATCCAGTCCGTGGATTTGATGCGCTCGCCGTAGGCCACGCGCAGGTTCTCAATCATTTCTTTGGCGCGGGCCTTGGCCGCGGGCGAGAAGGCCTTGTCCACGTACAGCTGGCCAAACGCCTCGCCCAGGGCGCCGTCGGTGGCACGCAACGAGCGTTTCCAGCGGGGCTGTTGCTGCTTGGCCCCGGTCAGTACCTGCGTGAGCTTGAAGCTCTCGTCGCCAAACGCCTTGGGCAGCGCGGGCGTCAGGCTGCTCACCAGGTGGAAGCGCAGGTACTGCTTCTGGTCGGCCAAAGGCTCTTCCTTCAGCATGGCGCTCACTTCTTTGAAGAAGTCGGGCTGGCCCACGATGACCTCCTTGGCCGTACCCAGGCCGTTTTCTTTCAGCGTGAGCGGCAGGTTCAGGTGGGGGTAGGCGGCGCTGGCCTGGGCCACGGTCATCTTGTTGTAGTTGGCGTAGGGGTCGCGCAGGTCCACGCGGCTCTTGCTGGCCTTGGCCAGGCGTGTTTCGAGGCGCACGACGGCCGCCGCATTGGCTTTGGCCGTGGCCGCGGCGTCGCCCAGCAACTGGAAGGTGTTGACCAAAGACGCGTCGTAGGCCGCGCGGATGGCTTTGGAGCGGGCGTCGTCCTTGAGGTAGTAGTCGCGGTCGGGCAGGGTGAGGCCGCCCTGGCCCATGCCCACGGCGTACTGGGTGCTGATTTTTTCGTCCTGGCCCACGTACAGGCCGTACCACACGCTGCCGGCGTGCGCCTTGGGGTCGGCCAGGAAACGCTGCATCTCGGCCAGGTCCTTGAGGGCCGCGATGCGCGCCAGGTGGGGCTGCAGGTACTTGAGGCCCGCGGCCTCGATGGCGGCCGAGTCCATGGCCATGGCGTAGAAGTCGCCCACTTTCTGCGCGTTCGAGCCCTTGGCGGCTTTGGCGGAGTTCTTGGCGGCGTCGTTCAGGATGGCGCGCAGGGTGGCGTTGTTCTGGTCGGCCAGCTCGTTGAACGAGCCCCAGCGCGACTCCGCGGCCGGAATGGGGTTGTTCTTGAGCCAGTTGCCCGAAGCAAAGTGGAAGAAGTCTTCGCAGGGCTTCACCGCCGGGTCGATGTTGGCGACGTTGATGCCCACGCCTTTGGGAGCCGCGGCTGGCTTGGTGGCTTGTCCCCAGGCCGCGGTGGCGGCCAGGCTGCCGAAACCGAGCATAGCCAAGCTCAATTTTCGGGCATTAGATAGTGAAAGCATGAAGTGAAATTGGAATGGGAAATGATGCCGTGAAGTTACGGACATGCGAGCTTCATGGCCGCTGAACCAAAGAGTGATGGGGTAATGAGGTGATGAAGCGGCGACCGGTTGTTGTTCTGAAGAACGTGGTAACCCCATCACCTCATCACCTCCCCCCTCCCGAACCGTAACTTGCGCCCATGCCGCTCTACAACCGCCGCCCCGAGCTTCCGCTCGCCCCGCCGCCCGCCCCGCTGGGCCTGACCGAGCTGCTCGGCCGGGTGCGCCAGGCCCTGCAGCAGCAACTGGCCGACGCGTACTGGGTGGTGGCCGAAGTATCCGACCTCACGCTGCCCCGCTTTGCCGGCGCGCACTGCTACCTCACCCTCACCGAGCAAACCACCGACGCCCGCGGCACCGTGAAGGCGCAGGCCCGCGCCACGCTCTGGAGCCAGCGCTACCAGCAGCTGGCGCCGGCCTTTGAGCGGGCCACCGGCCAGCCCTTGCGCCCCGGCCTGAAACTGCTGCTGCGGGTGCAGGTGCGCTTCCACGAGCAGTACGGCCTGAGCCTCGACGTGGTGGCCCTCGACCCGAGCTACACCGTGGGCGAGCTGGCCCTGCTGCGCCTCCAAACGCTGCGGCAGCTGGAGGAAAAAGGCCTGCTCGACCGCCAGAAGGAACTCCTGCTGCCGCTGGCCCCACAGCGGCTGGCCGTTATTTCGTCGCCCACGGCGGCGGGCTTTCAGGACTTCGTGCAGCAGCTACAGGAGGCGCCGTATGATTTTGCCCTCACCCTGTTTCCGGCCGCCATGCAGGGCGACGAGGCGCCGGCCAGCATCCGGGCGGCGCTGGCGGCCGTGCGGGCCCGGCGCGGGCAGTTCGACGCCGTGGTCATCATTCGGGGCGGGGGCAGCCGCGCCGACTTGGTGGCCTTTGACGAATACGGCCTGGCGGCGACCGTGGGCGCCTTCCCGCTGCCCGTGCTCACGGGCATTGGCCACGAGCGCGACGAAGCCGTGGTGGACCTCACCGCCCACCGCGCCCTGAAAACGCCCACCGCCGTGGCCGCCTTCCTGGTCGAGCGCCTGGCCCGGCTCGAAGCTGCGCTGCTCGGCTACGGCGAGCAAGTGGCCGCCCTGGCGCGTCGGCAGCTCGGCCAGCGCCGCGCCCGTCTCGACCAGCTCAGCGGCCGCGCCCGTTACGCCGCCCACCGCCAACTCGACGCCGCCCGCGAAGCCCTGCGGGCGCGCACCCGCCAGGCGGCCCAGGGCCCGCGCGAGCAACTGCGGCAACTGGCCCTGGGCCTGGCCCGCACCCAGCACCAACTACCGCGCGCCGCGCGCCGCGCTCTGGCCCGCGAACAGCGGGGCCTGCGCCGGCGCGGCCGGGCGCTGATGGTCCGCTTCAACCGCCACCACCGGCGGCGGCGCGAGGACGTGCTGCGCCACCGCTTCCGGCTGCAACTGGCCCTGGAGCGGCACCTGCACCGGGCCGAGCTGCGCCTTTGTCAGTTAACAGTTAACAGTGAGCAGTTAGCAGTCGGCAAGGCGCGCATCAAGCCATCCGCTGGCCATTCCTGAACATCATCTGTTCACTACTGTACTAACTGTTAACTGTTCACCAAAAAATGACCTACCGCGAAGCCATCGAGGAGCTGGAAACCATCCTGCGCGCCCTCGAAACCGATGCCGTGGACGTGGACGACCTCACCATCCGAGTCGAACGCTCAGCCGAGCTGATTAAGCTCTGCCGCCACAAGCTGCGCCACGCCGAAGCCTCCCTCGACCGGGTGTTCGACACGCTGGATGACGAGGACGACGAGGACGACAGGGACGGGGCTGACGGAGATGAAAGTGAAGAGGCTGAAGCAGAGGACGAGGACGAGGAGAATGACGACCTGCCCGGTGGGCCGGGCCGGAGCTGGTAAAACTTTTAAGCCGAACCTTACCTTTTCAATTGAAGTCCTATATTTGGGTCATTCATCCAATTCAACCCTTTTTTTTTGCAAGTTCTAACTTAACTTTTTATGGCATTCAACGGCACCGAAGGCAAACCCATCGAGCAGAAACTGGCAGCGAAGTGGACGAACAACCACCGGAAAGTAGACCCCAAAGGGGGCCAGGCGTGTTTTTTTGGTCGGGATAATTTGTTAGCTATTCTCAAGCAGAAGGATTGCCAAGGCATCCGCTTCTACTACGGCCTCCACGACGGCGAGCCGCTGCTGCTGGCCGTGGGAGCCGATACGGAAGAAAACGACCAGCTCGGCGAAAGCTTCCTGGTGGTTAACGATTCGGTAAAGTGCCCGCCGTGCTCGGGCCAAGCCAACATGTTGAATAGCTGAGCCCGCAACCGCCGCCCCGGCCCAACGATGCCCAACGAAACGGTGCTTCACCTCCTGCAGTGGCTATTGACTGCCATGCAATTGAGCATTTTGGTGCCCATGCTGGTGGTGTGGCGGCGATGGCGTCATTTTTCACCGCCCGTAAAGCTGCTCAGCTGGTACGTGTACTTGTCGGCGGCAGCGGCCATCGGGGCCCGGCTGCTGTACCCGCATTATTTCGCCACCAACTACGGCTTTCTCGTCGGCTTCAACTTGGGCAAGGTGGCTTTGTTTGGGGCGGTCTACCACCAGGTGCTGGCCCCGGGCCCGGGGCGCCGGGTGGTGGCCGTGGCCACCGTGGCTACCCTGGCCGGCGGAGTCATCGCCGCCGCCCACGACTTCGAGCTGGCCGTGACCATAAGCCGGGTAGCTCAGTGCGCCGTGCTCGCCGGGTTCGCGTTGGCTTACTTGAACGAGTTGCTAAACCACGCCAGCGCGCGGCCCGTGGCCCAAGACCCGCTCTGGCTGCTAAGCGTGGGGCAACTGCTCTATTCGGCCGGGGTCATTACCGCCTTTAGCCTTGACTATTTGTCGGCAACGGAAATTGATAATTACGTTAAGTTTTCATTTGCTTCCATTTCGGGCCTGGTGTTCAATTACTTCCTGACCCTGGCCTTCTTACGGGCCGACCCCACCAGCGACCCCGCACCGGAAACAAAGGGCCAACCCGTAGACCAACTGGCGGGTTTGTAGAGTAGCTTTCAACCGTGCTTGTTCCTTTCGTTTTGTTCGCCTAGCTTTTAAGCACTCCGCCCGTGTTCCGCTCTTTCCTGCCGTTGCTGACCCGACCCAGCGGACGGCTTCGACCGGAAACGAGTCAGCGCTCGCGGCGGCTGCTCGCAACTTCGGCCGTGGCCCTTGCGGTATATGGCCTGTACGCTTACTGCCTGCTGTTTCGGCCTGACTGGTCCGAACGCACATTTTTTCTTCATTTGCGCCACCTGTCTGCGGGCGGCCTCCTCGTGACTGACCTTCTACCGCTGTTGTTCATCACCCCCACGTTGCTCCTGCTGGTGCTGGGGCTGGTGTGGTTTGTGGTGCGCTACCAGCGCGTGCAGCTGCGGCAGCAGCAGGAAGTGGCGCAGTTGCAGGAAGCCGCCCAGCAGCAGGCCCTGGCCGCCGCCCTCGTGGCCCAGGAAGACGAGCGCCAGCGCATTGCCGGCGAGCTGCACGACGGCGTCGGCACCATCCTGGCGCTGGCCAAGCTGCACCTCTACGCCCCCGGCCACCCGCCCGCGCCCGAGGCCAGCGCCCTGATTGACCAAGCCGTGGCCGAGGTGCGGCGCATTTCGCGCAACCTGCAGCCCGCCACGCTTCAGCAGCTGGGCCTGGCGCAGGCCCTGCGGGCCCTGGTGCAGGCCGTGCCCGCCGACCACGGCCCCGAGGTGCGCCTGGAGCAGGAAGGGCCCATGGGCCGGCTCATCCCCCCGCACGAGCTGATGGTGTACCGCATTGCCCAGGAACTGCTCACCAACGGGCTGCTGCACGCCGAAGCCCCGCACATTGTGCTGCGGGTGGCCGCCGTGCCCGGCTTGCTCACCCTCACCTACTCCGACGACGGCCAGGGTTTCGACTTGGCCGGGCTGGAAGAATTGCCGCCCCCCGGCCCCCACGGCCAGCCCGTGGGCATGGGCCTCATCAACCTGCGCAGCCGCGTGGCCGTGCTGGGCGGCCAGCTGCATTACCATTCCGAACCCGGCGTCGGCACCCGCGTCGAGGCCGTGTTGCCCGTCACGCTGCTGCCCGCTGGCACCCCCACCCCCACTTTTACGCTCAATTCATGAATTCCCCCCCCGCCCCTGCCGCCGTGCCCGTGCGCCTGGCCATCGTCGACGACCACATTCTGTTCCGCAAGGGGCTGCGGGCCCTGCTCAGCGGCTACGCGGGCATCGAAGTGGTGTGCGAAGCCGGCAACGGCCAGGAGTTGCTGGAGCTGTTGGACCAGGGCAGCAGCCCCAACGTGGTGCTGATGGACATGCAAATGCCCATTCTCGACGGCCTGCAAACCACCCGCCTGCTGCGCACCCAGTTTCCGGGCGTGCGCGTGGTCATCATCTCCATGCACGACGACCCTTCGCTGGTGAGCACCGTGCTGGCTGAAGGCGCGCACAGCTACCTGGTTAAAAACACGTCGCCCGAAGAAATGCGCAGCGCCGTGCTGGCCGCCGCCGCCGCGGGTAATATCAATGAGCAGTGAGCAGTGAGCAGTTAACAATGAATAGAAATTGCTCACTGTTAACTGTTCACTGCCTACAGTGTGACCGAGAGGCCCAGCGTGAACGTGCGGCCGCGGTTGAAAAAAGCCTGCAACTGGCCGAGGTCGGCGGCGTTGGAATTCGAGCGGTTCGAGACGTCGGTGAAGAAGTACTGGTCCAGCACGTTCAGGATGGAGCCCCGGAAGCCGAGGCGCACGCTTTCCTTGAACAGCGGCTTGAGTTCGTAGCCCAGGTGCAGGTCGAGGTTGCGGGAGGTGGGCAGGCGGTAGGAGTCGGTGCTGATGGCCGGGTCCCGAATGGTTTCGGGGTTGAAATCGGCGTAGTACTTGGTGAACAGCAGGAACGAGGGCCGGATGTAGGCCCCGCGGAACGGCTCGTAGCGCAGCCCCATCTGAAACTGGTTTTGCGCGGCATCGCCCACGTGCACCCCATTGAGGAACACCGGCTGGTCCTCCACGCCGGGGTTCACGAGCGTTCCGTCTTCCCGGGTTTCGTTGAGCAGCCCCCGCCCCGTCCAGCGCCAGTCGCCCAGCGAGATGGCCGCGTTCAGCTGCAGGCGGCGGCTGATTTCCTGGGCCACGCTCAGCTCCACGCCCGCGTGCCGGGCGCTCACGTTGCGGACGTTGCTGTAGACAGCTTCGCCGGTGGTGGTCGAAAAGGAAGTAGTGGTTTTGTTGCTCCACAGCGTGTAGTAAGCGTTCAGCGTCACCTTCAGGCTGGGGTAGCTGATGCCGTAGCCGATTTCGGCACTTGAAATGCCTTCGGGTTTCACGTTGTCGTACTTGCGGCCGGCGTTGTTGTAGAGCAGGTTAAAAAACGGCACCTTGCTGTTGTAGCCCACGTTGGCGAAAATATTGTCGTGCTCGGTGAGGTTGTAGTTGGCGCCGGCCTTCACGCTGTAGCCCGTGAAGCGGGTCTGGCCGGTAGTCACCGGGCGGCCATCGGGCTGCTGCGGCTGGAAATAGTCGATGCGTTGGTACGCAACCCGCGACAGCGTGCCGCTGACGACGGCCGAGAGCAGCGGCGTCTTGTACTCCAGCTGCGAGTAGCCGCCCAGCCACTGGGTTTTGCCGTCGTAGTTGTAGCCCAGCTTGTCGCCCACTTGCAGTTGGGCGGCGGGGTCGGCGTTCTGGTTGCGGCCGCCGGTGGGCGCCACGGCGTAGTCGGCCCCCAGCAGGTCGCGGATTTCGCGGTAGTGCAGGCCGGTGTATTTGCGGCCATCCACGCCGGCCGACAGCGTGAGCTGGTCGTTGAGCAGGTAGTCGCCGCCCACCACGAACCCGTACCAGCGGTGGCTGTTCACGCTGTTGATGAGGACGGCCGTGGCCTTGCGGGTGGGATTGGGGTTGGGATTAGTGGCGGTGGGCAGGCCAATGTTGTCGTCGTAGATTTTTTGGAAATCGGTCTGGCCATCCCGCAAGGGCAGAGTGGTGGAGTTGCCGCTGGTCAGGCCGCTGGAGCCGCCGCCCGTGCCGTAGGAAGCGTACAGCACCGTGGACACGAACAGTTTGTCGGTGGCCTGCCACAGATCGTTGAAATTGACCTGGGGCTTGTGGTAGAAGTTGGTGCGCTCATTAAGCGCCTTCGCGCCCGCGCTGACTTTGTTCCCGTTGCCGTCGAACGAGTAGCGGTCCAGCAGGCCCCAATAGGGGTTGTATTTGAAGCCGCGGTTGCCGTCGGCCAAGGGCTTAACGCCAATTTCGCGGGCTTTTTCATCCGAATAAATCCCCACGAAATTGGCGAAGGAACGCTGCCCGTGGCGCTGGGGCGAGCCCAGGCCCGTGAGCGACAAGCTGTGCCGGCCGGCCCGCTTGCTCACGGTGCCGAAGTAGGTGTAGGCGTCGTCGAAGGCCTTGTCAACCCAGCCGTCGGAGGTGCGGCGCGAGCCGTACACCGTGAACGCCCAGTCGCCTTTCAACTGCCCCGAGCTGAGCATGAGCGAATACTTCTGGTAGTTGTTCGAGCCGGTTTCAACGCGGGCCAGCACCGACCGCTTGTCGTCGAAGCCCTTGGTGAGCACGTTGATGGTGCCGCCCACCGAGGGCACGGCAATCTTAGACGCCGACAGGCCCCGCTGCACCTGCAAGGACTTGGTCACGTCGCCCAGGTCCCAGTTGCTCCAGAACACGTTGCCGTTCTCCATGTCGTTCACGGGCACGCCGTTGATGAGCACGGCCACGTTGCGCTGGTCGAAGCCGCGCACGTTGATGCGCGAGTCGCCGGTGCCGCCGCCGGCCTGGGTGGCGTACACGCCGGGCGTCTCGTTGAGAATCATCGGCAGGTCGCGGTTCGAGAGCGTTTCGCGCAGCTTCACCTCGTTCACGGCCGAGAAGGCCACCGGCGTTTCGCGCTCCTGGGCCTGGGCGGCCACCACCTGCACCTCGCCCAGGCTGGCGTTGTCGGAGCCGAGGCCGAACGAGGCCACCACGCTTTGGGTGGTGATTTTCACGGTCTGCGTTTGGGACTTGTAGCCCACGAAGCTGGCCTGCACCGCGTAGGTGCCAGCCGCCAGGTTGCTGATTTTGTAGCTGCCGTCGGCATCGGCGCCCACGCCGGTGTTCTGGCCGCCGCTCACCTGCACGGTGGCCCCGGGCAGGGTCTCGCCCGTCACTTTGTCGAGCACGCGCCCACGGATGGAAAAGGTACTTTGGGCCAGGGCCGGCACCGCCAGCAGCACCGTCAAAAGAGCAGTAAAGAAATGCGTCATACCCAACGTAAAGAGCACCCGGCACGCTCCGGGCCCAGCAAAGGTACAGCATTGGCCCGGCTGGTAGTCAGGCCCTGCGGGCAAATACCGAATCAAAATAATGCACGCCGTGGCGGCAATGCCGGCACGCCGGGTTTAGGCGCGGCGCCCGGCTTTCGCTTGCCCCGCAGCGGGGATGCGCGGCTTTTTTTGAGGGGCGGAAGTCAGTAGCTTTGCCCGACGGCTCATCACCCGTGCGCTGCTTTTTGACTGGCGCGGCGCCCCACCGACCACGCGGTGGTGCTGTGCGTGCGCCAGCTGCGCGCCAGCGAGCAGCTCAGTGCTTAACCGAGCTGGCCAGCGCCGACCTGGCTGCGGACGTGTACATTCATTTGCCTCACGCCAGCTCCACGGCGGGGTCCCAGAACAGCTTCCCGAACTCCACTACCCGGTCTTCGTGCACGCGCACGCCTTCGGCTTCCAGGGCCTCCTGCATGGCGAAGGGCGTGGCAAAGTGCAGGCGGCCGGTGAGGTGGCCCAGCCGGTTGATGACGCGGTGGGCGGGCACATACTGCCCGGCGGTGTGGGCGGCCATCATGGCGTAGCCCACGGTGCGGGCGCCGTGGCGGGCACCCAGGTAGTGCGCAATGGCGCCGTAGGTGCTCACCCGGCCGCGGGGGATGAGGCGCACCACTTCGTGCACGTCCTGGAAAAAATTGCGCGGCGCGGGCGGTTTTGGGGCGGCTGGCTTCATCGGGGCGAAGGTAGGCCCGGTCTACTCGATGGCGCCCTACGTCTAGTTTCGGGGCTTGGGAAGCAACCTTTGGCGGCAAAACCGCACTATAGTAGCTCTATTTGTAGAATTATTCCATTCTCACCGCTTGTCTCACCGCTTGGGCGACGGGCCATGCCCCAAACCTCCGCCGCCCCTCGTGCGTTCATGCCAGCCATGCCAGTTGAAAACCCGCCCGTTGCCCCTCCCCAAACCTGGGACACCACCAGCACCCCCGCGCCTACCGCCGCTACGCCCCCACCTGCGGACCCCGCGCCCGGAACGCCGCCTTCCAAAGGCCGCGCCTGGCTGGGCTGGCTGCTGGCGGCGCTGGTCGTGGCCGGGCTGGTGTTCGTGAAGATGAAATACTTCCCCAGCAACGCGGCGGGCGACAAAAAAGGCGGTGCTGCGGGTGGCAAAGGCGGCGGGCCCGGCGGCCCGGGCGGCGGCGGCAAGGGCGGTGGGCCGCGCCTGGCCGTGCAGGTGTACGTGGTGGCCGCCACCAACCTGGCCGACGAAGTGGCCGCCACCGGCTCGGTGCTGGCCGAAGAATCGGTCATCATCAAGAGCGAGCTGTCGGGCAAAATCACCAGCCTCAATATCAAGGAGGGCCAGTCGGTGCGCAAGGGCCAGCTCCTGTTCAGCATCAACGCCGACGAGGCGCAGGCCGGCATTCAGAAGCAGGAGTACAACATCAAGCTGTTTCGCGACCAGGAGCGCCGCCAGCGCACCCTGCTGGACAAGGAGTACATCAGCGTGCAGGAATACGAGCAGGCCAACAACCAGCTGCTCACCGCTCAGGCCGACTTGCGGGCCCTGCGCGCCACCCTGGACAAAGCCTACGTGCGGGCGCCCTTCGCCGGCGTGCTGGGCCTGAACACCACCACCGTCGGCACGTACGTGAGCCCCGGCACCGAAATCACCAGCCTGTCGCGCGTGCGGCCGGTGAAGATTGACTTCGCCGTGCCCGGCCGCTTCGCCACCAGCGTGCGGGCGGGCGACGTGGTGAGCGTGCTCGACGAGACGACCAACAAGAAGTACGCCGCCAAGGTCTACGCCGTGGACCCGCAAATTGACCCCGTGAGCCGCACCCAACCGGTGCGGGCCCGCTTCGCCAACACCAACAACGAGCTGCGCCCCGGCGCCTTCGTGCGCGTAAACCTGCAACTGGGCGAAACCGAAACCGCCCTGCAAGTGCCCACCGAATCGGTGATTCCCGAGGCCAGCGGCTACAGCGTCTACACGGTAAAAAACAATAAGATGGTGCCGAAGAAGGTAAAAATCGGCATTCGTTCCGATAAGGTCATCCAAATTACCGACGGCCTGGCCGTGGGCGACTCTGTGCTGCGCACGGGCATTCTGCAAGTGAAGCCGGGGGATGGTGTTTTAATTAGTAATTAGTAATTAGTAATTAGTAATTAGTAATTAGTAATTACTAATTGGGTGCCAATTTAATTATGAAAGAAGACAATGTCGTTCTACAAAAGTCGTATGCTTTTGCGGTACGCATTGTTCGATTAAGTCAGTTTTTAGTAAGAGAAAAGCAGGCGTTTCAATTGGCTGACCAGATTCAGCGGAGTGGTACTTCCATTGGCGCTAACATGGAAGAAGCAGTTGGGGGCCTTTCCCGCAAGGATTTTATCGCGAAATGCGGAATAGCGTACAAGGAGGCCCGCGAAACCCATTATTGGCTACGCTTGCTGCGCGACACTGATTACATCGACGTTCCACAAGCTACCTCACTTTTAACTGACTGCGAAGAAGTGTTGAAAATCATCACCGCCATTATCCGCACTTCGCGAGATAACTCAGACAATTCTTAATTACTAATTCCTAATTATTAATTAGCGAAGCATGAGCTTATCCTCCACCAGCATCAACCGCCCGGTCCTCGCCATTGTGATGAGCCTGGTCATCGTCATTTTTGGCATTATTGGGTTTCGGTACCTCAGCATTCGGGAGTACCCGAGCGTGGACCCGCCCATCATCACGGTGCAGGCCAGCTACACCGGGGCCTCGGCCGACGTGATGCAGGGCCAAGTGACCGAGCCGCTGGAAGAAGCCCTCAACGGCATTGCCGGCATCAAGAACCTGACCTCGAACAGCCGCGACGGCCGCACCCAAATTACGGTGGAGTTTGACCTCGACGCCGACCTGGAAACGGCGGCCAACGACGTGCGCGACAAGGTGAGCGGCGCCCAGGGCCGCCTGCCGCGCGACATCGACCCGCCGGTGGTGAGCAAGGCCAACGCCGACTCCCAACCCATCGTCATCACCTACCTCAACAGCAACAAGCGCACCCTGCTGGAGCTGACCGACTACGCCAACAACACGCTCAAGGAGCGGATTCAGACCATTCCCGGCGTGTCGGAGGTGCGGGTGTACGGCGAGCGCAAGTATTCCATGCGCCTGTGGCTGGACCCGGTGAAGCTCTCGGCCCTGCGGGTGAGCCCGGTGGACGTGCAGGCCGCCCTGACGCGCGAAAACGTGGAGCTGCCCAGCGGCGCGGTGTCCGGCGAAGCCACCCAGCTCACGCTGCGCACCATGGGCCGGCTCAGCTCGGTGAAGGACTTCAACGACCTGATTATCCGCAAGGACAACGTGTCGCTGATTCGGCTGTCCGACATTGGCTACGCCGAGCTGTACGCCGAAAACGACCAGACCATCTTCCGGGTGAACGGGACGCCGGGCGTGGCCCTGGCGGTGGTGCCGCAGCCGGGCTCGAACCAGATTGATATCGCCGACGCCTTTAATAAGCGGCTGGAGCAGTACGGCAAGGACCTGCCGCCCGACCTGAAATTGCAGCCGGCCATCGACAACTCTATTTTCATCCGCGACTCCATCCGCGAGGTGGAGCACACCATCGTCGAGGCCTTCGTGCTGGTGGTGGTCATCATCTTTTTGTTTTTGCGCGACTGGCGCTCCACGCTCATTCCGGTGGTGGCCATTCCGGTGTCGCTGGTAGGCATCTTCTTCGTGATGTACCTGCTCGATTTTTCCATCAACGTGCTCACGCTGCTGGCCATCGTGCTGGCCATTGGCCTGGTGGTGGACGACGCCATCGTGGTGCTGGAGAACATCTACTCGCGCATTGAGGACGGCGAGGACCCGAAGACGGCGGCCATCAAGGGCACCGAGGAAATCCTGGTGGCCGTGGTGAGCACCACGGTGGTGCTGGCGGCGGTGTTCCTGCCGGTGGTGTTCCTCACGGGCATCACGGGGCGGCTGTTTCGCGAGTTCGGCATCGTGGTGGCCGGCTCGGTGCTGATTTCGGCCTTCGTCTCGCTCACCCTCACGCCCATGATGTGCTCGAAGCTGCTCAAGCGGCAAGAAACCCACAACTGGTTTTACCGCAAGACGGAGCCCTTTTTTGAGCGGATGATTAGCGCCTACCAGAACAGCTTGAAGACCTTCCTGAACAACCGCTGGCTGGCGTGGGTGCTGATAGCCGTGACGGGCGGCGGCATCTGGTTTTTCATGCGGGCCATTCCGGCCGAACTGGCCCCGGTGGAGGACCGCAGCCGCGTGAACATCAGCGCCACGGGCCCGGAAGGCGCCTCGTTCGAGTTCATGGACGCCTACATGGCCCAGATTACCAAGATGGCCCTCGACTCGACCGGCGCGGGCCTGAGCAGCGTGTTCACCGTAACCTCGCCCGGCTTTGGCGGCGGCTCGAACTCGGGCATCGCCCGCGTGCTGCTCACCAACGCCGACGAGCGCACCCGCACCCAGGACGACGTGGCCAAAACCCTCACCAACGGCGTGAAGCGCCTCTCGGCCGCCCGCACCTCGGTGAGCCAGGACCAGAGCATTGGCTCGGGCGGCGGGGGCCTACCGGTGCAGTTCGTCATCCAAACCCAGGACTTTGAGAAGCTGCGCGCCGCCGTGCCCAAGTTCCTGGACCTGGCCCGGCAGGACCCCACCTTCCAGTTCGTGGACGTGAACCTGAAGTTCAACAAGCCCGAGCTGCGCGTGAACATCGACCGCGAGAAGGCCCAGAGCCTGGGCGTGAGCGTGCAGAGCATTTCGCAGACCCTGCAGTCGGGCCTGAGCGGGCAGCGCTACGGCTACTTCATCCGCAACGGCAAGCAGTACCAGATTATCGGCCAGGTGGCCCGCGAAGACCGCAACCAGCCGCTCGACGTGCGCCTGCTCTCGGTGAAAAACGACCAGGGCGAGCTGGTGCAGCTCGATAACGTCATTCGCCTCGAAGAAAGCAGCACCCCGCCCCAGCTCTACCGCTTCAACCGCTACAACGCGGCCACGTTCTCGGCCTCGCTGGCGCCGGGCAAAACCCTGGGCGACGGCATTGCCGCCATGCGCGCCATCGCCGAGAAGAACCTGGACGAAACCTTTACCACCGAGCTGTCGGGCGCCTCTCGCGACTTCGAGGAAAGCTCTTCGTCCCTGCTCTTCGCCTTCGGCCTGGCGCTGGTGCTGATTTACCTGGTGCTGGCCGCGCAGTTTGAGAGCTTCCGCGACCCGGTCATCATCATGGTCACGGTGCCGCTGGCCCTGAGCGGCGCCCTGCTCAGCCTGTGGTACTTCAACCAAACGCTGAATTTGTTCTCGCAAATTGGCATCATCATGCTCGTCGGTTTGGTGACGAAAAACGGCATCCTCATCGTGGAATTCGCCAACCAGCGGGTTGAGAAATTTAACGTGGACTACCTGACCGGCCTGATTGAGGGCGCCACGGCCCGCTTCCGCCCCATTCTGATGACCTCGCTGTGCGCCATTCTGGGCATCTTGCCCATTGCCATTGCCACCGGCGCGGGCGCCCTCAGCCGCCGGGCCATGGGCATCGGCGTGGTGGGCGGGCTGTTTTTTGCCACGGCCCTCACGCTGTACGTGGTGCCGGTGATGTACTCGTATTTTGCCACGGCCAAAAAGCACAAGCCGAAAGCGGCCGCCGAAGCCGTGCCGGCGTAACCGCGCAAAAACGGGGGTGGCCGGGGCGTTGCGCGATGCCCGAAAGAACCCCGGGCGGCGGTGCGGCCGGCCGTGCACCGCCCCAACCACCCCAGCTGACGCTTCGCGCCAGCGTCCCCTCCGTGGCAAGGAGGGGAGTTTGACGTTCTTTAATTTACTCGATGTCCCGTTACCTATTTCTTTTTTTCCTGCTCGTTGCCGCTGCCCTGGCCCAGGCCCAAAAGCCGGCGCTGGTACCGCGCAAGCCCACTGCCGCGCCCAAGGCCAAGCCCCAGACCGAGCAGCCCGCTACGGTGGCCGCCGCCCCGCCCCTGACCCTGGCGCAGGCCATTCAGATTGGGCTGGAAAACAACTTCGACATTCGCCTCGCGCGCACCGACGAGCAGGTGGCCGCCAACAACGTGACGCGCGGCAACGCCGGCCAGCTGCCGGTGGTGGACGGCAACCTCACCCGCACCTTCAACCGCAACAATGTGCGGCAGGAATCATCGAGCCGGCCCGAGCCCAGCATCGCCAACAACGCGCAGTCGAACCTGCTCAACGCCAACGTGGCCGCCACGTGGACCATCTTCGACGGCTTGGGCATGTTCGTTGCCTACGACCGGCTGAAGGCCCTCAACCAAAGCCAGCGCCAGCTCACCCGCGCCACGCTGGAAGAAACCGTGGCCAACATCACGGACGCGTACTACGCCGTGGTGCGCGAGTCGGGCAAAATCAAATCCATCGAAGAGGCTTTGAAAATCGGCCAGGCCCGCATCGACCTCACCCAGGGCCGCGTGGACGTGGGCGTGAGCGCCAAGGTGGAAGTGCTGACGGCCCGCGTGGACTACAACGCCGACCAGTCGGCCCTGATTCAGCAGCAGGAACTGTTGACCACGGCCAAAATCACCCTCAACAACCTGCTGGGCCGCACGCCGCGCCTCGATTTCAGCCCCGCCGACTCCATTGTGGTAACCCGTGACCTGGACCAGGCGGCCATCACCCAGGGCATTCAGCAAAACAACCCGCGCCTGCAACTGGCCAAAACCAACACCGACGTGGCCACCTACGACCGCCGGCTGGTGCGGGCCTCGCGCTTCCCGCAGGTGGGCCTCACCTCGGGCTACGGCCTGAACCGCAATGTGAACGGCGCCGCCTTCTTCGGCAATCAGCTCGTGACCAACACCGGCCGCACCTACGGCCTGAACTACGGCGTGGTGGCCAGCGTGCCCATCTTCGACGGCTTCAACCGCAACCGGCTGGAGCAGAATGCCCGCATCGTGGAGGAGCAAAGCCAGCTGCAGCTCGGCCAAACGCAACTGCAAATCGAAGCCGACGCCCAGCAGGCGTACGCGCAGTACCAGAACCGCCTGCGGCTGCTGGAACTGGAGGAAACTAACATTCTGCTGGCGCGCGAAAACGTGGCCATTGCCCTGGAGCGCTACCGCCTGGGCCTGCTCACGCCCATCGTGCTGCGCGAGGCCCAGCGCACCCAGCTCGACGCCGAGGTGCGCCTGCTCGACATCCGCTTTCAGGCCAAGCAAGCCGAAACGGTGCTGCGTAGGCTGAGCGGCGGGCTGGTGCAGTGACGCTGCGCTTGAACGCTTCGCTTAATGAGGAATGAGGAATGAAGAATGAGGAATTGGCCTTGCGAGTGCAACGAAGCAATCCGTCCGGTGCTCAGCGAATAGGCTGAAACGCAAGAAGCCCCAGCTCTGCCACGGGCCGGGGCTTCTTGCGTTTCAGAGTGCGCACCACCAATAAGCTAAGCCATGTGGGGAGGGAGTTACCGTGCGGCAAGCGCAATTCCTCATTCCTCATTAAGCGAAGCGTCCTACTCTTTGACAAACCGCTTGGTTTCCGAGCCGGACTTGGTGGTGATTTTATAGAAATAGGTGCCGGCCGGTAAGTCCCGCAGGTCCAGCTGCTGGGTGCGGGTTCCTTTTTCCTGCTGGGTTTCAGCCAGGAGCGTGCGGAGCTTCGTCCCGTTGTCGTCGAGCAAGTCAATGGTGACGGGCCCGGCCTTCTTCACTTCGTACTCCAGTTGGCTGGTGGCCGCAGTGGGGTTGGGGTAGAAACTGGTGGCGCCCAGGCCGGGCTCCGTCGGGCCAGTAGCGGGCGCGTTGGGGTCCAGGAGCAGGAACGCGGCGGGCTTGAAGAAGCGGCGCGTTCCGTGGTGTCCGCGCATCCGGCCACCGAAAGCGGCCAGTTTTTGCTGCTGCTCGGGGGTGGCGTTTTTGGCCGCAATGGCCCGGATGTCGGTGCTCCACTTTTCCCGCTGGGGCTGCACTTCCCGGGCCAGTTGGGCGATGGCGCCATCGTACTTCTGGGCCAGCTGGGCCACGTTCAGCATGACGCCGCGAGCTTCGGCGCGCAGCTGCTGCACCTGCTGCTGTTGGGCGTCGGTCAGCGCCGGGCGAGGGCCTTGGGAGGCGCCTGCGGGGCGCAGGCTGCGGCGCAGGGCCTGGCCGCGAGCTTTCACGTCTTGCAGCTGGGCGCGGTAGGTGGCGAGCTGGGCGCGGTCGGCGGCGGTGAGCTGGGACTCCAGCTGCTGCCGCTGCTGCCGCAACACGGGCAGCACGTTGGCCTGGAAGTAGGCCTTGATTTCGCGGCGCACGGGCCGGTCTTCGCGCGGGCGGAACCGGCCGTCGCGGGCCGCACCGGCCAGGGTGGCCGAGAGGACGACGAGCAGCAGCAGGGCCAGAAATTTGGGAGCGGTAAGTTTCATGACGATGAGTTAAGCACTAGTTTGAAGTAGAATGCTCCCTATAGATGCGCGGGCGGCGACGGGGTTTAAGCCGCGGCTTTCATTTCTTTGCGGCGCGTTTCCGGGCCTATATTCAGGCGGAAATTTCACGCTGCCTCGCTGCATGTCGAAGCCCCGCCCCGCCCCCGGCCTGAAGAAAACCCTCACGCCGCTGCACCTGTGGGCCATTGCCGTGGGCCTGGTCATTTCGGGCGAATACTTCGGCTGGAACTACGGCTGGGCGGTGGCCGGGCCGGTGGGGTTTCTGGTGGCCACGGGGCTGGTGACGGTGCTCTACGTCACGTTCATTTTCAGCTTCACGGAGCTGACCACGGCCATTCCGCAGGCGGGCGGGCCGTTTGCGTACGCGCACCGGGCGTTCGGGCCGCTGGGCGGGTTCGTGGCCGGCTACGCCACGCTGGTCGAGTTCCTGTTCGCGCCGCCGGCCATTGCCTTTGCGCTGGGCAGCTACGTGCATTTTCTGTACCCCGCGGTGCCGGTGCTCTACACGGCCTTCGGCAGCTACGTGGCATTCACGCTGATTAACCTGCTGGGCATCAAGGAGTCGGCCAACTTTTCGCTGGTGGTCACGGTGCTGGCCGTGGCCGAGCTGCTGCTGTTCATGGGCCTGGTGGCGCCGCATTTTAAAGTGGCCAATTTCCTGGCCCATCCGGTGCCGGTGAGCGCGCCGGGCGTGTTCGCGGCCCTGCCGTTTGCCATCTGGTTTTACCTGGCCATCGAGGGCGTGGCTATGGTGGCCGAGGAAGTGGCCGAGCCCCGCCGCACCATCCCGCGCGGCTACGGCTACGGCCTGCTCACGCTGGTGGGCCTGGCCCTGGGCGTGATGGTGCTCACCGGCGGCGTGGGCGACTGGCGCCAACTGGCCCGCATCGACTACCCGCTGCCCGAGGCCCTGGGCCTGGCGCTGGGCAAAGACAGCGGCTGGACCCGCTTCTTCGCCAGCATTGGGTTGTTTGGGCTGGTGGCCTCGTTTCACGGCACCCTCATCGGCTACTCGCGGCAGGTGTTTGCCCTGGCCCGCGCCGGCTACCTGCCCGGCTTCCTGGCCCGGCTCAACGGCCGCCAAACGCCCCACTGGGCCCTGGTGGCGGGCGGTGCCGTGGGCGGCGTAGCGCTGCTCACCGGCACCACCGCCCAGGTCATCGTCCTCTCGGTGCTGGGGGCGCTGGTGATGTACATCGTCAGCCTGCTCAGCCTGTTTGCCCTGCGCCGCCGCGAGCCGACGCTGGTCCGGCCCTTCGCGGTGCCGGGCTACCCGCTGGTGCCGCTGATGGCGCTGGCGCTGTGCCTGGTAAGCCTGGGGGCGCTGGTGTACTACAACCTGCGGCTAAGCGGCGTTTTTTTGGCGGGCCTGCTGGGGCTGCTGGCCGTGTACTGGCTAATCAACCGTAACAGCAGAAATAACTAGCCAGACCGTCCTGCCAAGCTTGTCGAAGCACCCGCCCTGGGAAACCTCACCCCCGGCCCCTCTCCCAAGAAGAGGGGAGCCTGACGATTTTCGGTAAAAATTAAAGTCAGTTGTCGGTAAAGAATTAAAATTTAGCCGTGTTTGCAATGTTCACATCTTGTGTCAGGCTCCCCTCTCCGCGGGAGAGGGGCCGGGGGTGAGGTCATTCGCAAGCTCATCTCCCATTCCTCACTAAGCGCAACGCCATGTCCTACCGTCACACCATCGGCTCCCGCACTTACGTGTTTGCTGACTTGAAAACGCTGCTGGCGCGGGCCTCACCCCTGCGCTCGGGCGACGTGCTGGCCGGCGTGGCCGCCGCCACCTACGAGGAGCGGGTGGCCGCCCAGTACGCCCTAGCCGATGTGCCGCTGCGGCAGTTTCTCGATGAAGCCCTGGTGCCTTACGAGCAGGACGAAGTGACCCGCCTGATTCTGGACACCCACGACGCGGCGGCCTGGGCACCCGTCGGCCACTTCACCGTGGGGCAGCTGCGCGACTGGCTGCTCTCGGACGCCGCCGACGCGGCCACGCTCCGGGTGCTGGCGCCCGGCCTCACGCCGGAGATGGTAGCGGCCGTGTCCAAGCTTATGCGCAACCAAGAGCTGATTGGCGTGGCGCGCCGCTGCGAGGTCGTGACGCGCTTTCGCAACACGCTGGGGCTGCGCGGGCACCTGGCCACCCGCCTCCAGCCCAACCACCCCACCGACGACGCCCGCGGCATTGCCGCCAGCTTGGTCGACGGCCTGCTCTACGGCAGCGGCGACGCCGTCATCGGCATCAACCCGGCCACCGACAACCCCCGGGCCGTGCGCCACCTACTGCAGATGCTCGACGCCGTGCGCGAGCAGTACGCCATTCCCACCCAAACCTGCGTGCTCTGCCACGTCACCACCACGCTGGCGCTCCTCAACCAGCAGGCGCCTGTGGACCTGACCTTCCAGTCCATCGCCGGCACCGAGGCGGCCAACGTCAGCTTCGGCATCAGCCTAGCGCTGCTGCAGGAGGCCTGGGAAGCCACGCTGGCGCTGAACCGGGGCACCGTGGGCCAGGACGTGATGTATTTTGAAACCGGCCAGGGCAGCGCGCTTTCGGCCAACGCCCACCACGGCCTCGACCAGCAGACCTGCGAGGCCCGCGCCTACGCCGTGGCCCGGCGCTTCCGGCCGCTGCTGGTGAACTCGGTGGTCGGCTTCATCGGCCCGGAGTACCTCTACGACGGCAAGCAAATCATCCGGGCGGCGCTGGAGGACCATTTCTGCGGCAAGCTGCTGGGCCTGCCCATGGGCCTGGACGTGTGCTACACCAACCACGCCGAGGCCGACCAGGACGACATGGACACCCTGCTCACATTGCTGGGCGTGGCCGGCTGCAACTTCATCATGGGCGTGCCCGGGGCCGACGACATCATGCTCAACTACCAGTCCACCTCCTTCCACGATGCGCTCTACCTGCGCCGCGTGCTGGGCCTGCGCCCGGCCCCCGAGTTTGAGGCCTGGCTGAATCAGCAGGGCATCTTCGATGCGCAAAACGAGCTGCTGCCCGCCGCCAGCGCCACCAAGCTGCTGACGCAGCTCCCGGCCGCGCTGCGGTGAATAAAAACGGCTTGCTGCCAATCGCGCTTCTATCCAATCGCGGCGCCACTTCCACGAAGGCCATTTTGTATCTTCAACGCCACAAGCCCGGCCGGCCGGTTGTTGAAACTGGTTGGTTTATCTGCTTCGGCACCGGGCAAAAGGAAGCGTCATGGCAATAGACCACGTGTTCATTTTTTCAGCCCGGCACGGCGCCGAAGCCGACGAACTGCTGGCTTTCGGCTTTACCGAAGGAAGCAGCCGGACGCACCCGGGGCAAGGAACCCGCAACCGTAAGTTTTACTTCGAAAACTTCTTCCTGGAAATCCTTTGGGTGATAAACGAGCAGGAGTTGAGGAGCGACTTGCTGGCGCCAACCAAGCTCTGGGAGCGGGCTAATTTCCAAACCAATGCTCATTCCCGATTTGGCCTGTGCCTGCTCAACGACGACTCCACGGACGCGCTCTTTACCCCCAGCGTGGCCTACCAGCCCGCTTATTTTCCGCCTGGTTCCGCGATTGAGGTCCTTCCTAACGCGGAGCAGCCCGCTTTGCCGTGGACGTTTCGGCTGCCTTTCAAAGGGCCACGCCAGAAGTCCGACGAGCCCACTGCCCACCCGAATGGCCTCGTGCGTTTAACCAACGCGACGTTTGGGGTCCCGTCGCTCGACCCGCAAAACAGCTTCGTCCGTCACTTCCAAAACGAACCGGATATTGCCTTCACCGCAAGCAGTAGCCCCGATTTAGTTTTGCTCTTCGACAACCACAAAACCAACAGGACCAAGGTTTTCGAGGGGTTCCCCCTGACAATAAAATATTAAAAGGGCGCGGCCCCTCGCCTGATTTCCCCAACCGCCTCGCCGCGTGTGCTTCTTTTCGCTGCTGCGGGGCTGTTTCGTAACCTGACTTGGCCGTTACAGCCCCAGCTTCGCCATGCCTGACGCCCCCGTTCCCCTCTCGACCGCTCCCGAACCCGACCCCTGGGCTCCGCTCAAAGCCTTCACCGCCGCCCGCATTGCGCTGGGGCGCACGGGAACGAGCGTGCCGCTGCGCGAGTCTCTGGCGTTCAAGCTGGCCCACGCCCACGCCCGCGACGCGGTGTATTCGGTGCTGAATACCGAGCAGCTGCTCACCGACCTGCGGCCGCTGGAGCTGCCCGTGCACCAGGCGCGCAGCCGGGCCGCCACGCGCCCGGAATACCTCCAGCGCCCCGATTGGGGCCGGCAGTTGGCAGGATCTGCCAAAGCCGAATTAGCGGGGCAGGCCGCGGGCGAGTGCGACCTGGTCATCGTACTGGCCGACGGGCTCTCGGCGGCAGCCGGCAACGAGCACGCCCTGCCGCTGCTGCGCCTGCTACTACCCCGGTTGCGGGAAGCCGGGCACCGGCTGGGCGCGGTGGTGGTGGCCGAGCAAGCCCGCGTGGCCCTGGGCGATGAAATCGGGCAGCTGCTACGGGCCCGGCTGGTGCTGGTGCTCATTGGCGAACGGCCGGGCCTGAGCTCGCCCGACAGCCTGGGGGCCTACTTCACCTTCGGCCCGCGGCCCGGACTTACGGACGAGGCGCGTAACTGCGTGTCCAACATCCGCCCAGAAGGGCTGACGTACCCGGCCGCGGCGGATAAGCTGTTTTACCTGCTGCACGAGGCGTTGCGGCTCCAGCTATCGGGCGTGGGCCTGAAGGATGAATCGGACTTGCTGTCGGCGTGAATTGACGGCACAAAAAACGGTGCTTCGCGTCCTTTCTATAAGTTGCCAGTTGCTGATTAACAAGCCATAAGTAAGCAGTGGTAAGACTTCATCTGGCTAAGGCTTACGCCCTTCCAGCCCCCGTAGGGTCGTACCTGGGAAACAGGAGTTGAGAATTGCTTAGGCAAATTCACCTTTGGCTTAATCAGGCTAAAAATCACCCGAGCCTGAATCGAAATAATAGTAATCCGACTGTAAATCGTTTAACTCCAGACGGCATTTGGGTTGGCCCGGATAGCAACCGTACAAGTCAGGATGGGAATCGTCTGGTCGGGCCCGGAAAGTGGGTGACGCTGGAGCGGAGTCGCACAAATCGGGCACGGATTTACAATAGTCAGAATGCCAAAAAAGCCTTGGCACGCCCAGGAAGCTGTTTGCATCAGCTAAAAAAGGGTAGCGTTGCCCTATTTTGCGTCTCGTTGGGCGCGCCGCCTACCCCAAACGCTTCACGATGAGCCCAAGGACGAGACGCCAACGGTTGCGTCGCAGACGCGCGCCAGTACCAAGTTGGCCTGGTGGGTGAGCACGGCGTAGGCCGCCGCCCGGCGCGGAACCGCCAGGCCCAGCAACGCGGCCAGCAGCAAAGGATATAATTGGAGCATGGGCGCAGTAAGCACAACGTTGGGTGCCTGCCACGGCGAACCGGGCCCAACCGTTGCTGGCGGCGGCTCCGGGCAGCATTGCAACTTTCAGTCGGTCAGTTAGCCGCCGCGGCCACCGGTGCGTTAGCCCACCGGTGCCTCGCCTAAGACGGCCGGGGCTGGGGCGTGTAGGTGGGCCCCGCGCAGCGCGGGCCCTGGGCCGTCCAGGCCAGCCGGTCGATGCAGAACTGCCGCTCGGTCATGTCGGGGTTCCAGGCGTGATACGCGAGGTATTCGGTTTTGCCGTCGAGGCTCATCACGTGGGAGTGGTGGCCGGGGCCGCGCACGTGGCCGGCCACGGCGTGCAATACCCGCGGCCCTTGCTCGGCCCCTTTGTCGGAATAAGGCCCCGTGATGGCATCGGCCACGCAGTAGTCCACGCCGTAGCGGGGCGTGAGGAAGTTGGCGCCGCTGTAGAAACAGTAGTACTTGCCGCCGTGCCGCCGGATGAAGGGCCCTTCCAGGGTGTGCCACTCGGGGAAGGTCTGGTTGTCGTAAAGCGGCATGGTGCGGTTTTTCTCAAACACCGTCCAGTCGTAACGGGCGCGCATCACGGTGCGGCCTTCGCCGGCCAGGCGGGTCATGTCGAGCAGGCGGTCGACCACCAAGCCAGTACCGGGGCGGTAGCCGTTCTCAGAGTCGATGAAGTCGCGGGCATAGAACAAATACCACTGCCCGTCGGTGTCCTGGTAAGCGTGGGCGTCGATGGTAAACTTGCTGGCGGGCACGTCGAGCAGGGCCACTTGGGTATAAGGGCCTTCGGGGCGCTTGCTGGTGGCCACGTGCAAGCGGTGCCCCACGGTGGCGTCGATGGCGCCGCCGCCCTTGGAGTAGTACATGTAAAATGTGCCCTTGTGGTACACCACTTCGGGGGCCCAAAAGTCGGCGCCCTCGGCCCCGGGGGGCGGTGTAAGGCCCCCTCCGGCGCTTTTCCAGTCCACCAGGTTGGCCGAGGTGAGCAGAGTGAAAATGCGACCGTCGGCGGTGCGCCCCTGCCCCGTAGTACCAAAAGCGTAGTAGCGGCCCTGGTGCCGCAGCACAAAGGGGTCGGGGAATTGGCCGACGTACACGGGGTTGGTGTAGGTGCCAGCGGCGGCGCGGGCGGCGGCTTGGCTGGCTGTGGATAGGGCAGCCAAGCCGGCGGTGGCTTGCAGCATAAAGTCTCGGCGGGTGGGCATGGCGGGCGGGGCGTCGGTGAGGAAAAGCAGGTTTGCAACGGGCAAGATATGAGCAGGCGCGGCGTACTGGTGGTCGGGGCAGTCCTTTTGCGGCACCGGAACCGCCACGGCCTTCGCAGTGCCAGCCACTACGCAAAACACCTTCCGAGTGCCCAATGCCCCTATCTTTCCCGTTGCAAAACCACCTGCGGCCAGGCCACGTGGCCCCACGCCCGAGCCCCTGCCCGGCAGAGAGCCACGGCGGCACTTGCCAAAACCGGACTTGCTTACGCTTCCTTCACCCTGATTCAGTCCATGAAAAAGCTACTTCTCTTCGCGCTGCTGGCACTGGCCTCCACGGGCTCGTTTGCGCAGAAAACCAAGGCCAAAAGCAAAGGCGCGGCCGCCGCCGTGCAAGGCCAGCGCTGGTCCGTGGAAAAGGCCAACGCCTGGTACAAAGCCCACCCCTGGATGAGTGGCGCCAACTTCACCCCGAGCACCGCCATCAACCAACTGGAAATGTGGCAAGCCGCCACCTTCGACCCCACTACCATTGACCGGGAACTGGGCTGGGCCCAGGGCATTGGATTTAACACCATGCGCGTGTTTTTGCACAGCCTGGCCTGGCAGCAAGACCCCAAAGGCTTCAAGCAGCGCCTCGACACGTATTTGGGCCTGGCCGACAAGCACCGCATCAAAACCATCGTGGTATTCTTCGACGACTGCTGGAACAAGCTGCCGCAAACCGGCCCGCAGCCCGCGCCCAAAACCGGCGTGCACAACTCAGGCTGGATGCAGGACCCCGGCGACGTCATTTCGCGCGACTCCAGCAAGTTCATCGCCCTCAAGCCCTACGTGCAGGACGTGCTCGGCAGCTTTGCGCACGACCCGCGCATCCTGCTCTGGGACTTGTTTAACGAGCCCGGCAACTCCGACAAGTTCGCCACCTCGCTGCCGTTGGTGCGCAACGTCTTCGCCTGGGCCCGCGCCGTGGGCCCCGACCAGCCCCTGAGCATCGGCCTCTGGAACTGGGATTTTGAGGCCCTGAACAAGTTCCAGGCCCTGAATTCCGACATCATCACCTACCACTGCTACGACGAGGTGCCCTCCCACCAGCGCATCATCGAGCTGCTGGAAACCCACGGCCGGCCGCTCATCTGCACCGAGTACATGGCCCGGCCCCGCAACAGCCGCTTCGCCAACATCATGCCCCTGCTCAAGAAACAAAACGTGGGCGCCATCAACTGGGGCCTCGTCGACGGCAAAACCAACACCAAGTACCAGTGGGACCTGCCCATTACCGACGGTGGCGAGCCGGTGGAGTGGTTTCATGAAGTGTTCCGGCGAGACGGGGTGCCCTACCGCCAGGACGAAACAGATTTGATTAAGAAAACAAACGGAAAATAACGCCGCCCAGCCCGGCAGCACCTCACGAGACCCCCGTAGATGAATTATTCCTGCCTCCGACTGCTCTGCGTTTGGACAGCTTTGCTCCTGGCCGGGCCCGGTTTTGCGCAGCAACCGGCAGCCCTCAAGACCACTTTCACCAACCCCCTGCTGCCGACCGGCGCCGACCCGTGGAGCATCTACCACAAAGGCTATTACTACTACACCCACACCACCGGCCGCAACATCACGCTCTGGAAAACCAAGTCCCTGAGCCAACTCAAAACCGCGCCCAGCAAGGTGGTGTGGACCCCGCCGGCCACCGGCCCCAACTCCCGCGACATCTGGGCGCCCGAGCTGCATTTCCTCGGCGGCAAGTGGTACCTCTACTACGCCGCCGACGCCGGCACCAACCAAACCCACCGGCTTTGGGTGCTCGAAAACGCCTCGCCCGACCCCCTGCAAGGCACATGGACCGACAAGGGCCAGGTCACCGATGGCTCCAACAAATGGGCTATCGACGGCTCGGTGTTTGAGAACAACGGCCAGCAGTACCTGGTGTGGTCGGGCTGGGAGGGCGACGTGAACGGCCGCCAAAACATCTACCTGGCCCGCCTCCAAAACCCCTGGACCGTGGCAGGGCTGCGCGTGAAGCTGTCGACACCCGTCTTCCCCTGGGAGCGCAACGGCGACCTGAACAACCCCCAAGACCCGCCCCACGTCGACGTGAACGAAGGGCCGCAGGTGCTGCGCCGCGGCAACAAGCTGGTGCTCGTTTACTCGGCCAGCGGCTGCTGGACCGACTTCTACTCCCTGGGCATGCTCACGGCCTCAGCCGGCAGCGACCTGCTGCTGCCGGGCTCCTGGACCAAGTCGACCGCGCCGGTGTTTCAGCAAGACCCGGCAGCCAAGGTGTTTGCTCCGGGCCACAACTCGTTCTTCAAATCGCCGGACGGCACCGAGGACTGGATACTCTACCACGCCAACGACGAGCCCGGCCAAGGCTGCGGCCGGTTCCGCTCGCCCCGGGCCCAGCCCTTCACCTGGCGGGCCGACGGCACTCCGGTGTTTGGCCGGCCGCTGGCACCGGGCCAGCCCCTGCCCCGCCCTTCGGGCGAATAGGCGCCGGGGTAACTCACAGAGGTTCGTCCGGTTGTTCCACAAGCCGTGCCGTGCCCCATCGAGGGCCCTGGTCAAGTCCCGTCGACCTCGGATTTTGCGGCTAAAAATTGCGGGGCGCGTGCCAACGTTCGTTAAACTTTTGTATATTTAAAAGGGGATAATCAGGCCTGTGGAGTCGCTTCATGCAACCATTGAGCCGGATGAGAGTAAGACGAGATTACAGATGAAGAACAATTTGGTAACATCTGCAATTCAAGTATTGCAGTTGGTTTGCTCAAGGTTGCTTACCCCTGAATACTTTCTGTCTTTTCTTGACAAATTCTTGAATCGTAGGTACTATTGCGTAGCAGTTGGCTCGAACCCGAAATAGGCTAATCCTATTTTTTCGACAATAAACATCTTTTACTGGCCGCTTTTTCCCAGGCATTTTCGTTGCGTTCCCGCGTTCCCGATTGGCCCTTACCACTACTCGCTGTACCGTAGTGCAAACGTTTGCCTTGCTATGATTCCAAATTCCCACCAACCCTTTTCACAATGAAAAAATCTTACCTGAGTTTGCGCCGACAATTTGTACCGGCGCTGCTGTGCTGCCTGCCCTTGTGCACGCTGCCAGCAGTTGGGGCCACAATCGCCACCCCGCACGCAGTAACGGCCCGCCACGCCATGGCCCCGCTGCAAGTGATTACGGGCCGCGTGCTGGACGACAAGGGCGAGGGCCTGCCCGGCGTAACGGTGCTGGTAAAAGGCACCAGCACCGGCACGTCCACCGGGGCCGATGGCGGCTTCTCCATTGATGCGCCCGCCGATGCCACCCTGCTCATTTCGTCGGTGGGCTACTTATCGCAGGAAGTGCCCGTTAACGGACAGACGACCGTGACCGTGAGCCTGGCCACCGACGTGCAGCAGCTCTCGGAGGCCGTGGTGGTGGGCTACCTGGTGCAGGAACGCCAAAATGTAACCGGAGCCGTGTCAACAGTTGGTGCGCAGGATGTGCGGCGCGCCCCAGTAGCCACGATTTCTGAAGCCATTCAGGGCCGCCTGCCCGGGGTGCAGGTAACTTCTGGCGGCACCCCGGGTCAAACGCCTAACATCAACATCCGCGGCGTGGGCTCGATTAACAACGGCTCGGGCCCGCTGTTCATCATTGACGGTTTGTGGGTGACCGGCGGCCTGCGCGACTTCACGCCCCAGGACGTAGAGAGCGTGCAGGTGCTGAAAGACGCTGCGGCGCTGGCGCCCTACGGCGTGTCGGGCGCCAACGGCGTGGTCATCATCACCACGAAAAAAGGCAAGTCGGGTACTACGGCCATCAATTTCAACGCTTACGCCGGCGTGCAAAACCTTGCCAAACGCTACGACTTGGCCAATGCTGAGCAATACCGGTCCCTGGCCACGCAATCCTACGCCAACGCCAACCGACCAGTTCCTTCCGGCATTGCTACTGCCTCGGGCGTGGACACCGACTGGCAGGAAGAATTCTTTAAAACCGGCGTGGTGCAGAACTACAACCTGGGCTTTTCGGGCGGCGGTCCCAACTCTACCTACGCCATTTCGGGCGACTACTTCAGCCAAACCGGCACGGTTATCGGTCCGAAATATCAGCGTTACAACCTGCGCGTGAATTCGGGCTTTACTAAGGGCCGCTTGAAGCTGGGCGAGAACATCGGTCTGACCCGCGCCAACCAGACGCGCCTTAACGGGGTGCCGTTTATTGACATTCTGCGCATCACGCCCATCACGCCGGTGCTCGACGCGGCCAACCCCGGCGGCTTTGGCTACGGTGACTCCAACAACCGCCCCACCTTCGGCTCTAACCCCATTGGAGCTCAAGAGCTGCTCAACAATATTGGCACCAACAACCAGCTGCAAGGCAACGTGTTCGGGGAATTCGCTCTGACTGATTTCCTGCGCTATCGCCTCAACCTGGGCACCCAATTCCGCGCCTTCCGCGACCAACGCCAACAGCAGGCCGGCGGCTTGGCGCCCAACAACATCGTGCCCGTGTCGGGCTTTGTGGATGCGCAGGGCAACGAAACGTTCCTGCTGGCGGAAAACACACTGACTTTTGACCAAAGCTTTGGCAAGAACAACGTAACTGTGGTGGGCGGCTATTCGGAGCAGAAGAACCGCTTTGAATTCACCCAGGGTGCGGCCCAGGGCTACGGCAATGGCCCCACTTTCTTCTGGGCGCTCGATGCCGGGGCCACGCCCCTGCCCCCCGTGGGCTCTACTTACGTGTGGGCCAAACGCTCTTACTTCGGCCAGCTTACTTACGACTACGACGGCCGCTACCTGGTGACCGGCGCTTTCCGCCGCGACGGCTCGTCGCGCTTCTCGGCTGACCGCAAGTACGGCAACTTCGGCGCGGGCTCGGTGGGCTGGCGCGTCTCGAAAGAGGCTTTTTTCTCGGGCATCACCGCCGTCAGCGACCTGAAGTTGCGCGCCTCCTACGGCATCCTCGGCAACGACCAACTTAACGGAGCATACGGCGGCTCGTACTTGTACCAAGCCTTCATCAACCCCAACGTGAACTACAACTTCGGGGGCGTGGTGGCCAACGGCGCCATCCAGACGGCCCTGGGTTCTGGCTCGGTGGGCTGGGAAGAGCGGCGCACCCAGAACTACGGCATCGACCTGGGCTTCCTGGACAACCGCGTGACTGTGAGCGCCGACTATTACATCTCGGAAACGCGCAAAGCCAACGTGAACCCCCAAATTCCGCTGTTTTTGGGCAACGCCGGTGGCGACCCGTTCCAGCAGATTGGTCGCATTCAAAACAAAGGATTTGAGCTGCTGGTGGGGTACAATGAAACCAAGGACCGGTTTCGCTACAGCATCACGGGCAACTTGACTACCATCAACAACAAAGTACTGGAGTTGGGCTCTTCGGGTGCCAACGCCAACTTTTTCAACGCAGGCCCCAACGCCGTGACGCGCACCGAAGTTGGCTACGAGGTGGGCTCGTTTTACCTTTACCAGTTCGACGGCATCTTCCAGACCGCCGATAACATCGCCACCAGCGCCCAGCCCACGGCGGTGCCCGGCGACATCCGCTACAAGGACGTGAACGGCGACGGCAGAATCACCGACGCTGACCGCGCCCACGTGGGCCGGGTGTTTCCCAAGCTGCAGTACGGCCTGAACCTGACGGGTGGCTACGGCGCCTTCGACCTCGCGGCCTTCTTCCAGGGGGTGCAGGGCAACGACGTGTACAACTCCGGCGCTTACTGGCTGGGCCGTTTCGATGACCCGACCAACTACCGGGCCGACCTCTCGCCCTGGACGCCGAGCAACCCGTCGAACACCACCCCGCGCCTGGCCCAGCAGGGCGGCCCCAATACCTTCGCCAATTCCACGCGGTTCCTGGAAAGCGGCTCCTATTTGCGCCTGAAAAACTTGCAAATCGGCTTCACCGTTCCCAAAACCCTGGTGGAAAAAACCAAGGGCCTGAGCAGCCTGCGCCTCTACATGACGTCACAAAACCTGTTCACCGTCACCGACTACTCAGGCTACGACCCAGAAACAGTTGGCGGAATAGCGGGCGACCCACCGGTACAGGGCGGCTCGCTTCTGACCCGCGGCGTGGACGAAGGCGCCTTCCCCAATCCGCGCTCGTTCACGGTGGGTGCCCAGTTGGGCTTTTAATCGTGGCCCGCTTCTTTTCCCTGACTTTAACTTTTATTCAGTGATGAATCTTTCTAAAAAAACCCTGCTGACGGCGGCTGCCGCCGTCACGCTGCTGGGCACGGGTTGCGAGAAAAACCTACT
Source organism: Hymenobacter sp. (assembly GCF_031398885.1). Taxonomy (GTDB): domain Bacteria; phylum Bacteroidota; class Bacteroidia; order Cytophagales; family Hymenobacteraceae; genus Hymenobacter. The sequence continues at coordinate 32,473 of NZ_JANNOD010000052.1, forward strand.
CGAACAGAACAACCCCAACCTGGCCACCACAACTACGTTCTGGAAATCTAGCGACGACGCCGTGCGCGCCTCCAACGCGTGCTACGCCGGCCTACAGGCCGTGGGCACGTACCGCCGTTGGTTTTCCTTCCTGTATGACGGCCGCGACGACACCGGCTGGAGCCAAAGCCCATTTACCCCGCTGCAGGAAGTGACGAAGTTCGTGCAAACGGACTACAACTTTGAAGTCACCAGCAGTGCCTATCGCGATAGCTACCGCACCATCGACCGCTGCAACCAGGTTTTGGCCAACGTGCCCGGCATCGAGATGGACGCCGCGCTCAAAACTCGCATCGTCAGCGAAGCTTACTTCCTGCGCGCTTTGAGCTACTTCAACCTGGTGTCGCTGTTCGGCAACGTGCCGCTCTCCACCCAACCAGGCACCCTTGATTACCGTCCGGCTCAGGCCACCGAAGCCCAAGTATGGGCCCTGGTCATCAGCGACTTGCAGGCCGCCATTGGCACGGGTGCCACGCCCAATCTGCCGGCTACTTACCCGTCGGGTACCGACCGTGGCCGGGCCACGGTGGGCGCGGCGCGCACGTTGCTCGGCAAGGCTTACATGCAGCAGCCCGCCGCCTTCACCGCCAACGGCCAATCGAAATGGAAGCTGGCCAGCGACCAGTTTGCCCTCGTGATTGCCGGCCCCTATTCGCTGGCGGCCTACACCGACAATTTTCGTCACACCACCGAAAACAACCCCGAGAGCATTTTTGAAGTGCAATTTCTGGACTTGAACATCGGCGGCCCCGACGGACAGGGCGGCGTGGATGCTAACACGGCCCAAGGCTTCCAGCGGCCCAAGTTTTTCGGCCCGCCCCAAAACGGCGGCACCGCCAATCTGGGGTTCACCGACTGCGAAGTGCGGCCGTGGGTGGTGAATGAATTTTTGCAGGAAGGCACCACTACCGGGCAGCGCGACCCGCGCCTGGCGGCTACGGTGTTCTACAATTACCGCGCCTTTGCGTCGTCGTTACCGCTCAGCAGCGACACGTTGGTGTACGACCGTTCTCGTCCGGCCGGCGTTGCCGCTGGCACTTACGGCTTCCGCAACCGCTACCGCGGCGATAACTTCAACCTAGGCCGCACCTACTGGCGCAAATACCAGAGCGACTATTACGTTGGCGAAGAAAATTTCGACTCCCCCATCAATTTTCGAGTGATGCGCTTAGCGGACGTGCTCCTGCTGCAAGCCGAAGCCCTGAACGAACAAGGTCAAACCAGTGCTGCCGTGCCGCTCGTCAACCAAGTGCGCCGGCGCGTGGATTTGGCCGACCTTTCAGCCGCGGCTTCGGCCGGCCAGGGGGCCATGCGCACCCAAATTCGCCACGAGCGGGTGACAGAGTTGGCTGGCGAGGGCCTGCGCTGGTTTGACTTGCAGCGCTACGGCTTGCTCAACACCCAGTCCGGTATCGACGAGCTCAAGCAGCGCGATGCACAGTTCAATACCTTCAGGCTCGGCACCTCGCAGTTTCTGCCATTGCCGCAGCAAGACGTGGATTTAGCGCGTCTTACGCAGAACCCCGGCTATTAACTCCACGTTAAATATCCAGTGCGATTGACCAAGAACAGCCGCTCTGCCAAAATAAGCAGAGCGGCTGTTATGTTTCTAATATGCCTTTTAGTCCCTTTTCACGATGCTTTCCTTCCTCCGCTTGTCCTTGTTGGCTCCGCTTCTGCTGGTGAGCCTGGTGAGTTGCAAAAAGTCGTCCGACCCTGGCACTACGCCACCGTCCGTGCCGCCCACCACTTCCACCGCCACCACGTTCACCAACCCAATACTGTCTTCGGGGGCCGACCCTTGGGTGACACAAAAAGACGGCTTCTATTACTACATGCACACCACTGGCAACAACCTTACCTTGTGGAAGACCGCCAAAATGAGTGAGCTTGGGTCGGCGGTGAGCAAAGTCATTTGGTCGCCGCCGGCTGCGGGTCTGAACTCCCGCGACATCTGGGCGCCAGAAATTCATTTTCTGGATGGCAAGTGGTACGTCTACTTTACAGCGGGCCCCGGCAACTGCTGCGGTGGCCAGCGTTTGTGGGTGTTAGAGAATGCCAACGCCGACCCCACCACCGGTACCTGGGTTGAGAAAGGACAGATAGCCATATCCAGCCAAGACCTTTGGGCCATTGACGCCACCATCTTGGAGCAGAACGGCAACCGTTACCTGCTGTGGTCTGGTCAGGAAGTGGGTTCCGAACAGCAGAACCTGTACATCGCACGCATGGCATCGCCTGTTGCTCTCACTGGCTCCCGCACACAGCTCAGCCGCCCCCAGTATGCTTGGGAACAGTACGGCAGCAACACCCCGTATGTGAACGAAGGGCCGCAAGTCATCAAGCACGGCAGCAAAACACTCATCGTTTATTCGGCCAGCCACTGTAGTTCCGACGAATATGCTCTTGGGCTCCTTTCAGCCGGCAGCACTGCCGACCCAATGAACGCGGCCTCCTGGACCAAGACACCCACCCCGGTTTTCACCAAAGACCCCGCCGACCGCGCGTACGGCCCCGGTCACAACGCTTTTTTCACGTCAAAGGACGGCAAGGAGGATTGGGTAATTTACCACGCCAACCTGGCTCCCAACCAAGGCTGCGGTGGTGCGCGCAATCCCCGAATCCAAAAGTTTGAATGGAATGCCGACGACACCCCCAATTTTGGTACGCCGGCTCCCACTGGCACACCGCTTCCACGCCCCGGCGGGGAGTAGCTTTTTCAAATCATTAAGAGCAACTCCGCCAAGCAAGTTGTTTTTTCGTTGAAAACATGCATCTTACCTCCCCAACGCTTAAATCTTTTCTTGTAATTAGCGGCTTGCTGGCGGTAGCTTGCCAGCGAACCCCAACGGGTACCCAGACGAGTGAAACTGGGCGCAAGGAGAGCTCTACAACGGGCGCGGGGGCCGCCGCTGCAACGGCAACGGTGGCCCCCGCGCCCGTTGCCAACCCGGTGCTGCCCGGCGACTTTCCCGACCCTTCGGTGGTAAAGATTGGCGATACCTATTGGGCTTCGGCCACCTCCTCGAACTGGGGGCCGGCCTTCCCCCTGCTCAAGTCAAGCAACTTGACCGACTGGCAACTGGTCGGGCACGTTTTTCCCGACAAGCTGCCCGATTGGGCCGATTATTACTTCTGGGCCCCGGAAATCACGCAGGAAGGCAACAAAACCTACGTGTTCTATTCGGCGCACAAGAAAGGCGGCAACCTGGCCGTGGGCGTGGCCAGCGCCGACCGCCCCGAGGGCCCCTACACCGACCACGGCCCGCTGGTGGGCCAGGCCGCCGGCTCCATCGACGGCTTTCCGATACGCGACGAAAAGGGGCGGCTGTATTTGATTTGGAAAGAGGACGGCAACAGCATCAACCAGCCCACGCCCATCTGGGCCCAGCCCCTGAACGAAGCCCGCACCAGCCTCACGGACGAGAAAAAAGAGTTGTTTCGGAACACGGCGACCTGGGAGGGCAACTTGGTGGAAGGCGTGAGTATGGTGCGCCACGGCGACTACTTCTACGCCTTTTACGCCGCCAACGGGTGCTGCGGCCAGGGCTGCCGTTACGGCACCGGCGTGGCCCGGGCCAAAAGCCTGCTTGGCCCCTGGGAGAAAAACCCGCGCAACCCCATCTTGACTGCTGCCGACGCCTGGAAATGCCCCGGCCATGGCACCGTGACCCAACGCAACGGCCGCTGGTACCTGCTGCACCACGCCTACGCCGCGGGCAGCTTCGAGAATGTGGGCCGCCAGGGCCTGCTCACCGAGTTTGCGTGGACGGCGGACAACTGGCCGGAATTTGGGGCGCAGAGCGGCGCCAGGGCCAGCAACCCGGTGGCGACCCAGCCCGTGACCGACGAGTTTACCGGCGCCAAGCTGGGCCTGGACTGGCAGTGGCCCATCGAAGACAAGCCGCAGTTTGCCCTGCGCGGCGGCCAACTGCGCCTCACTGCTCACCCCGACAAGGGCGGCGCGGCCCTGGGCCGGCACACGCTCACCGGCACCTACACGGCCACCACCACCTTGCTGGCCCCGGCCGCGCTGCCGGCCGGCACCGCCGCGGGCCTGGCGGCACACGGCGACCCCAAAAACGCCGTGGCCCTCACCGCCGGCGGCGGCAAGCTGCAGTTGTGGGAGCGGCGCGACGGCAAGCAGCAAATTCTGGCCGAAGCCACTCTCCCTACGGCAGCGGACAAGGCTGTGCAGTTGCGCATGCAGGTAACCGGCGGCAACAGCTACCGCTTTGCCTGGAGCACCGACGGCACCACCTGGACCAATCCGTTGGTCAACAACGGGGCCGTCAGCGGCCAGTTTCTGCCACCCTGGGACCGGGGCGTGCGGGTGGGCGTGCTCGCCCAGGGGCCGGCTTCGGTTACGGCCGCGTTCGAGCGGTTTGCGCTCAACAGCCAGCCGTGAACCACCCTTTCCAATGCCCGGCACCGTCCGCTACTTAGCCGGACCCGCCGGGCGTTTCTCTGTACTTTATTTATTTTCTCACTTTTTTCAATCGCATGATTTCACCTTTTCGCGCCGGCTTAGCGGGCGGCCTCACCGGCTTGGCGCTGCTGGCTGCCTGCAATTCTTCGCCTTCCACCAAATCCGTATCAGCAGGCAGCCCGGCCTCGGCTCCGGCCGCCGATTCCAGCCAATCAACCCCCAGCACCGTGCCCGTTTCCACTGATTTCGGCAAAATGCCCGACGGCCAGCAAGCGCAGCTGTTTACCCTGACCAACGCCCATGGCCTCAAGGCCACCGTCACGGACTACGGCGGAACGCTTACCAGCATGCTCGTGCCCGACAAAGCCGGCAAGCTGGGCGATGTGGTGCTGGGCTTTGCCGACGTAGCGGGCTACACCAGCGCCCTGTACGTGCAGGAAAATCCGTTTTTCGGGGCGTTGATTGGGCGCTACGGCAACCGCATCAAGCTCGGCAAATTCACGCTCGATGGCAAACCCTACTCCTTGCCCACCAACAACGCCCCCAATTCCCTGCACGGCGGCACCCGCGGCTTCGACAAGCGCCTGTGGACGGCCCAGCCCGGCACCTCCCCCGAGGGCCAAACCCTGACCCTGAGCTACGTGAGCGCCGATGGCGAGCAAGGCTACCCCGGCACCCTCACCACGCAGGTAGTGTACACCCTCACCGCCAACGACGCCCTGCGCATAGCCTACACCGCCACCGCCGACCAGCCCACGGTGCTCAACCTCACCAACCACAGCTACTTTAACCTGGGCTACGGCCAAACCAAGGACATTCTCGGCCACGAGCTGACCCTGAACGCCGACCGGTTCACGCCCGTCGACAACACGCTCATCCCAACCGGGGTGCTGCAATCGGTGGCCGGCACGCCCATGGATTTTCGCCAGCCGCACACCATCGGCGAACGCATCAAGCAAGTGCCCGGCGCCGCGCCCGGCGGCTACGACCACAACTGGGTGCTGGCCGATGCCATGCGCCCCACGCCGGCCCTTGCCGCCACCGTGCACGAGCCCGTTTCTGGCCGCACCATGGAAGTGCACACCGACCAGCCCGGCGTGCAGTTTTATTCCGGCAACTTTCTGAAGGGTAATTTGAAAGGCAAGGGCGACGTGGCCTACGTGCAGCACTACGGCTTCTGCCTCGAAACCCAGCATTTTCCCGATTCGCCCAACCAGCCAAAGTTCCCCAGCACCGTGCTACGGCCCGGCGAAACGTTTAAGTCGGTGACGGAGTACCGCTTCGGCGTGCGCAAGTAGCCAACCAGCCGGAGCAGCGGCAATTGCCTGCCAGAAGTACATTCCACAAAAAAGGGCCCCGTTTCTGATTCAGAAACGGGGCCCTTTGTAGAGAGCGAGGGATTCGAACCCCCGGACCTGTTACAGTCAGCGGTTTTCAAGACCGCCGCAATCGACCACTCTGCCAGCTCTCTGGGTCATTCATTAGTTTAGTTAGCAATTAACAGTAAGCAGCAAACTGCCGAACCGTTTGGGGCCGGACGGAGAGCTGTTCATTGCTCACTGCTAGTTGCTCACTGAAAAAAGTAGAGAAGGGGGGATTCGAACCCCCGATACCGTTGCCGGTATAACGGTTTTCGAAACCGTCGCATTCGACCACTCTGCCACCTCTCTGACAAGCTCCCCGAGTGATTGGGGAGCGCAAAAGTAAGGACGAATGCGCTACGGTGCAGCCTACGCGTCGAATTATTTTTACGAATGCTCGTTGCGCCCTCCGCTCCTACTCGGGCTTCTCGGCCAGTTGCTCGGCCAGCATCCGGCGGCGGCGGCCCGTGACAGCGTCCATGCTCACGTTCACTTCGAAGCCGATAATCAGGGTCATGCACACGAATTCGAGCCACACCATGAAGCCCACCAGCGCCCCAATGGAGCCGTAGAAGGTATTGTAAGAGTCGAAGATGCGAACGTAGAGCGTGAACAGGAACGACACCAAAAAGATGAGCAGCGTGGCCACGATGGCCCCGGCCGACACCAGCGGCCACTTGTCATGCACGGGCGGCACGAAGTAGTATATGACGCACGTCGTGCTCAGAAACAGCCCCACCAGCGAGCCGTAGCGGATGAGCTTTAGCACCAGGTCGGTGAGCCGCTCGGGCACGATTTCGTAAAACACCAGCCCATCAATCAGGTAAGTGCCGAAGAAAATGCCGGCAATGGCCAGCACTAGAATAAGCGACAGCACAAAGGTGAGCACCGTGGCAATGAGCCGCTTGCGAAAGTAGCTGCGGTGCTTGAACCACGGGTATTTCTTCTCAAACGCGTCGAGCAGCGCCATGATGCCGTTGGAGCTGAGCACCAGCGCCGTGCCGAAACCGAAGGAGAGCAGGCCCCCGTGCGGAATGTTCACGATGTCCTCGATGGTGGAAGCCGTGGCCGCGTACAGCTCGCGGGGCATGAAGTCGGCCAGAAACAGCAGGATGTCCACGTTCAGGTTCGGCACGGGAATGTACGGAATGAGCGTGAACAGAAAAATAATGGTCGGAAACAGCGCCACCGTGAGGTTGAAGGCCATGTAAGCAGCGCGCTTCTCCAGGCTGTCGAGCCGCAGCTCGTGCATGATGCGGTCGAGCACGTCGTAGAGCGAGGCCTGCTCGCCGGGCAGCCGCAGCCGCTTCAGCCCCACCATCAGGCGCCGGTAGGGCCGCTGCTGGGTCACATCGGGGAAGCGGGAGCGGCGGATGGCGGGGGCTTTCATCTGTTCAATTAAAAATTAAAAGTGAAAAATTAAAAATCTGCAGGCAGCGAGCAATAGTCTAATCAGGACCTGACTTTTAATTCTCAATTTTTAATTCACTTCCCAAACGTCACTTCCCAAACGCGGCCGGCGCGGGCGCGTCGGGCGGCACGGCGCCGGGCGTGGGCAGCACGGGGCTGTCCACTTCGTCCTCGCTAAAATACGGCGCCAACCGGGCCCGGAGGCTGGCCGGCACCGGCACCGGCCGACCGGTGGTCGTGTCCACAAACACCATCAGCGTGTGGCCTTCGGTGAGCAGCTCCTGCGCCTCGTTGTACACCTCGTACTCAAACAGCACCCGCGAGCCCTCGGCGGGCTGCTTGAGCAGCAGGCGCACCGTGAGCAGGTCGTCGTAGCGGGCCGGGCGCCGGAAGCGGGCGCGCAGCTCGCCCACCGGCATGCCCACGCCTTCGGCCTCCAGGTCCTTGTAGCGGATGCCCAGCCGCCGGAACGACTCGGTGCGGGCCACCTCAAAATACGCCGCGTAGTTGCCGTGGTACACGTAGCCCATCTGGTCGGTTTCGGCGTAGCGCACGCGGATTTGAGTGTCGGAAGTGTACATAGTTAGCTGTGGAGCGCAGCCTTTGCTGCGCCTGTCGCCGCCAAGCGGCGAATGAAGTTCGGTATCTTATTCGGTGCTCCGCACCGATGCGCGCAGCAAAGGCTGCGCGCCACACGGCGGCTACCGAATGCCCGCTCTACTCAGCGCGGCCTGGTAGCGCCGCGCGTTCATGGTGTGCTCCCGCTCGTTGGTCGCGAAGGCGTGGTAACCGCTGAAGTCTTCCTTGGCACAGAAGTATAGGTAGTTGTTGCTCTCCGGTTTCAGCACGGCGTCGATGCTGGCAATGCTGGGCAGGTTGATGGGGCCGGGCGGCAGGCCGCCGTACATGTACGTGTTGTAGGGCGAGTCCTTCTGCAGGTGTACGTTGAGCACGCGCTTGATGGCGAAGTCGCGGTTGGCGTACACCACGGTGGGGTCGGCCTGCAGCTTCATGCCGCGCTTGAGGCGGTTGAGGTAGACGCCCGCGATGCGGGGGCGCTCGTCGGCGTGCTGCTGCTGCTCGGCCTCCACAATGCTGGCCAGGGTGCTCACCTCGGCGCGAGTCAGCTTCAGCTTTTCGCGCTGGGCGTCGCGGGCCGGGGTCCAGAACTGCTCGTACTCCTTCTTCATGCGCCGCATCAGGTTCTCGGCCGAGGTGTTCCAGTACAGCTCGTAGGTGTTCGGGATGAACATGCCGAGCACCGTGGTGGTGTCGAAGCCCAGGCTGCGGGTGTAGCCGGGGCTGGCCAGCAGCGAGTCGATTTGGGCCGGCCGGGCGTCAATCTGCCCCGAGAGCTTGTCGGCCAGCTCGCGGCGCAGGCGCACGTTGGCGAAGGTGAGCCGGAGCGGCGACTGCAGCCCGGCCTTGAGCACGTTCACCAGCTCGCGGTTGGTGTAGCCGTTCTTCAGCTCGTAGCGGCCGGGCTTCACGTGGCCGGGGTACTTCATGAGCTTGGCCACGAAGTGCAGCGAGAGCTTGTCGACCACCACGCCGGTGGCGTCGATGGTTTTCAGGGCCGCCTGCCAGTCGGCCCCGCGGGGCACGATGACGTAGGTGGGCTTGCCCTTGGTTTCGATGTTGGCCGTGAAAAAGACCTGGTAGAAATAGTAGGAGAAGCACACCAGCGTGAGCGTGAACACCACGCTGACGGTGGCCCAGCGGCGGCGGCGGCGCAGGGCCTGGTCGCGGTACTCAATGGCCGACTTTTTGGCAGGCTGGGACATGGGAAGCAGTAAGGAAACCGGTGGAACGGCGTCAAAAGTACGAAGGCGGCCCCCGCGGCGGGTAAGCCAAGCGGTGGTTGTTTCGTTTCGGCCGGGCGTAGTACCTTGCCCGCGCCTTCGGCCCGGCCGGCAACCCCTTGCCACCGGCGGCCGTCCCTGGCCGGCCGCCGCGCGCCGTCACCTTTGTTATCCCTCACCGCACCCCATGCCCGCCACCCTCCTCCGCATTCACCCCGAAAACCCGCCCCACAACCGCATCCAGCAAGCCGTTGACGTCCTGCGCAAAGGCGGCGTCATCATTTATCCCACCGATACGGTGTACGGCATCGGCTGCGACGTGACCAACGCCAAAGCCGTCGACAAGGTGTGCCGCATTAAGAAGCTGTTTCCCGAGAAAGCCAACCTTAGCTTCATTTGCCACGACTTGTCGCACATCTCCGACTACGCCCATGGCATCACCACGGCCACCTACAAAGTCATCAAGAAGGCGCTGCCTGGCCCGTTCACTTTTCTGTTCGAAGCCAGCGCCAACGCGCCCCGCTTCGGCGGCACCAAGCGCAAAACCGTGGGCATCCGGGTGCCCGACAACCAGATTATCCTCCAACTGGTCAAGGAGCTAGGGAATCCCATCGTGAGCACCTCGGTGCGCGAAGATGAAAACACCCTGGACGAATACGTCACCGACCCCGACCTCATTTTTGAGAAGTACCGCCTCCTGGTCGACCTCGTCATCGACGGCGGCTTCGGCGGCAACGTCCCCAGCACCATCATCGACTGCACCAACGACGACTTCGAACTCATCCGCCAGGGCGCGGGCGACATCGAGCAATACCTGTAACGCTTCGCTTAATGAAGAATGAGGAATGAAGAATGAAGAATTACCCTGGCGATAATTCTTCATTCTTCATTCCTCATTCTTCATTAAGCGAAGCGTTGGTGTTTCCACCTTCGGTGCGTCCACAGGTATTGCTCGGGACTGGCCTGCATGTCGCGCTCCAGCTGGCGGGCAAAGGCTTCGGTGACGGGGAAGGTGCCGGCGGGCGCGGCGGCGGCGGCGCGGCCGTCCGGCAATTCGGTGAACGTGACTTCGTAGTAGCCCCGCCGTACCCGCCGGATGCCCACGTAGAGCACCGCACAGTCGAGCTGCACGGCCAGGCGGTCGGCACTGGTGTAAAAGCTGGTGTCCTGGTGCAGGAAAGTGGTCCAGTAGGGCCGGTCTTCGGGGCCGGCGGCCTGGTCGGTGAGCAGGCTCAGGGTGTGGCCCTGGCCCTTGTGCGCCACCAGGTAGCGCAGCGTGGCGAGCATGGGCACGGCATCGGCCCCCAGTCGCGTGCGGAGCCGGCGCATAAAATCCTCAAAAAACGGGTTGTTCAGCGGTTTGTACACGCCCGCCGCCCGGCCCGGAAATTCCAGCGCCGCGCCGCTCAAAATCCACTCCCAGTTGCCCATGTGCGAGCCCAGCGAGAGCACCAGCCGCTCCTGGGCAAAAGCGCGCGTCATCAGTTCCGGGTTGGTGAAGCGCATCCGCTCGGCCAGCTCCGCGGGGCTGATGGCGGCCAGCTTCAGGATTTCGACCACCACCTGCGCGAAGTGCCGGTAAAAATCCTTGCCAGTGCGCGTGATTTCCGCCTCCGACTTCTCGGGAAAGGAACGGCGCAGGTTCGTCGTCAGCACCGGCCACCGGTAGCGCACCACGTAGGCCAGCAGCAAGTAAATACCCTCCGCCAGCCCGTAAAGCCCCGCCAGCGGCAACCGGGCCAGGCCCAGCAGCAGCCACCGCAGCGGCTCGTAGTACCACGCGTAGGGCCGGGACCGGGCGGCTCCGCCGGGTGCGGGTTGGCTCATCGGGGCCCGGCGGCGCCGGCGGGCGCGTAGTCGACGGGGTTGCGCTGCCCAATGGCGCGGTGCCCGGCCAGCAGCTTTTTATTGCCCGGCCCGCCGTACACTTCCACGAACAGCGTAAACGGGCCTTCGGGCAAGGGGCCCAGCGGCAGTTGCCCCACCACGGTGGTCGGGCGCCCGCTCTGGGGGGTGAGGTCGGCGTCGGCGTCGGCGGCCGAGCCGTCGGGGGTGGTGAGGTGGTAGTGCACGCGCAGGGGTTGGCCCACCGGGGCCCCGTGCAGCTCGGTGTAGAAAAAGATATTGTCGGCGCCCCGGGCGTAGGCGCTGCCGGGCGCCCGGGTGAGCCGGTAGCCGCCGCGGGCAAAAGTATCCCCGCCCCCGCTGCGGGCAGCGGGCCGGGCCAGCAGCACCACGTCGGTTAGGAAAGTGCCCACCGGCGTTTCGAGCACCAGTGGCTTTTCAACCGTCGTTTCGCCGCCGGTGGGGCGGTACTGGTCGCGCACGGTGCCGCGCAGGGTGTATTTGCCGTCGGGCAGCAGTACCCTCTTGAGAAAGCTCTGCGGGTTTTTGATGGCAATGGTGGTATCGCTCAGCACCGGCGGCTTGAGAGTGACGACTTCGCGGTAGGCCGAAGCGCCGTCGGCTTTCAGGATTTCCAGTGTGACCGTGGCCGCCGACTGAAACGCCTTGGGCGCCCGCTGCCGGTACATGAGCGACTGCGTGGGCACCGTGACGTAGATTTCCACCTCCGCGCCTTTTTGCACCGTATTCAGGTTGCGGAACCGGGCCACGTCAAGCAAAATTTGCGGCGGGCCCGCGTAGGCGGCCAGCGGCCCAACCAGCGAGAGAACAACGGCGGAAAACAACAGGAGGCTGCGCATGCGGCAAAAGTAATGCTGCCAGGACGGGCCCTGACCGGACCCCGTACTTTGCCCCTCAATTTCATGCCCGGTGCCCCATTTCGTGATTCTGCTTACCGAACTGCATTACCACCCCCCGGCCGCCCTCTTCGCCGAGCTGCTCCGCGCCGACGGCCTGCTGCTCGAAGCGCACGAGCACTACCGCAAGCAAACCTTCCGCAACCGCTGCCTCATCCGCACGGCGCAGGGCGTGCAGCCGCTCACCGTGCCGGTCATCGACGGCAACCGGGCCGAAAAAGTAACGGCGGCGGCCATCGAAATCGACTACCGCCAGAACTGGGTGCATCGCCACTGGCGCACCCTGCAAACTGCCTACGGCAACAGCCCGTACTTTGAATATTATGCCGACTACCTGCACGATATTTACGTAAGCAAGCCGGCGCTGCTTTTCGACCTGAACCTGCAGTTTTTGCGCCTGCTGCTCCGCTGCTTCCGCCTCAACCTGCCCCTCGCCCTCACCATCGACTACCGCCCGCACTACCCCACCCCCACCGACGCCGAGCAACCATTTGCTCCCCCGCTTGGTCAATCAATCACGCCGTTGCTTCTGGACCGGCGCGACTGGTTGACACCTAAAAGTGCTTTGCGAGCCCCAGAACCTGACACTCCGGCAGCCCGTTCCCAGGTGCGGCCGTACCCGCAGGTATTTGGCCCAGGTTTTGAGCCCGGGCTGAGCGTGCTGGACCTGCTGTTTTCGCAGGGGCCGGCGGCCGGCGGGTATTTGCAGTAACCGCGTTTTGCGCGGCAACCCGTAAATTTCTGTCGCCGTTAAGATTAACGCTTTAGGGCCTTTTCGGCCCGAACCTTCGCCCGAACCGGCTTGTTTGCAAGCCACACCGGCCCAACCCGTTATTCGTGTATTCGCCCGACGCGGGGCTATCTGATTTTTCACTACGTTTATTGGCATGGAAGCTAAATTCTCAAACCGCGTCAAAGAGGTTATCTCCCTCAGTCGGGAAGAGGCCATCCGGCTTGGTCACGACTACATCGGCACCGAGCACCTGTTGCTGGGCATGATTCGCGAGGCCGAAGGCACCGCCCTGGGTTTGCTGCGCAAGCTGGGCGTGGCCATCGACGAGCTGAAGTTCTCGCTGGAGCAGGCCACCCGCAACACCGCCACGCAGGGCACCAGCATCACCGGCTCGATTCCGCTGACCAAGCAGACCGAAAAGGTGTTGAAAATAACCTACCTGGAGGCCAAAATCTTCAAGTCCGAAATCATCGGCACCGAACACCTGCTGCTGTCCATCCTGCGCGATGAAGACAACATTTCCTCCCAAATTCTCTCCAAGTTTAACGTGAACTACGAAACTGTGCGCGACTCCCTGGACTACCACGGCAACGCCTCGCCGAGCCCCAAGGCCGGCCCGGACACCGACGATGACGACAACGACAAGCTGTTTGGCTCCTCCGGCCCCGGCGGGCGCGGCGGCGCGGGCAGTGCCGGCGCCACCAAGAAGCCCGGCGAAAAGTCGCGTACCCCGGTGCTCGATAATTTTGGCCGCGACCTCACCAAGCTGGCCGAGGACGACAAGCTCGACCCCATCGTGGGCCGGGAAAAAGAAATTGAGCGGGTGGCCCAAATCCTGAGCCGCCGTAAAAAGAATAACCCCATCCTCATCGGGGAGCCCGGCGTGGGCAAAACGGCTATTGCTGAAGGCCTGGCCCTGCGCATCATCCAGAAGAAGGTGAGCCGGGTGCTGTTCAACAAGCGCGTGGTGACCCTGGACCTGGCCTCATTGGTGGCCGGCACCAAGTACCGCGGCCAGTTTGAGGAGCGCATGAAGGCCGTAATGAACGAGCTGGAAAAGTCGCCCGACGTGATTCTGTTCATCGACGAGCTGCACACCATCGTGGGCGCCGGCGGCGCTTCGGGCTCGCTCGACGCTTCGAACATGTTCAAGCCGGCCCTGGCCCGGGGCGAGATTCAGTGCATCGGCGCCACCACGCTGGACGAATACCGCCAGTACATTGAGAAGGACGGCGCCCTGGCCCGGCGCTTCCAGATGGTGATGGTGGACCCCACCACGCCGGAGGAAACCATCGAAATCCTGCACAACATCAAGGACAAGTACCAGGACCACCACCACGTGGTGTACACCGACAAGGCCATTGAGCAGTGCGTGATGCTGAGCGACCGCTACATGTCCGACCGGTTCCTGCCGGACAAGGCCATCGACATTCTGGACGAGGCCGGCGCCCGCGTGCACATCAACAACATCGTGGTGCCCGAGGACATTCTCACGCTCGAAGAGCAGATTGAGAACATCAAGGGTGAGAAGAACCGCGTGGTGAAATCGCAGAAATACGAGGAAGCCGCCAAGCTCCGCGACACCGAAAAGAAGCTGCTGGACCAACTCGAAGCCGCCAAGAAAGGCTGGGAAGAGGAAACTAAGAAGAAGCGCTACACGGTGAAGGAGGAGAACGTGGCCGAGGTGATTGCCATGATGACCGGCATCCCCGTTTCGCGCGTGGCCCAGAACGAAAGCCAGAAGCTGCTCAACATGAACGAGGAGCTGCAGGGCAAGGTGATTGGCCAGGAGAAAGCCATTAAGCAGCTCGTGAAAGCCATCCAGCGCACGCGGGTGGGTTTGAAGGACCCCAAGAAGCCGATTGGCTCGTTCGTGTTCCTCGGCCCGACGGGCGTGGGCAAGACGGAGTTGGCCAAGGTGCTCGCTACTTATTTGTTCGACAAAGAGGATGCGCTGGTGCGCGTCGACATGTCGGAGTACATGGAGAAGTTCAGCGTGTCGCGCCTGGTGGGCGCGCCTCCCGGCTACGTGGGCTACGAAGAGGGCGGGCAATTGACGGAGAAAATCCGCCGCAAGCCGTACTCGGTGATTCTGCTCGACGAAATTGAGAAGGCGCACCCGGACGTGTACAACCTGCTGCTGCAAGTGCTGGACGACGGCATCCTGACCGACGGCCTGGGCCGCAAGGTGGACTTCCGCAACACCATCATCATCATGACCTCGAACATCGGGGCGCGGGACTTGCAGGACTTTGGCGCCGGCATCGGTTTCGGCACCAAGGCCCGACAGGAGAACATGGACGAGCTCACCAAGAGCACCATCACCAACGCGCTGAAGAAGACGTTTTCGCCCGAATTCCTCAACCGTCTGGACGACGTTATCGTCTTCAACGCGCTGGAGAAGAAGGACATTCACAAAATCATCGACATCAGCCTGGCCAAGCTGCTCTCGCGGGTAAAGGCCCTGGGCTACCGCGTGGAATTGACTGATAAGGCCAAGGATTTTGTGGCTGACAAGGGCTACGACCCCAAGTTTGGCGCCCGGCCGCTGAACCGCGCCATTCAGAAGTACATCGAAGACCCGATTGCGGAGGAAATCCTAAAAGCCCAAGTGGTGCACGGCGACGTCATCACGGCCGACTACGAGGAGGGTAAAGAGGAATTGCTCTTCGCCGTAACCAAGAGCGGCGAGTCGCAGAACCTCGCCAGCGACGAGCGCCCGGCCGAAGCCCCGGAAGCCCCCGACGCGGATGCGAAAAAATAACACGGGGCACCAGCCCTGGTTCCTGTGCATGCGCAGCAGCAAGCCGGCCTTCGCGAGAGGGCCGGCTTTTTTGTGGTAAATTGCTGGTTCGAAACAGTTACCTACCAACTGGATACGCTGCGTTTTACCCGTTTGCGGCCGCCCTTCGAAATGCGTCTTCTGCCCGTGGTTGCCGGGCCTGCTCCCCGGCTGCTGGGCGCTTGGCCCGCCCGCCGGTAGGGAAGACCAGGTTGTTAAATTACATTAATTTGCAGGGGTTTACCGCCGCTTTTGAATCTTATGAATTTATTTCGACTTGCAAGCCTGTTCGGAATCAGCGTGTTGCTAGCGAGCAGTGCGGCGGCTCAGGTGGCGCCCACTCCCGTCCCCAAAGCTTCCGTACCCAAGAAAACGCCGCAGCCGGGCGTGGCGGCTTCGGCCCAAAAACCCCTTCCCCAAAAACGGGTCTACAGCCGCAAGACTTGGCGAAAACCGGTGGCGGGCGGCTGGAAAAAGGCGCCACTGGCCGGCCCGGCCCGGCCGGTACGCCGGTGGGCAAAGGCGGCGCCCGGCCAGAAACCGGCGCCACCAGCCCGGCTGGGCCCGGCGAAGAAAGTGCCCGCGTCACGGGTGGCAACGGCGACTGTGGCTGCGGCTGCGGCCAAAAAAAGGGCGCCGGTGGGGCGAAAACCCGTATACCGAGCCAAGCCGGTTGTGACTACTAAAGCTGCGAAAAGCACATGGGGGACCCCGTTGGCCGCCCGCAAGCCCGCCGCCCGCCCCCCCTACGGCAAGCCCGCCATCCGCCGCCCTTACGGTAAGTACGGTAAGCCCGCCGTCCGCCCGCCCTACGGCAAGGCTGTCGCAGCGCCGGCGCTGCGCCGCACGAGCCCGGTTGGACCGACGCCGGGGGCCGTCGGCAAAAAAACCATTGCCGCCCCTTCAATTGGGGCGGCCCGCCCGGCGGTGCGGGGATTCTCCGCGCCGGCCAAACCAGCTCCGGTGCTCGTTGCCAAGAAGCCGGCCCCAACGGCCTCCGCGCTCGCCCCCGTTCCCGTCGTTCCACCGGTTCAAGCCGCCGTCAACAGCGCCAAACCGACGACCCTCCCGAAACCAGCGGCCGCCCTGCGGCCGGTGGTGACGCCGGCCCCAGCCCCGGCTCCAAAGCCAGTGGCAGTGCCTAAGTCAACCGTGGCTCCCGCGCTGGTAGCAGCTCCGGCTTCGATGGCCGCCATGAAAACAGCGGCGGCTCCGGTGCCGGCAGCAGCCCCGCCAGTGGCAACCGCATCGAAACCCACCGCCAACGCCCAGCCAGTTACCGCTCCCAAGCCAGCGGTCATTTCAACTTCCATGGCAACTCCCAAGCCGGTGGCCGCACCGAAACCAGGGGCAACCGCTCCTTCTTCAGTGACTGGGCTGCCCCCAACCACGGCGCCCAAGCCAGCGGCGAGCCCTGCGCCACTGGCCGCCGCCCCCATGCCGAGGACCAGAAGCTTGGGGCTGACGGCCCCGGTGGCCCCCATCAAGCCCAAGGTTTTCACCAATTTCGGTATTACGCGCACCGACAACTATTACTGGCTGAATCAGCCCACCAGCCCCGAAGTACTCGATTACCTCACTGCCGAGAACCTGTATTACGACAAGCAAATGGCCAGCGCGCAGGCCACGCAGCAGAAGCTGGTGACCGAAATCAAGGGCCGCATCAAGCAGGCCGACACCTCGGTGCCCTACCGCGACAACGGCTACTACTACTATTCCCGCTTCGACCTGGGCAGCGAATACCCCGTGTACTGCCGCAAAAAAGGCAGCACCGTCGGGCCCGAAGAAGTGCTGCTCGATGCCAACGATTTGGGCAACGGCCGGCCGTATTTCCAAATCGGCAATTGGGCCGTGAGCGACAACAACCAACTGCTGGCCTACACCGCCGATACCGTAAGCCGGCGCCTCTACACGCTGCGCTTCAAGGAAATTGCCACCGGCAAGCTCTACCCGGAGCGCATTGCCAACACCGGCAGCGAAGTGGTGTGGGCGGCCGACAACAAGACGGTGTTTTACACCCGCAAAGACGTTACGACCCTGCTGCCCTACCAAGTGTACCGGCACACCCTGGGCACCGACCCCAAGAGCGACGCCTTGGTGTACGAGGAGCGGGACAATACTTTTAGCCTGGAAATAAACCGCTCAAAATCGCGGAAGTACATCGGGATTGTTATCGCAAGCTCGCTCTCCTCGGAGTACCGCTACCTCGATGCCAGCTCGCCCACCGGGCCTTTCAAGGTGTTCTTGCCCCGCGAGAAAGACCACCTCTACGAAGTGGAGCACCTGGGCGAAAAGTTTTACCTGCGCACCAACTGGATGGCCCCCAACTACCGGCTGATGACGACGCCGGTGAACAACACGGCCAAGACCGCGTGGGCGGACGCCCTGACCCGCCACCCGGAAATCTTCCTCGACCATTTTGAGCTGTTCAACAACTACTTCGTGCTCAACGAGCGCAGGGGCGGCCTGCGCCAGCTGCGCGTGGTGAGCTGGCGGGACAAGCAGGAACACTACCTCAAGTTTGACGAGGAGGCGTACACCGCCACCGTTGGGGTCAACCGCGAGATGGACACGCCGCTGCTGCGCTACAACTACACTTCGCTGGCCACGCCGCCCTCCACGTTTGAGTACGACATGAGCACGCGCACGGGCACCCTGCTAAAGGAGCAGCCCGTGCTCGGGGGCTTCAACAAGCACGACTACGTGTCGGAGCGGGTGTTTGTGAAGTCGCGCGACAACGTTTTTATTCCCATGTCCATCGTGTACAAGAAGGGCACCAAGCTGGACGGTACCGCGCCGCTGTTGCAGTACGCTTACGGCTCCTACGGCCTCTCGCAGGACCCCACCTTCAGCGCGGCCAGGCTGAGCTTGCTCAACCGGGGCTTCGTCTACGCACTGTGCAACATCCGCGGGGGCCAGGAAATGGGCCGGCAATGGTTCGAGAACGGCCGCCTGCTGCATAAAATCAACAGCTTCAACGACTTCATCGACTGCTCGCTGTATCTTACCAAGCCCCAAACCGCGGCCGACGGCACCGCTGCTTCGCCCAAGCAGCTGTTCACCAGCCCCGACAAGCTGTTTGCCATGGGCGGCAGCGCCGGCGGCCTGCTCATGGGCGCGGTGATGAACATGCGCCCCGACCTCTACAAGGGCGTCATCGCCGCCGTGCCGTTCGTGGACGTCGTCACCACCATGTCGGACCCCAGCATTCCGCTCACCACCGGCGAGTACGACCAGTGGGGCAACCCCGCCAACGAGGACCATTTCACCTACATGCTTTCGTATTCTCCCTACGACAACGTGAAGGCTCAGGCTTACCCCAACGTCCTGGTCACCACCGGCCTGCACGACTCGCAGGTGCAATACTACGAGCCGGCCAAGTGGGTGGCCAAGCTGCGCGCGCTCAAAACCGACAAGAACCAACTCCTGCTCCACACCGACATGAACGCCGGCCACGGCGGGGCTTCCGGCCGCTTCAAATCCATCGACGACACGGCCCGGCAGTACGCCTTTATGCTGCAGCTGCTGGGCAAGAATTTGTAAGAAGCAGGTCATCAGGTCTTGCAGCAGCGCCATCGGCTCCCGTGCTGCCCCCGGCACGGGAGCCGATTTTTGCTCCACCGAAGGGGGAGAACCTGGCGCGGCCATTGGTCTCTGCTTCGTAACGCGCCCGTAATTCGCCCGTAACCTACCTTTGGCTCCCCATCCCCGCGGCCCGATTCGCGCCGCGCCCACCCTTGCCCATGCCCGACCCGCACGCCCACGCCCCCCTTTCCAAAACCGACTTACTGGCCCGCAAAAACGAAGAAGCCCTGCTCGGGGGTGGCCAGGTGCGCATCGACTCCCAGCATCAGAAGGGCAAGCTCACCGCCCGCGAACGGGTTGACTTGCTGATGGACGAGGGCTCGTTTGAGGAGATTGGCAAGTTCGTGATGCACCGGGCCAAGGACTTTGGCCTCGACAAAGAGCACTACCTCGGCGACGGCGTGGTGACGGGCTACGGCACGGTGAACGGCCGCTTGGTGTACGTTTTTTCGCAGGACTTCACGGTGTTCGGGGGCTCGCTGAGCGAAACGCACGCCGAGAAAATCGTGAAAATCATGGACCTGGCCCTGAAGAACGGGGCCCCGGTCATTGGCCTGAACGACTCGGGCGGCGCCCGCATCCAGGAGGGCGTGGTGAGCCTGGGCGGCTACGCCGATATTTTCTACAAAAATACCCTGGCCTCGGGCGTGGTGCCGCAGCTCTCGGCCATCATGGGGCCGTGCGCGGGCGGCGCGGTGTACTCGCCGGCCATCACCGACTTTATTCTAATGGTGGAAAACACGAGCTACATGTTCGTGACCGGCCCCAACGTGGTGAAGACCGTGACCCACGAGGAGGTGACCAGCGAGGAGCTCGGCGGCGCCAGCACCCACTCGGCCAAGAGCGGCGTCACGCACTTCAGCTGCGCCAACGAAGTGGTGGCCATCACCAACCTCAAGCAGCTGCTGAGCTACATGCCGCAGAACTGTGAGGAAACCGCCCCCGCCCAGCCCTACGCGGCCGGCGACGACGAGCGCCGCCCCGTCCTCGACGCGCTGATTCCCGACAACGCCAACCAGCCCTACGACATGCGGGAGGTGATTGAGGGCATCATCGATGCCGATTCTTTCCTCGAAGTCCACCAGAATTTCGCCGAGAACATCGTCGTGGGCTTCGCCCGGCTCGCGGGCCGCAGCATCGGCATCGTGGGCAACCAGCCCGCCGTGCTGGCCGGCGTGCTCGACATCAACGCCAGCACTAAGGCCGCCCGCTTCGTGCGCTTCTGCGACGCGTTCAACATTCCGCTGCTGGTGCTCGAAGACGTGCCCGGTTTCTTGCCCGGCACCGACCAGGAGTGGCGCGGCATCATCACCAACGGCGCCAAGCTGCTCTACGCTTTTTGCGAAGCCACCGTGCCGCGCATCACCGTCATCACCCGCAAGGCCTACGGCGGGGCCTACGACGTGATGAACTCCAAGCACATCGGGGCCGATTTGAACTACGCCTGGCCCACCGCCGAAATCGCCGTGATGGGCGCCAAGGGCGCGGCCGAAATTATTTTCAAGCGCGAGATCGCCGCCGCCGCCGACCCCGCCGCCAAGCTGCAGGAGAAGGTGGACGAGTACCAGGAAAAATTTGCCACGCCCTACCGCGCCGCCCACCGCGGCTTCGTGGACGAGGTGATTCTGCCCTCGCAAACGCGGCAGAAATTAATTCGCGCCTTCAAAATGCTGGAAAACAAAGTGGACGTGATGCCGCGCAAAAAACACGGCAACATTCCGCTGTAGCTTTTTCGCACGGAGGCAGAAGAGAGTAAAAAGGAGTTGCACGAAGTCCTTTTTACTCCCCTGCACTCCTTTTTACTTCTTCTGCCTCCGTGCGAAATATCCGTGTTAATCATGCGTCCCGAATCGTTCGAGTTCCTCCAAACCTACCTCAACAACCCCTCCCCCACCGGCTTCGAGAAAGAAGGCCAGAAACTGTGGCTGGAATACCTGAAGCCGTATATCGACGAGTATTTCGTGGATACCTACGGCACGGTGGTGGGCGTGATTAATCCTAAAGCGAAGTACAAAGTCGTCATCGAAGCCCACGCCGATGAAATTTCGTATTTTGTGAATTACATCACGAAGGAAGGCTACATCTACTTGCGCCGCAACGGCGGTTCCGACCCGTTGGTGGCGCCCAGCAAACGGGTAAATATCTTTGGCGAGAAGGGCGTTGTGAAAGCCGTATTCGGCTGGCCCGCCATCCACGTGCGCAAAGTGGAGCAGGACAAGGCGCCCACCATCGAAACCGTGTTTCTGGACTGCGGCGCCAGCAGTGCCGAGGAAGTGGAAGAAATGGGCGTGTACGTGGGCTCCGTGGTCACGTTCGAGGACGAGTTCACGGTGCTGAACGACAAGTACTACGTGGGCCGGGCGCTTGATAACCGGGTGGGCGGCTTCATGGTGGCGGAAGTGGCCCGGCTGCTGAAGGAGAACAAGAAAAAACTGCCTTTCGGCCTCTACATCGTGAACGCCGTGCAGGAAGAAATCGGCCTGCGCGGCGCCGAAATGGTGGCCCACCGCATCAACCCCGACGTGGCCATCGTCACGGACGTGACCCACGACAGCCAGTCGCCGATGTACGAGAAAAAAACCTCCGGTGACATTTCCTGCGGCAAAGGCCCGGTGATTACCTACGGCCCCGCCGTGCAAAACAACTTGCGCGACCTCATCATCGACACCGCCAAGAAGCACGGCATTGCCTTCCAGCGCGCCTCGGCCACCCGCGCCACCGGCACCGATACCGATGCCTTCGCCTATTCCGGCTCCGGCGTGGCCTCGGCCCTGATTTCGCTGCCGCTAAAGTACATGCACACCACCGTGGAAACCGTGCACAAAGACGACGTGCAAAACGTAATTCAACTGATTTACGAAACGCTGCTGCGCGTTGAAGACGGCCACGATTTCCGGTATTTTGCCTGACGCCTGAACCACTGATTGGCCGGATGGGTCGGATTCGGGGGATTTTGCAGCCGATTTTCTTTTTTGCCCCGTTGAATGTTGCAAAAATCAGCGTGCCCTCCCCGAAATCCGATGAATCCGACCCATCCGGCCGACCCGCGGTTCCGACTGCCCCTCACCGTTACCGACCAAATGGGCCGGCGGGTGGCGGTGCCGTTTCCGCCGCAGCGCATTGTGTCGCTGGTGCCGTCGCAAACCGAGCTGCTGTTCGATTTGGGGCTGGCGGAGAAAATTGTGGGGGTCACTAAATTCTGCACTCACCCGGCGGAAGCGCGGACAAAGGCCACGGTAATTGGTGGCACGAAGAATTTTATTTTTCCGAAAATAGCCGCGTTGAGTCCCGACTTAATTATTGGAAACAAAGAGGAAAATTATCGGGTGGGAATTGATGAATTAATCGTTCGTTTCCCGGTGTGGCTGAGCGACATCAACACCCTTCCCGAAGCGCTGGACATGATTCGGCGCGTTGGTTTTCTTGCGGGCGCCAAGGAGAGGGCCCAAGCATTGGCGGCGGCAATCGATGCTTCTTTTGCCGCCCTCGCAGCCGATGGGCCGGAAACGTCGGCGGCTTACTTCATCTGGCGCAAACCTTACATGGTAGCCGCCACGGGCACGTTTATCGACGACATGCTCCGCCGGGCCGGCTTCCGCAATGTCTTTGCCGGCCAGAGCCGCTACCCGGAAATAACCGCTGCGCAGTTGGCCGCCGCCGCGCCACAACGCATTTTACTATCCTCCGAGCCCTACCCTTTTGGCGAGAAGCACATCGCCGAGTTCCGGGAAATATGCCCCGCGGCTGCCATTGAGGTTGTGAACGGCGAATTATTCAGCTGGTACGGCAGCCGCTTGCAGCAGTCCGCCGCGTATTTCAGCCAGCTTCGCTAATCACGAATCCACGCCTTGCCAGCTCTGTCCAGAATTGCGGGTAGGATTTTTTAACCACCGTGGGCGCCTCAATGACGAGCGGGCCGCGCAGGGCCAGCGGCGCGAAGGCCAGAGCCATGCGGTGGTCATGGTAGGTGGCCACCGCTTGGCTGGCCACGGCGAACCCCGTCGACTCGGCCCGGAAGCGTCCGGCAGCTATTTCTCGCAGCTCCCCGCCGAATTTGGCCAACTCCGCTTGCAAGGCCGTAATCCGGTCGGTTTCCTTGATGCGCAGGCTTGCCAGGCCCGTCATGTCGACGGGTCGGGCCAGCGCCGCCGCCACCACCGCCACGGTCTGCGCCAAATCCGGGCAGTTCGTAAAATCCACTGTCGCCACCTCGCTGTTCGCGGGCATTGGCTGCTGCCGGAGGTGAATACCATCGGGCAGGAACGTGGTTTCTACGCCGAAATGCTTCATGATTCCCGCAATGGCCTGGTCGCCCTGCAAAGACTGGCGGCGCAACCCCGGCAACCCAATTTCCGAGCCCGGAGGACCCAGGGCCACCATGGCATACCAGTAGCTGGCGGCCGACCAGTCCGCTTCCACCGTGTAATTGGTGGGCTGGTACGCGCCGGCTGCGACCAGCAAGCAGTCGTCCTCCGCGGCGCAGTTGGCCCCGAACCGCTGCATGAGCGCCACCGTCATGTCGATGTAGGGGCGGGAACCCACGGGGCCGGTGAGGCGCAGGCGCAGGCCGCCGGGCAGCCGCGGACCCACCATCAGCAAAGCCGAAATGTACTGGCTGCTGATGTCGCCGCGCACGGCCAGCGCGGTGGGGCTTTGGGCAGCCGCCGCGGCCGCAAAGCCCGCCAGTTCCAGGGGCGGAAACCCGTCGTTATGGAGGTAAGTGATGCGGGCCCCAGCCTGCCGCAGCGCGTCGACGAGCACGGCAATGGGCCGCTCCTGCATGCGCGCCGTGCCGGTGAGGCGGCCGCCCCAGCCGGTCACGGCCAGGTAGGCGGTGAGAAAGCGCATGACGGTGCCCGCGTCCTCGGCGTCGAGCGCGGCGGTGCCGGGGGCAGCGGCCAGCAGCCGGCGCATGAGCTGGGTGTCGTGGGCGTCGGACAAATTATCCAGGGTGCCGCCGCCGGCCAGGGCCTGCAGGACGAGGGCGCGGTTGGCTTCGCTTTTGGAAGCCGGCAGCTGGGCGGTGCCGCGGAGCGGGCCACCGGGCCAGGCAAGGTGCAGGGAAGCGTTGATAAGCGTGGGAGTTAGAGCATCTAAAAAACTCCGTTTTGGAGCCGATGGTAGTAGCGCAACGAGTCGGCAATTTCGGCCAGCGAAACGGGCTGGTCAAACACGCCGGTGCCGATGCCGTTGAGCAGGGTGCAGTTGATGGTGGCACCCGCGTTCTTTTTGTCCTGCAGCGCAAATTCGGCAATGGCGGCGGTTTCGAGCAGCACGAAGCCCAGCTTGTCGAACACCGAAAACACAAAGGTTTCGATTTTATCCAGCTCCTCGGCTTCCAACAAGCCGCGCTGCACCGAGAGCCAGCTCTCGCACACCAGGCCGGCGGCCACCGCCTCGCCGTGCAGGGCCTCGCGGCCGGGCTGCGTCAGCAGGTAGCTTTCGAGGGCGTGGCCCACGGTGTGGCCGAAGTTGAGCAGCTTGCGCGGGCCGCTTTCCAAAGGGTCCTGGGCCACGATGCGCTGCTTGAGCGCCACGGATTCGCGGATGACATCGGTCCAGTCGTCGGTGAGCCAGCCCAGGCGGCGGCGGCGGTGAAAGGCGTCGGCGTCGGCAATGAGCCAGTGCTTGAGCACTTCGGCGTAGCCCGACTTGAGCTGGCGCGGGTCGAGCGTTTGCAAAAACCGGGGCTCGATGAACACGGCCGCGGGCGCCTGGAACACGCCCAGCTGGTTTTTGAACCCCTGAAAGTCGATGCCCGTTTTGCCGCCCACGCTGGCGTCGACCTGCGCCAGGAGCGTGGTGGGCACCTGAGCGAACCGAATGCCCCGCTTGTAGAGCGCCGCCGCGAAGCCGCCCAGGTCCGTGACCACGCCCCCGCCCAGGTTCACCAGCACGGCGTGGCGGTCGGCGCGCTGCTCGGTGAGCTCGCACCACACGGTGTCGCAGCTGGCCAGGGTTTTGTATTCCTCGCCGGCCGGAATTTCAATCAACGAGTAGTTAGCTGGCAGATGCGCTTCGAGCAGCGGCAGGCACAGGCGGACGGTATTGGAGTCGGCCAGCACAAAAACGCGGGTTACAGCCGGCCGGTACAGGAATTCGGCCAAAGCCGGCAGGGCTTCGGGGCCAATGAAGACGGTGCTGTTCATGGGGCAAAAGTCCGCACAAAAAATCATGAATTGCCGGTTTTCTTGAGCAACCTTGGCGGGAGGACACCGGTCAGGGAGTACGACCGCACCTGTCTCACCCGTTCAATTTTCAGCGATGTTCCATTTTCTGCGTTCATGCTCCTTCGGCCTTTTCCTGGCGGCTTCGCTCGGCACGGTGTCTTGCCAGCAAGGCTCAGCCATCCCCGAAGCCCCGGCCAACAGTCCGCTGATAGGCCGTTGGAAACTCACCCAAACCAGTGAGGGCGTTGCCGGCCGGACGATGCCGGCCGACCCCGTCCGCAAACAAGAAGTAAAGTTTGGCACCACCGGAAACGCCGAATTTTATCTGAATGGCAGCCGCACCAGCACTGTTTCGTACGCCACCGTCACCACTCCGTCCCGGCACACCGGCAAGCCGGAAACCTTCCTGGTATACGGCGCCAACACCGGAACTAAGCTGATGGTCCGACAGCTAACTTCTTCGAAGCTCATCCTGAGCGAGGACCACAGCGATGGTTTCGCTCACCACTACGTCCGGCGTTAAAAATTCGCGGCTGCTATGCCTATTCAGTTCTTTTCATGAAAATCTCCCTTTGCTCGGCTTGCGTTATTCTGGTGACTGCTGCCACCGGCTTGTCGGGCTGCAAGCGAGACGCCGACTCCGCCACCGGCCTCACGGGCACCTGGAAGCTTGTCAGCCGGGAAGAATGCTTCTGTGCACCTGGCCCTACGCCCAACGAAACCGCCGCGTTCACCGCCACTGGCTTCTCGTTCACGCGCAATGGCCAAATCTTCGACCAAGGCAAATACGTGCAGGACAGGGTGCCGAAATGTGGCACCACGGCCCCGGTTCCGGTATTGCGCCTGACCACCGGCACCAGCAGCGGCCAAATGCCGCGCAACGTGGCGTTCACGCTCAACGGCAACCAACTGGTGCTGGACTACCGCAATTTCTGCATTTCCGACCAGCCCGTGGATACTTACCAGCGGCTACCCTAGTTGCGCTGAGCCCTACAGTCCCGGCCCGAGGTGCTCCACGCCGTCGACCTGCGGACGGCCGTTCAGCACCTCGGTTTGCTTGCGGATGCTTTCGAGGTGAATCAGCTTGTAGAGCTCGGCCACGAATTTATCGTTCACGTTCAGCTTGTTGGCCCACTCGATGCGGGTGTTGAAAATTTCCTGCCAGCGGTCGATTTGCAGAATTTTGACGTGGTTATCCTTCTTGTACTCGGCCAGCTCCTCCACCAGGGCCATGCGCCGGGCCAGGGCCTCCACAATTTCGCGGTCGGCCACGTCCATTTTCTGGCGCAGCTCCTCGGCCTTGTTCAGGTAGTCGGCATTGTCGGAGGAGCGGTAGCGGTACTTGAGCTCGTCGAGGATTTCGCCCAAGCGCGCGGGCGTCACCTGCTGCTCGGCGTCGCTCAGGGCGTGGTCGGGGTCGGGGTGGGTTTCTATCATCAGCCCGTCGTAGTCCAGGTCCAGGGCTTTTTGGGCAATGGGCAGCAGCAGGTCGCGCCGACCGCCAATGTGGCTGGGGTCGCAGATGAGCGGGATGTGCGGGAAGCGCGTTTTCAGCTCAATGGGCAGTATCCAAGTTGGCGCGTTGCGGTAGCGGCTGGGCGCAAACGTGCTGAAGCCGCGGTGAATGGCCGCCAGGTCGGTGATGCCCGCCCGCGCCAGGCGCTCCAGGGCGCCGGCCCACAAGGCCACGTCGGGATTCACGGGGTTCTTCACCATCACGGGCACGCCGGTGCCGGCCAGGGCGTCGGCCAGCTCCTGCACCGCGAAGGGGTTAACGGTGGTGCGGGCCCCAATCCAGAGCACGTCGATGCCGTGGCGCAGGGCATCTTCCACGTGGCGCGGGGTAGCCACTTCGACGGTAGTCGGCAGTCCGGTTTCGGCCTTCACGCGCTGTAGCCAGGGCAGGGCCACCGCGCCCATGCCCTCAAACGAGCCCGGCCGGGTGCGGGGCTTCCAGATGCCCGCCCGGAATAAGTCAATTTTCCCCAGCGCCTTCAGGCCGTGGGCGGTGGCCAGCACCTGCGCTTCGGTTTCGGCCGAGCAGGGGCCGGCAATGAGCAAAGGCTGCCCTTTTTGGGCCAACAGGCGGGTAAACAACGTAGTAGCAGCGGGGGTCATGGGGAGTGTAAGCGAGTGGAGGCATTTTTCCGGCGTGCCGCCGAAAAGCCTAACAAACGTAACTCGTTTCCCCGAAACGTTGTTTACCCTTTACCTTCGTTTGCCACTGGTTCCCTACTCCAATTCCCACCCCTCAACTGCCCCCATGCCAACCGTTGCCCCCACTCCGGCCCCGCCTATTTCCTTCGAAGATACCCGCGTGGCCTTCGCCTCCAAATCCGACGCCCAGCTACGCAAAGTGTACGCGCTGTTCGCGGCCATGAACAGCGGCGGCCTGGTGAAAACCGGCAGCGGCTTGATGCAGTCGGCGCTGAAGTGGGGCCTGCCCGGCACCAAGTTCCTCATCAAGCACTCCATCTTCGAGCAGTTCTGCGGTGGAGAAACCATCGCCGAGTGCCGCCTCGTCACGGCGGAGCTGGGCAAGTACCACATCGGCACCATCCTCGACTATTCCGTGGAAGGCGAAGGCAACGACCGCAGCTACGACCGCACGCGCGACGAAATCCTGGCCACCATCGACGAGGCCCACCGCTCCCAGCACATCCCGTTTTCGGTGTTTAAGGTAACGGGCGTGGCCAACGTGGCCATTCTGGAGAAGCTTCAGGCCAGCCAGCCGCTCAGTGCCGCCGAAGAAGCCGCCCACGCCCGGGCCGTGGCCCGCGTGGAGGCCATTTGTGCCCGCGCCCACCAGCACGGCGTGCGCCTGTTCGTCGATGCCGAAGAAAGCTGGTTCCAGCGCACCATCGACCTGCTCGCTTACGACATGATGGCCAAATACAACCGCGAAACGGCCATCGTCTGGAACACCTACCAGCTTTACCGGCACGACCGGCTGGAGGCCCTGATGGCCGCCCACGACACCGCCGCCGAAGCCGGCTACTACATTGGGGCGAAGCTGGTGCGCGGCGCCTACATGGAGAAAGAGGCCCGCGTGGCCAAGCAGCGCGGCCAGCAGAATCCCATCAACCCCACCAAGCAGGCCACCGACGAGCTCTACAACGAAACCCTGCGCTACTGCGTGCAGCACATCGACCGCATCAGCATCTGCGCCGGCACCCACAACGAGGACAGCTCCTTGCTGCTCACCCAGCTCATGCAGCAGGCCGGCCTTGTGCCCGGCGACCCCCGCGTATGGTTCGCGCAGCTCTACGGCATGAGCGACAACCTCACCTACAACCTGGCCCATGCCGGCTACAACACCGCCAAGTACCTTCCTTACGGTCCCGTGGAGGCCGTGATGCCCTATCTGCTGCGTCGGGCCGACGAGAACACGGCCATTGCGGGCCAGAGCAGCCGCGAATTTTTGCTGGTGCAAAAGGAAATCCGACGCCGCCAGGGCCGCTAAATCGGTAGCGTTTTCACCGGCTTTTACCGCTAGAAACGGGTGACTGGGAATTTTTAGGAACGATTGTGGCAGGGGGCGAACCCGCGGAGATGAAAATTGCCGGCGGCGGCGCAGTGCTTAGCTGAACCATTCAGCTAAAATTTGCTAATTTTCAGCCCCCGAAACGGTTTTTCGTTTACTTGATATCCTGCCATGATTGGTCGTATCCGCACGTATTTAATTCGTTATTCCCGCCTCCAGACCGGTACCGTTAGTTACCTCACATTGGTGCAGGAAGCCGAATTGGGGTTGAACCTGGAAATTTCACACGAAAAATCCCGGCTCAACGAAATGCTCGCTGAAATTTCCACGGCGGAGCACGACGCCGGCCGGCTGCCCCTGAGCTGCCTCGTGAAGGTGCAGGGCTCGAAAGGGCAAGGCGACAACTTCTACAAGCTGTGCGAAAAAATGGGCATGGGCGAGTGGCGCACCCTCAAGCAGGACGAAAACTTTTTGAAAGACCTCATCCACAAATGCCGGGAGTTCTGGCGCGACGAAGCCAACTTTCAAAAATTCTCCTGAGCGGCCGAATGAGGTGAATAACGGGGGTGACTGCGGTGGTCCGATTGTGCGTAAGCGGGAATAGATAGAAATGTAAGGAGGTGTAACCCCCGCCGGGGCGGCCCCGTTAAGGACCTCGACTGCCCGATTGGTCGGCCTCTCTTTCCACATCTCAATCCCTCCACCATGAACACCAACGATTCGAACAACCCGCAGAACACCGGCACTGGCGCAGGCTCCAACTACGGCACCAGCAACGCCGGCACCGACTCCACGTCCGGCACGGGCACCTCGGGCGACGACTACAGCGCCACTGCCAAGGGCGGGGCAGTGGCCGGCGCCGCGGGTGCCGCCGTGGGCCGCGGCATCGATGCCGTGCAAAACACCGCCGACCGGGCCGCGCACGCCGCGACCAGCCAGCCTTACAACGCTGGCGGCAGCATGACGGGCATGTTCCGCGACCGTAACAGCGCTGAAAAAGCCTACGAGTCGCTCTCTTCCCGCGGCTACGGCAAGGACGACGTGAATTTGCTGATGTCGGACGAAACCCGCAAAACGCACTTTGGCGACAACACGCCCGACACCGACCTGGGCGACAAGGCCATGGAAGGCGCCGGTGTGGGCTCGGCCATTGGCGGCACCGCCGGTGCCATCATCGGCGCCATTGCCGCCATCGGCACTTCGGTGGCCCTGCCCGGTTTGGGCCTGATTATCGCCGGTCCGCTGGCCGCCGCTCTGGCTGGTGCCGGCGCTGGTGGCCTCACGGGTGGCCTGGTGGGTGCCCTGGTAGGCTCGGGCATCCCCGAAGAGCACGCTGCTGAGTACGAAAGCGGCATCAAAGATGGTGGCATCGTGATGGGTGTGAAGCCCCGTAACGAGGAAGACGCCAAGTACTTCGAAGACGAGTTCCGCCGCCACAACGGCGACAAGATTTACAAGTATTAAGCGCCGTGCCCGGGCGGTAACCCGGTAAGTTTAAAAAGCCTTTCCCGGCCGGGAAAGGCTTTTTTATTGCAACTTTATGCCGGGGCCATTGGTCTCTGTATTAACCCGGGCGACGGTTTTCCGTCGCGGGCACTTATTGCACCCACCCGGGCGTTTTCGCCGTAGATAACGGGGCCTGGAGTTGCCTCGTACTCTCCGTATATTTGAATTTCATCCCCGCTATATTTTCCTGCTAATGTCATTTCCCCGCTTAAAGGTTGGGCTGTATGCCTTTTTGGTGGCAGCCGTGTTCGTTCTGGCATCCTACCGGTTGTTCCGCCGGACTGATTCGGCCGCGCCGAGCAAGGACCAGGTGCTGATTGGCGTGATGCTCCAAGGCCTTTCCTCGCAGCATTACCAGCCCGAAAAAGTTGACGATGCTTTTTCCAAGCGCGTCTTCGACCTGTATCTGAAGCACCTCGACTTCCGCAAGCAGTTTCTGCTGGCCACCGACGTGGAGCAGTTGCGCCGCTACCAAACCCAGATTGATGACCAGGTAAAGGGTGGCTCGCACGAGTTCCTTGACCTCAGCACCAAGCTAGTGGCCGAGCGTACCAAGGAAATGCAGAGCCTCTACCGCGAGCTTCTGGCCAGGCCCTTTGACTTCACCACCGAGGAATCGTTTCAGACCGATTTTGAAAAGGCAACCTTTCCCGCCGACAAAGCCGCTCAGCGCGAGGTATGGCGCAAGCTGCTGAAGTTTGAAACCCTGAGCCGGGTGTCGGAAATGATGGAGGCCCAGGAAAAGGCCAAGGTGGCCAAGCCCAGCACCGCCACGGCGGCCCCGGCCGCTGCCAACGCCGCCGCCCCCACCGCCGCCGAGCCCGTGCGCACCGCCGCCCAAATGGAGGCCGAAGCCCGCAAGCGCGTGCTGAAGTACTACGATGAGCAATTCGAAGACTTCAACGACATCGATGCCAATGAGCGGCTGGCAACCTACGCCAACACCATTGCCAATACTTACGACCCGCACACCGAGTATTTCGCACCCAAAGCCAAGGAGGACTTCGACTACGAAATGACGGGCCGCTTCGAGGGCATCGGGGCCACCCTGCGCGAGAAAGAAGGCCTAATTTACGTGGATGAAATCATTCCCGGCTCGGCTTCGGCCCGGCAGGGCGACCTGAAAAAAGGCGACGCCCTGCTGCGCGTGGCCCAGGGCGCGGCCGAGCCGGTGAGCATCGAAGGCTGGCGCACGGCCAAGGCCGTGACCCTCATCCGCGGCAAGAAAGGCTCGGAGGTACGCCTTACGGTGAAAAAGCCCGACGGCAGCACTAAAATCATCCCCATCGTCCGCGACGTGGTGGTAATAGACGAGAAATACGCCCAGTCGTCCATCATCACCGACAAAGGGCAGAAAATCGGCTACCTCCGCCTGCCGGGCTTCTACGCCGACTTCAACGACAACGGCGGCCGCAGCTCGTCGGATGATGTGAAGAAGGAACTAGCCAAGCTCAACGCCGAAGGCGTGAAGGGCGTGGTACTGGACCTGCGCTTCAACGGCGGCGGCTCGCTGGGCGACGCCGTGTCGATGGCTGGCCTGTTCATGGAAAGCGGCCCGATGGTGCAGGTACGCGACGGCCAGGGCCGCACCACGGTCATGACCGACAACGACCCGCGCGTGCAGTACAGCGGCCCGCTGGTGGTGCTGGTGAACAAGTACAGCGCTTCGGCTTCCGAGATTCTGGCCGCCGCCGTGCAGGACTACCACCGCGGCGTGGTGATGGGCTCGACCAGCACCTACGGCAAAGGCACGGTGCAACGCATCTTCGACCTGGATGAGGCCCTGCCGGCCGAGCTGAACAACGTCAAGCCCATCGGCTCGCTCAAGCTCACCACCCAGAAATTCTACCGCGTCAACGGCGGCTCGACCCAGTTTAAGGGAGTGGTGTCGGACATTGTGGTGCCTGACTTGTACTCCTACCTCGACCAAGGCGAAAAGGAATCCGACTACCCGTTGAAGTGGGACGAGATTCAGCCCGCCCGCTACCGTGCCTGGGACGCCGCGCCTGCTATCGAAAAGCTACGGGTTAACAGCAAAGCCCGCGTAGCCGCCAATCCCAGCTTCAAGGTGATGGACGAGATGGTGAAAAGCATGCGCAAGCGCAAGGACGAAACCACCGTGTCGCTCAAGCTTGCCGCCTACCGCGCGGAGCAGCAAGAAGCCAAGCTCATTTCGGACCGCTACGAGGAGGCCCAGAAGACCACGACGGCCCTGGCCTTCTCCCCCCTGGCCGCTGACGTGCGGGCTTTGGGCGGTGACTCGGTGCGGGTAAACCGCGCCAACCGCATTACCAAAACCCTTCGGAAGGACATTACCATTGGCGAAGCCGTGGCCGTCATTCAGGACGAAATCAGGTAGCGCGCTTCTTGGTTGTCGTCCGTGCCAGCAATTTTACTGGGCCCCCGCACCACGTGGTGCGGGGGCTTTTTTTGCTGTAGCCATCTGTGTCAAACCAGTTAGTAAATGGGTGCCAATATGAAGACAAGATTAGTTTTTATATCCTATGTGTAACATGCTGCTTGTCAAGTAAATATTTTTAGTAAATTCACCCAATTAAATTAGCAAACAGGCAACTAATTTGGGTTCGCTCGCTGTTTACCTTGCATGACGACTACAGAGGAAACCCGCATCATTCCGCTCCTTCCGCAGGTAGACCCCGCCGGTGACGAGCAACAGCAGAAGCTAGCTGATGAAACCTGGCGCAAATCCATCCCGGCGCAGGTTTTCCTCAACTATTTCTTTGCCATCAACTATCACATCCAGGAGCAGGACGACGTGCTCGGCGGCTTGCAGAACCTGCCGTTCTTCCGCAGCCACGGCGCGGAACTGAGCGATGCCGACGTGACGGCGCTGACCAAGCTACTGCACACCAGTTGGAGCACGGAGTACGCCTTGCGCGCCACGGCCGAGCTGGGCGACGACAACTTCCTGCGCAACGCCCTGCACTGGACGTTCCCGCAGGCGTATCACGCCATTCTGTCGGGCTTGCAGGCGTTTCTGTACACCACGGGGGTGCGCAGCAGCAACGGCCAGCTCATCCGCCGCGAGGTGGGGCGGCTGGTGGTGAAGAATGCTTACCCGCGCCCGGTGTCGTTCTACGCAGCCGGGTCTTACGGCGACTTCAGCATTCACCGCCTGCCGCTGGCCGGCTACAAGGCCGGGCTGCACATTGCCAGCCAGGAGATTGACGCCCAGGCCCAGATTGGTCAGATGCTGCGCACCACGCGCAAGATGAAAGCGCAGTGGACCCGCGCCCAGGTGCAGGCCAACCCGAACACCGCCATCCGCAGCCAGAAAACCGGCCGCCCGCTGGACAAGTGGACCGCCGCCCACTGGCAGCAGATTACGTGGCGCCTGGGCTACACCACCATCTTCGACCTGCTGGGCCGCCTGCGCATCTCCCAAACCAGCCGCGAGATTGAGCGCTACGTGGAGGCCGACATCGACTTCCGCCTGTTCCATGCTTCGCTGCTGAACATCGTGAGCTACCTCAACGGCATCCACGAGACCTACGTGGCCAAGGCCCTGGGCCTGGAGCGCTACCGCCAGTTGGTGGCCGAGCTGCCCGCGCACCTGCAGGCCAGCTTTGTGGCAGACCGACTGCGTACCCGCGTTGAGCCGGTGCTGGCGCCCACGCCGCCCACGGCCCCGGCCATTGCCGCCGAGGCCACGCCGTACCGCATGGCCGCCTAAATCACGGATTCGTCGGATTTTTCACGGATTTGCCGGATTTTGTGGCTGGCGCGGTTTGCAGTGTTTGTTCGATTACTCGTGTAAACGCCGCCCCTATTCGGGGCGGCGTTTTTCGTTGGTTACTTTTGCGGAGAATTTATTTTCACACTTCCGCGGATTATCACTGTAGACCCTTGAACACCAACGAGCTCGGCTAGCGGGCCGCATACCGTCTACAAAATCCGTACAGTCCGTTTAAATCCGAAAAATCCGTGATTCACCTTACCGACCAGGAACTCCAGCGCCGCCACAAACTCGAAGAGCTGGAAAAGCTGGGCATTGAAGCCTACCCCTCGGAATTGTACGACGTGACGTTCTACGCCAAGGAAATTCACGACAACTACCACGTCGAGCTCAACAACTTCCAGGACGTGTGCCTGGCCGGACGGCTGATGTCGCAGCGCGTGATGGGCAAGGCCTCGTTCGCGGAGCTGATGGATACCTCGGGGCGCATTCA
The DNA here is from genome assembly GCF_031398885.1 of Hymenobacter sp. GTDB lineage: Bacteria > Bacteroidota > Bacteroidia > Cytophagales > Hymenobacteraceae > Hymenobacter. The sequence goes on from NZ_JANNOD010000052.1 coordinate 66,726, forward strand.
GCTCTACGTGAACCGCGACGAAATTTGCCCCGGCGAGGACAAGGAGCTGTACAATACGGTGTTCAAGAAGCTGCTCGATTTGGGCGACTTTATCGGGGTGAAGGGCCGCGTGTTCAAGACGCAGGTGGGCGAAACGTCCGTCCACGTCACGGAGCTGAAGCTGCTGGCCAAGGCGCTGCGCCCGCTGCCGGTGGTGAAGACGCAGAAGGACGAAGCCACCGGGGAAGTGGTGACCTACGACGCCTTCACCGACCCCGAGCAGCGCTACCGCCAGCGCTACGTGGACCTGGTGGTGAACCCGAGCGTGCGCGACACCTTCATCAAGCGCACCCAGTTGGTGCAGTCGATGCGGAATTTTCTCAACGACCGGGGCTACCTGGAGGTGGAAACGCCCATCTTGCAGCCGCTGTACGGCGGTGCGGCGGCGCGGCCCTTCACCACGCACCACAACACGCTGGACATGACGCTGTACCTGCGCATCGCCAACGAGCTGTATCTTAAGCGCCTCATCGTGGGCGGCTTCGACGGCGTGTACGAGTTCAGCAAAGACTTCCGCAACGAGGGCATGTCGCGGTTCCACAACCCGGAATTCACCCAGATGGAGCTGTATGTGGCCTACAAGGACTACGCCTGGATGATGGATTTGGTGGAGGAAATGGTGGAGCGGGTGGCCCAGACGCTGCACGGCCAAACCGAGGTGCAGGTGGGCGATAACGTCATCAACTTCCAGCGGCCCTGGCAGCGCTACACCATGTTCGAGGCCATCGAGAAGTACACCGGCAAGGCCATCGGCGAGATGGACGAGGCGCAGCTGCGCGAGGCCGCCGGCCAGTTGAACGTGCACTTGGACCCCAGCATGGGCAAGGCCAAAATCATCGACGAGATTTTCGGTGCGCACGTGGAGCCCAAGCTGATTCAGCCCACCTTCATCACCGACTACCCGGTGGAAATGTCGCCGCTGGCCAAGAAGCACCGCGCCCGGCCCGGCCTAGTGGAGCGGTTCGAGGCCATCTGTAACGGCAAGGAAATCTGCAACGCCTTCTCCGAACTCAACGACCCCATCGACCAGCGCAAGCGCTTCGAGGACCAGCTGGAGCTGGGCAGACGTGGCGACACCGAGGCCATGGTACTCGACGACGACTTCCTGCGCGCCCTGGAGTACGGCATGCCGCCCACGGCCGGCCTGGGCATCGGCATCGACCGGCTGAGCATGATTCTGACCAACTCGCATTCCATTCAGGACGTGCTGTTTTTCCCGCAGATGAAGCCGGAAAACGTGCTGAAAACCAAGCCGGAGGAGAAGTAGATACCAGTCAGCCTGCGCTCCACGCGGGATGCAGGTTACGAAAGAAGACGGGCGCTAAAAATCGAAAAGCCCCACACGAAATATCGTGCGGGGCTTTTCTTTCACAACCTTCTTACCCTTCAAACCGCTGTTGTTACCAGAAGCTTGCGATGGGTCCGTCTGATTTTACTACTGAGTTGTTTAACCAATTTCAGCAGAAGCTCCTACGGCCGGCAATTTTACTGTTAATACGTTTCGGCCTTCTTTCAAGTCGGTTGTGGGAATGTTTACGACGTGGTTCAATTAATGGTTACGCCACGGTAAAAAATATTTAATAATTTTTTACCGTGGCGAGGCGCTACGTGGTTCCGCGGTGGCGGGCGTCGTCGCCCATGCCATCGTAGTCGGTGTTGTCTTCCAAAAAAGAATGGCCCGCCGACAAAGGCTTGGCATTCAGACCCTGCAGGAGGCGGTCGGCCGCTTCCTTGTCTTCGCTCACGGCCGCGTCGGGGTTGGTGTGGTCGGGGGTGCCACCGCCCGGGGCTTTGGCGAGGGTGTCCTTCAGCAGCTTGTTGAGGTCAGCGCCCCATTTTGCAGCCGAGCGGCGCAGGCCGGACCGCGTGTCGTCGCCGGTTTCGGGGGCCAGCAGCAAGCCGGCCACGATGCCGGCCGTGGCGCCGGCCAACAGGGAGAGAATGACTTTGCCTTTGTCGTCTTTCATGGGGTGCAGGAAAAAGAAGAGTACCCGACAATAACGGGAAAAGGACTTCACTTGTTGGGGCCGCAAAAAGCCCCGCACCTTGCGGCGCGGGGCTTATCAGTAAGCGGCCGAAAGACGACTTACATATCGTTCAGCATTTTGGTGATTTCGGCCTTGCCCTTGCCGAGTTTGTCCTGCAGGCGGCCCACCAGCTCGTCGCCCTGGCCTTCGGCGTAGGTCAGGTCCTCGTCGGTGAGCTGCGCGTACTGCTGCTTCAGCTTGCCTTTGACGTCGTTCCAGTCGCCTTTCATTTTGAGGCTGCTACCGGCGCCGGTCAGGCCGAGGTCTTCGAGCTTGCCGGCGTATTCTTTGAACTTAGCTTCGAGGTCGGTACCGAGCTTCGTGGCTTGCTCGCCGAGCTGGCCGCTGTACTTGTTGGCCACGCCCTTCCAGTTTTCGCGGGTAGCAGTGCCTTTGTCGGGGGCCAACAGCATGCCGGCAATGATGCCAGCGCCGGCACCGGCGAGGGCGGCTAACAGAATTTTGCCGGCGTTGTTGTCTTCTTCTTGGTACGACATGAGAATGGGTAATGAAGGGTGAATGGGGGTGAAAGTGGGCTAAAAACAGCGCAGGGACAAATTTAGAGTCGGGCGGTTTGTTTTACGGTGGCGTTTGGTCTGGCTGCCTATACGAATAGCGCCGCCTGGGGTTGAGCCTGACCGCAAATTTTCCGCCTCGGGAGGCGTTGCCAGCAAGATTTAGCACCATGGCCATTCCGAACGGCCCGGCGTAGCTTCGCACCGCTCTTTCCCAATCCCATGAAAACATCCCAGCTCCTCTGCGCGGCACTCCTCCTTGCCCCGGCCTGTCGGCCCGGGGCTGGTCCGGCGGGCACGGCTGCCGGCTGCATCGACCCCAGCAAAATCAACCCCCAAGGCATTTGCACCATGGAATATAACCCGGTGTGCGGCTGCGACGGCAAAACCTACTCCAACCCCTGCGCCGCCCGCAACGCCGGCGTGCGCACCTACACGGCCGGGGCCTGCGCCGAGGCCAGCCCCAAGTAGCCGCGCCCGCGCCGATGTCCGCCAAAGCTCAGTACCGCGCTTTCTGCACCACCGCGCCCGACGTGCCGGTGTTTGCCCAGCCGTGGTACCTGGATGCCTGCGCCACCGGCGGCGACTGGGACGTGGTGCTGGCCCGCGACGGCGGGCGCGTGGTGGCCGCGCTGCCGTACTTCCACAAGCAGAAGGGTCCGTTTCGGTACGCCACGATGCCGCTGTTCGTGAAGATGCTGGGGCCATACCTGCTGCCCGAATACCGGGGGGTGTTGAAAAAAGAACACGGGTTGCTGGACAACCTGATTCGGCAACTGCCCGATTTTGCCGCTTTTAAGCAGAACTTCTCCCCCGCCGCCACCAACTGGCTGCCGTTCTACTGGCGCCGCTACCGCCAGACCACCTACTACACCTACCGCCTGCACGACTTGCACGACCTGGCCCGGGTGAAGGCGGGGCTGAGCACCGGCATCCGGCGCGACATCCGGCTGGCCCGGGAACGGGTGCGCGTGGTGCACGACCTATCCCTGGCCACGTTCTACGCCGTGAACCAGCTGAGCTTCACCCGCCAGGGCCTGCGCGCCCCGTACTCGGAAGCGCAGTTCCGGCGGCTCGACGCGGCCCTGATGGCCCAGGCGGCCCGGCAACTGTTTTTTGCCGTCGACGACCAGGGCCGGGTGCATTCGGTGGCGTATCTAATTTGGGATGCCACCACGGCCTACTTCCTGCTGGCCGGCGACGACCCCGCCCTGCGGGCCAGCGGCGCGGGCGTGCTGCTGGCCTGGGAAACCATTCGCTACGCCAGCGAAGTGCTGGGCCTGCGCTGCTTCGACTTCGAGGGCAGCATGCTGCCGGGCGTTGAGCGAATGCGGGTCCGCTTTGGCGCCGTGCAGACGCCGTATTTTTTTGTCTGGAAATACAATTCACGCCTTTTCGAGTTGCTGGAAAAGCTGAAACCCTAACTAGCCGCCGTGAAAATGGGGCAACGTGAAAATGCACGATGCGCGGGAAGCAGCTATGCTCACCCAGGCGCGCACCGCTGCATGTGCACACCCGCGCATTTTCGCATTGCCCCACTTTCCCATCATTTGCTTCTTGCTTCATCACCATGGCTGAAAAACGCTACGTCCTCAATCCCGCTCCTTTTGTAGTGCCCACCACCGACGGCAAGCTCATCGAAGAGCACGTGGGCGGGGCCAGCACCGGCACCGCGGCCTACAGCCTGGCGCACATGGTGGCACCCCCGCACTGGAGCGAGCCGCACCAGACCCCGGAATTTGACGAAATCACCATCGTGGTGCGCGGCCGCAAGCGGTTCGACATCGACGGCGACGTGGTGGAGCTACAGGCCGGACAGGCGCTGCTCATCAAAAGCGGCGCGCGGGTGCGCTACTCCAACCCGTTTGATGCCGAGTGCGAGTACTGGTCGGTGTGCGTGCCAGCGTTCAACCCCGCCACGGCGCACCGCGAGGAATAGGCAATGGATGAGGCCCGTACGTATTTTATCGGTAACTTCCCCGCCTATGCGGCGTTTATCCCTCCTCATCGTGCTGCTGGTCCTGGTCGGGACTGGCTACCTGCGGGCCCAGGCCCTCAAACCTGGTTTCGACAAAGCTGAATACCTGGAATTGATTCGGCTGCACGCCCGGCAGGGCGGGGCCGATTCGGTGTGGTGGGCGGGCCTGCCCCGGCCGCGGCGGTTCACCATGGCCTACCGTTCGCCAGTGAGCCCGCTCGACAACCGTTGGGACCTGTGGACCCACGGCGGGCCGCAGCCGCAGGCCGTCATCAGCGTGCGGGGCACCACGGCGGCGCAAGTGAGCTGGCTTTCCAACCTCTACGCCGCCATGCTGCCGGCCGCCGGGGAGCTGCAACTAGCGAAGGACCACAAATTCAAATACCACCTGGCCGACAATCCCCAGGCGGCGGTACACGCGGGCTGGCTGCTGGGGCTGGCGTTCATGGCGGATGGCGTCTTGCAGAAGATGGATTCGTGCTACCGGCGCGGCACCCGCGACTTCATCGTGATGGGCCACAGCCAGGGCGGCGCCATTGCATTTTTGCTGACTTCGCACCTGCGCAACCTCCAGCAGCAGGGCCAGCTGCCGGCCGACATCCGCCTGAAAACGTACTGCAGCGCCGGCCCCAAGCCCGGCAACCTCTACTACGCCTACGCCTACGAAACCGCCACCCAAGGCGGCTGGGCCACCAACGTGCTGAACCCCGCCGACTGGGTGCCCGAGGTGCCCTTGTCCGTGCAGACCGTGGACGACTTCAACCCCACCAACCCTTTCGTGGGGGCCAAGGCGGCGATAAAGCAGCAGAAATTTCCCAAGAACCTGGCGCTGCGCCACGTCTACAATCAGCTCGACCGGCCCGCCCGCCGGGCCCAGCGCCGCTACCAGCGCTACCTCGGCGGCTTCATTGCCCGGGCCATTGCCCAGCACGTGCCCGAGTACCAGGGCCCGGCGTTTTACCCCAGCAGCCACTACGTGCGCGCCGGCCCCGCCCTGGTGCTGCCCGCCGATGCCGCCTACTACGCCCAGTACCCCAACGACCCGGCGAAGCTGTTCCGCCACCACTTGTTCCAGCCCTACTATTACCTGGCCGAGCGGCTGCCGTGACGAACGGGCTCCAGGAACTTAAGAGGCCCGTGACGCCATGCCGCGCCCGTACCTGCTTCCCGCGCGCGGCGTTTGACGGCGGGGTTGCCAGGCCGACGACAGCCCGCCGCGCTAGGCGCTCTTGCCCGTGTTCATCCATACATTCGGGCCAAATCTCTAACGCCTAGCCTTCCCTTCTTCTTCGCATGGACCAGCGCATCATCAACCTCTTCGACGAGTACACCCACGCCCCGCTCACCCGCAAGGAATTTATGGACCGGCTGCTGAAGCTGACGGGCGGCACCGCCCTGGCCCTGGCGGCCCTTTCGGTGCTGGAGCCCGGCTACGCGGCAGCGGCCACCGTGGCGCCCACGGCCGACGACCTGGAAACCGAAGAAGTGACCTGGCCCGGCGACGGGGCCGCCGTGAAAGGCTACCTGGTGCACCCCAAGGGCCGCAAGCAGCGCGGGGCCGTGGTGGTTATTCACGAAAACCGCGGCCTCACGCCCCACATCAAGGACGTGACGCGCCGCGTGGCCCAGGCCGGCTACCTGGCCCTGGGCGTGGACGCGCTGTCGCCCCTCGGCGGCACGCCGGCCGACGAGGACAAGGGCCGTGAGCTGATTGGCCAGCTCGACAAAACCAAGAACCTGAACAATTACCTCGCCGCCCTCACCTACCTGCGCGCCCGCCCGGACTGCAACGGCCGCACCGGCGCCGTGGGCTTCTGCTGGGGCGGCGCCATGGCCAACCAGTTGGGGGTGCACGACCCCAAGCTCGACGCCGCCGTGGCCTATTACGGCGCGCAGCCCGCGGCCGAGGACGTACCCAAGATTAAATCGGCCGTGATGCTGCACTACGGCGGCCTCGACCAGCGCGTGAACGCCGGCATTCCGGCCTACGAAACGGCCCTGAAAGCGGCCGGCACCAAGTACGAGCTCTACGTGTACGAAGGCGTGAACCACGCCTTCAACAACGACTCCTCGCCGGCCCGCTACAACGCCGAGGCGGCCAAGCTGGCCTGGGAGCGCACGCTACGGCTTTTCAAGGAAAAACTGGGGTAGCTGGGCAACGGAACGGCATTCGGCGGCATCTTTGCGGTGTCCCTCCGGTTTTCATGTCGCGTAAAAAGCTACCTTTTCTGCTTGCTGCCCTGGTGCTCAAAGTCACCAGTGGCCTGGCGCAGAGCCCGCCGGCCCGCCCGGCCCCCCCCGACCCCGGCTACCAGCGGGTGAGCGTGCCCGTGCCCCGCGCCGTGTTGCTGATTGCGGACGTGGCCGGCGCCTTTTTTTCGCGGGACGACAGCAAGAGCAAGGTGCAGCACCTGCTGGACCGGCGCCGCGCCCGCTCCGAGAAGCGCGACCAAAGCGTCGATATTACCGTGCCAAAAAATAAGCTCACCCGCACGTTGGGCCTAGTGGATTAGCCGCTTTCCCCGAATCAACGCGCGCAAAAAAACCCGGCCGAGTGTTGCTCGGGTGGTTTTTTTTGCGCGCGCGCTGCCGGCTATTGCTTCTTAGCCGCGGCGGGCAGGGCTTACGGGGCAGCTGCTGGTCGCGCAGGGCGGCGTTGTACGCAAACGAGGACTACCGAGGCCTACTTGAGTCGTCGGCAATGAGGCAGTCGAAGGTGTCTTGGTTGATGGTTGATGTGGTGGGTTTGGGGGAAGTAATCGAGGCCGTCCTGGATGAACGGGAAACCGGGCGCGCCCACGGCGTCGAAGGCAATGTGGTCGGTGCTGCCGGTGTTGCGCAGTTGGCCCTCGCAGGCGTCCAGTTAGGCTTCGGTAGTGGCTTTGAGCATCTATCACGCTTTTGTGCAGGGCGCCCGCCGTGAAGGGGGCCCACCATGGCGTGGTGGTGGGGCGCCGTCTTGGCCACGTACGACTTCTCAATGTCTCAGCCACGCCAAGACTGAAGTCCCCCCAGGCCTCAATTTTGGCGTTGACGAGGCCGAATTTAGTGAGCTGACCCTTGGTCCACTCATTGGCACGCCTCAGGCCTTCCGAGTTGGCCAGGCGCGGGCCGCACACGTCGGTGAGGTAAAATGCGGCTTTCATCGCCTTAGAAGCTGTTTAAGTTAGTTGGACCTTTTTAGCTTTGTTTCATGCAAGCGAAGCGATACAGCTCGGATTTGACCGAGCGGCAATGGCAGCGGTTGGCGCCGCTATTGGTGGTGCGGCGCACGAGCAAGTGGCCGTTGC
>NZ_JANNOD010000006.1:0-19550 GCF_031398885.1 Hymenobacter sp.
TTGTTCCTTGCGCCAGCGCAGCGGCGTGCTGGTGCGCAAAAGTTGCTCGTTCAGCAAATGCTTGAAAATGCACACCGCCCGCATCAAAATCGTCATCGACAACCATAATCGCAGCATCATCCTGAATTAGACCACCACCCCGCCACTTACAACAAGTGCGCGACACGGGAGCCTGGGAGCCCTGGCTGCTTTACCTCATCACGGGCGTCGAGCAAACCGCCCGCGAAACCATTGCCCTTGTCCAGGTCATGCGGCAGCTGATGCAGCAGGCGCGGGAGCAGCTGCGCGGCTACCGCTTCTACAGCCAGGACTTGCTCAACCACTTGTTTCGCTACCCCTACACCCGCATCGAGTTCGTGCAGCAGGAGCTACAGGTGAGCCGCCTCACCGCCGGCACCTACCTCAACCAACTCTCCCAGCCCGGCGGAATGTTGCAGAAACACAAGCTGGGCAAGGCCAACTACTACGTCAACCAGCCGCTGTACGAGCTGCTGGCGCGGCTGGGGTAGCTGGGGCAAAGCGCAGTTTAGAAGGACGAGCCATCCGGGCGCTTCCCTCGCCGGTTGAGGGAGGGGCCGTGTCCCAACTGCCTATCGTGGCATACTAAATCCCGTCCTCACCGATACGTTCCCCGCCGAGCTTCCCCTTCTTCCCCAGCAACGAGGAACTGGTGCGGCGGCTCGATGCCGCAACCGCAGCCCTGCAAGAACCAGCCTCGGCCAAGTAACCCCGCGCAGTGCGGCGGCCCGCCGCGGCGGGCATGGTGGCCGAAAGGGGAGGATTTGGCGGCGCAAAACGTGGCAGCACCTGAAGACGCGCAGGCGGCGGAGAAGCAGGCCAATAGGCAGGCCCCGGACTTGCCCCTGCCACCCGACGAGTGGTTCAAGTGCAGCTTTCAACTCGGGGGGGCAGATGGCACAAGCTACGGTCAAGCGCCAATCCTAGCGCGCCGGCTCGGTAGCCGGCGGGGCAGGGTGGTCGGGGCTAAACGAGTCGCGGAACATCTTCCAGCCTGCCGCCGTCTTTTTCCAGAGCACCAAATATTTGCCCCTGCCCAGTATCGTTTGGTGGGCGTTGCGCAATTCAAACAGCCCCTGCTCGGTGGCATAGTCGCCGCTGCCCCACACTCCCTGGGTGGTGAAGTGTCCCCCGCGAATTCCCATTTGTCGATAGGCGACTCGAAAGAAGGCCGGCGCGGCATCCGGACCGCACAGGGCCGACGCATCGGCCGGCATAATGCACGCGTCGGCAGCGTAGCGCTCGGTGAACAACGTGGAGTCGCCGGTTGTGAATGCTTGCCAGTACATGCGGTTGCTCGTCGCAATCGCCTCTTCAACGCCTACAGGCGTGGCAAGCTGGTTGTTGACTGGGGTTGTATTGTTGGAGGAACAAGCCCCGGCCAGCAGGGAAAGTAGGAAGAGCAGCTGATTCTTTTTCATGACGTGCGCCGTGTTGAATGGGTTAGAAACCCTGCAAAGCACTTGCGCAACCAGTCAGCGAAATTGTATGAATCGGAACAGCCCCTGTTTTATCCCACGGGCCCGTTCAGCAGGAAGTCTGCGGGCACGTACTGGGAGGGCGTCAGTCCGGTGAATGATTTGAAATCCCGGATGAAGTGCGATTGATCGAAATAGCCGCTGGCGTAGGCCACGCCGGTCAACGAATCCGGGGACCGGTGCAAGCAGGCGAGACTGCGCTGCAAGCGAATGATTTTTAAAAACTGCGTGGGAGACATCCCCACAAACGCGAGAAAAAGCTGATGCAGATATCGGGTGCTGATGCCGCATTGGCGCGCTACCTCTAGCAGACTTGGGCCCTGGGGATGGGCGAGCAGTCGTTGCAGGGCAAAATCTACCACGCGAAAGGCCCGCGTGTTCGGCTGGGAACGCAGCGCCCGCAGCAGGAAGCGTTCCAGGTGGCCGAGCCGGGCGGCTTCGGAAGGAGCAGCCAGCAACTGCTCTTGCAAGCGCGGCATGTCCGCGCCGAATACGTCGGCCAGGTCCGTGGCAGTGTCGTTCAGTGATGCCACCGAACTGCGCAGGAACAAGCCGGCTGTGTGGGGCTGGAAGCGTACGCCGAGCAATATATTGCGCCCCTCAACGTGAACCGAGCAGGCTTTGGTGAGCTGGCCCAGCAGCTCGGTGCGCGGCGTAACAACCGGCTGGCCGTCCAACACCGAAACCAGCGTGGCCGTCCCTAGGTTGAAGACCCATTCCAGTTGGCCTTTCGGAAACAGGGTATCCGTGCCGGTGTGGGCACCTTCTGAATCCAACTCCCAAAAGCAGTGGACGTAGGGTTGTAGCGCGGCGCAAGGCCTTGTATAGTGGAATCGCATTGGGCAAAGTAATCACCGCCCATCCTTACGACAACTGCTACAGCGAAGGTCGGCCACACGCTGGTGCGGCACCCACGCCCCCATCAAAAAAGGGCCTTGTGCCCCAATCTGCACCGCGCCTTCGACCGCCACCTGTTCTGGATTGACGCCGACTACTGCGTGCGCGTGGCCGAAGGCTTCGGCGAGCCCAGCGGCGTCGACTACGGCGTGCGCCGCTTCGAGGGGCAAGAGCTGCGGTTGCCGGAGCGGCGGGAGTGGTGGCCGGAGGTGGAGAATCTGGCGCAGCAGCAAGTTTCTCGCACTTCATGACAACCGTTGAAATAGGAAAGCCTTGCCCACTCAAATTAGCAAGGCTTTTCTGCTGAAAATGAGATGTTAGCGAAACCGCATTTTTTTGTTCAGCTCGTAATAACTGAGGAAAATGTCATAAGCAGTTCCATTATGATTAGCCCAGTCTTGGGTGACAGTAAAAGATTCGCGTAAGAAGGACAAAAGGGACTGGCGACTGTCAGCTCCAACCTTGCTACCATCAGTTGGCCTGTCTACTCCCTGACGTAGAAATAAATTTTTCTCATCATATACCATCTGCCGCAGCTTTTGATTGTCTGGACCAGCAGGTAATGACTTCATCAACAATCTGCGAATGGTGTAGAACAAGTCGTACGATTCTTTTGGATTTTGCAGGTCTCCAGCAAATTCAGGCTTGAATGGCTCGTCTTCGGTCCCGTTCTCTTCAAAGTCGAAACTTGATTGCTTTCCCTTGCCCTCTGCATTGGCCTCCGCCTCATCCGACAGACGCTTAAGCCTATCCATGAAATCCTGCTCCTGTTCGTCACCCTCCCTTCTAGGCGCGCCCTTGAACTCGTCCTTATCAGACTCCTCAGAGCCTGGAAAATCTTCGTTATTCTTCATGCAATGTGTTAGTTGGATGATTGGGAGTTAGTTGCTAAAAGTTCTTTGACTTTATCAGCTTCTTCTACTAGAAGGGAATTATTTATCCAAGGGGCCTTGTGAAGTTGGTCAGAGCAAACATCTGACTTAGTCAAAAAACGGTTGTAATACTGAAAACCAGTTTTGTCGTTTTGGTCACTGAGTTCCTTAGCATGCATGTAATAAATAATTGATGAGTGGATGCCATTCTGCTCGGCGTAGGAGGCGACAAAAGATTCAATGTTGATGTAGTTCTTGATGTACTCGAATTTGCGAGTAGGCAGAAGCATTTGCCGGGCAAACCGGTCTGCTTGTGGCTCCATCAACATCAAGTCTTCAATGCCATCAGTAATATGATATTTGAGGACTGCCAATTTATCCAAGTGGAAAATCACATGACCTAACTCATGCAATAGGGTAAGCCATAGCAATGGATAGGATTTAAAGTGGTCAGTGATGACAATACAGGGCTTTTTGTTCACAATGAATGTTCCTCCCTGTACAGAGGTGTTCGGCAAGGATTTCTGTGTGATAACTGTAACCCCAGCATTATATAGTGCCCGCATTACTGTAAGCAGCCCAGTTTTCTCTTTGCGAGTAAACTGTTGTATTTGAGTTGACAGTTTTTCCACCCTGTCTGAATCGAAAGGGTTGGGATTGTCAATTCTTTTGAATTGCTTGTAGGCAGACATAATCCAGAAGGACATCATTTTATCCTCCACATTCGTCTTCGCCCGACTGAATAACACTGCTGCCGACTCTGTACCATATTCATACAACGAGTTCAGTCCGAAGTATTGAATAATACGGGCGCTTATGTGCCCATAGTCAATAGATTCAATAAAGCCAATTTTACGGAGGCGGGCAACATCAAAATTCTTGATAATGAAAGATGCTTCTTTTACCCGCTCTACCGATTTGAAATCATCAGTCGGCATCACAGAAGCGGCAAACATTTTAATGACTTCCTCAACGCTTACATCTAAGAAGTGTGCTAGTTTGAGGGCGGTCAAAACATCGGGTTTCTGCAAAGCGCCCGTGATGAGCCTGTCGTAAGATGAGCGAGGAATACCTAATACCTCGCTTGCTCCTTTCGTAGACAGGCCTAATTCATTTCGGCGGCTTTCAATTAAAGAAGCTAACGACGGTGAATCTGTTGTCACTAGCAGTTTCAGCACTTCATCCATCAACGCGGATGAGTTATCCATGCTGGTTTTTTTAGGGTCTTCCATGATGATTGTGCCAATATTTTTGGCAAATATAATAAACTGTACAATTTTGTACAACTATTATAAACTGTTTAGAAAAGTAAAAAGTTGCCCGGTAGAAATCTAAAGAAGCCTCGGCTGCTGGTGCGGCCGGGGCTTCTTCATTGCCTGCCAGGCGGCCGCCAGGGGCACGCCAGGCCGCTGGTACTCTAGTTTCTCAGGTTCTGTCGGCGGCTGGCGCAGGCTCGGCGGCCTGGTCCGGCGCATTCGGGGTGCGGTAGGGCCGGAGCAAGGCCTGGCGCTCGGCAAACGTCTTGCCGGCCATCTCGCGCGAAAGCTCCTCTTTCACCTGCCGGAAGAAGGCCACGGCCTTGAAGCCGGGGATGGGGGTGCGGTCGATGTTCATGCTTCGGTGAATTCTAAGGGTGAGCGGATGTCCACTGGCGGGTAACCGTTTTGCAAGTTGATGGCGTGAAAAAACCGAATCCGGTCCAGGTTGACGATGTGCTTGAAGTTCCAACTCACCACCACGTCCAAGCGGTTCACCGAGGCCAGGGCAATGTGTTGGGCATCGGCCAGGCTGCCTTTACCCAAAAACGAAGCCCCGGCCGCTCACGCCGCCGGGGCTTCTTCTTGCTTCTACCCGCCGCGCTTAGGCGGTCGGGTCGGTGGGCGTGGGCGGTTCGGGCGCCTCGGCGCGGGCACCGGGGGCGTCGTCGATGCGCAGGGCTTCGCGCAGGGCGGCGTAGAAGGCGGGCTGCTTGCGCTTGAGCGTCTCGATGGCCGGGGCCAGGGTTTGCTTCACGTGCGCGTCGGCGGCGCGCAGGGCGGCGTCGAGGGCGGAGTTGGAGGCTTTGCCGGTTTCGCGCGCCACCTTGGGGGCCGTGAGCAGGGCGCTGAAGGCCGCGGTGGCCTGGTCGAGCTCGTCGAGGTCGGCCTTGTCAAGCTCGGCCTCGGCGGCCAGGGCTTTGGCGTTGGCGCGGGCGTGCGCGGCCACGTTGCGGGCTTCGGCCAGCACCAGGGGGCCGGGCAGCGACTGGTAGTCGGACTTGTTCCGGCGCAGGGCGTAGGCTTTCTCCTCGTCCTGGGCTTCGAGGTAGAGCAGGTGCAGGGCGTTGGCGATGGGCACCACCACGGCAATGAGGTTGCGCTCTTCGGTGCTCTTTTTGAGCGTGGCCCCCTCCGAGCGGCCGGCGGGCGCGGCCATGAGGTCGTCGGCAGCCGTCAGCAGCGCGTCGTGGCGGGCAAAGGCGCGCGTCACCAGGCCCGGCACCGGGACGGTCGCGTGGTCCTGGCGCACCTGCTTGAGTTTGAGTTGGCGGTTCCAACGGGCCGTTTGCTGCTTGTCCATGCGGTAAAAGGGTTAAGAATGAGAGAAATGTTGTTCTGCAAAGGTGAACGAAAAACCTCAACAGTCCGTATCCTCAGCTATATCTTTTCGCTAATGCTTGGCCGGGCGGCCGGGGTGGCGGCCGCTGGGGTTCCTGCGGGCTGGTGCCTGGTTCGACCACCGCTACCCAGCCGCAGCCAGCACCCGCGGCTCGCGGCGGCCTGCGCAGCGGCCGTAATGGGCCCGGTGCAGCCCCTCCGCTTCACCACTTAAAGGCCATTTCAGACGCACCAGAGCCCTTTTGACGCGCCGGATATTGTAAATCCGTGCCCGATTTGTGCGATTCCGTTCCAGCCTTGCGCAGTTGCTAAGCCCGACCAGACGATTCCCATCCCGACTTGTACGATTTCTATCCAGGCCAATCCAAACGCAACCCGGGATTAGACGATTTACAGTCGGATTAAGATGATTTCGAGTCGAACACCCGTGATTTTTAGCCTGACTAAGCCAAATACGGGTTTGCCTACGCCATTGCCGGCTCCTCCTTTCCCCGTCGGCGCGCGTCTCAGCCGCGCTGCCCCCGAGCCCGACGTTTCCAATCACCCCGGGCGCGTCGCCGCGCCGAGGACGCGCGCAGGCGTTACCTAGGAACTCGCCGACGCTTCCCAACAGACGCCTTTCTAGCGCCAGCAGGAGCGGTTTCCGCCGCCCCGCCCCAAGTCGTCAGGCTCCCCTCTCCGCAGGAGAGGGGCCGGGGGTGAGGTTGCCCCGCCCTTAACTATAGTCAATCTCCGTGTTATCCCCGATATTCAGCGAGTGGTTCATGCCCCGGAACGAGGCGTCCGAGCCCACGATGCAGTCGTGCATCACCGCCGATCGCAGCTCCGAGTAGCTGCCGATGATGGAGTCGCTCAGGATGCAGTTTTTGATGATGGTCTTGTCGCCGATGGCCACGTTGGGGCCGATGATGGAGTGCGAAATCTGGCAGCCCCGCCCGATGCTCACCGGCGGAATAATCACCGCGTCCGGGAACTCGGAGTAGTCGCGCGGCTCCAGAAACTCGGCCGTGTTGAGCAGGCGGGCGTTGGCTTCGAGCAGCGTGTCCTTGCGCCCGCAGTCGAACCAGTTGTCCACCGGGCAGGTCGTCATCACCTCGCCTTCCTCGATGAGGTGCATGAGCGCGTCGGTGAGCTGCAGCTCGCCGTGGGTGCGCACGTCGGCGTCGTGCAGCCACTCCAGGGCCCGGGCCAGCTGCTCGGGGTAGGCCAGCTTGTAGAGGCCCACCATGGCAAAGTTCGACTTCGGAATGTTGGGCTTCTCCACCACCTTGCTCACCCGGCCCCCGGCGCCGGTTTCCACCAGCCCGAACATGCTGGGCGTCTTCACCTCCTTCACGGCCAGCACCGAGCCGGGCGTGGCCAGCAGGGCCGGCAGGTCCACGTCCACTATCGTGTCGCCGAGCAGGATGAGCACGCCGTCGGGCTCGTGGCGAAACTCCTCGCGGGCCAGCCACAGGGCGTGGCCCAGGCCCTCGCGGGGCTCCTGCACCACGAAGGTGGCCTGCAGGTCGGGGTAGGTGCGGCGCACGTAGCGCACGATTTTATCGCCCAGGTAGCCCACGATGAACACAAACTCGGTGAGCCCGGCCGCCGTCAGGCGGTCGATGATGTGGCCCAGGATGGTGTTGCCGGCCACCGGCACCAGGCTTTTGGGCTGGGTGTGGGTGTGCGGGCGCAGGCGCGAGCCAATGCCGGCGACGGGAATAACGACTTTCATTGCTTCGAATGAAGAATGAGGAATGAAGAATGAGGAATTACCAACGAAGGCGTCCGGGGCGCTAGTTACGGCTTTTTGCAGTAGGCACAACCGCCGGAGCCCCTTTGCGTACCTTTCGCCGTGCGGAGGCCAACCACTAACCTCACCCAAGGTTTCGGTCGGCATTCTTCATTCCTCATTCTCCATTCCCCATTCAAAAAGATGAAACGCTTTCTCCTTTATTTCGCGGGCCTGGCCCTGTTGCTCACCCAGTCCTCGTGCGGCTACAACGGCATGGTGACGCGCGACCAGGCCGTGAAGGCCCAGGCCGGCAACGTGCAAAGCTCTTACCAGCGCCGCAACGACCTCATCGGCAACCTGGTCAACACCGTGAAGGGCGCCGCCAAGTTCGAGCAGGGCACCCTCACCGCCGTCATCGAGGCCCGCGCCAAGGCCACCAGCGTGCAGCTCAACCCCAACGACCTCACCCCCGAAAACATCCAGAAGTTCCAGGCCGCCCAAAGCCAGATGTCGGCCGGCCTGGGCCGCCTGCTGGCCGTGTCCGAAAACTACCCCGACCTGAAGGCCAACGCCAACTTCCAGGAGCTGCAGGCCCAGATTGAAGGCACCGAAAACCGCATCAACGTGGAGCGCAACAAGTTCAACGCCGTCACCCAGGACTACAACACCTTCACCCGCACCTTCCCCAACAACCTGTTCGCGGGCATGTTCGGCTTCCCCCCCAAGCCCTTCTTCGAGGCCGACCCCGCCGCCAGCAAAGCGCCGACCGTTCAATTTTGATTTCAATGAGGAATGAAGAATGAGGAATGAAGAATTGGCCCTGGTTGGCCGTTCCCAATTCCTCATTCTTCATTCCTCATTCCTCATTGAAACAATGAAATCCCCCCTCACTCCCGCCCAGGATGCGGCCCTGGTGGCGGCCATCCGCCAGGCCGAGGTCACGACGTCGGGCGAAATCCGGGTGCACCTCGAAGACACCTGCCCCACGCCCGAACCCCTCGACCGGGCCGCGCAGGTGTTCGGCGAGCTGGGTATGCACCGGACCGCCGCCCGCAACGGCGTGCTGTTTTACCTGGCCTGGCAGAGCCGCAAGTTTGCCGTCATCGGCGACTCGGCCATCAACGCGGCCGTGCCCGACGACTTCTGGGAAACCACCAAGGAAGCCGTGCTGGAGCAGTTCCGCACCGAAAACTACGTCCTGGGCCTGGAGCGCGGCATCCGCATGGTGGGCGAGCAGCTCCAACGCTACTTTCCCTACGACAAGACCACCGACCGCAACGAGCTGGACGACACCATTTCTTTCGGCGGCCCCCAGCCGTCGCCCAACGCATGAGAACATCCGGGGCTGACGCCCGCCCGTTGCCGCCACTTCGCCGCGCCGCGCCCGCCTGGGCCGGCCCGGCGCGGGCGTGGTGGCCGCTGCTGCTCGCGCTGCTCTGGCTGCTGCCCGCCCTCGGCGCCGGGGCCCAAAGCCTGCCGCCCCGCCCCAGCCCGCCGCGCCTGGTCAACGACCTGGCCGGCCTCATGCAGCCCGGCGAAGCCGACGCGCTGGAGCGCAAGCTGGTGGCCTACAACGACAGCACCTCCTCGCAAATCGCCGTGGTCACCGTGCCCAACCTCGACGGCGCCGAGATTGCCGACTACGCCCAAAAGCTGTACGTGAGCTGGGGCATCGGCCAGAAGGGCAAGAACAACGGCCTGCTGGTGCTGGTGGCCCGGCAGGAAAAAAGCGCCCGCATCCAAACCGGCTACGGCCTCGAAGGCGCCGTGCCCGACGCCATCGCCAAGCGCATCATCAGCAATACGCTGGTGCCCGCCTTCCGCCAAAACCAGTACTACGCCGGCCTCGACCGCGCCACCGACCAGCTCATTGCCCTGGCCAAAGGCGAATACCAAGCCGACCCGGCCGACGCCCGGCCCCGCGGCCGGCGCGACCGCACCGGCTCCGGCTTCCCGTTCTGGCTGATAATTGGGGCGCTGGTGCTCGTCTTCGTCCTGCTCCGCAACCGGGGCGGCGGGGGCGGCCGCGGCAACCGCGGCGTGGGCGGGGGCGGCTTCTTTCCGCCCTTCCTGCTCGGCACCCTGCTGGGCGGCAGTGGCGGCGGCGGGGGCTTCGGTGGTGGGGGTGGTTTCGGCGGCGGTGGAGGCGGCGGCGGCTTCGGCGGTTTTGGGGGCGGCGACAGCGGTGGCGGTGGCGCCAGCGGCAACTGGTAGGCTGGGTAGTGGTCAGTGATTAACGGTTAGTGGTTAACGGTTAGTGGTGTTCAAAAAAGCACTAACCGTTAATCACTAACCACTAACCGTTAATTGCCAACCTTTTGCTGACTGCGGCAGTAACAGCGGCTACCTGGCCGCCCCGGCGGCGGCCCGCTTCCCTCACCCTAGTTCATTTCGCGTCATGACTGCTTCCCGCCTTTCCCTGTTTGTGTTTCTGCTGGCGCTGGCCACCACCCTCACGGGCTGCGATGCCATTGCCGGCATCTTCAAAGCCGGTGCCTACACCGGCATCATTGCCGTGTTCATCGTGGTGGCGCTGGTGTTTTTCATCGTGAATAAAATGCGCGGCCCCCGCACCTAGCCGTACCACCCAAGCTGCGCTGCCACAAGGCAAAAAAGCGCGACCCCGGTAACGGAGTCGCGCTTTTTTAGTGCGCCAGTGCGAATGACTTATTCGCTCCGCTGCTTGCCCGGCATGGTGCCGATGAGGTGGTCCCAGAGCGTGCTCGATACGCCGAAGGCCACGGCGTCCTGCCGGTAGTGGTGCTGGGCGTGGTGGGTCCACCACACCTTCAGGAAGTTCTTGGGCGGCGAGTACGCGTGGATGGCGTAGTGCACGAACAAGTACGTGGCGTAGCCGAACGTAAAGCCCGCCAGCAGCCCAAACGCGTAGGAGCCGAAGCTGAGTCGGAAAATAAAGAACAACAGCGACGACACGAACACCGTGACGATGGGCGGCATGGCCAGCCGGGTTTTGTCCTTGGGGTACTCGTGGTGCACGCCGTGCAGGGTGTACTGGAACTTGGCCCGGCCCGGCGTGGTGGCCGGAATGTGGTACAGGTAACGATGCACGGCGTACTCCACGAACGTGAAGCCGAACAGCCCCAGCAAGAACAGCCCCAGCGCCGACGCGCCCGACATGAAGCCGTGGGTGAGGCCGTAATACAGGCTCAGGACGGTGGTGATGGCAAAAATGCCCACCGGCAGGGCAATGTGCGTGTGCGAAAGCCGCTCCAGCACCGGGTTCTGAAACAGCTGGGCCGAGCCCTTGTGCTTGGGCCGCCCCCGCCCCGCTGCGGGCGAAGCGGGAGCTACGACGGGTTCTGCGGTGGATACTGACTGCATAAGACGTACAAACGAATCAATTAACGAAACTACGCGCCCGGTGGTAATTCGGTTGCTGGTGCCGCAAACCCCGCGGCGGTCAATTGCGCGGCCACGGCCGCCGCCGCGAGGTCGTCCCCGGAGCAGCGCAGGCGGGCCTGCGCATAAAACTGTGCGCGGGCGCCCAGGGTTTCACGCAGCCACTTTTCGGAAGGGCCGGCGGTGGCCAGGAGGGGCCGGCTGGCCGTTTCGGCCACCGCGGCCAGCCGGGTGGCCAGCACCGGCACCGGCACGTCGAGCCACGCGGTGAAGCCCGTGGCGTTCAGCACGGCCAGGTTACCGTGGAAGCAGGGCGTGCCGCCGCCGGTGGCCAGTACCAGCGGCCCCGGCCGGGCCGCCACCGCGCGCAGCACATCGGCTTCCAGTTGGCGAAAATGCGCCTCGCCGTGCTGCAGGAAGATAGCCGGGATGACCTGACCAGCACGGGCCCCGATTTCGGCGTCCAGGTCCAGAAAAGGCAAGTTGAAGTGGGCCGCCAGGGCCCGGCCCAAAGTGGTTTTGCCCGAGCCCGGCATGCCGATGAGGTACAGTTTCACGCGGTGCTTAATTGCTTAATGAGGAATGAGGAATGAAGAATGAAGAATGAAGAATTATCGACCGGGAATTCTTCATTCCTCATTAAGCGCAGCGTAGCGTGTAATGCAGCGTCAACTGATTTTCACCCGCGGGTCGAGCACGGCGTACAGCACGTCGACCGCAATATTGATTACGACAAACAACGCGGCCACGAACAGGGTGGCGCCCATTACCACGGGAAAGTCCAGGTTTTCGACGGCCCGTAGCGTCACGGTGCCCAGGCCTTTCCAGTTGAAGATGTATTCGATGAAAAACGCGCCGGCCATGAGCGAGGCCAGCCAGCCCGACACGGCCGTGACCACCGGGTTGAGCGCGTTGCGCAGGGCGTGGTGCAGCACCGTGGCCCGCGGGCTCAGCCCCTTGGCCCGGGCCGTGCGGATGTAGTCCTGGCCGAGCACGTCCAACATGCTGGAGCGGGTGAGCTGCGTAATAATGGCCAGCGGCCGGATGCCCAGCGCCACGGCCGGCAGCAGCAGGTTGCGCAGCACCAGGTGGCTCTCGCCCGTAAACGGGTCCGTTTCGTAGAGCTGGCCCGTCAGGCTCAGGCCCGTCCACGGGCTCCAGTAAAAGCCGAACGTGACGGCAATGGCAATGGCAGCCACGAACGACGGCACCGAAATACCCAGCACCGAGGTGGTGACCAGGGCGCGGTCGAGCGCCGACTGCGGCCGCAGGGCCGCCGCCACCCCAAAGGCCACGCCGCCCACGCTGGCGATGAGCATGGCCGCCAGCGCCAGCCACAGCGTGCCGGGGAAATAGTCGAGCAGGATGCGCAGCACGTCCTTATTGCTCTGGAAGGAGCGGCGCAGGTAGGGCATTTTCAGCACCAGGGCCCGGGGGCCCAGCGGCAGCAGCGCCACGCCGCCGTAGCGGGCCCGGCCGGCCGAGTCCCGCGGGTGCAGGCCCAGCGGCGAGGCATCGTTGAGGTAGCCCGCCAGGCGGGCGGGCAGGGGCTGGTCCAGCCCCAGGTCGGCGGTGATGGCGGCCTTGGTGGCCAGGTCGGTGCGCTGGCCGGCCAGCAGGGCGGCCGGGTCGCCGGGCAGCACGTTGAAGAGCAAGAACACCGTGCACGCCACGCCCACGAGCACCAGCAGGCCCTGGGCCAAACGACGGAGGATGAAGGCGAGCACGGCGCGGGGCTAGAGGCCTTTTTCCACCTCGAACAGCTCGGGCACGTCGTGGTAGTGGTACTTGGCGCGCACCACGCCGTCCTTGAGCACCATCAGCCCGGGGTTGGAACGAATCATGGACTTGAGCACCGTGGCGTCGGCGAAGTAGTAGGGCGTGGCGATGTTCATTTCGTGCCGGAAGGCGTCGAACTTGGCCGGGCTGGTGCTGGTGATGGTGACGGCCGTGATGTTCTTGCGGGACTTGCCGGCCGCGTTCAGCAGCGCGTTGATGGCCACGAACCGGTCGCGGTCCGTCTTGTTCGTGTTTTGCACGATGAGCACGAGCTTGATGCCCTTGAGCAGCTCCGCCGTGTAGGAATTGCCGTTGACGTCGGCCACGTCGAAGTCGGTAATGAGCGGTTTCGACGCCTCGGGGTTCAGCACCGTCATTGCCTTGTAGCGCCAGGTGGTATCGGTCGGAAACGCGTCGAACTCCTTGGTTTCGCCCCGGCGCTCGAATGTGTAGCGGTAGCGGGCCTGCTCGGCGGGCTTCATGAGCTGGCCGATGTTGTTGCCCACTTTGTAGGGCAGAAAGTCGAAGTACGGCAGGTGCCCGAGGGCCCGCACCCCGATGCCGATGGCAATGGCCGAGGCAAAGGTCATGGCCATGATGGCGGGCGTGCCCTTCACAAAAGCGCGGCGCAAAAACCGCTGGTTAAAGAACACCACGGCCCACAGCCCCAGCAAGAATACATCTTTGGCAAACGACGTCCAGGGCGTGAGCTTGATGAAGTCGCCGAAGCAGCCGCAGTCGGTCACCTTGTTGAAGGCGGCCGAGTAAAAAGTCAGGAACGTGAAGAAGACCAGCAGCCCCAGCAGCACCCACAGCGTCTTGCGCAGGTGCCAGCGCAAAAGCAGGGCCACGCCCAGAATGACTTCGAGCGAACAGAGCACGATGGAAAGCGCGCGGGCCATGCCCTTGAAATACAAAAAGAACGAGCCAAAATCGACGGCAAACACCTCGAAATATTCTTCCAGCTTGAGGGCCGTGCCCACCGGGTCGTTGAGCTTGACGAGGCCAGAAAAAATGAACAAGGCCCCCAGCAAAAACCACGACACGCGGGTGAGCGTGCGCAGCGGATGCGGGGCGGGGGCAACGGCGGGAGCGGAAGTGGAGACGGCCATAACGCAAAGTAAACCGTTGGCAAACGGGCGGGCCGCACGCAAAGTTTGAATTGGGGCGATGAAGTAAAAAGAACGTCATCGTTAGTGAGTATTCGCTTGCCGGAGCGTCTCGCCCGCGGCAGTAATCCAACCCGTTCACTGAGGCGAGCGAGATGCTTCGGCGGCGCTCAGCATGGCGTTCTTTCTGCTTTATCACCCTATTTCGTCATCGCCCCAGCGCCTCACTCGCCCCGCAGAATCAGGGCAAACACGGCGTAGTTGAGCATGTCGCGGTAGCTGCCTTCCACGCTTTCGCTCACCCAGGCGGCGCCGCCCAGGTCTTCGAGCTGCTTCACGCGGTGCAGCTTCATCAGAATCAGGTCCGTGATGCTCGATACGCGCATCTGGCGCCAGGCTTCGCCGTAGTCGTGGTTTTTGGCCAGCAGCAGGCGGCGGTTTTCGGCGGCTTCGTGGTCGTAGGCGGCGGCCACGGCTTCGGGGCTCATGTCGAGCGGGGTTTCGGGCGGCAAGTGCAGCTGCATTAGGGCAATGAGGCAGTAGTTGACGATGGCCACGAACTCCCCGTTCACGTCGTCGGCCACGAGCTGCACGCCGGTTTCTTGAATAGTGCGGATGCGGTTGGCCTTGATAAAAAGCTGGTCCGTGACGGAAGGCAGGCGCAGGATGCGCCAGGCCGTGCCGTAGTCGTGGGTTTTGGCCAGAAACAGAGCGCGGCAGCGGGCCAGCAGCAGGTCGTAGTGGTCGGGAGTCTGCAAGGGGCGAATAGGTGAATGGGCGAATGGGTGAATGGGCGCGCAGCCTCTACCACCGATGCAAGTTCGGGCGGGTGGGCGGATATTGTGGGCCGCACCGCTTCCCGCCCGCCATGCTGTTCCCCGTTCACTCATCCATTCATCCATTCACTCATTCACTGCTGTCGCCCCACGGCCGCCTGCTGAGCCTGCACCGGCCGCAGGTGATGGGCATCCTCAACCTCACGCCCGACTCGTTCTTCGCCGGCAGCCGCGTGGCGTCCGAGCGCGACCTGCTGGCCCGGGCCGAGGCCATGCTCACCGCCGGGGCCGCCGTGCTCGACCTCGGCGCCTACAGCACCCGCCCCGGGGCCGACGACATTTCCGCGGAAGAGGAAACCCGCCGGCTGCTGCCCGCCGTGGAGGCGCTGCGCCGGGAATTTCCGCAGGCCTTTCTCTCCGCTGATACGTTCCGGGCCGCCGTGGCCGCCGCCGCCGTGGCCGCCGGGGCCGACCTGGTGAACGACGTGGCCGGCGGCACCCTCGACGCGGCCATGTTTGCCGTCGTGGGCCGCCTGCGCGTGCCCTACGTGCTGATGCACCTGCGTGGCACGCCCCAAACCATGGCCCAGCTCACGCACTACGACGACGACCTGGTGCTCACGCTGCTGCGCTACTTCCGCGACGCCCTGGCCGCCCTGCGCGCTGCCGGCGCCGTGGACGTGCTGCTCGACCCCGGCTTCGGCTTCGCCAAAACCGCGGCCCAGAGCCACGAGCTGCTGCGCCGCCTGCCCGAGCTGCACGCGCTGGGGCGGCCCATTCTGGCGGGCCTCTCGCGCAAGAAGATGGTGTACGGCCCCCTGGGCCTCCGCCCCGAAACGGCCCTCAACGGCACTACGGCCCTGCACATGGTGGCCCTGCAAGGCGGCGCCCGGCTGTTGCGGGCCCACGACGTGGCCGAGGCGCGCCAAACCGTGGAATTATTTGCCAATACCTTTCCAGCGGGGGAATAAAGGCCGTAATTTGGGGAGCGGAAGGGCGTTTGCGCGGCGGGTGGTGCAACGGCTGGGCCCGGGAGGGTCCTTGTGTTAATTGCCCGCCGCCCGTCTCCTCCTTTCAGTCACCTACCCCATGTCCGGCCCCTTCCCCATCAATTTCCTGCAATTCGGCTGGATTGACGCGGCCGACGTGCTCCTGGTCACGGTGCTGCTCTACCAGCTTTACAAGCTGCTGCGCGGCTCGGTGGCCCTGAACGTGGCGCTGGGCCTCGTCTTGTTCTACCTGCTGTACTTGGTGGTGAAGGCCACCGGCATGGAGCTGCTCACCAAGATTTTGGGGCAGTTCATGAGCGTGGGCGTGCTGGCCAGCATCATCCTGTTTCAGCAGGAAATCCGGCGGTTTCTGCTGAACGTGGGCAAGGCCACGGCCCTGGAACGGATGCGCGGCTGGGGCTGGAGGCGGGCGCCCGGCGCGGCCCCGCTGGCGGTGAGCCCCTTCGTGGAGGCCGCCAAAAGCTTGTCGGGCAAGTACACCGGCGCCCTCATCTGCTTCTCCCAGGCCTCCGACCTCAGTGCCTTCGCCGAATCCGGCGACCGGCTCGACGCCGAAGTCAGCAAGCGCCTGTTGCTGTCCATCTTCAACAAAACCAGTCCCCTGCACGACGGCGCCGTGATAGTGGCCGGCGGCCGGCTGCTGGCCGCCCGTTGCATCCTGCCGGTGAGCGAAAACCCCGACGTGCCCGCCTCGCTGGGCCTGCGCCACCGCGCCGCCATCGGGCTGAGCGAAATCACCGACGCCGTGGTGCTGGTGGTGAGCGAAGAAACCGGCGCCATGAGCCTGGTGCGCCACGGCGAAGTGCACCGCAACCTCTCCACCGCCGAGCTGCGCACCCGCCTGAACGAGTGGCTGCTGAGCAGCGGCCCCGGCAGTCCGGCCGCCAGCTCCAGCAATCCGGTAGGGGCTGAGGCGGCCTGAGCAACGTGGGCGCCCCCGCCCGGTGAGGTGAGGAGATGGGCGGGCTCCCTGAGCTTCACGTCGGCCGCAACCCTGCGGTGATTGGGCCGTTAGCGCGTATTCACCCATCCCAGCGGATGCGGGTGGTAAAAATGCTTCAACCCTCCAATCAACCCAGCGCTATGAAAATTTCCGTTGACAAAGGCCAGGACAAGGGCTTCCTGCCCGACGGCCGCCACACGGTCGAAATCACCGCCATCGAAGAAGGCACGAGCGAGCACCAGCACGTGCCGTTCTTCGCCGCCCGCCTGGAAAACGAGGACGGCTTCGTGTCGCAGCGGTTCTACAACTCCGAGGCCGGCCACCCCATCATCCTGCAACTGTACTCGGCCGCGGGCATCAAGCCCGAAGAAGGCCAGGACCTCGACACTCAGCAGCTCATCGGCAAGCGCGTGTCGGTGGAAGTGAGCGACCATTCCTACGCCGACCCGGCCACCGGCAACGAGCGCAGCGTGCGGCAAGCCACGGGTTTCCGGGCGGCTTGATTCAGTTAAAAGGGAAGAGTTAAAAGTTAAAAAGACCGCCTAAGTTGTCAGGCGGTCTTTTTAACTTTTAACTCTTCCCTTTTAACTGATTACTACGGCGTGTTCGTCACCACCTGCTCGCCGGTTGGCTGGGCCACGCCTGGGGCTTTCAGCGTGCCCAGCTCTTTCCCTACTTCGATAAAGGCGGCAATGGCTTTATCGAGGTGGGCGCGGGTGTGGGCGGCGCTGAGCTGCACCCGGATGCGGGCCTGACCCTGCGGCACCACGGGGTAGTAGAAGCCCACCACGTAAATGCCTTTTTCCAGCATTTTGGCGGCGAATTCCTGGGCCAGCTTGGCGTCGTAGAGCATGACGGGCACGATGGGGTGCTGGCCGGGGCGGATGTCGAAGCCGGCGGCGGTCATTTGCGCGCGGAAGTAGGTGGTGTTTGCTTCAAGCTGGTCGCGCAGGGCGGTGCTTTCGGTGAGCAGCTCCAGCACGCGGAGCGAGGCGCCCACGATGGCCGGGGCCAGGGTGTTGCTAAACAAATACGGCCGGCTGCGCTGGCGCAGCATGTCGATAATCTCCTTGCGGCCCGAGGTGAAGCCGCCCATGGCTCCGCCCAGGGCCTTGCCCAGCGTGCCGGTGATGATGTCGACGCGGCCCATCACGCCGCGCAGCTCGTGGGTGCCGCGGCCGGTTTTACCTAGAAAGCCAGAGGAATGGCACTCGTCCACCATCACCAGGGCCTGGTATTTGTCGGCAAGGTCGCAGATGAGGTCGAGCCGGGCGATGGTGCCGTCCATGCTGAACGAGCCGTCGGTGACGATGATGCGGTGGCGCGAGCCCTTGGCCTGGGCGGCCTGGAGCTGCTTCTCCAGGTCGGCCATGTCGTTGTGGGCGTAGCGGTAGCGCTGGGCCTTGCACAGGCGAACGCCGTCGATGATGCTGGCGTGGTTGAGCGCATCGGAAATAATGGCGTCCTGCTCGTTGAACAGCGGCTCGAACACCCCGCCGTTGGCGTCAAAAGCCGCGGCGTAGAGAATGGTGTCCTCCGTGCCCAGGAACTCGGCCAGCTTGGCTTCCAACTCCTTGTGAATGTCCTGGGTGCCGCAGATGAAGCGCACCGATGACAGGCCGTAGCCGTGCGAGTCGATAGCCGCCTTGGCCGCTTCGATGACCTCGGGGTGCGAGGAGAGGCCCAGGTAGTTGTTGGCGCAGAAGTTCAGCACCTCGCCGGCTTCGTCGGTTTCGATTTCGGCGCCCTGGGGCGAGGTGATGATGCGCTCCTTTTTAAAAAGGCCGGCATCCTGAATTTCCTGGAGCTGCTGCGCGAGGTCGGGCTGAAGGGTGGCGTACATTTTACAATGAGGAATGAAGAATGAGCAATGAGGAATTACAACAAAGGTCGCCCTGATAATTCTTCATTGCTCATTCTTCATTCCTCATTGAGCCGCAGGCGTTACACCGCCGCTTGCCGGATGCCTTCGGCGTAGGGCGTGGCCGCGAAGAATTGCCGGTCAAATTTCGAGCTATCGAATACATACGGCCGGTCGTTCTGGTAGAACATTTCCACCGACTCGCGCACGGGCTCCAGGAACAGGCCCACGGCGCGCATCACGAGCTTGGGCAGGACGCTGATTTTGGACGGCACGCCGTAGTGGGCGGCGGCCTGCGCCGCAAACTGCCGGGCCGTGAGGGCGGGCGCGGCGGTGGGCAGGTGCCAGGTTTGGCCAAAGGCGGCCGGCGTGGTGCCGAGCACGGCCGTGGCCCGGCCCGCGTCGGGGGTGAAGGTGAAGGAGTGGGGCTGGTCGACGCTGCCGGGCCACTGGGCGGCCTTACCTTTTTTCAAGTTGTCCAGGATGAGCATGTTCGGCACCGAGTTGGCGATGTTTGGCCCATAGAAGTCCGCGGCCCGGGCAATGAGCGCCCGTACCCGCCCGGCCTGCATGGCATCCAGCACTTGGCGGGCAATGCGCGCGCGCACCTCGCCTTTGCGGCTCACGGGGTTGAAGGGCGTCTCTTCGGTCATCGGGCCGTCCACCGCGCCGTACATGTACACGTTGTCGAAGAACACCAGCTTGGCGCCGTGCTGCTCGCAGGCGTTGAGCACGTTGGTCATAATGCGGGGCCAGTCGGCCTGCCAGGTTTTAATGTTGTAGGGCAGGCCCGCCACCAGGTACACCACCGCCGAGCCGGCCACGGCGCGGTCGGTTTGGGCCGCGTCGGTGAGGTCGGCGGGTAGCAATTCGTCGGTCGCATTCACCTTTTTGGGCTGGCGGCTCACCAAGCGCAGCGGCTCGGTGGTGAGGGTGGGCAGCTGGCGGGCCAGCTCTTGACCGATGGTGCCGTTGGCGCCGAGAATGGTGTGCTGTCTCGTCCGTCCAGAGCTGTACACTAGTTCTGAATTCCATGAACGAGAATCGGCCGCGCAAGGAGCGCCAGAAATATGAGATTTATTCAATGGCCGTCCGGCTGGAAGTTGTGCGCCTGGTGGAGTCGGGCCACTTGC
>NZ_JANNOD010000007.1:0-6814 GCF_031398885.1 Hymenobacter sp.
CCCTGCGCCGCCATCAGCAGGCCCCAGCCCTGGGGGTAGCCGGTGGGGTACGCCATGACCTTCGCGGCTTCCGTCAGCGAGAGCCCGTAGCCCACCCGGGCCCAGGTAAAAACCAGGGTGTAGCCCACGCAGGCGCCCGCCACCATCAGCGCCAGCAGCAGCAATACCTGGAGGCCCGGGTGCAGGGTGCGGGGCAGGAAACCTTTCATGGGGAGGAGTAAGTTGCGGAAGGGCGTAAATTTACCGTAGTTTTTAACTTAGGCTGGTACATTAGTTCGGCACAGACACACCGGCTCGTCACGCTGAGCGGAGCCGAAGCATCTCGCTCGCTTCGTTGCCCTATTCAATGGCATTGATTGCTGCTGCACGCGAGATGCTTTGGCTGCGCTCAGCATGACGTTCCCAATTCCCAATCCCCGTGGTCAACATAGGCAACATCCAACTCCCCAACTTCCCGCTCCTGCTCGCCCCGATGGAGGACGTGAGCGACCCGCCCTTCCGCGCCGTGTGCAAGGCCAACGGGGCCGACTTGATGTACACCGAGTTTATTTCCTCGGAAGGGCTGATTCGGGCCGCGGCCAAAAGCCGCAAGAAGCTCGACGTGTTCGACTACGAGCGGCCCATCGGCATCCAGCTCTTCGGGTCCGACGTGGCCACGATGGGCGAGTGCGCGGCCATCAGCACCGAGGCCGGCCCCGATTTGATTGACATTAACTATGGCTGCCCGGTGAAGCAGGTGGCCTGCCGCGGCGCCGGCGCGGCCCTGCTGCGCGACATCCCGAAGATGGTGGAAATGACGGCCGCCGTCATCAAAAACACCCACCTGCCCGTGACCGTGAAAACCCGCCTGGGCTGGGACGAGGGCACCAAGAACGTGGAGGACGTGGCCGAGCGCCTGCAGGACATCGGCATCGCGGCCCTCACCGTGCACGGCCGCACCCGCGTGCAGCTCTACAAGGGCGAGGCCGACTGGCGCCTCATTGCCCGCATCAAGGACAACCCGCGCATTCGCATCCCCGTCTTCGGCAACGGCGACATCACCTCGCCCGAAAAGGCCGTCGAGTACAAGAACCGCTACGGCGTCGACGGCGTGATGGTGGGCCGGGCCAGCATCGGCTACCCCTGGATTTTTCGCGAAATCAAGCACTACGTGGCCACCGGCCAGCTCCTGGCCCCGCCCACCCTGGACGAGCGCGTGGCCATGTGCCAGCTGCACTTCGACCGTAGCGTGGAGTGGAAAGGCCCGCGGGTGGGCGTGTTCGAAATGCGCCGCCACTACGCCCACTACTTCCGCGGCCTGGAGGGCGCCAAGGCCTGGCGCACCCGCCTGGTGGACGCCGAAACGCCCGAAGCCGTGCTGGAAATCCTGGCCGAGATTGCCGTCAGCGAAGCCGTGCTGGTGGGGTAGTTTTTTCTTGTCATCAACCCAATTCGCATGAGCACTGCCCACCACGTGGCCCGGCACTACACGGCCGAGTTTGAGGTGACCGCCGAAAACGGCATCATCCGGCTGCCGGCCGAATACGCCGACCTGGCCAACGCCCGCCTGCGGGTGCTGGTGTGGCCCGACGCGGGCCCGGCCGCCGCTGCCCCCGCCGACCAGCGCGCGGCCCGGCGCGCCGAGCTGCTCGCGGCCTTCGACGAGCTGGCGCGGCTCAACCCCTACCGCGCCATCGACGAGGCGACGGCCTGGCAGCGCGACCAACGCCACGACCGGCCCCTGCCGGGCCGCCCCTGATGCCGCGCCGGCTGCTGCTCGACAGCAACATCCTCATCGCCGCCTCGCAGGGCCGGGTGGACATGCGGGCCGTCGTGGCCGACTACGACGACGTGCTGACCTCTGTGGTATGCGAAATTGAGGTGTTGGGCTTTCTATTTCCCAGCATCGAAGAAGAAGCGACTGCCCGCCGGGCCGTGGCCGCTACCGATGTGGTACCGGTGACGGCCGACGTAGCGGCCTACGCCATCGCCTACCGAAAACTTCGCAAAGTGGCCCTGCCCGATGCCGTTATCCTGGCCACTGCCCGCGCTCAAGGGGCCGATTTGCTGACGGAAAACACGGCCGACTTTCGAGGCCTCGACCCATTGGTGCGGGTGTGGTCGTTGGCCGACCTGCCCGCTTACCCACCGGCCCCGAACGCTCCCGCATGATTCCGATTTACGACCAGAAGTCCCGCCTCAAAATCCTCATCGCAGTGCTGGCGCTGCTCGTCGGCGCGGCCACGGTCATCTACACCAACCTGTTGGTGCAGCGCGTGTCGGAGCGCGAGCAGCAGCAGATTCAACTGTACGCCAAGGCCCAGGAGTTCATCATCAACTCCGAATCGGACTCGAACACGCTGTTCGTGTTCAACGAAATCATCAACGCCAACGCCACCATTCCCGTCATCCTCAGCGAGGACGGCACGAACATCATCAACGCCAAAAACGTCACCATGCCGGCGCACCTCTCGCCCGCCGACTCGGTGACGCTGCTGGCCAGCGAGCTGCGGATGATGAAGCAGCAGCACCCGCCCATCGTGGTGGAGTTTGGGGCCGGGCAGGTGAACTACATTTTCTACCGCGACTCGCAGCTGCTGCAGCAGCTGCGCACCTACCCGCGGGTGCAGTTGGTGGTGATTGGCTGCCTGGCCGTCATCGCCTACTTCGCGTTCAGCTCCTCGCGCCGGGCCGAGCAAAACCGCGTGTGGGTGGGCCTGGCCAAGGAAACCGCCCACCAACTGGGCACCCCACTCAGCAGCCTGGTGGGCTGGCAGAACTACCTGCGCGACTCCGAGCGGTTCCGCGACGAGCCCATCATCGAGGAACTGGGCAAAGACATCCGCCGGCTCGAAATCATCACCGAGCGGTTTTCCAACATCGGCTCGGTGCCGGTGCTCAAGGACGAGAACCTGCTGCAAACCACCCGCAACGCCATCGAGTACCTGCAGAGCCGGGTGTCGAAAAAGGTAGTCTTTACCATCGAGTCGGACCTGCCGCGCGACACGCCCGCCCGCATCAACGTGCCGCTGTTCGACTGGGTGGTGGAAAACATCTGCAAAAACGCCGTGGACGCCATGGACGGGCGCGGCGCCATCACGCTGCACCTGCGCCGCGTGCGCACCCGCCGCAGCTGGTACCGGCGCGGCGCCCCGCCCCGCCAGGTGGCCGTCGACATCACCGACACCGGCAAGGGCATCCCCAAGAACAAGCTCGAGAGCGTGTTCATGCCCGGCTTCACCACCAAGCGGCGCGGCTGGGGCCTGGGCCTGGCCCTGGCCCGGCGCATCATCGAGAACTACCACGGGGGCAAGCTCTTCGTGAAGTGGAGCGAAACCGGCCGCGGCACCACGTTCCGAGTGGTGCTCAACCAGTGAGCGGTGAAGCACAGGGGCAGTGTTATTTCAGATCATTGGGATGCAACTGCCCTGCGCGCGTAGGCTTCAGCATGACGCGCATGGGTAGCAACGTGGGCTGTGGCAGCGGCGTGACCAGCCGCCCGCGCGGCTGCTACGGCGGCCGGATTCTGCGCATCGCGGGCGGCCGCGTGAGCCGCAAAAGCACACTGACGGGCTTCTGAGACGGTTAGGCCGTTTCGCACCCAAGCGCGGGCAGCGGCTATTGCCTCGCGCGGCCGGTAATCGTCAGGGCATGCTTGCTCAAAAAGGCTCAGAACCCGTTCAGCGCAATCAGCCGCCCAGACTGCCAAACGCTTATGTTCGTGTATATCGTCAGGTGATGTCATTGAAAAGAGCCTACCTGTTGGTGATTTCCACATACGCATTCCCCGTCACGGGCTGGCCGTGGTGCGTGCCCGTGACGCGGCACATGCCTTCCCAGTAGTTCAGTTTCAGTACTTTGAAGAGGCGTAGGTTTAACTCCTGATTGGGCACCAGGGGCGTCACGGTCAGGTCGTAGCCCTTGCTGGGCACGGTGAGGTGCCAGGTGGCGGGGTATTTCTTTTTGGATGTGGCGCTGGTCCAGTACGTGACGGGCTCCAGCTTGAAGTCGGTTTCGGCCAGGTGCAGGTTTTCGCCCTGGGCGCCAAACAAGGAGCCGCCACCGATTTGCTGGCCGGACTTGGTTTCGTGCACGGCGTAGAGCATCAGCTCTTCCTTGGGCTCGTCGAGCTGCAGGCTGAGCCAGTCCCAGGCCACGTTTCGCTTGTTCACGCCGCCGCAGTTCCACTGCCGGTCGTACCACAGCTCGCCGGCGACCTGGTGCACCTGGCCGCCCACTTCGATGGTGCCGGTGGTGGCCAGCCGCGGGTAGCTGTAGTAGCCGGCCTGGGCCACGGGGCCGTACTGCTCGTAGCCGGTGCCGCCGTGCAGCAGCACGGGCTTCACGGGCGTGGTGGTGAGGTCGATGGCCTGCCCGGCGTGGGCGGCCATGCGCGCCTGCAGCCGGTAGCGGCCCTCCTGGCCGGTGAGGGTCCAGCGCTGGTCCTTCTTCTGCTCGGTGAGGTTGATGGGCAGCGCGGCGGTGAGCGGCTCGCGCAGCTTGCCCAGGTCGTAGTCGTAGCGGAACTGCTGGGTTTGCGGGTCGGTCAGGGCGAAGTTCACCATCTGGTAGTCCTGCTTGCCGGTGGGATTGAAGTGGAAAAAGACGTATTCCACGCCAAAGCTTTGGCCGGTGGTCACGTCCTTGAGGTGGCCGGTGAAGTACCACCACTCCAGCGAGTTTTTGGGGTGCGGGGCCTCCTCTTGCGGCAGCTGGGCGCGGCCGGGGAAAACGTCGTTCTTGGTGGTGGGCTTGAGGGGAATGCAGGCGGTAGCGAGCAGGAAAACGAAGGCAATACGCAAAACTTTCATACCCCGTCACAAGGGTTTTCGGGGCGGAAAGGTTTGGGCTAGGGGCGGGTTTTGCCGGGGCCGGGCAGCGGCACTGGAGGGTCAATCAGAACGGCCTTACCCTTGAGGAAGCCCCGCTCCGGAATGGAGCGAAGCCGCACGGTGACCGGAGCGAGCGGGGCACTCCCAGTAATAATCACTTTCACGTCTTGCGCCAAAAAAGTAAACGGCACATACGGTATGTGCAGCTTCAGGAAGCCGCTTTTCACCGCTTCCCAGTCGGCGGAAAACGACAGCACAAATTCGCCCTGCTCGTCGGTCACGGCCCCGTACTTGGTGCCCTCCACAAACACGTAGGCCCCCGCCACCGGCACGCGCAGCGAATCGTCGAGCACCACGCCCCGAACCACGACGCTGGCCGAACCCGCCGTTGGTCCCGCTGCCGCGGCGCGGCCCGGCGGGGGCTGCTGCGGGGCCACGCAGGAAGCCAGCGGCTGCCACCCCAGCAGCGCCAGGCCCGCCAGCAGCCACCGCCGCCAGCGGCTTATCGGGGCTGGCGCCAGTTGCGTAAAATGAGCGTAGGCACACACTGGCTGCCCTTTCCGCGCCGTCAGGTACGCCAGCACTTCGGCCTCGCTCAACCGGGTGAAGTCTACTACCTCGGTTTGGCAGGCGCCGCAGTGGCGGCCGGCGGCGGTGGGCGTCATGGCGGCCCAGGGCTGGGCGCAGGCGTTGGGAATGGAAATCATGGGGCGGGGCTCATTTGAGTTGCGTCACAAAAAAAAGAGAGTTGGAAGAAAAAGCTCCTCGTCTACTTCACCGGCGGCTTCATCGGCGGCTCCGCCATCCGAATCGAGCCCATCAGCCGGCCGCGATTGGGGGCCGAGGCCAGCCGCACCACCAGCAGCCCCGGGGAGGCGGCGCGCGCGTCCAGCCGCACGGTTTGCTCCTGAAAATCGAACGGGCTGCCCACGAACCGCAACTCCACCGTGCCCCCGGCGATGGGCGCCCAGTCCCGCGCCAGCACCAGCTCGAACCGCCCTTCCGCGTCGGTGACGGTGCCGAACTTGGTGTCGTTGAGAAAGACGTTGACTTGCGGCACGGCCGTTTGGCTGGCGCCATCCAACACTTGGCCCCGAATGATTAGCTGCGGCGCCGGGGCGGCGGCGGAGTTGGTAGCGGCGGCCGTGGCTTGCGCGGGTAATTGCTGCGGCAGCCGGGTGCCGCACGACGAAACGGGCTGCCAGCCCAGCAGCGCCAAGCCGGCCAGCAGCCAGCGCCGCCACGGCGCGACCGGGGCCGGCGCGGCCAGCTGCGTCGTGTTGGCCAGGGCGCACACCGGCCGGCCGCCGCGCCGGGCCAGGTAGGCCAGGATTTCGGCGCCGCTCAGGCGGGTGAAGTCCACTACTTCGGTTTGGCAGGCGCCGCAGTGGCGGCCGTGGGCCGTGGGCGTCATGGCGGCCCACGGCCGGGTGCAAGGCTGCGGAATGCTGATGGGCAGGGAGGTATTCATGCTTCTAAAGTAGCTGATTTTTCAACTCTTATCCGTGCCGGAACGGGCGCATGAGCCAGTATTTGCTCCGGTGGTAGAAGCGGCGCGGGTGCCAGGGCCGCGGCGGGCGGCACAGCTCTGGGCCGCCCAGTACCTCCGGGCTCAGGGGCATGTTTATCACCACATCGCCGGTTCCGACCCGCACTTCCCGCTCTTCCGTCACGTAGCCAATGCTGCGGAAGCTCACCGTAATGACTCGCGTGGCTTCGTTCCGAGGCACCCGCAGCTCGAAGTGGCCATCGTAACCCGTCGCAACGCCGGTGGTAGTGCCTTTAAGTAGTACTGTGACGCCAGGAATAACTTCGTGCGTAGAAGCATCCAGCACCACTCCCCTGAGCACCGTGTCCAACCTCTGTCTCGTCCGTCCAGAGCTGTACACTAGTTCTGAATTCCATGAACGAGAATCGGCCGCGCAAGGAGCGCCAGAAATATGAGATTTATTCAATGGCCGTCCGGCTGGAAGTTGTGCGCCTGGTGGAGTCGGGCCACTTGC
>NZ_JANNOD010000011.1:0-57526 GCF_031398885.1 Hymenobacter sp.
TTGACACCCAGCCCTGGCGGCGGAAATAAATTCGCGGCTTATCTTCCTCACCTGTAAAGTCCAATCCGGATTACCACCCCGGCCTGTAAAGCGCAGGCCGGATTATCACCTCCACCTGTATAGCTATAGCCGGACGAGACAGCGGCGGGACGGCGCAGGGTGGGGCGAGGGTGGCTTTTGCTATACTCTAGCTACGGTTGACCTGCGCCGTCGTTCCGTTCAGGGCGCGGGAAACTTCCGCCTCGGGGAGGTGGGTGAACTGGCAGAACTCAGCCACCGACACGTACGCGCGGGCGGGCTTGTCGAAGTGCTTACGGATGCGCTGCAACAGGACCTTGGCCGTGCTGTATTTGGTGCCGGTAAGCTGGGCTGCCTCCTTCGGGCAGATGCAGACCTGGGGCATAATGGAACGGTTTTGGGTAAAAGTGGCAGGCTAAGATACAACCGCTAAAACCGGGCCGTAGGTTCGGAGCATGAACACCAAGCGGACGATTTTACGGATGGGTGAAATGGCGGTGGTCGGGGCGCTGGTGGCGGGCTGCCTGTCGGGCCAGCGCGAGACGGGCGCGCCGCTGTCGATGACCGTGCGCGCCATCGACGCCCATACTTACGTCATGCTCTCAGGCACTACGACTTATCGGCTGCGGCTGCTGGGCGCGGATGCGCCGGAGCAAGACCAAGCGTTCGGGCTGCAGGCCACCGACTCGGTGGCGCGGCTGCTGGCGCCGGGGCGGGTGGTGATGGTAGCGAAAGCTGGCTTGGACCTGTACGGGCGGACGCTGGGTGCGGTGCTGCTGCCGGTGGCAACGGTGGCAGCTGCGGGACGGCCGGTACCGCTGGATTCGCTGATGGTGGTGTGCAGCTGGGCCTGGGCCAGCGACCCTGACCGCAAGGCAGCGGCGCGGGCGGCGCAGCAAACGGCCGCGCAGCGGGCCGGGCGCGGTCTGTGGAAATGTGGCGTCAGCCAAGCGGTGCCGCCGAAGCTGTGGCGGTCCTTCGATTCAGAAATCAAGCGGCGCTACCGGGTTGGCTGCACCTGGTAACAAAGTCGCGCAAGTGAAAGCAGCCGGGTTCTTTATCTCACTTTTTACCCCCTTTTCTCATGGCCTCACAAACTGGCATTCTGGGACTGCAAGGCACCGTGGGCGGCCTTGTATTCGCTAAAGACGGCTCGGTCCGTCAAAAACCCGCTTCCAATAAGTCGTCCTTCGACAGCAAGGCCAGCATGGCCCGTACCCGCGAAAACGCAAGTGAATTCGGCTTGTCGGCCAAATACAGCAAGCTGCTCCGCGACTCGCTGCGCGTGGCCATTGCGGCGGCCAGCGACAGCCGCGTGGCCTCGCGTCTCACGCAAAAGATGCGCGAGATTATCGGCCTGGATGGCACGAACGACCGCGGCCAGCGGGTGTTCGACTCGGACAACTCGGCCCCCCTGCTGGGCTTCAACTTCAACGCCGGGGCCGGCATTGGTCAGACCATGTACTTCCCATACGAAGTGACGGGGGCCGGTGCTGACGTGACGATGAGCATCCCGGCGCTGAACCCGGCCTCGGACATCGCCGCCCCGCAGGGCGCTACCCACTTCGAGGTGGTGTTTGCGGCTTCGTCGCTGGATATGGAGTCGCTGACATACGCCAACGGCGTGGTGGCGGCGCCGCTGGGCATCCTGCCTATCAACAGCGCGCCGCTGGCGAATCAGGCGGTCGTGGCCACCTTCCCGGCTGCTCCGGCCGCTGCCAACTTGGTGGTGGGCGTGGTGGGCATTAATTTCTACCAGCAGATTAACGGGAAGTTCTACCCGCTCAACAACAACAGCACCAACCCGCTGGCGATTGAGTACGTGGCCTAGGCCGGAGCACCCACGGCACGAAACGGCCAGTCGGCAGCGGCTGGCCGTTTTTATTTCACCTTCTAAATCTTCACCATCGTGGCACTTACGGCCTACCAAGCCCAATTCAAGCCGCGCATGAAGCGCGCCATTCGCCTGCGGGCCAAGGCCGACCGGCGAGCCCGGTGCTACACCAAGCGGCTCTCGGATGCCATCGGGGCGGCCGAGGACGCGGCCATGCAGCTGAACGCGCTGAACCAGCTCTACAACGTGGACGTAAGTACCTACACGCTGCTCACCCAGGCGCTGCACGCCAACAGCGGACAGGAGGTGTTGGAGGACCATTTAGCCCAAAGCACGCCCGGCGAGGAAGCGGTATTGTTCAACCAGGTGCCGGATGGCAACGGCGGGCAGCCTCTGCCCAACAACCCGCTTTTTGGGGGAACTGGTGGCGGGCATGCCAATTGTACCGCCCGCGTAAACGGCAAAGGTGTTGGCACTGGAGGCTGCTCCCACGCCGGATGTGCTCACGGCTAAGACCGATATTCAAGCGTCGAAAGCGTTGGCAAAGCATCAGTTTCTATTGCAGTAAATGAAAAGCCGGTTCTTGATAGGAACCGGCTTTTTGTGTCTTGGGCTCTCGCTAAAGAGGCGCCTTACTTTGGTGAATGAACAAGTTTGCTGAACCATTTCCGTCTGTTTCACCGCCGTCAACTGCCGTTCAAACAACGTGCGAAGTCGCACAGGTAAACGAGCGATTTTATATGCTTGATTTGCAATAAAATTAATGTCATAAGCCACTACAATAATGCATAGTGGCTCATTTCACTGCCTCAAGGCCGCCGCAGCCACGCCCGAAACGTGCGCTCCAGCCACGGGCCGAAGGTTAGCAGGCCGGTGACGATAGCGACAAGCGCCCACTCCGGCCAGTGGAGGCCAGCCAGGGCCCAACCCACGGCCGCGTTGAGCAGCAGCACACCCGGGAAAATATAGGTTCAGTTGAGCAGAAATGATTTGAACCGCACGGGCTCGGGCTGAGAAGCAGGGGTAATCATGACGAAGCAGGAAAAGGATTGCGTGCAGAGGCCCGGCATACGCCGGGCGGCACCGCCGCGGGGTTAAAAGAGAAACGTTACGCGCGGCGAGAGGTAGGTCAGGTTGCGTCCGGTACCCGACTCGCGCAGGAAGGTGCCGGCCCGGAATTGGGTCACGAACACCTCCAGCTGCAAGTGCCGCTGCAGCGGCCACTCGGCTTCCACGGTGAGCTGGTCGCCGATGTAGGCCGATTGCGCCCTGGTGCCGGACCGGGCCAGCACGTAGGGCGTGGTGTAGAAGCCATCGGCGCGGCTGGCGCGCCAGAAGAAAGCCCAGTCAAAACGGATAGTCAAGTTGCGGCTGGCGAGTGGGTGCAGCGTCAAAATGGGGTGCAGGTCGAAGAGGTTAGCGGGGCCAACCAGCGCGACCTGGCCGAAGTAAGCCCCTTTCGGAAACAAGGGATTGAAGGTTTGCAGGGTTGGGTCGGCCAAGTTTCGGTCGCCGCTGATGTACTCGGCGCGCAGCGTCAGCGCAGGCGCGAGCGGCAAGTTCTGCCACCCATATCCCACTTCGCTCGAAACTGTTCCCGCTCGAATAGTGCCCACCCCAAAACGGCCGAACTGATAAACGGCTTCCGCATTATAGCGAAATGCGCCCGGCGCGCCCCACCACCGGAAGCCGACCGAGTGCCGGCGCTCGGCGGCGCGGCCCTGCGCAAACCGGGCCTGGCGGTTGGCGAACCCGAGGTAGTACCCGTCCAGGCCCCCGGCCCGTCGGGCGAGGAGCCGCACGCCGTACACGCCCCAGAACCAGACCTCGGGGTTAGGTTCGTCGTCAAAGATGCCGGGTTTGGTGGTGGCGGGCCGAGTCACGAAGGCCTCCAGCCGCCCGCGCGGCGACTGCCCCATCACGCGTGCCCCATCGAAGGTCTGGCGGACCGTGGGACCCTCACGCAGAGAAATCAGCCGCGATGAACCGTAGCTCATCTCCTGGCGGCCGAGCCGGAGGGTGAGGGCGTTCCCGGCCCCTCCGGTGCTCACATCCATAAAGGCTTGGTGCAGGTCCAGCTGGTCCTCGTCGGGCAGGTCGGGTGTCCCGCGCTTGCCGGTCGTCAGGCCACTTTTTAGTTGCCCGAATACCCGGACATTCCGACCGAAGTGCCAGTCGGTGTGCAGCAGGTAGCGCTGCAGCAGGTAGCCATTGCGGTCTTCGGGCTCTTCGCCCCACCCCGCGTTGTGCAGCAGCTCGTACTGTTGCCGAATCTCGCCGCCGATGCTCAGGTACGTGGTCTTGGACCGGGAAAGCGCGATGAACTTAATGGGGTCGAATACATCGGGCGGCACCCCAGAATCAGTCGCCAGATAGCGGTAGTCTTCTTTAGCGCGTTCCGCTTCGTACTCCGGCACTTCTGGAGCCGTCTGGCCGGGAGCCATCGTCACCCACAAACAGAGCGGGCCGACGGGCCACCAGCCGGAGAAGAAACGACACGCGAGGCTCATAGTGCGAAAAGAAATAAGCGTTGCGATAAGCCTTTGGGTGTAGAGTGGCTTGTTAAGGCCCTGCATCCGGAGGAGGGCCAACCCGGCCAGCACCTAGAGGAGCGATAACGCCCAGTCCGTAATCAGCTCGGACGAGCAGGGAGCCAGCAGCAGGCACGTAAGGCTCTAGGGTGCCCGCGAGGGCAAGGAAGTGGTTGACATCGGGAAAGTAGAGTGGGTCAGGGGCACGTTGGTCCTGGTATGGTTTTCGAGTGAGGCTACTTCGTTTCCCGGTTGGAAGCACCCCGGAAGAACGCCAGCCCTAGCAGCAACAGGCCCGGCAGGGCCACGGGCCAAAGGCCCAACAGCTTGGCGCCAATGGCCCCCGTCAGGCAGCCGAAAAGGAAGCCGCCGATAACCAGCAGCTGGTTTTTGACTGAACCCGTTGGGCCGGGTTCCCTACGGGGGCCCGCCAGCCGCTCCGCCACGTCCAAGGCGGCCTGGGTAACGTTACCAGTCATGACGGTCGTGGGGCCGTAGGTTTCCTTGGCGAAGAGCTTACCGAACGTATTCTGCAAGCCTAGGGCAAACACCACGGTCATGGCCGTTAGCTGCCAGAGCCACGGCGCGGCGGTACCGGTCCACGCCAGGACCAGCGCCAGCAGACCGCTGGTCAGCAGCAGGCCGCCTTCGGCCAGCAGCAGGGCGTAATGGTTGGTCGATTTTTGGGCCAGCCAGCGCCCCGCAACCACCGCCGCCACGAACACGGGGAAGCTCAACAGCTTGGCCCAGTTGGCCGTGGCGGCGTCCTGCACCACATGGTAGGCAAACACGATAAAGTTGCCGGTAACGTGGGCCGAGAACAGCTCGTCCGCGGCAATGAACGTTACCGTGTCGCAAAAGCCGGCGACGAAGGTGAGCAGCAAACTCAGGTACAGTACTTTGTCATCCGTTTCCATGCCGAGTCAGGCCTTGAGCAGTTGAGAAGGAAAAGCCGCGCCTCGTTTGCCGCCGCGCCCTTCAGGGGTGAAACCGGCGGTTAAAACGCAAAGCAGGAACAGCCCAGCGCCCCCCAGAAAGCCGTGTAGTTGGAAACCGGCACGTTGCTCGTGCGCACCTTATCGTGCGCGTGTCCGTGAACGCCGCAACTGCCGATGCAGTGATGCACCTTGCTCAACAGCTGGTGTTGGGATATCGCGCTGGCCGAGGCCGGCAGGTGGCCGCTAGCCGCCGGGTGGTCTGTTAGCAGCCGGCCCGCCGTCGGTTTGGGCGGATAGCCGTTGCGGATAGTTGTCGGCGACCAGTCGGGTAGAATCGGAATCGTGGGCGGCGAAAACGACGAGAAGTTGCCCGCGGCGTACACGATGGTGCCGCCCACCACCGTCAAGTCGGCCTCAATCTGCTTGATGTCCTCGTCAGCGGCGCTGAGGTAATCCTGGTCCAACACTGCCAGGTCGGCCAGCTGCCCCACCTTGATGGCCCCTTTCTTATCCTGTTCGCCCGAAAACCAGGCGCTGCCGCGGGTGTACAGCTCCAGGGCCGTTTCGCGGCTCAGCCGCGTGTTTTCCGAATACAGCTGCATGCCACCCACGGTCTTACCCACCGTCAGCCAGTAAAGCGCTACCCAGGGGTTGTAGCTGCTCACCCGTGTGGCGTCGGTGCCGGCCCCCACGGGTACGCCCGCCGCCAGCATCCGCTTCACCGGGGGCGTGTGCTCGGCGGCCGCGGCCCCGTAGCGGTCGGCGAAAGACTCGCCCTGAAACGCCATGCGACTCTGGATGGCCAGGCCGCCGCCCAGCGCCTTCACCCGGTCGATGTTGCGGGCATCGATGGTTTCGGCGTGGTCAAATATCCAGGGCAAGTCCCCGAACGGCAGGTCCCGGTCGACCTTCTCGAATACGTCCAGAAAGCGAGTGATACTTTCGTTGTAGGTCGCGTGCAGGCGGAACGGCCAGCGGTTTTCGATTAGCAGGCGCACCACGCGCTCCAACTCCGCGTCCATGTGGTCGGGCAGGTCGGGTCGGGGTTGGAGGAAGTCCTCGAAGTCGGCCGCCGAAAACACCAGCATCTCCCCGGCCCCGTTGTGGCGGTACATGTCGTCGCCCTGGTGGAGCTTCACCGACTGGGTCCAGCTCTTAAAGTCTTCGAATTCTTCCTTGGGGTGCTGGGTGAACAGGTTGTAGGCAATGCGCACTGTGAGCTGCTGCTTGTCGTTGAGTTCACTCACCACTTTATAATCGTCGGGATAGTTTTGGAAGCCGCCGCCCGCGTCAATCACGCTCGTGATGCCGAAGCGGTTCAGCTCGCGCATGAAGTGCCGGGTCGAGTTGACTTGGTGCTCGTAGGAAAGCTTGGGGCCCATGGCCAGCGTCGCGTACAGAATCATGGCGTTGGGCGTGGCCAGCAGCAGGCCGGTGGGCTCGCCGCTAGCGTCTCTTTCAATCTGGCCGCCGGGTGGCGCGGGCGTGTCGCGGGTGTAGCCCACGGCCCGCAACGCGGCCCGGTTGAGCAGCGCCCGGTCGTAGAGGTGCAGGATGAACACCGGCGTATCGGGCGCTAAGGCGTTGATTTCGGCCAGCGTGGGCATCCGCCGCTCGGCAAACTGAAATTCGCTCCACCCGCCCACGACCCGCACCCACTGGGGCGAAGGGGTGCGGTCCACCTGCTCTTTGAGCAGGCGCAGCGCGTCGGCCAGCGAGGGCACCCCGTCCCAGCGCAATTCCAGGTTGAAGTTCAACCCGCCCCGAATCAGGTGAATGTGGGAGTCGTTGAGGCCCGGCACGACCCGCTTTTTCTGCAAGTCGATGACCGTGGTGCCGTCCGCCACGAGCTGTATTACCGTCGCGTCGTCGCCCACGGCCACAAACTTGCCATCTTCGATGGCCACGGCCGTGGCGGCGGGCTGCGCCGGGTCCACGGTGTGAATCCGGCCGTTGTATAATACTAGGGAAGCGCTCATGACTAGGTTTTGTAAGTGGAAGTGGAGGTTTATCAAGCAAGGGCAGATTTCCTATGGAAAAGCCCACGACCGGCCACTAAACCTTTTGCTTCACTTAAGCCGGCGCGGCTTCGGGTTGGAGCATGTGTTGGGCGTACTGCACCCCGAGGCCGTAAGAGCCGCCGTACTTCTTCACCAGGTCCATCACCGGCGCGTAGGTTTCGGTGCGGGCCCAGTCGCGCTGCAGCTCCAGCAGGTACTGCAACGCGGTGACGGGCTGCACGCCGGCGTGAATCATGCGCTGCATGGCCCGGTCGTGAGCTTCCAGGGTCACGTCGCCGCAGACATCGGCCACCACGTACACCTCGTAGCCGTCGGCCAGGGCCGATAAAGCCGGCTCCACGATGCAGATGCTGGTCCAGAGCCCGGCCAGCACAATTTTCTTTTTGCCCAGCCCGGTTATGGCGTGGTAGGCCGCCTCGTCTTCCCAGGTGTTCATGGACGTACGGTCGAGGTAATTGGAAGTGGCCTTCGGGTAGAACTCTTCAACTTCGGGGAATACCGGGCCGGTAAAGCTTTCCTCGACCACGGTCGTCACCACGGTCGACACGTTGAAAATCCGGGAAGCCCCCGCAATGAGGGCCGTATTGCTTCGCAAATCGGTGATATTAATGCTGTGGGTCGCAAAACCCATCTGCCCTTCTAAGTCAATCAAGACCAAGGCGTGATTATCGGGGGCGAGGAGCTGAGGTGAGAGTTTCATGAAAAAGGGGGGTGAAAGTGAAATAGGCGGCTTTTGTGCCATCGGCGATTGGGTGTGTAGTCCTTAGCCGGTGTGCCCTGCTACTTCAAAGACAGCGTCAGCAAAGGCTTGAGGGGCCTCCTGCGGCAGGTTATGACCGATGCCTTTGAGGATGCGGTGCGTACGTTTGCCCGTGAACATTTTAGCGTACCCAGTGCCATCCGTGGCCGGAGCCACGCCGTCGGAGTCGCCATCGAGTGTTATGGTGGGCACGGCAATGGCCGGGCCAGCAGCCAGTCGTTTTTCGAGGGCATCGTATTGGGGGTCGCCGGGGGCTAGACTCAGCCGCCAGCGGTAGTTGTGAATCACGATGCGGACGTAATCCGGATTGTCGAACGAGGCGGCGCTGCGCGCGAAGGCGGTTTCGCCGAAAGCCCAGGTCGGCGAATTGGCTTTCCATATGAGCTTGGCCAACTCGCGCCGGTTGGCCTCCAGACCGGCTCGGCCACGCTCGGTGGCGAAATAATATTGATACCACCAGCCCTGCTCGGCCTTGGGCGACAAGGGCAACTGGTTGCGTTCCCGGTTATTGATGAGGTAGCCATTGACGGATACCAGGGCCTGACACCGCTCGGGCCAGAGTGCCGCGATAATGTTGGCGGTCCGCGCGCCCCAGTCATAGCCCGCCAGAATGGCTTTCTTGATTTGGAGGGCATCCATCAGGGCCAGAATGTCGAGCGCAACTACAATCTGCTGACCGTTGCGGAAGGACTCCCCGGTAAGGAACCGCGTGGTGCCGTGGCCGCGTAGGTGCGGCA
The DNA here is from genome assembly GCF_031398885.1 of Hymenobacter sp. Taxonomy (GTDB): domain Bacteria; phylum Bacteroidota; class Bacteroidia; order Cytophagales; family Hymenobacteraceae; genus Hymenobacter. The sequence goes on from NZ_JANNOD010000011.1 coordinate 8,840, forward strand.
CGATGACTCGGTAGCCGGCCGCGGCCAGCAGCGGGGCCACGTCAACGAAGCTGTGGATGTCGTAGGGCCAGCCGTGCAGCAGGACGGCCGTCGGACCGTTAACCGGGCCGGCTTCCGCGTAGCCCACGTTTAATACGCCCGCCGTGATTTGTTTCAGGGTGCCAAAGGACGAGGTGGTTATCCCCGAGCCTTCAGGCAAATCAACCGAGTGCAGCGGAGCGGAATGCGCCGGTTCAGAATCGAACAGCCCGAACTCTGCGGCAGCTAAACTGAGGGCCGCTACGCCCAAAAAGCGTCGACGACCGTGAGTGAAGTCTTCAAACATGGTTTCTACGAAGTGACGAAGAGCAGTGGCGGAGAGTAATTGGGCGAGGAGGATTTAGCGTTTTGCGGATGCCAGTTCCCACACGGCATCCGCAAATGCTTGGGGAGCCTCTTCAGGCAGGTTGTGCCCGGCGCCTTCAATGACGCGGTGCACGCGCGTGCCGGTGAACTTTGCCGCCGAGGCGCGGCCGTCAGTGGCGGGCACCACGCCATCAACTTTGCCGTCGAGGGTAATGCTCGGCACGGTGATGGCAGGCAGGGCAGCTAGGCGTTGTTCAAGGTCTTCATAGGCGGAATGGCCGGCCGCCAGGCCCAGCCGATGGCGGTAGGAATGAATCACCACCTCCACATAATCCGGGTTGTCGAACGCGCTGGCGTGCCGGTTCAGTGTGGCCCCGTCGAAGGACCAGGTGGGCGAGTTACGCTCCCAGAGCGTGCGGGCCAGTTCGCGGCGGTTGGTCGTCAGCCCGGCGCGTCCGCGCTCGGTTTGAAAGTAATACTGGTACCAAAGCCCGGATTCGATGGTTGGGGCAAGCGGCCTACTGGCCTTGGCAATGTCCTGAATGAGGTAGCCGTTGACGGATACCAATCCCGTGCACCGCTCCGGCCACAGGGCGGCCGCGACGCAGGCGGCACGGCCGCCCCAGTCGTACCCGGCCAGAACGGCCCGCTTCAACTGCAAGGCATCGAGCAACGCAATTACATCGGCGCCCAGGGCGCTTTGTTGCCCGGAGCGTGGCGTTGAACCCTCCAGGAAGCGCGTGGTGCCGTGGCCGCGCAGATGGGGGACGATGACCCGGCACCCACGCGCAGCCAGTAGAGGAGCGACGCTCGCGTAGCTCTCGATAGAATACGGAAAGCCATGCAGCAGCACCACCGGCGGGCCCGTGTGCGGCCCGGCTTCGTAGTAGCCCACGTCTAGCACCCCGGCGTTCACCTGCTTGATGGATAAGGAGCTGGGCTGGGCTGGCGCGCTGGAGACGGGCGTCGGTTCCATTGACGAGCGGGTGTTAGGAAAGTCAGAAGTCATTTTCTTTACGAATAAGCTGAGTCGGCCTGCTCGTATGCATCGGGCCGGCCTGCTCCGTGCCAGATTCAAGCTTCCACCAGCTTGTAGGTCACGTCGATGTTGCCGTGGGTTGCTTTGGAGTAAGGGCACGTCTGACTTGCTGCTTCCATCAGGTCCTGGCCCACTTCGTGCGCCAAGCCCGGCAGGCTGACGTTGAGGCGCGCTTGCAAAAAGAAGCTGCCATCCGTATTGCACAGGTCCACTTCGGTATCGATGGCCGCGCCGGCCGGAAAGCGAATCTTCCTTTTACCGGCGGCAATCTTCATGGCTCCCATAAAGCAGGCCGACCATCCGGCGGCAAACAGCTGCTCGGGATTGGTACCGCTGTCGGAAGTGCCCGGGGTCGACAGTTTAATGTCCAGGCGGCCGTCGGAGCTGCGGGAAGCGCCGTCGCGCCCGCCCGTGGTATGGGTGTGGGCCGTGTAGTAGGCTGATTCGACTTGGGGGAGGTTGATTTCCTTTAACATGGCGTTTGCGTGTTAGGGTGAAGAGATGAAGTGATTGATGGTGAGAAAAGACGAGCGAAGGCCGATGGCGCCTGACAGAGCCGCGACGGATTCGGATGCTCCTTCCCTTCTTGACACGCTTTATTTTACCGCGACCATCGGGGCACTGGCTGCCTGTTTTATCAACCGGGCAACTTCCGCCGGGCGGGAGATAAAGGGCACGTGGCTAGCCTTGATTTCGGAGGTTTTGGCGCCCATTCGTTGGGCGTAAAAGCGTTGCAGGTTCGGATTGATGGCTTGGTCCTGTTGAGTGACCAAATACCAGGAAGGAATCGTCTTCCACGCCGCCCGCGGCACGGAGCTGGCGAAGGCGCTGCCGATGATGGGCTTCTGCGTGGCCGCCATTACCCGTGCTTCCGCCAGCGGCACGTCTTTGGCAAAAAGCTCCCAAAACTGCTTCCGGTCAATGTAGACAAAGCCGGCGGCATCGGGCAGCAACGCCTGGTCGAGCGCGGCCGGATACTTTTTGCTGTAGGCCCCAATGGGCTCGCCGGCCTCAGGCGCAAAGGCAGCGATGTACACCAGGGCTTTCACATGGGCATTGCCTGCTGCGGCCCCGGTGATGACTGCCCCGCCGTACGAGTGCCCAACGGCAACCACTGCCCCGGGCTGCGCGTCAATCATCCGCTTGGTTGTTTCCACGTCCGCAGCCAGGGAGGTGAGCGGGTTCTGAACGGCAATGACGGTGTAGCCGTCGTGCTCCAGCAGGGGTATCACGTGCTGCCAACTGGTACCGTCGGCAAAGGCACCGTGCACGAGCACAATAGTGGGCTTGGCGGCCGCCCGACTGTCACCTACCGCTCCGCTGGGGGTGCCTGAGTGGACCCGGGAAGTCAATAGAGACTGGGCAAACAGGGTGCTGAAGGAGGCAGCTAAGAGCAGGCCGGTGAGTGAGAATCGGCGGATGAAAATAGGAGACATGGCGGTATTGGTTTGGTGAGAAAGGAAATCGGGATTGTGCTCAGCGCCTGGGGCGATTCTCAATGAATCCTCGGAATACTTCGCGTTGCTTATCAGCAGGCTGCTTGCACTGCGCTTGCTAGGAAGTGGACCACTCAGATTGCCATCATCTTGCAGGCGACCCGCGCCTTTCAGCAGCGCTAGCTGGGTTGAAAGTCAGACAGGTCTATCGAAACGCCGCGTTTATTCGTTCAGAGCTGGCCCTGGCCTAAGTAATGTTTGAGTTCGGCAGCGGCGTGCCGAAAAAGGGAGCGGGTAGCCGGCAATGTAGCCAGGCCGTTGAGCAGGCCGAAGTCGTGAATCATGCCGTTGTAGCGAATGGTGGTGGTGGGGACGCCCGCCGCGCTGAGCTGTCGGCCGTAGGCTTCGCCCTCGTCGCGCAGCACATCGTTTTCGGCCACTTGAATCAGGGCGGGCGGTAGGTCGCGCAGCTCCTCGGAGGTGGCTTGCAGGGGCGAGTGAGTACTGAGTTGACGCTCGGTGGGGTCGGTGGTGTAGAGGTCGAACATCCACTTCATGAGCGAAGTCGTCAGGAACCGGTCTTGACCAAACTGCTGGTAGGAGTCCGTGGTCACATCGGCGTTAGTCAAGGGCCACATCAGCACCTGAAGCTTGATTTTGGGGCCGCCGGAGCACTTGGCCAGCAGACAAACTACGGTCGACATGTTGCCGCCCACGCTGTTGCCCACCACGGCAAGGTTCTGCCCGTCCACGCCAATGGCGTTCCCGTTTTCCGCTACCCATTTTGTGGCCGCATAAATTTCGTGAATGGCCTGCGGGAAATGCGCGTCCGGCGTGCGGGTGTAATTCACGAATACGGCGACGTAGCCCGTCGCTACCACCAGGTCGCGCACCATGCGCTGGTGGGTGGGAAAGTCGCCCAGGACCCAGCCGCCGCCGTGGACAAAGATGAACACGGGCAGCACCTGGTGCGTTGTCCCGGCCGGCCGCACGAGGTGAAGCGGCACCTTATAGCCGTCCTGGTGAATGGTTGTTTCGTGAACTTCAATGCCAGACAACTCTACATCGACCGAAGCCTGCGCATCAGTCAGTGCCTGGCGCGCGGCCAGCGGCGTCAGCGTTTCCAGGCCGGGGCCGCCGGTGTTTAGGCCTTCAAGGAATTCGATGACCTGCGGGTCCAGGTTCGGGTCGGTGGCAAACGGCTGCGGCGTCAGGCCAGTAGCGGCATGTCTTTCTAAAACAAGATTTTCTGCGTTTTTCATGGGAAGAAGCTTGACAATTGAGGGGATTCAAACAGGATGAAGACGAGTGCCCCGCTTATCCGCCGCGTCGCGTCCGGGTAGCAGCCGTAAGTCCACTGCGCTAGGCGCGGGCGTAAGTATGCAGCCTGGAGAGCTTTTCTAAAATTTCCGGCACGCCGGCTGCCGCTGGTGCTAGCATGTGGGGTGGAACCTGCGGCACGATGCCTGGCAGGGCCTGGGTGAAGAGGTGATAACGCGCCTCCCCCGACAAGCTGAAGAGCAACCGGACCCGAAACTGGGCCGCGGCGACGGACCGTTGCAGCAGGAGGCGGAAGTACCGTTCCAGCGTCGGCAGGAGTTGGAATACCTCGTCCTGCACGAGCCGGCTGAACACGACTACCACCGTGGGCTCTACCGCTTGGATGTAGTATTGCGAGGGAGTGCCCGCGTCGAGGCTGTTGTAATCGGTCACCCAGCTGTTCTCGGCACTGATTTGCGTGGTGTACTCGGTCCCGTCGTCGGCGAGGAAGTACGTGCGTAGGCAACCCTGCAGCACGAAGTAGCTGGCCAAACATATCTGACTCTCCACCAGCAGCAAATCGTACTGGGCCAGCCGTTGGTGGCTTAGATGCCCTTGCAGCATAGCGGCTTCGGCCGGCGTCAGGGACACGTAGCGGGCAATGTGCGCAAACAGTGAGGAGAACATAGAAAGTAGATATGCCTATCAGGCGATGAAAAGGCGCTTTCCGCCAGAATCAAGCAATGGCAGCGACAGTGGATTGGGCAAACGGCGGGGAAGAACAGGCTCCCTACCGGCCCTGTAGTTGGCTTTAAAGCGAGCGGCAGCTCATCGGCTCGTCGTGAGGTTGGCCGGCTTGGCAGGGCGCTGGCGTGGGGTTTGTGATGCGCTGCACGAATAGGGGAAAGAGCCGGCCCCGCAATTGTGAATATGCCGTCGCGCGGCGCGCTCAACGTGACCCCGGTCATTGCTAGGCCACATCCGTCGAAGAAATTGGCTCTATTGAGCCGTTGTGCAGGCCGGTTGACAAAGCACTTTTTGTTGGTGAACTAAAAGCGTGTTTTTGGAGATAGATGACTTGCTCATTCCCATCCTACCCGACTTACTAGTGCTTGCAACAGCTGTGCCATTTGTATAAATGATTGATATACAAAATTTTATGTTCGTATTGAGGTTTGAGTTTTCTCTATATGCCGTGAAACCCCGCTCGCATCGGCGATATACCGTGCACTCTAATTCTGACTTTATGCTTCGCTGTGCCAGTACTTCAGAAGCGCGTCAAATGCAAAAGGACTAACCCTATTTTCATAGAATTAGCCCCCTTTATATTCATCTGGTCGGCTCGGGCGCAAGCCCACCCGCCGCGGACAGCTTTATTACTAAAAATATTCTACTTTCATGATTTTCAGCTTGGTCATCTTGGAATGCAGGGTCGTAGAAGGAATATCCAACACTTCTGCTGCACCGCCCGCCCCCGAAATTTTACCACTACACCGCTTCAGTATCTCGACGATGAAGCTGCGCTCCATCGTGTCCAGCGTCGTGTTCGCAAAGGTGTTTTGCAGTGAATGGTCACTGTCCTGGCTTTTCGGCAAATCAATTTCGCGTAGCATGTTGCCATTAGCCAGCAGGACGCTACGCTCAATCAGGTGTTCTAGCTCCCGCACGTTACCAGGCCATAAGTAAGCCCGCAGTTGCTGATGGGCGGTGGGTGTAATCCCCGTCACTTTATTGCCCGTCAGTTTGCTGTAGCGGGCCAGAAAAAAATCTGCCAGGGGGGCAATGTCCTCGGTGCGTTGCCGGAGGGGCGGCAGGGTGATAGGGAACACATTCAGCCGGTAGAACAGGTCGGACCGGAACCGGCCGCTATGGACTTCACCTTCCAGGTTCGCATTCGTTGCCGCTACAATCCGAACGTCGACTTTTACGGTCGTTTTTCCGCCTACCCGCTCGAATTCGCGCTCCTGAATCACGCGCAAGAGCTTGGCCTGCAGCTCCAGGGGCAGCTCCCCAATTTCATCCAGAAACAAGGTGCTGTTGTGCGCCAATTCAAACTTGCCAATTCGCCGGTCGAACGCGCCCGTAAACGAGCCTTTTTCGTGGCCGAATAATTCGCTTTCAATCAGGTTGGCGGGCAAGGCGGCGCAGTTCACTTTTACCATGAGCTTATTTTTGCGCGGTGAGGCCTGGTGTATCGCCCGCGCAATAAGCTCCTTGCCAGTGCCGGTTTCGCCCAGTATCAGCACCGTCGAATTAGACTCTGACACGCGCGACATCAGGCGGTACACCTTTTCCATCTCCGGGCCGCTGCCAATGATTTCCGAGAAGTTGTAGATAGTTTTTACCTGTTCCTTGAGGTGGTCATTTTCAAATTCGAGCTGTTGTTTGTAAGCCAGCACCTGCTCATTCACTTGAATATTGGAGATGGCGACGGATATCTGCGCGCAAATCCCCTGGAGCAAGGTCAGGTTCAGCTCATTGGCTACCAGCCACAGTGTTCCAATCGCCTTATTGCCGACCCGCAGGGGGGCTCCATAGGCGTTTTTTAGCCCAAACTTCTTCCATAGAGGTAGGTATTGAACGCTGATGCCCTTCCGGTCTTCTTCTTCGATATCAAAAACAATCGGACCCTCACTATTCAATACCTTGGCCGTCAGGTACTCATCAATGCATATCGTTTTGGAAGCCAGCTCTTGGAAGAGACTTTCTGCCCCGTGAAACACGGATTTGTCGTACATATAAGGGCTCAGGCTGACGCCATCATCCTCAATAATGCGAATCATGGCCAGCCGGATGTGCAGCACATGCTCCAATACCTTGGCGATGGCTTGTTCAAGGTCATCCTTGGTCCTGACGCCGGCGATGTCCCGGCTGAAATCCAGCAAGAATGACTTCTCCTGCTCCCTGCTCAGTAGTTCTTCGTTGGCGGCAATGTTTTTGGCCGCCGTGGCTAATTGACTGGAAATGCGGTTTACAATGGCGATGGAGGCTTCATCGAAAGTGCCAAGCTTGTCCGCAAATAATATCAGGCTGTGTTTCGGCACCCCGTCTTCCGGCAGCACTTTAATCAGCATTTCGCGGGCTCCCGCCGCATGGTTGAGCTTAAGCCACAGTGGGGTCGTGCTCAGGTCGAGCGACCGAATATTGAAGAGCAGGGGCTGGTCGGAGGCGACGGCGGCGTTGTAGATTCCGTCGTTGACCGGGTAGGGAACGGAAATGGCTTCCGTATACTTTGAATAATCCTTTGATTTCGAGTCGGGGTCCGTTAAGAAAGCTTTGTAAGTCTCACCGTTACCGTCCAATACCGTCATTACGTTGTGAGAGAAGTCAATGAGCTTTTTCAGCTTCGTGTCGATGACCCGTAGCAGGTCCAGGCGGTTGCGGACGCTCACCATGTCGTTGCTCAGGGACAGCAACACCTCGTTTACCTGGTCGTTTCGGTTGATTTCCTCGTTGATGACAATGTTGCAAACGGCACTGGACAGCTGCGGGGCAATACCTTGCAAAATGCCCTTGAATTCGCTGGTGAAGCTGTCCGTCCGGTCGGAATAAACCAGGATGAAGCCGATGGTTTCCATCTTGCTTTTCAGTGGCGTCATCATTATCTCCCGAGTGCCGCACTCGTAGTTCATTTTTATAAACGGCGGAAGCTCGGGAACTTGTAGGATATCTTCCAGCCGAAAAATCAGTGGGCCTTCCGCGACGACAACCTGGTCGATAACCGGCGCATCAAGCCGATAAACTTTTTTGATGAGTTCGGGATAATCAGGGTGTTTTTTGGCGGGGTGATTCGGATCGAGCAGAAAGGGGCTATAGGTCTTGTGGAGCGGGTCAATCAGCGTTACAAGAGCGTGCGTGAAGTAAAACAAACCCTTCAGCCGGGAAGAAAATAAAGTAATTAAGTCAGCTTTCTCCCGCACCTTGGTGAGGTCATCGCCCAGAGCCAGCAAGATGGCCTTCTCCTGTTCATATGAGGTAACCTGCTTGAGAAGCGCGTTCGGAGAGTTTCGGCCCGCGGCCCTTTTGGATTGCGGTTCTGCGATGCCTATGTGTGCGTTTTTCATAGGTAAATCGGTTGGCACAGCGGAGGAAGAGCAGATATGTCTACTAATCTAACCAGTAAGTTTTTAAATTACTTAAGCTAGCATTGGCTTAAAACACAAAAAGCTCCAACTTATATGTTGGAGCTTTTTCATGACTTACATAGCACTAGGACTTATGCAGTTGAAATGTCAACCTTGATTTCCGCGTTGGGGCATTTCCCACGGCTTGACCCGCAAGCTCAAAAAGTGCACAAGGGTCTTTCGAGGCGCAGCAGGCCCTGAAAGAAACGGCAACTAGGACCTGAAGACGCAGCTGCGCGAGTATGCCCAGCCGCGGAAATTTGCCGTGGCGGAAGAATACGTAGACCAGACCTCGGACATCAGCGAGGACTGAACCCAGTACAAACGCATGATGGCGGCCGCCAAGAAACGACAGCTCGACGCGGTGTTGGTCTGGCGCTACGGCCAGTTTGCTCACTTAACCCAAGCGCTGGTCAATGCGCCAAAGGAATTCCAGCGCCTGGGCGTAGACTTCATCTCTTATTAGAAAAACACCGACACCATTACGCCCACGGGCGAATTGATTTTCCACATCGGCTATCATAATTCCCAAACACCCTCTAGAAAGGGCTTAGCGTGCAATTCGCTATTTTAGAAGAAAAACCCCGTACAGGGGCCCTCTTAGCAAACAGACAACCAAAAGCTGCTTAGGCCGCGTTCTTCTGGAACCAGACGAGGTAAGCAGCTACCGCTTGTTGGAGGAATTGCTTGGTGCTGCCTTCGTGCATGGTCCCATTCTCGTCAAAAAGCTCGTCTACCTTGGTCAGGTAAACTTCCGGCTGTTGCATGGCGGGTACGTTGAGAAACACCAGGCTTTGCCGCAGATGGTGATTGGCCCCGAAGCCAGAGATGTTGCCCGGCGAATTGCTAAAAATCGCCGCCGGTTTACCGTCCCATACGTTTTTGCCGTACGGCCGCGAGCCGACATCCAGCGCGTTTTTCAATACGCCCGGCACCGACCGGTTGTATTCCGGCGTGATGAAAATAACGCCATCCAGCGCCCTTATCTCGTCCCTGAAAGCCGTATAGGTCGCCGGCACTTCGTTGTGGTCATCGAAGTCTTGATTATAGATGGGCAGTCCGTCCAACGAAATCAGCCGGAACTCAAACCCTTGGGGGGCTATCGGCAGTAGAGTGTTGGCTATTTTTTTAGAAAACGATTCTTTACGCAGGCTTCCTGCGATTAGGCCAATTACTTTGTTCATGATGTTGAAAATTAAAGTGGTTGGGAGTGAAGCAGTTTAGGAGGTCGAAAAAGTCGTTCAGAACGTCATGCTCATCCGGCGTCCGCTCTGCAACATTCTAAACGGCTTCGTTTGCCGAGCAGGTCGCTACACTGCTACCTCGTTGCCGAGGCCGGTATCCAAGGCGACTCCTTTTAGGTGGCGCTCATGGGCTGCCGCCGTGATATAATAGAGCATGTGGCTGGCGTAGCGCGGCGGGTAGCGTAGCCAAATCATTGATGTAGAGCAACCAACCCGCGAAGAGCTGGTGCAGGTAACGAAAGCCTGCCACGGCCACTATTTCTCCGCGGCCTGCACATAAATGAGCTCGCAGCTCTATTGCTGTATGGCTCGGATTTGCGGCAGAAAGGTCTCCGGCACCAGTTTCGGGCGCAGGTGGTGCAGACAGGTCATAATCATTTCTCCGGTGGTCGCGGTCTGGATAAGGAACACGGGCAGAGGGGAATTAGGCGGGGACTAGGCGCGCGGCGATGCCGAGCCGGTTCCAGGCGTTCATGTTGGTGACGGCGAGTAGGACCTGGGCCAGGTAAGGCACGCCCAGCAGGCGCACCACCTCGTCGTAGGTTGCATCGCGGAGCTGGTACGGCACGAGCAGCGTCACCTCCTCCGTGAAGGCCAGAATGGCGCGCTCTTCGGCCGTGAAGTAGGGCGACTCGCGCCACGCTGGCAGCGCACGCAAGCGCTGCTCGGTTTCGCCATGCCCCAAGGCTTCTTCAGAATGCGATTGAATGCAGTAAGCACAGCCGTTCACTTGGGAAGTGCGCACTTTAATTAAGTGCCAGTGCGTCTTGGTCAGGGCCGATTGGGCCAAGTGCTTATCAAGTAACAGCAAGCCGGCGTAAGCCTGGGGCTCAACCAGATGCAGCACAAAGCGCGGCTGGGGTACAACGGGAGTTGAATTGAAGGTTTTAGACATGGCAAGCAGTAAGAAAAAGGATTGGTAAAAAATTTATCGTACCAGCAAATAGGAGAACGGCCTACCTCCATTAGAAAATGCTGTAGGGCCGCTGGGGATGCTGATTGGCCCACCACGCATCCAGGCTCCAAGAGTAGCCAGAGGCCTGGGTCAACAGCAGGCCCGCGGCCACATTTACCCACACCGAATAGTCCAGTGGGGCTTTAAAACCGAAGGAAATGGTCATGGCCAACGCGAAAGTCAGCGTGAGCAAGCCCGTTCCCCAGGCAGCTAGACGGGTCCCCAGGCCCAGGATAAGGCTGGTGCCGAGCATCGTCTCCGCCAGGGTTGCCAGGGCCGCCAGGCTCGGGGCCATCGCCGGGGGTAAGAAGGAATTGACCTGGGCCGTGTAAGCCACAAAATGAGCCCAGTCGCCCCACGCCACATGGGGTTGCCCGGGAGTTCCCCATAATCCAAATCTGTCGGCCACGGCCGAAAGCAGCCCCGCCCCCAGGGCCAAACGGGCAAAGGCGACAATGTATTCCGGACGTTTCAGCATGATAAGTGGAGCAGAGTGTGGGGCCGTAGTGCTCCCGATTACGCCTTGATTGGTTGACTGGCGTACCAGGTCTCGAAGTCGATTTTGCCGAGATACGCGTTGTCCTCCGGAACCAAAGTGTGCTCGGCTAGCTCAGCCCCGTAATACCGGGCGTGGCGGTCGGCCATCACTTGGCGCGGGTCCTTCTTTTTGGTTAAGAAGCGCTGGACCAGCTCACTCAAACTGAATTGTTGCGGGCCCGCGATTTCCAGTATGCCATTTAGGGGCGCACCGATTGCGGCATCGACCATGGCTTCGGCCACGTCGTCGGAAGCTATCGGCTGGATGCCCGCCGGGCAGAGCCGCACGGTGGTCCCTTCCGTCGATATGGCGGCGATAACCTCTATAAACTCCATGAACTGGGTGGCGCGCACGATGGTGTAAGGAACACCAGAAGCCCTGATGAGGTCCTCCTGCACTTGTTTGGCCCGGAAGTAGCCGCTTTGCTGCATGCGCTCCATCCCCACCACGGACAACGCGACGTGGTGCTGCACCCCGGCGGCGGCTTCGGCCGCGAGCAAGTGGCGGCTTGACGTTTCAAAAAACGCCATGACTGGCCCGTCCTCGAAAGAAGGGGAATTGGCGACATCTACCACCACCTGGGCGCCGACTAAGGCATCGGCCAAGCCTTCCCCGGTCACCGTATTCACTCCCGAACTGGTCGAGGCAGCTGTTACCTCCTGACCCTGCTGGCGAAGCCGGGCGACAACTTTGGCTCCGATAAGCCCACTTCCGCCAATGACGACAATTTTCATACGTTGTTGAGTAATAGCCTGCTTTTCAGGCTGGATTTATGACTGATTTTGGTGGCCCACCTCGTCCTGGTTTAAGCCTGAACGGGCAGTGGGAGGTGCTGGCAACGCGGTTTCATTCCCCGTGCTTGCGGGCCACGTCAACGTGCCTACTTGATGCAGAAGGCGCAGCTGCTGAGCTGGAAGGCGCTTGGAGGAATGAAGTCAAGGTGAGTGGGGTTTAGGCTCGACCGGCCCAGGAATTTTTGCAAAGCATGGACGGCAGTGAAAGCTTCGGGCTCGGTTTGCTGCCCGTGCCGCTTAAGCAACTAAGCTAGTTGGGCTCGGTTGTCGAGTTGCTTGCCCATCGAAGGGCTGCTTTGAAGAGGTGCCCTTCAGCGTGCGCCTACGTGGAGGGTTTCCTCCTCCACTATGGCCGACGGCCGGCTGAGAGGTAGGATAGTGATGCGGTTGCTGCGCTGGAACGTAACGAGTTGATAGAGCCAGTCAATGAGCACCACTACCTTATTGCGAAAGCCTATCAGAAAAAAGATGTGGACGAACAGCCACGACATCCAGGCAACAAAGCCGCTCAAATGATAGCCCCCCGGCAAATCGCCCACGGCTCGGCTGCGCCCGATAACGGCCAGGTCGCCTTTGTTGAAGTACTCGAACGGCTCGAACGCGTCGCCCTGGAGGAGGCGCCGGAAATTGCTGGCCAAGTGGCGCCCTTGCTGCATGGCGGGCTGAGCCACTTGCGGGTGCCCGCCGGGCCACTTATCCACCTTCATCAGGGCGACATCGCCAATTGCAAACACCTCTTCGTACCCTCGCACCTGGCTGAAGTGATTGACGAGGTAGCGGCCCCGCGCTTTCGCGCTTTCCGGCAATCCCTCAATGAGGGCACCCGTCACGCCAGCCGCCCACACCAACGTTTGCGCGGCAATTTGCTCGCCGCTTCTTAAGGTCACGTTCTGACCATCGTAAGAAGTGACCAATTCATCGAGCTTGACGATAATGCCCAACTCCTCCAGGTCTTGCTGGGCTTGATGGCTCGCCTCTAAAGAGAGTGTGTTTAGCACGCGGGAGGCACCGTCGATGAGGTAGATGTGCATCTCCCGGAAATCCAGCCCCGGATAGTCACAGGGCAGTACGTGCCGGCGCATCTCGGACAGGGAGCCCGCCAACTCGACGCCCGTGGGGCCCGCGCCCGCAATCACGATGTTGAGCAAGGCCTGGCGTAGGGCAGGTTCCTGCGCGACGTTGGCTTGCTCCAGGCTTTGCAGTAGCTGGCTGCGCAGGTTCACCGCGTCGCCGAGGTCTTTAAGAACAAAGGCGTGCTGCCGGATTTGCTCGTTGCCAAAGTAGTTCGCCTGGGTGCCCGTGGCGATAATCAGATAATCGTAGGGCACCACGCCCAGCGAGGTCGTCACCGTTTTAGCCCCCGTGTCGACGCTGGTTGCGGGCACGGCGCGAAAGTGGAAGTCCGGGTGGTGCCGGAACAGCTTGCGAATGGGCTCGGCGATGGACTCCGGCTGCACGCTGGCCGTAGCCACCTGGTAGAGCAGAGGCCAGAAGCCGTGGTAGTTCTGCTTGCTGAGCATGACGACTTGAAAATCGTGCTCCGGCAGCCGCTGCACGAAATTTACCGCCCCAAATCCGCCTCCGATGACAACCACCCGCGGCTTGTTGGTTCTTGGCACGTTCAGAGATGATTCCGTTAGTTGATACATAATACGGGTGATTAAATGGCCGTAGGGCAGGTCAGGAATGTCACTCGGCCGCTGGCGGCTGTTGTACAGTAGGCTTGGCCTTCAGCGAATGGTTGATGATGTTGCGCGTCGCTTCGCGCGGCTGGTAGGCCGAACTGAAGAAGATGACCAGCGGAATAAGCGCAAATAGCAGCGGCACAACCACCGAGAAAACGTACCCCGTGCCGTAAAGCACCGGGTTGTATTTGCGGTGGTTGAGCCCCAGGCTTTGCACGCTGCTGCGGAAGCCGTGCCACAGGTGGTAGCCCAGGGCCACCTGCGCCAGCACGTAGAGGGCGACGTACCACGGAATTTTAAACGAGGCCGCGCCCAGTGAATACAGGTCCTTCACGGGGTGGTCAACGTGCAGAATGTGCACTTCCGCCAGGCCGCCCATCAGCTCGAAGCGGGAGCGCATCCAGAAGTTCATCAGGTGCACGCCTAGAAAAAGCAGCAGCAAGGTGCCCAGCAAGGCCATGTTGCGCGATGCCCAGCGCGAATTCTGCTCCGCGTGGTTGACCACGTAGGCCACCGTGCCGCGTGCCTTCCGGTTCGTGACGGCGAGGCTCAGTCCCTGATAGGCATGCGCCAGCAACCCCAGCATAAGCACCACTTCCAGGCTGCGGATGACCGGGTTGGTGGCCATGAACTCCGCCCAGATATTGAACATGTTGCCCCCGTCGGGCACCAGCATCATCAAGTTAATGGACACGTGCACGAGGAGGAACGAGCAGAGAAACAAGCCCGTTAAGGACATGCTAATCTTGCGACCAATGCTACTAGACAAGGTTTTGGTGAGCCAGTTCATGAGCAGTGGGAATAGGAACGAAGCGGCAGTCAAAGCGCCGGCGTCCGGTGTATCAAGGGGTGGCCTTGCAGCAGTACCAGCGACAGCCGTTGGCCAAGGCTAGGCCATGCGGCAGATGCGACGGCGTCAGGCCTTTGCGGCCACAAACAAGTCGTCGGCCCAATTGAAGCGGTCGGAGGGCGAGAAAGCCCACGGCGCGCCGTTGTTTTCGATATTGGCAAACATCGTGTTGAGCGCGTGCGGCGCGGATGATTCTTCCAGTACCAGGAAACGGCGCATCTCAAGGATGCTTTCCAGCGGATTGATGCTCACGGGACAGGCTTCCACGCAAGCGTTGCAGGTGGTGCAGGCCCATAATTCCTCGGGCATCACGTAGCCGCGCAACAAGAAACGAGCCTCCTTATTCGCCGCCTCTGGCGCAGCGTGCTTGGCTTCCGGGCCGTACAAATTAGGTTGAAAGATGAGCAGGGAATGATGCTTTTCTTCCACCCGGTCGCGGGTGTCCATGATGATTTTGCGCGGCGAAAGCAGCTTGCCCGTCAGGTTGGCGGGACAGACGGAGGTACAGCGGCCGCACTCGGTGCAGGCGTAGGCATTAAGTAGGCTGGTCCAGGGCAGGTCATCCACGTCTTGGGCCCCAAAGGTTGCCGGGGCGGCGACGGAGCCATCGGAATTATGGGCCGGGGCCGGCACCACGTAGTCCGGGTCCAGCATGGCCCGCACCTCGTGGGTAATGCTTTCCACGTTGGAAAACTGCCCCGGCGGCACCAGCCGCGAGTACCACGCGTTGGGAAATGCCAGGATGATGTGAAAGTGCTTGGAGCTGGGCAGGTAGTTGAGATACACCAGGATGCCGATAATGTGGACCCACCAGCCTATTCGCTCCAATAGGGCGAGAGCCCCCACATTATCTGGCAGCAGCCCCACGAGCATGCCGCTGATTGGGTAGGCACCCGGCAGCACCTGGCCCGCCAACTGATGCAGCTTCAGGTCGGCGGCGTTCATGAGGAATAGCGCGGCCATGAGCACGCCTTCGGCATAAAGGATAAGGTTGGCATCGAGTCGGGGCCAGGCCCGCATTTCCACGCCGGTGAAACGGTGGATTTTGCTCACGTTGCGCCGCCACCACAGCGCCGCCACGGCCAGCACCACCAGCACGCCCAGGATTTCGTTGGTGCCCACCAGGGCCGCGTAAAAGGAACCGGCAAAGCCCAGCAGCCGGTGCGTGCCCAAGACCCCATCGAGCAGCATTTCCAGCACTTCAAAGTTGATGGTCAGAAAGCCCACGTACACCACCAGGTGCAGCAGGGCCGGCGTCGGGCGCGTGAACATCTTGCGCTGGCCAAACGCCACAAGCAGCGTTTTCCAGGCCCGTTCAGGCCGCCGGCCGCTCATATCCCGGTCGCGCCCCACCAAAATGTTGGCCCGGATTTGCCGCGCCTGCCAGGCAAATAGGCCGAAGCCCACCGCCACCAGCACCAGAAAGAGGACATTCTGAAGAGAGAAGTGCATGAGTGATTTGCTGGAGCCGGTGGTGGATAAAGCAGCTGGCTGCTATTTCCAGTAATTATTAGCGGCGGCAATGGTGGCAAATTCCAGGGCCACCGTTTGGGTGACGGCTAGCAGCATCGCCGCGTCGTTGGCGTACACGTCGCGCAACTGCTCGCGGCGCTGAGCATCTGGCTGAGTCGCTTTCACAATGAGCCGGCTGATGTGCACGGCTAACTGGCGGCCCTCCTCCGGCGTCGCGGTAACAAGGGTGTTGTTCGGAATCAAGGTGATGGGGTCCATGCTTAAAAAAGAATTAAGAGGTTGAATGGAAGATTAGCAAGGACCTGCTTTAGGCGCGTTCAAGGGCGGCCCGGTTCCAGTGGGCGAGAGTAGCGGCGGCTTCGTAGGTGCTTTGCAGAAAATCCAGGGCATCCTGCCGGGGATTGGCGGCCGTGCGCACGGCCTCGTAGGGCAGCAGAAACTCGCCATGCTCGGCGCTGAAATAAGCGGCGCTGGGCTTGATGTTGGCTTCGGTCAGCGTCGGCAGACCAGGGTAATGGTAGCAGTAGAAGGCCGATTCTTGGTCGTCGCTCCCCGGCCACCAGCCGGCCGAACACTGCTCGGCCGAATACGCCTCTTGGGTCACCCAAGGGGCTTCGTGGAGCACCCCGCCGGGGTGCGGTGGTGCGGGCCGGCCCGTGAAGCGCGTTACGGCCATATCGAAACTGCCCCAGAAAAAATGTACGGGGCTGCACTTGCCCAGGAAGGGGCTGCGGAACTCGCTGAGTACTTGGTCGACCCGCAGCATGATGTCCCAGAAGGCTTCCACGGCCCTTGCGTCGTAGGAGCGATGATGGTAGTCCTGGCCAAACGGGGTAATATCGGCCACTTCTACGGGCACGGGCCAGATTTTCACACTGATACCGGCCTCGCGCAGTAGGAACTGGTACCGCCGATAGAATTCGGCCACGGAACAGGGTTCCAGCGCTAGCTGATGGGTTTGGCCGTCGTCGGTGTGCAGCTGCAGCTGGTGGGCTCGGAAGTCGAACACGATTTCGCAGCTGCCCGCCGCGTAGGGCATGGGCCCCGTGGTTAGGCCGCGCGGCGTCACGTAAAGCACCACCTGCCACCAGTGGTTGAGCATCGGGCTCAGGGCCAACCGCGTTTTGCCCACCATCTGGGTCCAGCGGTGCAACGTCAGGCGGGTGTCGGTCCAGGAATCGGCCGGGAGGGAAGGCCAGGAGTTGACGGGTTGGTTCATAGCAAAGGGAAGCCCCAACGCGGAGTATTAGGCATGAGGGGTTGGTGAAACACATGGCCGGCTAGTATTTCCTGAATCGCTGGTCGGGGTAGCACCACGCCCAGCGCTCGCCGGGTTCAGCCGAAATAATGACGGGGTGGTGGGTAGCACGGAAATGCTGGGCCGCGTGCTGATTCTTGGAGTCGTTGCAGCAGCCCACGTGGCCACACGCCTGGCACACCCGCAGATGCACCCAGCTGTCGCCTAGGGCCGCGCATTCGGGACAGACATGGTAAGGAGCTGATTTAAGCTGAGTAGTATCCAGACTAATCAGATGCAAACAGGACGTACGCATCGTTTTTTGAAGCAGGTAAGCAGATAGTAAGAGAGCCGTTCCTATTGATACAGGTGGATGATTTCCGGCTTTTGCAATTCTTCTATCCACTGGTTGATATAGGTTAGTAAGTCCTGAGGGGTCGGATTGGCCTGCCGTTCGCCGGCACTCCCAAAGACCAGGAGCCCCAGCGCAATGCAGTGCGCAACATCGAGCCGCAGCAGCATGCCGAGGCTAAAGCCGGCGATGAAATCCTGCCGCGCGGCCGCACCGAGCTCGATGCTGGTAGCCACCTTGTGGCGAGCCAGGACGAATTGCTGCTGATTGGTCAACAGCAGGACTTCATTCGCTGAGTAGATGAGCAGCCGCGTGATGCGCATCATGCGGAAGATGGAGAAATACTTCTTTTTCCGGTCCGGGTAGTTCTGTGGGGCAGTCGGCGTATCCGGGTGCACACCGTTGAACACCATCCACAGCTTAATGGCCTCGCCTTCGTCGAGGGCGAACGTAACCTGCCCGTGCTGCGCGAAGTCGCTGATGATATCCAGCGCCTCATCAACCTGAAAGGAAAGCTTCCTCCCTGAGTCACCCAGGTAGAAAATGAATTCCAGGTCCGGCTTGCCCAGTGGTTTGATGACGTCCACCAACAAGCCATCCCACAAGTCGGAGGCACCGCTCAGGGTCGCCCACTCGTCGAAGGCCACCGTCCGGCAATGCTGAAACAAGGCCCGCAATTCCGTGATGACGGCCTCGTTTCGCAGGTAGCACCACTGGCACAGCTCGCTCGCGGCATTGGCCGGAATCTCTACGTTGAAGGCGGCCAGCGCACGCAGGTCGTGCCGGGCACTTAAGCTCAGGCTGCGAATGCCCAGCAGCCGCAGAATCGCGGGCAACTCTTCTTCGTTAATGCCGAGCGCATTTACCCGGCGTTGCGAGGTGGTCGGATTCGCCCCGCTGCCGGCGCTTGAACAACTCAGGTAAACGTTTTCCGAAACATCAAATGCCTGTAGTTGCGCCTGCAAGTCCAGCAGAATGGGGCGTACGTTCAGCATGTTTACGTCGAGGGTTCCCATGATTAAGGCGGTTGGTAAGGCTGTGTATCCATTTCCAGTGTGCATAGCGAGGAATGGAGTCAATGGTGTTGGAGGTGGAGCACGGAAAGAAAGCGCTACAACGCCCGGCGCACCTCGACGGTACCGCCCACGGCTAGCACGGGGCAGCCTTGGGCAATCTTAGTAGCCGCTTCGTAATCAGGGGCCTTGATGAGGAATAAGCCGTAAATAACTACTTCTCCCTCTCTGTAAGGCCCTTCGGCTACGGCTTGGTTTTTTGTCAGAATCCTCCCTGTCTTGGCCAAATGGGTGGGCAGGGCCACCAAGCTGCCGCTGGCTTTCAGATGGGCCACCCATTCCGGCCAAAGCGGAAGCGGTGGGCCAAGGTGCGCTCGTAACGGCACCCGCTTGGCTGGGTAGCAGCTGCGAACCAGCAGTAAAAACTCGTCCATAGAATTGTTTTCAACATAGTGCGCGCCTGCCGGTACAAGCATTCTAGGTTATACAGGAAGTTGCACTATCTGACGAATTTCGACCGTACCGCCCAGGTCCAGAATAGGGCAGCCCTGCGCTAGCGCGACGGCTTCCTGGTAATCCCGGGCCCGTAGCAGAATGAGGTTGCCCACCGAGTTTCCACTGGCGGTAAAGGGTCCGCTGGTCACATCGTGGCAGCTGAGAAATTTGCCCTGGCTATCGTAGCGCTGTACCGTATTGGCCAGTTTATTCTGCGCCGCCAAGCTGCGGAACCAGTCGGCCCAGTGCTTGAGATGCTCTTGCAGCTGCTCGGGGTTCGGCTGTAGTCCCGGCGTCTGATAATCCCGGCGAAACACCAATAAGAATTCGCTCATTTTCGGGATTTTCTTTGTTCGCTGATTCAATTCATCCCAATGAAGCAGTGAGGTCCTGTCGAGCAGATTGCTATTTTCGCCTTGGTAATGAATAGATGTTGTGCTTGAAGCTGGTCTTTAATCTTGAGTAAGAAGTTGGTCAGTCATTCTTGCCCCATCCGCTATATATTCTTCGCCTTCGGCCAAACTCTCTGCTAGAATTGGGAACGTGACGCTTGCGCTATGCTTGAGCGGTTCGTCCAACTCATTGCGGGTAGTTTCAATAGGGAACTCGACCAATTGCGGGTTCATAGCGGACGGTTTTAAGGGTGAGATGAAGTGTTGGTGGTGCGCCAAGCCGCGAAGCGACCAACTGTTCTCCCAAATTCCATCGGCGGATGCAACGCAAGGAGAGGTGCTCAGTGGGTTACAAGGGCCGTGCCACCCGCACAAAATATTGATTTCTAGATAATTATGTTATTTTAGACCTTAATAATCACACGTTATGTAGCGGATTAGCGAGCGTATCCACGAAATAGAGAGCATTTTTAGAATACACACCCAGCGTGGCAGGGCCGGATTCCTCGAACTGTATGGGGCGGCGCGCGGCACGCCCAGTGCAGTCAGGTCTTACACCTGCTTGCGAATAATGAGTGACGGGCCGCACAACGTGATTGTCGGCCTTCGGCAGTAGCGGTCGCGACGGCAAGGGCGTTACCGGCGGGTCGCACGTCTCCAGGCGGACAGCTGGCGGCCGGGCGCATCGCTACTACGCTCAAGCTCGACGGAGTGCTTGACGAGGACGCACGGCGCGCGGCTCCGCCGGCGACTGATTTCATGGAGCAGCTCCTGCGTTGGCCGCCCGCAACTGGCGCGGCTCGGTGCGATGGCCGGGTCGGGGCCACACCCAACGCCGCCGTCGGCGCTTTAGCGGCTTTCTGCTATTGATAGAGCGAGCCGCTTAGGGTTTAGATTCAGCGCCCGCGCCTTTGCTTGTGTCAAGCGGCTTTACGTATCTAGGCGTAGGGCTTCGGCACTAAGGACCGCATTATCATTTGCGGCGTTTGCCGGGGTTTGGTGCATCTATCATGACGAAGGAAAGACACTACCTCGTTCTGTCCAGATTTAGCCGACCACCTCAACCAGCTAAAACCCCAAACCGGGTGTGCAAGAAGGAAATGCGCGGCACAAGAGTCAACCGCGCCGAATTCCCCAATAGCCACGGCCATTTTTCTGGACAAATTCAGACAGCAAGAAAGCCTGCTGGAAACTTGCCAGCAGGCTTTCTTGCTGTAGACAAGATGACTAATCCAAGTTCTGTATTGGGGCCTCAGGAGCTTCACGCAGCACCACCTGGATGCCGTGGTCGCGGGCCTGGGCGGTGGTGTACTTCTCGCTGCGGCCGATGGTTTCGCCGTTGGCCGCCACGTGGTTGAACCCGTACTGGCCGGATTCAAGAAACGACTCGAAGCAGTGGGGCTGGCAGTTAGCTTTGACGCTCTGGATGCCGTTCTCGCAGGCGGCTTTGCTGGTGTAGCCTTCGCTGGACTGGACAATTTCGCCGTTGTCGGCACGCAGGCGGTACCAATGGTGGCCGCTGCTCTGGAAAATTTGAAAGGTTGCCATTAGATGAACGAATTTGGGTAGGATGCGTGGGCAAGTTAAGCGGCCTGCGCCAACGGCGCGACGGTTCCCAATTGCGCAGTGTGGGGCACTTCGTGAGCCTGCCGGGCGTAGTGGCGCAGCAGCGTGTTGTACTTTTTGCGGCCCTGCTCGATGGGGCCAGGCGTGGCCGTTAGCTCGACGCGCCAAACCTCGTGCGGAGCCTTCTTTTGCACGCCGATGATGAGGAAGCGCGTGGCCCCGAGCACGTCCAGGTACAGGGCAGCCTGGCGGTCATAGTCGTACTTCTCGATGGTGGCCAGGAAGTGGGGCAGGTCGGGGCTGCTGGTGGTTTTGAAGTCGATGAGGGTGAGGCAGCGGCCGGCAGGGCTGCGTACCAGGAGGTCGGGGCGGAGCTTGACCTCTACGCCGGTGGCCGTGTGCGTGGCGGTGTAGGACTGTTCGGCCTGGCCCCGATATAAGATATCGCGGCAATACCGCTGCCGCCGCACTTGCCGCGCCAATGTCTCCAAGTCAGCCCACTTAATGCCGCGCTCCTGGGTTCGGGCGTAGTGCGGGGGCTCCAGCACGGCGGTGTGGAAGTGGGTGCCGTAGGCTAGGGCCACGGGGTTGGGTTGGCGGGTGAGGCCCAACAGCTCATTTTTGAGCGTGCTTAGGTCGGTGTTGCTGACGTAGGGTAAAGCGCGGTGCTGGGCCTGGGTCAGGTCGGGGTGATGGGTGAGGGCGTGAAACATGATGGCGGGGGCTCGATGACGGAATGGTGGAGAATCGGGGGCTACTGGTGCTGGTCGATGATGCAGGCCAGGCGGCTGGACTCTTCGGCGCGGTGCAGCCAGATGTGGGAGCCGCCGCAGCCGACCTGGTAGGCCGGCTCGGGGAAAAGGCGGCGCACGGCGGGCGCGAGGTCGCGCACGTCGGGCAGCGGGGCGGTGGCAGCGAGCAGCTGGGCCAGCTCCGCTAGGCGGGCGGCCTCGTCGGCGGAATTAGGCATCTGCTCCTGGCGGAGTTCGGGAAGTTGCAGCATGAGCGTGAAAATGAAGCGGTGAAAAGTTGGGCCTCGCCCTGGCGGTTCTGGCGGTGTCGTCGAAGGGACCCGCCGGTTCGGGCGGGGCCAGCTGTGTCGGTGCTGGCCCCGCCCGGTAGGCTAGGCCGCTTCGGCCGCTTCGAGTAGCAGGGCGGGCTGCTCGTCGGCCTGGGGCACGGCGTAGCCGGCGCTGGTCTTGATTTCGGCCAGGCCGGTGTAGGTCTCTTCGCGCCAGATGGGGAAGTCCTCGGCGAACTCGCGCAGGGCCTGCACCTCGGCCGGGTCGGCGGGTGTGTAGCTGAACTGGGCGATGTAGTAGGTGGCCGTTTTCTCGTCCTTGATGGTCTGCTTCTTCTCGGCGCTGATTTTCACCTTCACGTCGGCCAACGTCAGGTCGTCGTAAAACAGCGGCTCAATCAGGCGGTACAGGTTTTCGACGCTGTAGCCGTGGAACAGCACGGCGCAAACGGCCCCCTTCGCATCGACAAAAAACAGCTCGGCCCAGGTCTTGCGGCCCATGTTCAGAATGTTGTCCTGAAAGATGCGCCAGGCCAGGGGCACGAATTCGAGCGAGTTGCCGAGCGGGGTAACGCCGCCGATGTTGAACTGGCCGGCCTTCGCGTCGAAACGAATCTGGCGCGGGTGGCCGGTCAGGTAGCGGAAGCGGCTGGTTTCGGTGACTTCGCCGCTGTCCTGGTCCAAGGCGGCCGTGAGGTAGGCGCGGCTGGGCTGCGGGGTGGCGGTAAGGGTTGCGGCGGGCGCGGCTGCGGCGGCACCTGCGGCGGTGGTTTTGGGAGTTGCCATGTGGGCGATGATTGGGATGAAAAAGCGGGGCCAGTTGTCGGCCGGCCCCTACGCCGTTTTTGATTAGCTCCTGCTGGGGTCGGGGCTTTCGTGAATGGTTTGGAAGTGCCGGGCGTCGCGGATGATGGCACTGATGGCCTGCTGCCGGGTCGGGTGCAGGTCGTTGGCAGTGGCGGCGCTGAATGGCTGGCGCATCTGCCACACGTAGGGCGCGCCGTGGGCCTGAGCGTCGCGGCGGACGTAGGCGCGGAAAGTGGGGGCTTTCATGGGCGAAGGGGGAAGGCGGGACCGGTGTCGTGGGGCCGGCCCCTGGGTGGCTACCGGAATTGATTGTCGTGGCATAGGATGGCGCGGCCCACGATGCAGTCGACGCCGCGGGCGGCGGGCTGGTGCTGGTGCCAGAGGTAGGTGGCCAGCAGATTGAGGTAGGCCGGGCTGCGGAACTTGCCTTCGTCGTCGATTATCAGAATCAGCTCGGGCGTGAGGCGCACCACGTCCACGCGCTGGCAGTCCAGCATGGTGTACAATTCGGCCAGCTTGAAGCTGCGGCCGTTGGCGGGGCTGACGGGCTGCGGCTGGGCGCTGTGCGGGTCCAGCAAATGGGGTTGGTAAGTAGTCTTAGGCATGGAAGCTGGAGAAATAGGGCCGGCGCTGGGCGGGCGGCCTCTGGTTGATGGATGGGCCCGGCGTGGGCGGCCGTAGCAGGGTAGGCGTGGGCGCTGGCGTGGAAAAGCGCCACGGCGGCGGCCAGGGCCTCGTAGCAGCTGCGGCCGGTGCCGTGGTACTGGCTGGGGCAGCCCGCGCCGGCCGGGGTGTGAATGGTGAGGTTGTAGCGGGTGCCCTGGGCGAAAGCGTAGCCGCTTACCGAGCAGCCGGGCAAGGGAAAGCAGGCGGCGGCGACCTGTGGAAAGCTGGGGTCGAGGCAAGCGGGCATGGTGGGGGCAGAAGGGGCCCGCGCAACGGGGCGCGGGCCAGTGGCTAGTGAATGGGGGTGCCGTACCTGGCGGCGTAGGCGGTGCGGGCGGCCCGTTCGGCGGCTGCCCTGGGCGTGGCGTGGTAGGCAGCGGCGGCGACGCCATAAGCGGCGCGGGCGGCCTGACGGCGGCGGGCGGCGGCCAGCAGGCGGCGAAAACGGCCGGGGCCGAAGTCGTTATCCCGCACCTCCCACAAGGCCCGGTCGGCATCGAACTTGGCCGACTGTGCGCGGGCCAGCACCTCGTAGGGCGTGAGCGGGGCCAATAGAGCCGCCCCCAATGCGGGAGCGGCAATGGCAGGGGCACACTGGCTAAGCATAAGCCGGCTCGGAAGCGCGGACGTAGCAGCACCCGCACTGGCCCAGCGCGTCGCGTCCTTCCTGGCACACCACGCAAACAATCTCGGACGCGGCTTCCTCCGGGAGGGCCGGCGCACCGCTGAATGCCTGCTCGGCGGCCGACAACACGCGGGCGGCATGGCCCTGGGCGGCCTCGGCCAGCAGGGCCAGCCCGGCGGCCTGCTCCTGCGCAGCCTGCGCATAGCTGGCCACGGCGGCAGCTATGGCAGCAAAGGGGCATGAAACGCCGCAAGAAAAGTAGCCCGCCCAACCGTACTCGGTGCCGGCCTGCGCAACGAAATAGTGAACCCCGAACTGCGGGCGGCTGACGGGCCCGGAAATGCTGACGTGGACGCCGGCGGTATGAAGTGCGGGACCACACCAGGCGGCGGCGGCCAGCTCTGCAAATTGAAAATGGGACAACATGACCTGTAAGGGTTAGGTATGAAATGCGCTGCGGTGCGGGCCGGGCCCAGCACGCGCCGCTGGCGCAAAGCGCCGGGGGCCTCTCCCCCGACTACCTTACAAATATACGCACTAAAGTAGTAATTGATACACCAAAGTAGGTAAATATTTATTCACAATATGCGCCAAAATACACTTCTGTGTTGTAACTTGTGGTATGAAAAATATGCAAAATATAGTAGCGCCTGCTGGTGGGCTGGTAGTGGCGGTGGTAGGCAGCCGAAGCATGACGCGGTGCGCGGCGCTGCTGGCCCGGCTGACGGAACTGGCCCCTGCCCAGGTGGTGAGTGGCGGCGCGGCCGGGGCCGACACGCTGGGCGCGGAATGGGCGCGGGCCAACGGGGTGCCGCTGTGGGTGCTGCGGCCCGACTACCGCACCCACGGCCCGGCCGCGCCCCACGTGCGGAACGCGGCAATAGTGGCGGCGGCCAGCGTGGTGCTGGTGGTGTGGGATGGGAAAAGCCAGGGCACGCTAAGCGCCGCCCGCGCCGCCGTGGCCCTGGGCCGGCGCTGCGAGTGGCTGGCGGCCCCTGCGCCTGGGGCTGTGCCGGTGCCGGGCGGGCTGGGTCTGTGAGCCCCGCCGCCGGTGGTGGCGGTGGCCACCGCTGGCCCTGATGGTGGCAGCTGCGCGGGCACCCCGCCGGGGTACCCCCACCCAACAAACCCTAAATGCCCACGGCCAGGGGGTTCGGGGGCCGGCCATGAGGCCCCCGGTGCGCGCGCAGCCGCACCACGCGCCTGAAGGGCGCCTTATGAGGTAGGAGCAGCCTTTTCCGGCTGCGGAAGCCGAGGCAGCCTAGAGCAAAGCGGAGGGCAGTACGGGGGCTCGGGGGACTCCCCGATGAGCACCGCCCGAAGGGCACCGCATTCGGCCAGGGGCCGCTGCTGCCGCTGTTGAGTCCTGGGCCGAATCAAGCCGCGCCCTGGCTCGGTCACTGGTGAAACCGGCGCTGCTCCAGACTTCTTGCGGTGGGTACGTGGTTGCTTTTGAATCAGTGGAATGCGGGTGGGGAGAGGCCGGCCGAATGGAGCGCAGTCTGGCCGCCCGGCCCGGAATGAGGTGGGCCTGCCCTCGAGGGGTTCCCGCGGGTTTGCGGTAGGGGCGGCTGGCTGACTTTTTGGAAGCGGGCCGGCCCGTTGGCGGTGGTGCTGCAGCTTCGCTGGGTCGGGAGCAGGCAGGAAGACAGAGCGCGGGACGGGGCGAAGCGTCGGGGCGTAGGGCCCATAGTGAGCGATGGAACGACCAACGGGAGAGAGGGAGCAAACGGAGGGCTCCGCAGCCCCGATGCGCAGCCGCGGCCGGCGCGAGCGGTGGGCTTCGGTAGGGGCGGGCTGCGCCGTTTTCAGGTGCTGCCCGACCCGCTGGCGGTTTGCGGCTGGCGAGTCAGTTAGTCGCTGAAGAAATGCGCAAAGGATGGGAGCCAACCGACCAGCGGGAGGTGCCCGCAGGGCCGCAGCGAAGCGCAGTGGCGTACAGCCCGACCCCCGGAGCGACCAGCGGGAGCGGAGGGGGATGCGCCCTTAAAAATACAATTATGCTGGCAGTTCAATTCGGTGGCCTAAGTAGCCGGTGTTTACGTAAATTTGCACTAAAGTATATTTTCTAACATCTACTTCAGTAAGCCATGTTGTTCAGTAGCTCAAAACTTGGTCATATTGGCCAGATACTCAGTACCAGTGCGGTCTGGGAAATCGGAACCTCGGCCTTTACGCCGCCCACGGCTAACGAAATCGAAACCTTCGTGCACGTCGTTATTCAGGTGGTGGTGGGGGTGGTGACGATTTATGCCACGGTGCGCAAGATGTTTCAGAAGCCCGAATCGGTGGTTAAGCTGCCGGCCGTGGGGGCGGTAGTGGTGCCCCCAGCATTACCTGCTACTCCTGTTCAAGCCTCCCCTACCGACTCTGTCCATGTCGCCGACTAAGCCCGCCGTTACTAAGGCCGCGCTGAAGCCGCGGCGTTGGGTCCCGGTGCTGACGCCCGCGCAGGTGAAAAGTCAGGCGGCAAGGCTGCGCCAGGCGGTGCCGAGCCTAGCGGTGGCTTACTCGGAGGCGCTGCGTCGTTGGGTCGGTGACCCAATGCTTCGGCTGGCCGGGCTGCCCATCATCACGGAGTGCTACCGTAGCCCTGAGCGTCAGAATGAGCTTTTTGAGCAAGGGCGCAGCAAGCCGGGGCCGGTGGTGACTTATAAGCGTGGAGGAGAATCCAACCACAACAAGGTACCCACGCCGGCACTGGACGTGGCCTTTCTGCTGGTTGATGGGTCGGTGTCGTGGTCGGGGCTGCTGCTCTCCAAGTTTGCCCGGCTGATGAAAGCGGCCGATGCGCGGGTACGTTGGGGCGGCGACTGGTCGAAGTTTAAGGACCGGCCGCATTTCGAGGTGTGACGTAGTATGACTGGCAGATTGCCTCCATCAACGTGTTTAACAACCGATAGTATGATGTCCTCAACTCCCATTCTGCTGGTCGGTGGCTCCGGAATTGTCGGCCGCTGGGCGGCCCGGTTCCTGCGCGCCGCCCATCCCTCGGTGCCGCTGCTGATTGGCGGGCGCGACCTCGTCAAGGCCGAGCAAGCCGCGGCCGAGGCGGGCGAGGCGCAGGGCGTTGCGCTCGACCTGGCCGCCGATGACCTGGGCCTCGGCGAGCGCCCGGTCAGTGCCGTGGCCGTCCTGTTTACGGACGAACGGACGGCCGCGCTCCGGTTCGCCCAAGCCCGCGGCGTGCCGCACTTGAGTATCTCGCCCGGTATCAACGAAATGGCTCCCGAAGTGGCGGCCTACATCCACCGGCCGCAGGCCGCGCCGGTCGTGCTCGGCACGGAGTGGCTGGTCGGGGCCACGACGGTCCCCACGCTCGAATTCGCCAAGGCGTTCGGGCGGGTGCACGACATCACCATCGGCGCGCTGCTCGACGAGCAGGATGCCTTCGGCCCGGCGGCCGAAGCCGACCTGGAGCGCCAAACGAAGACCATGCCGGCGGCGCTTGCCCGCCGCAACGGCCGCTACGTGTGGCGCGCGGGCGACGAGGCCAAGGCCACGTTCCGCGCCGTGGACGGCACGGAGATGGCGGCGGTGGCCTTCTCCCCCTACGACGTGGTCGGCCTGGCGAATGCGACCGGTGCCCCGAACGTGCAATTTCATCTCGCGTTGGGGGTTAGCTCGACCCGTCGCCGCGGCGAGCCGCTGTCCACCGAGATACTCATCGAACTCACGGGGGAGGACCCGGCGGGCCGGCCGCTTCGCACCCGGCATGCGGTGGTGCATCCGGCAGGGCAAATGCCGCTGACGGGCCTCGGTGTCGCCATGGTGCTTGAACGGCTTTTAGGCCTTGACGGCAAGCCGTCAACCCCAGCCGGGCTCTATTTCCCCTATCAGCTGCTTGACCCCACTGCCTATCTCGCGCGGCTTGCGCAGATTGGCGGAAAGGTGTCCACGCTGCCGTAAATGGGGTTTTGCAGCTCGTGGACGAGAAGCGTGACCGGGCCGGTAAGTAGCCGGAGCTTACACCGCCACAAACAACGGGGCCAGCTGGCCGGGCGTGATGTCCGATTGGCTGGCTCCGTCATTGTTTTCAGTTATAAGCAGTAGGCTGGTCCGGTGGCAGTAGGTCATCGGCTAACCCGGTTACCAGCGCCCGGAGCCACTTCTGGCTTTGGCCAACCGTGGGGCTTGTTTTATCGGTGGGGCTGATGCGCTGGGACATGGCCAGGGCCAGGCGGCTGGCGGCGGCCAGCTGGATTTCCTGGGTGAGAATGTTGTGGAGGCGGGTTCGGAGCGGAGGCGACACGGTGACGAGGGTTTGCAGCTCCTGGCCCAGCACGCGGATTCCAACCATTTGCATCAGCTCTTCTTCCTGCGGGTCCTGGGCAATCAGCAGCTCGTAGTGGCGCTCGATGATGTCGGATTCGATGAGGGCGTGGTAATGCTGCAGAATCAGGCGCAGGTCGGTGCCGTCTTTGCCGCGCTGCTCGGGGCGGTCGTCCCAGGCCAGCAGCTTCAAGGTTACCAGGCCCGGCAGGGTGACGGCCTGCCAGGTAATCTGCTCGTTTACTTTGACGGGGGCAGCGGAGGCCAGTACTTCGGCCAGGCCGACAACAGAAATGCGGCTCAGGCCCTGGCCGGCGACCTGGACGCGGCCCTCGGCGTCGGCAATGCCGCCAAAGGGCATCAGGTCGACCTGGATGCCGGTGGGCTCGTGAATCAGGCAGAAGGCGCTGCTGGCGGGGGCGGTGAACTGCTCGTGGGCGACCAGCCAGGCACGCAGTTGCTCGTACTCGGCTTCGTGGGCAATAAGCACGGCCAGGTCCACGTCGGTGGTGCGGCGGCGCGGCGCGGCCCCGAGAGCCGAATCCAGCCACAGGTCGCGGGCGACGGCACCGACCAGAAAGAAGTCGAGGCCGAGGTGGTGCAGGCCACGGGTTAGGGCGGGCAGCACCCGGTCGAGGCCCGAGGGGAAGCGCCGCTCAGGCGGGATGGTGGAGATATCGAGCATGGAGTTTTTGGGCGACTTCGCGGTTGCGGGCGTCGCCGCTCAGGAGCAGGTCGGCGTACACCAGCAGGGGGGGCACGCACTGGCTGGTGGGGTGGTGGAAATTCAGGCGCTGGTCGAAGGGTTCCAGGACTTCCACGCTGCCGGTGGGGTCGGGCACCAGCCGCAGCTGGCGCATGAGGGCCGGGCGGGTGGCGGTGCTGTAGAGGGTGAAGAACTCGGGCCGCAGGTAGCCATCGAGCAGCAGGGCGGCGGCCGGTTCGCCGCCCCAGTAGGTAGCGGCGCCCAGAGGCTGGTTTTGCCAGCCGCCGGCAGCCTGGTCGGCATCGAGCCAGCGGTAGCGTTGGGGGGCAAGGTGTGGGCGGAGCGTGTCGCCGTAGCCGGCTACCCAGCGCTGGGTCAGCTCGGGGCGGCGCAATAGCTGGCGCGGCTCTTCGTCGAGCAGGAAGCCCTGCTGGATTAGGTCGAGCATGACCTGGCCCACGGTGGCCACGGGCGTGTCGGTGCGGGTGGCAATGGTGCGGTAGGGCTGGCGGACGAGGTCGGGCTGGGTGAGCAGGTGGAAGAGCACGCGCAGGCCGCTTTTGCGGAACGCCCGGCCGGCCGTGGTGGCGGTGGCTTCTTTGCGGGGGCGGGGCTGGCCCTGCACGAGGACGAACAAGCCGGCGTCCGGGTGCTGAAGCCAGGCGTTGCCGGCGGTGTCGGCGTAGCACAAGCCGTGCTGGCGCAGCTGCCGGCCCATCTCATCGGGCACGTAGGTGGTGACCAGTACCCAGGGCTGCGCGGGCGGGTGGGGCCACAAAGCCAGCAGAGGGGTGACATTTTTTAGTGCCTGCTCTTTCACCTCGACGGTAAAAACGGCTTGCTTGCCTACCGTTATGGTGGGCTGCTTGTGCTCATCGGTGGCTATCTGAATAGTGAGCCGCTTGCCTAGCACGGTTTTGAGGGCGGTTTTTACCTGGGTGAGCAGGACCCGCGTAGCAGTGGGTTGTCTATCTTTTTCCATGTGTCTGTTTTATGTAGACAAGATAGTAAAAGTAGACAGAATGAGGGGCGTTGCGGCTTGCGCCCCAGTGAGCGTTTCGTTCTGGCAGAGGCCTCAACCCCTGGCTCCTACGCCGATTGGTACGCGCAATGAAAAAGGTGGTAGCAACGAAGCTGTTAGCTAGATGATGATATTGTCGATGCAATCCTGCATTTATTTTCTGCAAAAGTCTTGTTCTGCAATTGAAATGCAATACATTTGCCAATGCAATCCTGCATCAATCACCTGCACTCACTGGCAATGGACGACAAGTATAAAGAAGTCGATGCTCTGTTGGGTGGCTTGTTTCCATCGCAGACGCTCCGCGAACTTTTTGATTATAAGGTACAGGCACTCGGTGTCTCTCCTACAACTGCTGCCCGGATTTTGGGAGTTCAGCTCCGGGCTTTGAACGGAATACTGAACGGCACTCAGAAGGTAATTGACATTACCATTATCAGCAAGCTGGCGAGCTTCGTACAATTACCCCGCGAAAAGATTGTGAATCTTTATTTGGATGGGGTTGAGAAGCATTTTCCGACAAGTACAATTTCGGCAACCAAAGTTGAATTTATCAAGTCCTACTTTGACTTGGCTGCGTTGCGTAAAGCAGGGTGGATTGAGAACATCACCGATTTTGCTCATATTGAGAAGAGGTTAACTGCCCGCTTAGGGCTGAAATCCATTTTGGAATATCGTAAGCCGGCAGTCGATGTAGCCTTTTGTGTGGGTACTTACGAACCAAAGAACGAACTCACACGGGCAGTATGGATTAAAGCCGCCCAAGCCTGCTTCACGGAAATAGATAATCTGTATCCATATGACCGCGCAGAGCTTGTAAAGCTTTTCCCGCGCCTACGGTGGTTTACAACCAATGAGGAGCATGGCTTAGCGGAAGTAATCAAGCTGCTACATAGAGTGGGAGTTACGGTTGTACTACAGCCGTCAATGCCCGGCTTGCAACTACGCGGAGCTACATTTAATCATGACGGGAAGCCGTGTGTGGTAGTAACTGATTTCGTCGGCTTTTACCCGACACTATGGTTTGCTCTGTTCCACGAGCTTTTTCACGTTTTATTCGATTGGGATGATATTAAGCTGAATCAGTACCACATAACTGATGATGAGAACAAGCAGCTTTCGGTTCAGGAGCGGGAGCGGGAGGCCAATAATTTTGCCGGTGAATACTTGTTTTCCCGTGAGAAAGTCGCGCAGATAAAATACCATCTCCATGATGATGAGTATGTGACCCGGTTTGCTGCCGACAATCAGGTACATCCCAGTATCATCTATACTCAATGCGCTTTTGCCATGCCCAAGAACCGTTCTGCTTGGATACTGGCTCGTAAGCATTCTCCTTCAGCAGGCCATACCATAAGCCAGTATGGCTTTGCTCTGGAAAATGGGGAGCTTATTGCTGAATTAACCAAACCGCTCAAATCTTTACTGTACGCTTAGGTCAAAAACCAATGAAAAAGGCTTCGCAAAACCCTGATGAACCAACCATTTCAAGTCCTGTAAGCACCCAGAAACCGAAGGAAGTTTCTGAGCAGTCCAGAGAGCAGCAACTGCGTCTAGCCGGAATGCTAATTCTGGGTGCTGATGAGTTGGCACAGCAGGCGCGTGAGGTCAAGCGCAAGCGGGAGCAGGAGGTTGTTGAGCTGCATAGCGGCTTCAGGATAACAATTGGTGAAATCAACGCCATCGTTTCCGGCCGACACTCGGATTACCTGCCGATGTTTCCAAACAATATTTCCTTCTTTTCGGAAATTGCCCGACTGTCAGAAGTGAAATTCGACCCGACGGAATATATCAAGCCTGCGTTTGTTGGCAAAATTGTGGTCGAGGTTGTTTATGGCAGATTTGACAAGTCGGTGCTGCCAGCATTGCGGGCACTAAATCCCGCTTATACCAATGGGATAAGGCCACAGAAACTGTATCATTATCTCACTGTGGAAGGCTTGGCCTTGCTGGAGCAGTACCGTGATGAAGCCATTGAGGTAATGGAATCGTGCAGCAGCATGTATGAGTTCAGAAGGAAGCTTTTTCAACAGTACGGCGTGCCATACCAAATAGAGGCATTCAAGTAAGATTTAACCGCCAGAAGCACAGTGTGATTTGACCCTTCGTGTATCTGTCGCATGTCATACTACGACGTTCGTAAAGGAAGATAGAGCATGACACAATAACACCAATGTGTGCATACGCCACCAGATTGTCATGCTAGCGCTATTGAAGTGATGTTCGATTTAGCTGCACTATGGCAGATTTAGTCTCGAATCATGTTAAGCTCATCAATTATGGCACAGTGCTGGCTTTGCTAATTTTAATGGCTTGTTAGGGAAAAGGCCATTTGCTAAGGTTTGTTGATTAAGTGCACGTAATCAACTGTTATCGACGCGAGAACATTTCCTTGAGGAAGTTTTGCCAATGCCTTATAAAGTAGGTTCCTAAAACCCT
This sequence comes from Hymenobacter sp., assembly GCF_031398885.1. Classification (GTDB taxonomy): domain Bacteria; phylum Bacteroidota; class Bacteroidia; order Cytophagales; family Hymenobacteraceae; genus Hymenobacter. The sequence continues at coordinate 41,195 of NZ_JANNOD010000011.1, forward strand.
TAGCCATGTCCCGTAAACCAATCGGAACTACTGCTCGGACCGGACAAGAATGCCCCGAAAGCGGTGTTTGGCGTCCGTCCAACGGCAATACGACGGCCCCTATTGCCAAAGGCAATACGATGCCGCCGTACAACCGTGATGCTACCACTTGGACCCTCATCCAATATGCGTAGCGGTGTGGGAGCTTAGCTCTTTGTCTAGGTAAGCCCTGCTACAAAGTTAGCAGGGCTTATTTTGTTTTGGCGCCTGCTGTAGTGTTTCACTTCTCATTTGCGGTCAGTCGCTTTACCAGTTTCTTTGGTAAGCTCTAAAAGTTGCTTTATAACGCGCTGCTGCCCTTACCTCCGTAGTAGGTGCTGATGGCGGGGAGCTCAAGCATGGCGGTGCTGCAGGTGAAGGCCGCGGCACTCGAATGACTGTTGGAACTGGGCGAAATCGTAGGCGACGAAGGCCACGCCGCCGGCTTGTTTCAGCTCGTTCAGAAACTGCTTCTGGTCGTCGCGTAAGGTGTCGCGCCCGGCCTTCACTTCGACGCCCACGAATACCCCGTCAGCGAGTCGAAAGCCGATGATGTCGGGCACGCCGTTGCAGCCCTGGGGGTTCTTGCGCCAGCGGCCGGTGTGTTGGTCGTAGATGCCGCTGGTGTTCTGGCGCCACACTTTGAAGCCGTGCCGGGTGAGGTAGGCAATGATGGCGCTGGTTATCTCGCCGGCTTTGAGGGTACCGAAATCAAGGGGCAGCTGGTCGTGTTTGCGAGCAATCATGGGCGGGCTCGGGCTTCTTGTGAGCGGTCAAAAGCCGGTTTTGAAAGGCAGGGTAATTTGAAGGCAGGTGCGGGTGGGCGGGTCAGGTGCGGTAGCAGTCCATGATTTTGCGGTTCTCCTGCTGGTGCCGCTTGTCCATCTGGCGCTGAGCTTCGGGGCTGGGCTTCCAATCGGGGCGGTCTTTGCGCTGGGTGGCTTTGCGGGCCTCGGCGCGCTGCTGCTCGGCCTGCTCGGGGGTGATGAGGCCGCGGCGGGCTTTGGCGTTGGTGATGCTGAGCTTCTGGCGCAGGCCCTCGGCATTGGGGTGGTCGTCGGGAATCTGCTGGGCCACGCTCTCGAGCATCCGGGGGGCGGCATCGCCCAACAGCTGCACGTCGGCGGCCTGGGTGCTGGCCCCGTTGGCTTTCTGGTCGAGGTGGCGGTGTTCGAGGAAGCGGGCCTTCTGCTCGAAGTAGTCCGCAATCAGCTTGTAGAGGGTGCTGATGTCGAGGGCCTGAAAGAAATTGTGGCCGCTCATGCGTGCTTCTTTCAGGGCCAGGATGATGTCCTTGATGCTGTCGTGGGTGTAGGTGCGGGCCAGGTCGTCGGCCAGGGTGATGAGGTCGGCCGCGTCGGGCTTTTCCTTCACCCGGAGCGAGTCGACGAAAGCGCGGAGGATGAGGACGAGCAGCTTTACCACCTCCCGCTCGCCGATGCGGTGGGTGAGTTGGAAGATTTTGGGGGCGGCCAGGGCCTGGGCTTTGGTGAGGCCGATGCCGATGTCGGCCAGCATGGCGCGGGTTTCGGCGGTGGAAGCCTCGGCCAGGGCGTTAGTCGTAGCGGCTGCTGCGGTAGCCAGTAGATGGGATTCCGGCGTTTGATTGGCCGGTGCCATCGGCGCTGACGCGGTGGACGTGGGGAGCGAGTTTGAGGCGGTTGTCGGCGGCATCGTTAAGCATGAAGCGTGAGGCGGTGGCAATCCAGTCTTTGCGCAGGGGCGGCAGCCCCGTTTTCTTGTCGCGCCAGGTGGCGACCAGCTGGTGGTAGTGGCGCAGGTCGGCCAAGGCGTAATCGGTGCCCTCGAAAGCGGCGGCGAAGGCATCGGGCGCGGCGATGGCCGACTGGCTGAACAGCAGCTCAGGGAGCGGGCCGCGCCGGCGCGGCTCGTTGGGGCCGGCGGTGGCGGCTGCGCGGATGGCCTCGGCCCATACCCCTTTTCTTTTTGGCGCAACTTTTTCTTTTGGGGCTGCGCCTGGGTCGTTGGCTAGTAAGTCGGGGTTAAAAACTTCCGCCTCCAAAAGCCCTTCGTCGGGAAGCGCCGCAGGCCCCTTCTTTTTTTTTGCAGTGGCGGCGTCGCCGTTTACTACTACACTGTTTAAGACTACTGTTTTACTTAATACAGTGTCTTGGGCCACTTCTGGCCTCGATGAAGCTTCTACCGGGGCTACTTCTGGCCTAAGTGCTTGGGCCACTTCTGGCCCCGGTGGGGGTGTTTTATCGGGGCCACTTCTGGCCTCGGTGGGCGGTTTCACCTGGGCCACTTCTGGCCCCGATAGAACAGCCATGTAGCAGCAGCTGTCGGTGTGCTTGGACTTGCTGGGCTGGTAGGTGAGCAAGCCCCAGGCGTTGAGGTCGCGCAGGGTGTCGCGGTAAGTGTGGCGGCTGCCGATGCGGGCGGCCTTCATCGTGGCGTCGTGGTCCAGCTCAATGAATTCGGGGAAGCGTTCGGCGTTCCACTGGTGGAACAGGGCCATGTACAGGCTGATGTGGAGCGGGCGGCTGGCGGGCTGGGCCAGCAGCCACTCGTGCGCGGCGCGGGTGTGTTGGATGTAGTTCACCTGCGTTTGTGGTCGGCAATGAATCGGAAGAATAGTTCGGGTATGTGGGGCACTGGGGCGTTAGCTGGCGCTGTCCTTCGGTTGCCGGCGGCTTTGAGCGTATTGCGGGCCCAATAGCGCGGGTCTTTTTGCCGGTGGCCCGAATCTGCTGGCGCACCTGCTGCATCTCGGCTTCCGTCAGGTCGCACCAAGTGCCAGCAGGGGGTGCTCACGCGGCGGCGCGGTGATAGCGCCGGGGGTAGGCATCGAGCGCCGACTGTTTGAAGCCTCACTCCTTTTCGTTCAGGCGCACGCCCTTGATGCGGTTTTTGCGGCGGGCGCGGCGTAGCGCCTCGGCCGACAGACCGATGTATGCGGCGGCCTGCTGCACGTTCAGCACCTCGTCAGGCGGGGTGGTAGTGGCCAGCAGACGCGCCGCTTCGGCCTGCTCCAGGCGGTCGAGGCGGGCCGTGAGCTGCCGCCATTCGGGCTCGGGAATGATGACGACGTGCTGCATGGCTAGGCGGCGATTTTGGCGGTGCGCTGCTTCACCAGCTCGCGGCGGTTGTGCTCAGCCTCGGCAGCAGCAAGGAAGGCTTCCACCAACTCTTTTTTGCCGCTGCGGCCATTAATCACCTGGTACATGGCCGACTTGCTGACCTTGATTCCCCGCTCAGCCAGGGCCGCAATAGCATCCTTCACCACGGATTGGCCAGCCCCCAAGCGTTCAAGCACTTTTTGCAACTCGGTGGGTTCTTTGGTAATTCTTTCCACTTTGGTGTGTATTTTAGTTGTAGTTGTGTATCTTTGCAAGTGATGCCGAGACTTGCGTGTACAAACATACACGCACAGCGGTGCAAATGTGTCACCCAAATACACTTTTTTATGGAAGCGAGTGCCACCGTCACCGACCGAATCAAACTGCTTTTGCATCACTATAATCTGAACGCCAATAGTGTTACGACCAAATTAGGATATTCTACAACCAGCAAAATGTACAAAATTTTGCAAGGTGCAGAGCCTAGTTTCCCTACTTTGGTGGACTTCCTGAAAGCCTTCCCGGCCGTGTCAAGCGACTGGATGCTACTCGGTGTGGGACCTATGCTGCGGGAAGGAGCTGGTTCAGCTCCAGCCAGGGGGCCAGCGGCTCCTACCAAAGTAGCAACGCACAACAAGTACGAAGACGGCTTGAAAGTGCTGACCGTGACCGTCGACAAGGACGGGGACGAAAACACGGTGCTGTTCCCCCGCGAGGCGCAGGCGGGCTATCCTACCCGGATGAATGACGAGGTATACCTCCAGGATATGCAACCCTACAATATTCCGGGCTTCGAGGGGGGTGGCTATCGGGCCTTTGAAGTGGACGGACTGAGTATGCACCCGACGTTCAATAACCGCGACATCGTGGTGTGCAGCTACGTGGACCGCTGGCACCTGCTCAAGCCCTGGGAATGCTACGTGGTGGTGACCCAGGAAAACCTGTTGCTCAAGCGTATTAGCGAAGTCATCACTGACCGGCGTGGTACCGTCGAGTTGTATTCGGACAACCCGGGCTATGACCCCTACCGGCTGCCAGTATCGGACCTCGTGCAGCTCTGGCACGTGCGCGGCTACCTCTCCACGGCCGTACCGACCCGCCCCGACAGCCGCGGTGCGTTGCTTGAACGGCTGCAGGAAGTTATTGAGTCATTGGGTCACGATTACCACGAGGTGCGCCGATTCCTGGAGGAGGGCGGCCAGGGGGCGCACTCGCCGCGGGGTGCAGCAATGGCAGTATAAAAGGGGGTAACCGGGCAAACGCCCCTGGTTACGCCCCTGACTAGAATTGTGCAGCTGCTTCGCTGGCTGCAAGTAGTTGATAATATGTTGTTTGCCGAGTCTTTCGGGCATTAGATTCAGTCACCGTCTCTGGTACAACAACGGCCTGAAGCTGCTTGCAGCGGCAGGCCGTTTTCGTTGTTGCTATTTGGATGAGGATATTCTCTGGCTCCAAGCCGGCGTGGACGGAAGCTTACGCTACGAGCGCGGCACTTGTGGCCCAAAGCCGGCCCGAAACAGCACCAACAACCCCGCCACGGGCAGCGGGCTCACCACGAAATCCAACAGCTGGCGGCTCAGCCGGTAAGCCCACACGGCATCGCCGCTAAACTTGCCCAGCAGCACAACGGCCACATACACGGCCAGGGCGCCGGCGTAGAGCCGCAGCACGAGGCGCCATTGGGCGGAGGACAGCAATAAGCGCAGCAGCAGCAGGCACAAGCCGAGGTAAAGCGCCGCGTAGGTGGCCACCGCCGGCAGGAAGCGCTTGGTAATGCCGCCGCTGATGCCTTGCTGCATGGCCTCGGCTTGCCGCCGCAGGCCCACTGCCGCCAGCACCCGCTGCCAGAGTCCGGTGAGAAACGTGAGAATGAACTCGTCGTAAACGCCAACGAGCAGCAGCGTAACCACCACCCCGCCCACTGCTACCCACCGGCCGACCCGGGCGGGCGGGCGGGCGGGAGAAATAGGTTGGTCAGGCACTTACGGCTCCGGTTGGGGTTGAGGCGGGCAACGCCGGGCGGGCCGGGACGGCCAGGCGCCGGGCCCACAGCATCCAGAGGCCAAAAATGCAGGCGTACACCACGAAGGTGAAAGTGTAGTGGTGGTTAAAGTCCAGGGACTGGTGGGCGTAGTGGTGGTTGATGGCCAGGGCCGCCACCCGCAATATGTTGAGGCACCAGATGAGCCCGATGCCCGCCGGAATGAACCACAGCTTGCGCCGCCAGGGCCCCGGAAAGGCCAGCACGAAGCCCGTAAACAGCGCGTACAGCACCAAGCCGTTGCAGGGCACTCCCACAATGACCGCTGACTGGCCGTTCATTGTCACCAGCCGGTCGTTGGCGGCGGCTACGGCGGCGTCGAAACCCAACGCGTGCAGCGCTGCCACGCTGACTTTGGTGATGTGGGCGCACAGGGCGGCGTCCAGGCGGCCGTCCCGGGCCAGCCACTGCTCGTAGCCGAAGAACCACCCCAGGTACATGGCGGCGGCGACCAGGATGAAACGATACAAGAGCCGGTTGCCGGGGGGCGTCGTGCCGGCGGGAGCGGGGGGGGACATGAGCGGGTGCCTGCGGGTGATGGATACAAAAATGCAAAAAATGACGGCTTTTCTCCGCCCGAGAAGCCGTCATTTTTTCTGGGGGCACAAACGTTTACGCTTCCTTGCGACGGTTGCGCAAATGCTTTGCGCCGTACGCAACGCCGCCTGCCAGCAGCAGCGAAACGCCCCCGTCGAGCGGAATGGCTGCGGAATTACCCGGAATGACGCCGCCAGTGCCGGGCTGAGCTAGGACAACTTCGGCAAACCCCACCAACAGCGTTAGGGTGGGCAGCAAGCGGGTGAGAAGAAATGATTTCATGCAAAATATAAAGAGGAGGAAGCAAAAGCCTCGACAAACGCAGCGGGCTTAGGCGCGGCAAGAGTGCATGAGAAGGGCGGTTGGGCGCAAAAGCAAACGGTAATCAGCCGCCCAGGTTTTCGTTGGGGAAAACAAGTAGCAATTGCTTGATAAATAAGCGGTTGGCCAACACTTGGTTTTGAGTTAAAACCGCAAGCACCGGCGCCGCCGGAAGTACCGTGCCTCGGCGGAAAAGCCAGCTGCGAAGGACTATCAATTAACAGGCATTGGGAGCGGGAACTGCCCGTCCCGTGGCCGGACGACCCCGGCCCCGTGCCTACCTTGCGCCCGCTGTTTTGCCTGTTCTTGCCCATGCTTCCCATCCCCGACGCTCCTTTTCCGCCGGCCGGCCCGGTCGATTACCACCCCCTCATCCGCCAGGTGTTTGCTGAGATGGGCAAGGTGGTGGTGGGCCAGCAGCCGCTGCTCACCCGCTTGCTCATCGGCTTGTTTACGGGCGGGCACATCCTGCTCGAAGGCGTGCCGGGACTGGCCAAAACGCTCACCATCTCCACCCTGGCCAAGGTGCTGCACCTGCACTTTCAGCGCGTGCAGTTCACCCCCGACCTGCTGCCTTCCGACCTGGTGGGCACCATGATTTACAACCAGAACCAGTCGGTATTTGAGGTGAAAAAGGGGCCCATCTTCGCCAACCTGGTGCTGGCCGACGAAATCAACCGCTCGCCGGCCAAGGTGCAAAGCGCCCTGCTCGAAGCCATGCAGGAGAAGCAGGTCACCATCGGCGAAACCACCTACGCCCTCGACCTGCCCTTTCTGGTGCTGGCCACCCAAAACCCCGTGGAGCAGGAGGGCACCTACCCGCTGCCCGAAGCCCAGGTCGACCGCTTCATGCTCAAGGTGCACGTCGACTACCTTAAGAAGGCCGACGAGCTGGAGGTGATGCGCCGCATGGCCAACCTCAGCTTCGTGGAGGACGTGCAGCCCGTGCTCACGCAGGCCGACATCTTCGGCATCCGCCAGCAAATCAACCAGGTGCAGATTTCCGACACCCTGGAGAAGTACCTCATCGAGCTGGTGTTTGCCACCCGGCGCCCGGCCGACTACGACCTGCCCGAGTTTGCGCAGGCCGTGCAGTTCGGGGCCAGCCCGCGGGCCAGCATCGCGCTGCACCGCGCCGCCAAGGCGCTGGCCTACCTCGAAGGCCGCGACTACGTGCTGCCCGAAGACATCAAGGAAATGGCCGCCGACGTGCTCAACCACCGCATTCTGCTCACCTACGAAGCCGAAGCGGACGGCATCCGCACCCAGGATTTGATTGAGGCCATCCTGCGCAAGGTGCCTATCAGCTAGCTTGCCCCGGCCATGAGCCAATGGCCGCGCATTGCCGCAGCCAAAAAAGAGGGCCCACCATACGGTGAGCCCTCTTTTTCGTGATTAAAATATGGGGAAGTTACTCTACCACCACGCGCTTCACCACGAGGTCGTTGCCGGTTTGGAGCCGGAGCGAGTACACGCCCGGGGCCAGGCCGCTGACGTCAAACTCGGCGGTGCCCCCGGCGGCGGGCAGGGCCAGTCGGCGCGCGTGCACCGCCTGGCCCAGGGCGTTGAGCAGCGTGGCCGAGGCCTTGGCTAAGCTGCCCGCAGGCACTTCGAGAGTAAAGCGCTGGCGGGCCGGGTTGGGGTAGAGGCCCACGGCGGCGGCCAGGGCCGCGTTGCGGGTGGCTGTAATCACGCGCAGCTGCACGTTGTCGATGCCGATGTCGTCGTCGCCAAAGTCCGAGGTGGCCTGGAAGCGGATGACGGTGGTGGCCGAGGTGCTGGGAATGGTTACGGTTTTGGCCGTGAACGTGGCGTTGGTGGTGGCCGTGAGCACGGGCGTGGCGCCGAAGGTGGCCCCGCCGTCCGTGCTTACCAGCACCTCTAGCTTGTCGGTCCCAGTCGAATTGATGTAGTCGAAGGTCAGGGTTTTGGCTCCGCCTCCGCTCAGGTTCACGTACAGGTCAAGTCGGCCCTGCTCATTCACATCCGCCCCGTAACTGTGAAAACGAGCCGAGCGGGTACCCTGGCTGCTCGCTGGCGTATAGCTTCCAGAGGCTGCAAACCCCCAGCTAGCGCTGGTGCCGTCGTTGTCGCGGCGCCAAGAGGCGTCCCCGTCTGCCGGCGAGTTGCGCCAGGAGGCACCGGGCAAGTCGCGCGTGCCCAGGCCGTCAATCCAGGGGCCTTCGAAGCTTTCGCTGACCGGCAGCGTGGCGTACGTTGTTACCACGGGGGGGCGGCAGGTCACGTTCACGCCGAATGCGCCGGTTGCGGTCCCAAAAAACTGCACGAAGATGTAGTAGTTCGTGCCGGTGACAGTCGGGAAGGTGACGCTGGAAGCCGTCGCGTTGGTGCCGCAGCCCGCAAAATCGTCGCTGCTGCCCACGCACGTGAGCGCGCCGCACGAGCCCGAGTACACGAACACCTTTGTGTCGCCGGCCGGGGCCGATGGGCCCGAGCAGGTGCTCACCGTGGCCACTTGGCCGTTGCCGGCAAAGCTGTAGAACACGCCGGGCGAAGCCGAAGGCGTGAGCGGCGAACCCGCGGCGCACACCGCGGTGGGGTCGCCGGCTGTGGTTGCGCTCACCGTGGTGCCAGTGACGGGCACGCCGCAGGTGAGGGCAATGGCGGCGCTGCACAAGTCATTAGCCGGGGCCACGGGCAGGGTCGTGAACGTGGTGGTTACGGCGGCTGAGGTTTGGCCCGCGGCGCAGTTCGTGGTCACGCTCACCGTGTAGGTGGTGCTCGGCGTGAGGCCGGTCAGGGCGACGGGCGCAGCCGTGGGGGCGGGCGTGACGGTGGTGGCCGTGCCGCCGGCGGGCGTGGTCGTCACGGTGTAGCTGGTAGCGCCCGCGGGGGCGGTGAAGCCCAGGGAGGCCGAGGTCGCGGTGATGCCCGTGACGGCGAGGCTGGTGGGCACGCCGCAGGCCGCGCCCAGCGTCACGTCGATGGCCAGGCGGGGCGAGGGGGCAGTGGTGGCCAAATCCGTGAAGGCCGTCCCGTTCGTCGAAATGTAGAACGTGGCGGGCCGCAGGGGCGCATCAGTTAAGAATGCCAGGCCAACGCTACTGGACGTCAGTTGCTTTACGCCCACAAAAAAATCGCCGTTTACGTTGATGTCTGGCACGGCCACGGCGTCAGCCGCCGCCGTGGCGGGCCGGGTGCGCGTCGGCGAAGTGTAGAGCAGCGTACCGGGGGCATTGTCCGCGCCGCTGACGCTGTAAATAACTACCTGATAGGTATTCGTCGCCGTGCCGGTGCCCGCAAAAGTGGGCGTCACGGTGGTGATAGAGGCCGGGGAAGTGGTCTGGTAGCGGGTTAGCAGGAGAATGTCAGCAGTCGTGGCTGACCCAATACCGCCCGTGTATGTTACCGTGCCGCTTGGGAAATGGCTTTCTTCTACGCTGGTAATGGTTTGAGTCGCGGCCCTGGAATTGTTGGACGCCAGGTCATCGGCCGGAACCGTCGCGGTCAGGGTGTTGGTGCCGCCGGTGCCCGTCACGGGGTAGGTGAAGTTGACCGTCGTCGAAGCCCCGGCGGCCAGCGTTGCGACCGTCTGCGTGTTGGTGAACGTGGTGGCCCCGCTCACCGTCAGGGTCACGGCCAGATTGGCCTGCGCCGTGCTGCCGGGATTGGTTACCACCACCTGCGCCGTCACGGGCGAGCCGTAGGTGCTGGACACTTTGCCCAACGTGTACAGCGCAGTTACCGCGGCATCATTGTTTAGTATTACAGTGGGCGCGAAGCGGTAAGTGGTGCCGGCGACCGGGTTAATATTGTTGCGGAAGTTAAGGGTGTTGAGCGTGTTGTTGATTATGGCGTTGGCAAACGTGGCGTCGCTCCAGGCGGTGGCCGACTGCTTGGTGGCCTGCACAAATTGCCCGTTGGCAAAGCCGGAGCCCTTCAGGCCCGCTTGCGCGGAGCGAAAAACCGCCGCGGCCGCGCTGGCCACCGGTGCGTCGTAGACAAACTCGACGTTGTTAGTGGTTTCGTAGAGTTTTACCTGAAAGCTGAAATTCGCGTACTGCGAAGCCGTGGCGCTGGCCTTGTCGCTCAGGTTTTTCCATTGAATGGTGCACACCTGGTTGGGGGCAGTTCCGGTGGTCGTCACGCGGTACTCGGCGCCGCCGGCGCCGTTGCCCGCGGTCAGGTCCACGTTGAACGGAACGACGAGGTTGACATCGGCAAGGTCAGTGCTCCGGAACGGGTCCACGTTGGTGGCCGTGCCTTCGGGCAGAAACAAGGCCGTGGCCGAAGGAGCCGCCGCGCCGAGTTTTAGAAAGCCGTTGGTGTTCAACACAAACTGCGTGAAGGTGGCCCCGTTGAAGCCGAACGTGAAGCCAATGGGCTGGGCCGCCGAGTTGGCGTCGTCCGTGTTGGCCGTGGCGATGGCCGTGCCGGTGGTCCCCAGGTCGGCGTAAGCGCCCGCGACATTCACGGCGCCTGCCGGGGCGTAATTCAACGATTGGGCCTGCGCCGCGAACGGCAGCAGAGGTAGCAGCGCCACAGGTAGCCACTGGCCGGCTCTTTTCAGCCGGGTGTTAAGGGATGTGAACATGAAAAGGGAGGAAAAGTGAAGAATAGGAAAAGAAAAAGAAGTGAAAGCAAGCTGTTCTGCCGTTGCCGGATGGGATAACCAAATCTGCGAACAAATAACCAGATTACTATAGAAGGCCATTTTTGAATGAGGGCCATGCTTTCCAATTCAGGCACTGCGCTGCCCGTGGGCTTTCGAGCCGTAGTACTTCCTGCATTCATTCAAGCAGCAAACGATGAAATGCTGATAAAAAACCCTTCCGGCCCGCAAGGCTATTTGGTTCAACCGGCACAGTTATCGGGCGTCTGAATGGCTCGTCGTAATGCAAAAAAAGGGGCTGACCTGATGGTCAGCCCCTAAATCACAAAGAACCAGGCAGTGGTTATTCGACCACCACGCGCTTGACGACTAAATCGCTGCCGGTTTGGAGCTGCAGCGAGTACACGCCGGCCGCGAGGCCGCTCACGTCGAAAGAGGTGATGCCAGCGGCGTTCAGCGGCCGCGCCTGCACCGCCTGGCCCAGGGCGTTGAGCAGCGTGGCCGAGGCGGCGCGGAGGCTGCCCGCGGGCACTTCGAGCGTGAAGCGCTGGCGGGCGGGGTTGGGGTAGAGGCCCACGGCGGCGGCCAGGGCCGCGTTGCGGGTGGCTGTAATCACGCGCAGCTGCACGTTGTCGATGCCGATGTCGTCATCGCCGAAATCGGAGGTGGCCTGGAAGCGGATGACGGTGGTGGCCGAGGTGCTGGGAATGGTTACGGTTTTGGCCGTGAACGTGGCGTTGGTGGTGGCCGTGAGCACGGGCGTGGCGCCGAAGGTGGCCCCGCCGTCGGTGCTCACCAGCACGTCCAGCTTGTCGGTGCCGGAGGGGTTGATGTAATCAAAGGTCAGGGTTTTGGTGCCGGCTCCACTTAAGTTCACGTAGAGGTCAAGGCGGCCCGGAAGCACAGGATTTGTTGGAGTGCTGAGGGGGGTCCCGTAAGAGTGGAAGCGCGCGGAATGCGCGCCTGTGCTGAAACGGGTAGGGTAAGGCGGATTAGGACCTGTTTCATCATCTCTGAAACGCCAACCGGCCGCATCAAACCCGTCGTCTTCGCGGCGCCAGGAGTTATCGCCAAATGCCGGAGTGTTGCGCCAATTAGCTGTGGGCAGGTCACGCGTACCTAATCCGTTTACCCATGGCCCTTCAAAGCTTTCCGAATAAGGAAGCGTGACATAAGGCGAAGCCGGGGGGGGGCCAGTGGTCGTAGCTGTGCCCCGCAGTACGTTGCTCGTGCCGTTTGCGCATACGCTTTGAAGCGTGACAGCGTACACGGTGCCAGCCGTGAGGCCAGGGATAGTGATAGGTGAAGTGGTGGGGGCCGGACTCAGGGTCTGAACAGCTCCGCCAGCGGTGTACGTCACGTTGTAACTCACGCTGTTGGCCCCGGGCGTGAAGGCCAACTGTATCGAATTGTTATTGGTGCTAATAGTGGCCGCCGTGGGGTCGCCGCAAGGGGCACCGGGTGCAAACCGATAGGTGCGGCCGGCATCGGGTGGAAATGTTTGGCGCACGTTGTGGGCATTGCCTGCAGTGGAAGCAAGGTAAGGACCCACAAAAAAAGTGGTGGTGGTCCATGCCGCCGACGACAGTTTAGTGGCCAGTACGGACGCATTAGGAGCCGAGCCTTTGATGCCTACAGCCGCATATTTGGTGTTGGCCACGCCCGTGCCAGCCGTTGCAGGACCGTATATAAATTCAATATTGTTGGTGCCCTCATAAAGCTTTACCTGAAAGGAAACGTTGGCCAACTGAGTAGTGATGACCGTGGGAGTAGCAACGTCAGCCGCCTGGGGCTTGTCCGCCACATTCTTCCATTGAATGGTGCATACCTGGCTGCCAGCCGTTCCGGTTGTGAATACCCGATACTCCGTGCCTCCGGCGGTACCAGGTCCCAAGTCTAGGTTAAAAGGAGCAATCAGGTTCACATCAGCAGCGTCGGTGCCGGAAACGGGGCCGGTTGCGGGTGCTTGGGCGAAAGCCGGGAAAGCTGCCGCTGAGGAAGGAGCGGTAGCACCCAGCCGAATGAGGCCATTCGTATTCAGAACGAACTGCGTGAAGACGGTGCCGTTAAAGGTGAAATTGAACCCAATAGGTTGAGCGGCCGAATTATCATCGTCCGTATTGGCTGTGGTGATAGCAGTCCCGGTCGCCGCCAAGTCGGTATAAGTGCCGGTGGTGTTCGCCACATTGCTTGGTGCGTAGTTGAATTGGGCCTGCGCCGCAAACGGCAACAGCGCGATGGGTAGCCACCGGCTGGCTTTTTTCAGCCGGGTTTGGAAGAATGAAAACATGGAAGGAAGGGGAAAAGTGGAAAATAAGAAAAGGGGTATGGTGTGAATTAAATTAACCGCTTGCCGATTGCGGAGTAGAGGGCCCTAAAGCTGCGAATAAAATGCGATACTTCCGAGAAAACCCGTGAGTACGTTCGCGCCTGCCGTCTCACGCGGCGGCTATTGAGTCACTGCAACGGCTGTTTGTAGCAGGGCCGCTGCGTTGGCGGCCGGGTCGCAGCCCGCTACGGGCACGAAGGTGCGGGCCGGCTCGCCGGGCCGCCGGGTGAGGCCGTAGGTGTAGGTCTTGTCGTAGTAGTCGAGCACCAGCTCCACCATTTGCGTGAAATCGCCGGCCTCCACGGCGGCCAGCGCCTGCTGGGTGGCCAGCCCGCCCAAGCGTTTTTGCAGGCGCTCGATGGCGGCCGCCAGCTCCGCGGGGCTTTCGGCGCCGTACTCGGCGGCCAGCTTGGCCACGCGGGCGGCGCGGGGCACCTCCAGCACCCAGCGCGGGGCGGTGCGCAGCTGCCCAAACAAGGCGGGTGGGATGGTGAGCCGGCCAATCTGCCGGCTCTCGTCCTCCACCCACACCGGCGCGTCGGCGGGCAGCGCGGCTAGGGCAGCGGCCAGGTTATTCTCGAATTGCTCCTGCGTGGGCTGGGCCGGCTGCCCGATGGCCCCGAACGCCGAGCCCTTGTGGCTGGCTAGTCCTTCGAGGTCGAGCACCGGCTGCTGGTGGGGCGGGGCGGCCAGCGCGTGCAGCACGTCGGTCTTGCCGCTGCCGGTGAGGCCACCCAGCACGCGCCAGTGGCGGGGCGCCTCGAAGGCGGCCAGCACGGCCCGGCGGTAGTCCTTGTAGCCGTGGTCGAGCAGGTGCACCCGGAAGCCGGCCAGCTCCAGCAGCCACTGCACGGCCCCGCTGCGCAGGCCGCCGCGCCAGCAGTGCAGGCGCACTTCCTTGCCCGGCGCCAGTTTCTGGGCCCGCTTCACCAGCACCGACATCTTCGGCCCGAAGAACTCCAGGCCCAGATGCACGGCCCGCTCCTGGCTCACCTGCTTGTACGTAGTGCCGATGCGGGCCCGCTCCTCATCCGTGAACAAGGGCAGATTGAGCGCGCCCGGCACGTGGCCCTGGGCAAACTCAACGGGCGCCCGCACGTCGAGAATGGGGCAGGGCAGGGCCTGAAAATCAGCCAGGGAAAGACGGGGCATGGTTTTCAATTAACAATTAACAATTAAGAATATTAACAATTAGCAATTAAGAATTAAGAATGAGCCATGAGCAACAAACCAGCGCAAAATGCGAAGCGGACGCGAATGGTTTCGGGCCACGTGCTGCACGCTATTCCTGGTTAATTGCTCATGGCTCATTCTTAATTCTTAATTGTTAATTGTCTTTTATACAGTTGCACGGTGTTTTCCAGGCCCAGGTAAAGCGCGTCGCACACCAGGGCGTGGCCGATGCTCACCTCGGCCAGCTCGGGCAGCTGCTGGCGCAGCCAGGCCAGGTTGGCGAGGTCGAGGTCGTGGCCGGCGTTCACGCCCAGGCCCAGCTGGCCGGCGCGGGCGGCGGCGGCGCGGTAGGGGGCCACGGCGGCTTCGCGGCCGGCGGGGTAGTGGCGGGCGTAGGCTTCGGTGTAAAGCTCGATGCGGTCGGTGCCGGTGGTCACGGCGGTCTCGATCAGGGCCAGGTCGGTGTCGAGGAAAATGCTCACCCGGCAGCCCAGCGCCTTCAGCTCGGCCACCACGTCGCGCAGGTAAGCCTGGTGGGCGATGACGTCCCAGCCCGCGTTGGAGGTGAGGGCGTCGGGCGCGTCGGGCACCAGCGTTACCTGCGCGGGGCGCACCTCGCGCACCAGGGCCAGGAAGTCGGGCGTGGGGTTGCCTTCCACGTTGAGCTCGGTGGTTACCACGGCCCGCAGGTCGCGCACGTCTTGGTAGCGGATGTGGCGCTCGTCGGGCCGCGGGTGCACCGTGATGCCCTCGGCCCCGAACCGCTCGATGTCGCGCGCCGCCTGCAGGAGGTCGGGCCGGTTGTGTCCGCGGGCGTTGCGCAGGGTGGCCAGTTTGTTGATGTTGACGCTGAGCTTGGTCACGAAGTGTTGGGGTTGAAAAGGGGGTCAAAGACGAACAACAAGGAAGCGGGCGTTTGGGTCGGGCGTTTCCCGGCGGACCTTGCGGGCCGTCCGCCGTAGCTTCGGGGCGAAATTACACCCGCCGCAGCCCCGTTCGGGAGCGTTTGGCAGGCCAGCCCCTTTCCCCCGCGCTAACCCGCCCATTCGCCCTCATCATGCTCAAAGACACCATCGACGCCGCCATCAAACAAGCCATGCTGGCCAAGGACAAAGTGCGCCTCACCACCCTGCGCAGCATCAAATCCCAGATTATGCTGGCCGAAACCGCGGAGGGAGCCAGCGCCGGCGGCCTCGCCCCCGAAGCCGAGCTCAAGCTGCTCAACAAAGCCGCCAAGCAGCGCCGCGACGCCGCGGCTATTTACAAAGAGCAGTTCCGTTCCGAGCTGGAAGAGAACGAGCTGGCCGAGCTGGCCATCATCGAAGAATACCTGCCCCAGCAGCTTTCCGAGGCTGACTTGGTGGAGCGCCTCGTGCACATCATCCAGCGCGTGGGCGCCCAGGGCCCGTCCGACCTGGGCAAGGTGATGGGCGTGGCCGCCCGCGAACTGTCGGGCCAGGCCGACGGCAAGCGCATTTCCGACGTGCTGGGCCACCTGCTCAACAACACCAACTTGTAATGTAATGTGCTAATGGTTTGATGTGCTGATGTGTTGCTTGTTATAATGTGGGATAGCAACCAATTACTTACTTCGACAGCACATCAGCACACCAAACCATCAGCAAATCAATAGATGACTGCCCTCGACATCCTGCTTCTCCTGCCGCTGGGCATCGGGGCCGTGAAAGGCTACCGGCGCGGGCTGGTGCTGGAGGTGGTGTCGCTGCTGGCGTTTGTGCTGGCCGTGGTGGGCGGGCTCAGCTTGCTTTCGGCCGCTGTGCCGCTGGTGCGGCACTACGTGGGCAGCGCCTTCGGCCTGCTGCCGCTGGTGTCGTTTGCGCTGGTGTTCGTGGCCATCATGTGGGGCGTGCATTTGCTGGGCGGCCTGCTCAAAACCGCCGTGCACCTCACCCCGCTGGGCGTGCTCGACAACCTGCTGGGCGGCGCGGCCGGCGTGCTGAAGTGGCTGCTGGGCCTGAGCCTGCTGTTGCACGGCACCCGGCTGGCGGGCCTGTCCCTGCTCTCGCCCAGCCTGGTGGCGGGGTCGCAGGTGCTGCCCATCGTGCAGCAGGCCACCCCGTTGGCGCTGCAGCTCACCGGCTACGTGCTGCCCTTTGCCCAGGATTTGCTGGGGCGCATCAGGGCTGCCTTTGGGAAGTAAGTGAGCGGAAGAAAACGATGGAAAAGGGGAAAGCAGCACGTCATGTCGAGCTTGCCGAGACATCTAGCCAGCTTTGTTGAATGTTTTGTTTACGTACCC
>NZ_JANNOD010000037.1:0-86397 GCF_031398885.1 Hymenobacter sp.
GCAGTGAGCAGTGAGCAGTGAGCAGTGAGCAGTGAGCAGTGAGCAGTGAGCAGTGAGCAGTGAGCAGTGAGCAGTGAGCAGTGAGCAGTGAGCAGTGAGCAGTGAGCAGTGAGCAGTGAGCAGTGAGCAGTGAGCAAAAGAACGTCATGCGGCGCTTGCCGAAGCATCTCGCGTAACAGTAATTCAATCGTTTAACGAAGCGGCAGCGATGCTTCGGCAAGCGGACGCCAGATGGGCAGGACGTTCCAGTTGCTCACTGCTTACTGCTCACTGTTAATTACTAACTGCTCACGGTTAACTGTTTTACCTGAATGCACGGCACTCAGCACGAAGCTGATGCCGCCCAGCACCACCACCAGCAGCGTTTGGGCCCCGTGCACCACCAGGGCGTAGGCAATGCCGGCCTCTTTGCTCACGCCGTAGACCAGCAAGGTGCTCTGCACCAGCACGTGGAATACCCCAATGCCGCCGGAAACCGGCGCTGCCATCCCAAACGCGCCAAACGTGAGCACCGCCAAGCCGGCCCGCATGCCCAAATCATAGGTTTCGGGGAAGCAGAGGAACGCCAGGTAGTCCATCAAAAAATACACCAGCCAGGTAAAGAAAGTGTGCAGCAGAAACACGCCCTTGTTGTTCAGCCGCAGCACGCTGAACACCCCCGCCAGCAGCCCCCGGACAAAGGCCACCACTTTTACAAACAAGGCGTTCTGCCGCAGCTTCTCCAGGTTGCGCACCAGCAGGTAGCCGAACACCAGCAGCAGCAACGCCCCGATGCCGGCCACGGCCAGCAGCACGCCCCGATTGGCCGCCAGCGAATCGTACTGGTCGGCGAACAGGCCTTGAATGAAGGCCCAGAACTTATCGAAATCCAGCAGCAACACCGCGCCCAGCAGCAGGCCCAGCACCAGCACGTCAATCACCCGCTCGGTAATCACGGTGCCCAGCGACACCTCCACCGGCACGCCGCTCGTGCGCCGCAGCACCGAGCAGCGGATGACCTCGCCCATGCGCGGCAGCACGATGTTGGCCAGGTAGCCCACCATCATGGCGTGGTACACCTCCCAGAACGGCACCTGGTGGCGCGAGGCCGTGAGCTGCATCTGCCAGCGGTAAGCCCGGCTGAGGTAGCCCAGCACCGAAAGTGTCATCGTGACCCCCAGCCAGAAATAATTCGCGGTGGCGATGTAGTGCCCGATGCGCGACAGGTCCTGCCCGCGCACAGCGTACACCATGAGCGCGCCCGACAGGGCCAGCAGCAAGGTGTATTTTAGAACGGTGAGCAGAGACTTCATTCTTGGCGGTTAGCGGGCATTGGTTGGTAGTTAACGACTGGCATTTAATGATTAACGACTAACCAGCAGCCCTGCCACTGTTGATTAGTAATCCAGGGCTGACGCAATTGGACACACTTCAAATGCTACTGTCTCTGAAGGCGCTTTTGCTACTGCCTGACTCAGGAATCAGCGTTTCAGAAACAACCCCCAGACGCTGAAATCCGGGGTGCAATTCCAAGTGCGGAAGTCCAATAATGATTAACCACTATGCCAGCCGGTTGTGCTCGTTGGGGAAAATGACCGTGGGCCGGTGCTGCCGGGCCTCGGCAAAGTCCACCAGGGCGTAGGAGAAAATGATGACCACGTCGCCCACCGCTGCTTTGCGCGCCGCGGGGCCGTTCAGACAAATGGTGCCCGAGCCGCGCTCGCCCCGGATGGTGTAGGTTTCGAACCGCTCGCCGTTGTTGACGTTCACCACGGTCACTTTTTCGTTTTCAACGAAGTTGGCGGCGTCCAGCAGGTCCTCGTCGATGGTGACGCTGCCCACGTAGTGCAGCTCGGCCTGCGTGACGGTGGCGCGGTGGATTTTGGACTTCATTACTTCAATGTGCATGAGCGGAGCCAACAAGGGTTAACAAGGGCCGCAAAGATAAAGCGCGGCTTCACCCCTCCACCACCACGTTGTCGATGAGCCGCACGCCGCCCACCTGCGCGGCCAGGCACAGCACCACGGCCCGGCCGTTGTATCCGGCCAATGGCTGCAGCGTGTGCGCGTCGGCCACCGCCACGTATTCGAGCGCGATGAGGGGCTCGCGGGCCAGGGCGGCTTCGGCTTCGGCCTGCACCTGGGCGGGGGGCACGCCCTGCCGCACCCGGGCCGCCGCGGCGGCCAGCACCTGGTGCAGCAGCGGGGCGGCGGCCCGGGCGGCGGGGGCCAGCCGGCGGTTGCGCGACGACATGGCCAGCCCGTCGGCTTCGCGGATGGTCGGGCAAGCCACGATTTCCAGGTCGAACGAAAGGTCGGCCACCAGTTGGCGAATCACGGCCACCTGCTGCCAATCTTTTTGGCCGAAGTAAGCCCGGTGCGGGCGCGTCAAATGAAAAATTTTACTCACCACCGTGGCCACGCCGTTGAAATGCCCGGGCCGGTGCGCGCCTTCCATCACCCGCTCCAGGTCCCCGAAATCGAACCGCAGCACGGCGGGCCGGGGGTACATTTCCTCCACCGCCGGCACAAAGAGGGCCGTGCAGCCGGCCGGGGCCAGCAGGGCCGCGTCGGCTTCGGGCACGCGCGGGTAGAGGCGAAAGTCCTCGGCGTTGTTGAACTGCGTGGGGTTCACGAAGACGGTGACTATTACCTCGTTGCATTCGGCGCGGGCGGCCCGCACCAGCTGCAGGTGGCCGGCGTGCAGGGCGCCCATCGTGGGCACCACGCCTACCCGTTGGCCGGGTTGGCGGGCGTGTTCCGCATGGGCTTGCAACCCGGCGGCGGTGGTCAGTATCAGCATAGGAGAGGAAGGCAATTGGAACGGCCCTCAAAGTAGCTTTTATTGAATTTCCGCTCAAAATTGTTTAATTTTGTGCACCCATAGCATGGCCTTGTTCCATTCTCTTTAATAATTCCTCATGTCGAAGCTACGAATCCTCTACGCGGCCACCGAAATTGACCCGTTTCTGCAGACCACCAAGGTGGCTGAAATGCTCCGGCGCCTCCCCGCCAGCATGCAGGAAATGGGCTGCGAGATTCGCATTTTCGTCCCGCGTTTCGGCATTATCAACGAGCGCAAGAACCGGCTGCACGAAGTGGTGCGCCTTTCGGGCATCAACATTGCCGTGGGCGACGACGAGAAACCCCTGGTCATCAAAGTGGCGTCCATCCCCACGGCCAAGCTGCAGGTGTACTTCATCGACAACGAGGACTACTTCCACCGCAAGTCGGCTTTGGTGGACAAGAACGACAAGTTCTACGCCGACAACGATGAGCGCGCCATCTTCTTCTGCAAGGGCGTGCTGGAGACCGTGAAGAAGCTGGGCTGGTCGCCCAACATCGTGCACTGCTCCGACTGGATGACGGGCCTGATTCCGCTGTACCTGAAGACGACCTACAAAAAAGACCCGGTGTTCAAGGACGCCAAATCGGTGTTTTCGATTTACAGCAACGAGTTCATGGACAAGTTCGAGGGCAACATCCTCGAGAAGGCCAAGATGCTCGACATCGACGACGCCATGCTGGCCTCGCTGAAAACGGCGGACTTCAGCGGCTTCATCAAAATGGGCATGGAATATGCCGACACCGTGGTGCGGTCCGACGAGGACTTCAGCGACAACCTGAACGGCATGTTCCGCGAATACGCCCTCAACAACCGGCTCAGCCAGGTAGCCACCGACGAAAACCTGCACTCCTCTTACCTAGCGCTGTACAATGAATTGGCTAATTAGCCGCTGTGCCCCCCTGGTGACCCTGTCGGCCCTGGCCCTGGCCGGCTGCGACGAAGGCACCGACCTGGACGTGGACTTGCCCAATGCCGAGGTCCTCAGCACTGAATACACCGAATACAAGGACCCGGCCCTGGGCATCGCGGCCGTGCGCCTGGTGCCGGTGCAAACCCAAAAAACCGACCACTTCCTGGTGGGCCGCCTGGCCGACAACGTGGCCGGCACCACCGAAGCCCGCGCTTATTTCAACGTGGTGAGCGCCCCCATCGCCGCCGACTCGCTCCCCGCCAAGCTCACGGCCCCCGAGCTTGATTCGGTGGTGCTGGTGCTGGGGTTCGACAGGGTGTACGGCAGTGCCACCACGCCGGTGAAATTTGACGTGTACCAACTGCCCGCCCCGCTCGACGAGCGGCAGGTGTACGACGGGAGCACCGCCACGCCCCTGGGCGACGCGCTGGGCCTGAATCTGACCAGCCGGCTCGACCGCACGCGGCAGGTGACCACGCCGGCCGTGCCGGCCACGGCCACCGCCCCCGAGGTGCCGGCCTTCACGACCACGGGGCCCGACCAGACCGTGCGCTTGCTGCTGCAGCGCCGGGCCGTGCCGGCTTCCGGGAGCCAACCGGCCCTTCCGGGGGTGGCGCTGCCGTTTGCGGACAACTTGTTTGCCCGGCTTTCGCAGCCCAATTTCAACCAGCTCCAGTTGGATGGGTTGCTGAAGGGCCTGGTCCTCACGCCCAGCGCCGGCCACAGCAGCAGCATCCTGAGCTTCGGCCGGGCCGCGGACGTGCGCTCGCTGGCCCGCCTGATAGTGTATTACCACGCCGATTCGCTGCGCCGCAGCTACTCCGTGCTTTTTGGGCCGGTATACAGCACGAGCAGCGCGAACGTTGCCCGCGACCCGCGCTATTACACCCAGATTACCAACGCACTGCCCCCGGCCCTGGCCGTGCTGACCGACCCGGCTGCTTCGGTTTCGCCCGGCGCGCTGGGCGGCACCAGCTACGTGCAGGAAGGCACCGGCCTGGGCACCCGCGTCACGTTCGCCAACCTCGGCGCGCTGCTCACGCCGGGCCTGACGATAAACCGCGCCGAGCTGCGCGTGCCCGTCAAGCCTTTTTCCAACGCGCTGCTCGCCAACCCCCCTTCGCTGTACGCGGTGGAAGTGGACGGCAGCAACCGCGTGCTGCAGCGGACGGCCAACTTTGTGTCGTATGACCGGGTGGTGTCCAACGGCGTCGACCAGTTTGGAAACCCCGTTCCGGCCGTGGGGACGCTGACTAATGCCACGACGAGCCAAGCCTACTACAGCATCCCCGTCACGAACTATTTGCAGGCCTACCTCGCCGACAAGCTCGGCGGCAACCCCGTGTCGTTGGTGCTGGTGCCCAGCATCCGCACGTCGGGCAGCTTGTCGCTGAACCGGGCAGCCCTGGACGCCGCCAACATCAGTTTGCGCGTATACTACTCCAAGCGGTAGCGCCGGGCTTGCCAGGGCCTCATCGGGGATGAGCCCCTGGCTTCTTTCATTTTTTCTAATCCTCTTATTCTTATCGCCATGTGCGGCATTGTTGCTTATTTGGGTCATCGCGAGGCCTGTCCGATTATCCTCAAAGGCTTGCACCGACTCGAATACCGGGGCTACGACTCGGCGGGCGTGGCCCTGCTCAATGGCGAGTTGAACGTGTATAAAAAGAAAGGCAAGGTCAGCGAGCTGGAAGCTTTTATTGCGGAGAAAGACACCCACGCCCGCGTGGGCATGGGCCACACCCGCTGGGCCACCCACGGCGAGCCCAACGACGAAAACGCGCACCCCCACTACTCCACTTCGGAGCGCATTGCCATCATTCACAACGGCATCATCGAGAACTACGCGGCGCTGAAAACGCACCTGGAGCAGCAGGGCCACGTGTTCCACTCCGACACCGATACGGAGGTGTTTGTGAACCTGATTGAGGAGATTCAGCAGCAAAACGACTGCACCCTGGAAGAAGCCGTGCGCCTGGCCCTGCACGAAGTGGTGGGCGCCTACGCCATCGTGGTGCTCAGCAAAGACGCCCCCAACCAGCTCATTGCCGCCCGCAAAGGCTCGCCGATGGTGATTGGCATCGGCGAAGGTGAATTTTTTATTGCCTCCGACGCCACGCCCATCATCGAGTACACCAACGAGGTGGTGTACGTGAACGACTACGAAATCGTAGTCATTCGCGACGGGCAGCTGGACATTCGCAGCCGGGAAGACGTGAGCCAGACGCCCTACATCCAGAAGCTGGAGCTGGAGCTGGACAGCATCGAGAAGGGCGGTTACGAGCACTTCATGCTGAAAGAGATTTTTGAGCAGCCGCGCTCCATCATGGATTCGATGCGCGGGCGCCTGGAGCTGGAGTCCGGCCACCTGAACATGGGCGGCATCCGGGCCTACGAGCAGAAGTTCGTGAACGCCCAGCGCATCATCATCGTGGCCTGCGGCACCTCCTGGCACGCCGGCTTGGTGGCCGAGTACCTGATTGAGGACCTGGCCCGCATCCCGGTGGAGGTGGAGTACGCTTCGGAATTCCGCTACCGCAACCCCATCATTACGGAGCGCGACATCGTGATTGCCATTTCGCAGAGCGGCGAGACGGCCGACACGCTGGCCGCCATTGAGCTGGCCAAGAGCAAGGGCGCGACCATCTTCGGCGTGTGCAACGTGGTGGGCAGCAGCATTGCCCGCGCCACCGACGCCGGCGCCTACACCCACGCCGGGCCCGAAATCGGCGTGGCTTCGACCAAGGCCTTCACGGCCCAGGTGACGGTGCTGACCCTGCTGGCCATGATTATGGGCCAGAAGCGCGGCACCATCACCGACACCAAGCTGCGCGAGCTGATGGTGGAGCTGGACACGATTCCGGCCAAAGTGACCAAGGCCCTGGAGCTGGACACCGAAATCCGTGCCATCGCCGAAATTTTCAAGGACGCGACCAATTTCTTGTACTTGGGCCGGGGCTACAACTTCCCCGTGGCCCTGGAAGGCGCACTCAAACTTAAGGAAATCAGCTACATTCACGCCGAGGGCTACCCGGCGGCCGAGATGAAGCACGGCCCCATTGCCCTGATTGACGAGAACATGCCGATGGTGGTCATCGCCACCCGCGACAGCTCGTACGAGAAGGTGGTGAGCAACATTCAGGAGGTGAAAGCCCGCAAGGGCCGCATCATCGCCATCGTGAGCGAGGGCGACACCGTGATTCCGGCTATGGCCGAATTCGTGATTGAAGTGCCCCACACCAGCGAAATCCTGATGCCGCTGGTGTCGGTGATTCCCCTGCAACTGCTGAGCTACCACATTGCCGTGCTGCGCGGCTGCAACGTGGACCAGCCCCGCAACCTGGCCAAATCGGTGACGGTGGAATGAAAAAGACGGTATCTGTTTGGCCGGTGTAACTTCTCCATTTAAGCCTTCAAAATGAGTCGTTCCACCGGCCATTTGTTGCGCGCAAGCCAACGCCACCAGGGTCTGTTGATTACTGTCGCGCTCGGAGCAGTGGTGCTGCCTTTCGTCGGCCTTTCCTTCTGCAACCACCCGTCACTGGACGACTTTTTGGATGCCGTCACGGTAAGAAACCTGGGATTTTGGCAAGCTCAACACTATTTTTACCTCACCCAAACCGGTCGTTACACCACTACAGTTCTGCTGGCGCTGCTTAATCCGCTGCTCTACGGCCGGCTGGAAGCCAACTGGTGGGCGGTAGCGGTGGGGTTTATTTTTGGCACCTTATTTATGCTGCGGGCCTGCCTTTCGGCGCTGCCGGGAGTCTCGCCGGGGGCAGCGTGGCGGCTGGCGGGAATTTTGCTGGCCCTGTGGTTGGCGTATGCGCCGGGCCAAGCCGAAGGTTTGTACTGGTTCACGGGCGCCTACACCTACATTACCGCCGCGTGGCTCCTGTTGCTCTGGCTGCTGGCTTTTGGCTATTACGCGGCGGCACGGCGTCTGGGCCAGGACCATTGGGCCGGATTGGCGGCCCTGGCCGGGCTGACCGTTGCCGTGGCGGGCACTCCTGAGCCGGTTGCCTTTCCCTTCCTGTTGGCGCTGATGGCGGGAGCCGGGCTGGACTGGTGGCGGGGGCGAGGCCGCGTGCTGCTGTTGCTGGCCGGATTAGCCGCCGTGGGAAGCTGGGCATCGTTTACCGCGCCCGGCAACTTTGTGCGGATGAAGCACATGGGAGCATCCTTCGGGTTGATTAAAACGCTGGCTTATTCCGCGGGCACGACGGGTTACCTGCTGATGACTTGGGTTGCCAACCCGGTATTGCTGGCCCTCTCGGCGTTGCTGCTGCCCGCCGTGCACCGCGTGGCCCAGCACCGCGACCATTCGGTGGTCCTGCACTTAGGCCGAATCCCAACGGAGCGGCTGGTGGGCGGGCTGGCTCTTTTGCTAACGGCGGCCAGCTGCCCGGCTTTTTACGCCAGCGGCACCGGGCTGCCGCTGCGCGCGCGCACGGTGCTCCACCTGCTTTTCTTGCTCGGCTGGTTTGGCACGCTGCTGGCGTGGTGCTGCCGACGGGCCTACGTGGGGCGGCCGTCGGCCGTGCGGGAGGAGTTGGCAAACGGTCGGCTGGCCCCGTTGTGGGTCGGGCTGCTGCTACTGTTCTTTTTTGCCGACTACAACGTGCAGACCCGGGCTTCGATGCTCGGCCAGGGCCGCAACAACGTGGTGCGGGCTTACCAGCAGTGGCTGGGGGGCGAGGCCGGCCGGTACGACGCCGAATTGCGCGCCCGGTACGCTGCCCTGGCGGCTAAGGCGCCAGTGGTCGAGGTTCGGCCGTTGCGCAACCGCCCCGATTTACTGTACAGCTTTGACATCGCGGGGCTGCAAGATTTGGAAGCCCTGCGCCTCTACGCCACCTATTTTGGCGCCAAGCAGGTGGTAACGCAACCCACTGCTCCTTAACCTAATATTTTAAGAAAGGAAGCTGTTGCGCCGCCGCCTGGACGAGAGGCGATGGTTGAATCAATAGGCTTCCAAGAGGCAAAAGCATGCAGCAATGCGGGCAGCAATTCACCTGGCCGCGGTGGCACCCGTGCTCCCTTTCGTGGTGCTGGCCGCTTACTGCCACCCCTACTTCGACGACTATGGCACCGCGCTGGAAGCACAGCGCACCGGATTCGCACTTTATTTCGCGAATACGCAACCGGAATGGTCGGGGCGCTACGCTTTTCTACTGGCCAATATCGCGCATTGCGAACCACGGCGGCCGACTCTGTGGCGGTGTCCCCACTGCCGGTTATGCCCGGTACGCTCTTTTATTACGACCTCGCGCCCACCCCCGGCTTGTGGGGCAACCAGCTTATGGCCCTGTATTTTGGCAAGAAGGCGGTTTGGGTGAATTACGGACCTACGGACCAAGTCGTGGCCTGGCCATTCCTCTTATCGGCCGACCCAGCAGCGGCGGAGTAGCGGCGGCCAAACGCGCTGCTACACCGCAAACGGCTCGCCCCGCAGCGCCTGGCGCTTGAGCAGCGGGCAGATTTTGTAGCGCTCGTCGTGGGTGTCGTCCCACAGGGCTTCCAGCACGGCGTACACGCGCGCCACGCCGATGGCATTGGCCCAGGCGAAAGGGCCGCGGGGGTAGTTAGTGCCCAAGCGCATGGCCAGGTCTACGTCCTGCATGGTGGCGGCGCCCTCCTGCACGGTGTAGCAGGCCTCGTTGATAATCATGCACACCACGCGGGGCGTGACCAGGCCCACCCGGTCCTCGACCACGCGGTAGTCGGTACCGAGGGCAGCGCAGGTGTCGGCCAGCTTCTCGCGGTCGGCTTCGTGGTAAAGGCTGACTTCGAGCAGGGAGCGGTTGAGGAGTGTAGGCAGGCCGCAGAAGCCGAAGAGGGTGCCGTCGGGAGGGCCGCAATCGGGTTCGTGGGCCGACAACATTTCGGAGAGCGAACGGGCGGCGCAATCAATAAAAATCGGGCATTTGAACTTGTAGTACGGACGGGTGCCGGGGAGGTGGCTGTAACAGAAAGCGGCCCCGGCGGCGGCGGCCAGAATTACAAGTTGCTTTTGTTTTGCAACGAGTTCTGCAAGGCTGTCGGAATCGCACGAGTGGAAACTATACTCGTGCCCCGCCCCAAACTTCTCGCGGAACTCCGCCTCGACGTGGCCGCCGTCAATGACCAGAATGTGCATGGGTTGCTTCGTTACTTTGGCGCCAAAGATACCCTAACCTAACGCCGCTTATGCCGCACCAAATCATCCTCACCGACCAGGCACCGGCCCCCATTGGCCCCTACTCGCAAGCCGTACGGGCGGGCAACACCGTGTACGTCTCGGGCCAGATACCGCTGGATGCCGGCGGGCAACTGGTGGCAGGCGACGTGACCGCCCAAACCCACCAGGTGCTGAAGAACCTGACGGCCGTGCTGGCCGCCACTGGCCTGGAACTTACCGACGTGGTAAAGTGCAGCATCTTCGTGAAGGACCTCGGTAACTTTGCTGTTATCAACGAAGTGTACGGTTCCTACTTCGACAACGAGGCCACGGCGCCGGCCCGCGAAACGGTGGAAGTAGCCCGGCTGCCGCGCGACGTGCAGGTGGAAATTTCCTGCATTGCCGTGGGCGCATAATATCCTGGCGCGGCGGGCGTTGCAGCGGAAATTTTCATCCTCTCGCATTTCCCTCACCGCATGAAAGAACTCGGACTCGGCCTGCTCATCATTGGGCTTATCTCGCTGGCGCTGCCGCTCATCAACCCCAACGTGCAGTATGTTTTCCTCAAGTGGATTAACAACTGGGGGCCGGCCGTGGCCTGGGGCATCCGGGGCGGCGTCACGCTACTGGGCCTGGCGCTCTGGCTCGGCTTCAAGAACCGCGACTAATTACGGTTAGCAGTTATCCGTGAGTAGTGAGCAATTGGTACATCCTTGTTCACTACTCACGGATAACTACTAACTGCTAACTGCCCCTATCCTTACCTTTGCCGCGCGTTCCGAGTACCGGGACGCGCTTTTTTTGCGTTATGACTGAGAGAGAAGTCCGGGTGCGCTTTGCGCCCTCGCCCACCGGGCCGCTGCACATCGGCGGCGTGCGCACGGCCCTGTACAACTACCTGCTGGCCCGCAAGCTCGGCGGCAAAATGCTGCTCCGCATCGAGGACACCGACCAGAACCGCTTCGTGCCCGGCGCCGAGGAGTACATCCTGGAGGCCCTGGCCTGGTGCGGCATCGTCATCGACGAGGGCGTGGGCGTGGGCGGCCCCCACGCGCCCTACAAGCAGAGCGAGCGCAAGCCCCTGTACCGGCAGTACGCCGACCAGCTCATTGCCAGCGGCCACGCCTACTACGCCTTTGATACGCCTGAAGAGCTGGACGCGATGCGCGCGCGCCTGCAAGCCGCCAAGGTGCCCAACCCGCAGTACAACTCCATCACCCGCGCCCAAATGCGCAATTCCCTCACCCTGCCCGAGGACGAGGTGAAGCAATTGCTCGCCAGCGGCGCGCAGTACGTAATCCGCCTCAAGGTGCCGCGCAAGGAGGAAGTGCGCTTCCAGGACCTGATTCGCGGCTGGGTGGTGGTGCATTCCTCGGCCATCGACGACAAGGTGCTGATGAAGTCGGACGGCATGCCGACTTACCACCTGGCCAACATCGTGGACGACCACCTGATGGAAATATCCCACGTGATTCGGGGCGAGGAGTGGCTGCCCTCGGCGCCGCTGCACGTGTTGCTCTACCGCTATTTGGGCTGGGAAAGTACCATGCCGCAGTTTGCCCACCTGCCGCTGCTGCTCAAGCCCGACGGCACGGGCAAGCTCAGCAAGCGCGACGGCGACCGGCTCGGCTTCCCCGTGTTTCCGCTGGAGTGGCACGGCCTCGACGGCGACACCGGCGAGCCCACCGTGAGCGCCGGCTACCGCGAAAGCGGCTACCTGCCCGAGGCGCTGGTGAACTTCCTGGCCTTCCTGGGCTGGAACCCCGGCTCGCAGCAGGAGATTTTCTCAATGGACGAGCTGGTGCAGGCCTTCAGCATCGAGCGGGTGAGCAAGTCGCCGGCCAAATTCGACCAGCACAAGGTGAAGTGGTTCAACGAGCACTACCTGCGGGCCAAGCCCGACGCCGAGCTGGCGCCCTACCTGCTCACCGCCCTGGCCGAACACGGCATCGCCTGCGACCAGGCCAAGGCCGAGCAGATTGTGGCCGTGATGAAGGAGCGGGTGAGCTTCCCCAACGACTTCTGGCAGGAGGCCAAGTACTTCTTCCAGGCCCCCACCGCGTACGACCAGGCCGTAGTGGCCAAGAAGTGGAGCCCGCCGGTAGCCGCCGCCCTTACTGTTTATGCCAAGGCCCTGCCCGACGCGGCCGAAGTATCGGCCGAGGACCTGAAGGTCTTGTTTACCCAGACCATGGAAGCCCAGGGCCTGAAGCCCGGCCAGGTGCTGCAATTACTGCGCGTGGCCGTAACCGGCGGCGCGGCCGGCCCCGACCTATTCGAGACGCTGGCCATCCTGGGCCCGGGCGAGGTAAGCAAGCGGCTGCACGCGGCCGTGGCGCGACTGAGTGCGCCGGCGGCCGGCTAACGGTTGGCCAAGCCCGAAACCCAACCCTGAGCCGAGGCCGCGCCGTATGCACTACGGCGCGGCCTCGTGCTTTTTAAAATTGCGCCCGCGTCCGGCCACGCCGTGTTGCTTCCTGTTAATTGCTCACTGTTAATTGTTAATTGACTTCCGTCATGGCCAAGAAACCCGTCAAGCCCAAAGCCAAGCCCGACCCCGACAAGAAAGCCCGCGTCCACAAGGAGCTGGAGGGCTTTGAGATTGGGGTGAACCCGCTGGGCGAAATCACCTCCAACTACAGCATTGAGCAAATCAACCAGTTTCTGGGCCGCCACGTGCGCGACAAGAAGCTGGTGGACCGCGCCGGCCAGTTCGGCGAAAAGCCCGGCCCCGACGAAACCGAAGACGACGCCTTTCCCATCGCCGACGCCGAGCACGCCCCCGAGCCCGAAGAAACCGACGAGGATTTCATGAAGCGCACCAGCCGCGAAGCCAAGCGTAAGAAAGCCGTGGGCGACCCCGACAAGGAAGCCGCCGACACGCGCAGCGAACTGCCGGCGGAAGAGTAGTTTCCCATTGGTGCACGGCCCGGGCGCGGCTACAGCGTGTTGGTCGTGCCCGTGCGCAAACCTTTGTCGAAGGTTTCCACTTTCAGCAGTTGGCCGTCGAGGTAGGTTTCGGACCGAATGACCTTGCCCCGCTCATCGTGGGTTTCGACCTGCGTGAGCTTGCCCTTTTCGTAGGTTTCGGCGCGGCTGATGGTCCCGTCGGTGTAGGTTTGGATGGCCGTCGTTTGGCCGTCCTCGGCGTAGCTCGTCCACGGCCCAAACCAGTAAAAACGGGCGCCTTTGGCCCCGGTGACCCACTGCGCATTGCCCCGGCGCGCCACTTGGCCGTTGGGGTACCAGTACGTCACCTCGCAAAACCCCGCGCGGCCGTAGCGCTCCGAGCGGTCGAGGGCGCCGGTGGGCGCGTAGTACCTGAAGGTGCGCACGGGCCGGCCGTGCCGGTACTGGCCCGCGGTGAACGGCTGCTGGCCGGCCGAATCGTAGTGGGTGCGCCAGCGGCCCCGGGCCAAGCCGTTGCGGTCGTAGCGGTTGGGTTTCCAGAAGCCGCGCGGCCCGTAGTGGGGGGTGGCGCAGGCCCCCAGCAGCAGCGCGCAGCAAAGCAGCAACAGGAGTTGGAAAGGCCGCATGGCGAGGGAAAGCCGGGGTGACTATAAAAATAGTTGAAAAATCCTGCTTTAACGCCGCGGCGCAAAAATATTGTGGAAGCCCACCAAATCAACCAGTTGGGTAAGGCCTGCCCTGTTGTGACCGCCCGGCCCGGCGCCGGTTTCCGGTCCCGAACGCCGGCGCCCCCGAGGGAGGTGGGGCGCGGGCTTGTTGCATAATATCTGGCCCGCTCTATCTTTGGCTGCAACCAACCACCCCACTCCCACTTCCCGTGCGCCCATGACTTCCCACGACGTTGACTACCGCATTCTCGGCTCCGACATTCAAGTACTTGAGGTGGAGCTTGACCCCAACGAAACCGTAATTGCCGAAGCCGGGGCCATGGTCTACATGGAAGAAGGCATTGCGTTTGAAACCAAGATGGGCGACGGCTCCGAGCCCGACCAGGGCTTCATGGGCAAGCTGTTCTCGGCGGGCACCCGGCTGATTACGGGCGAGTCGTTGTTTCTCACGCATTTCACCCACCGCGGCGGCCACGGCAAAAGCCTGGTGGCCTTTTCGGCGCCCTATCCCGGCACCATCATCCCCGTCAACCTGGGCGAGATGCGCAACGGCCTCATCGTGCAGAAAGACGGCTTTCTGGCCGCGGCGCGGGGCACCAAAATCAGCCTGCACTTCAACCAGAAATTCGGGGCCGGCCTGTTCGGCGGCGAGGGCTTCATCCTGCAGAAGCTCACCGGCGACGGCAAGGCCTTCGTGCACGCGGGCGGCACCATCATCGAAAAAACCCTTCGGGGCGAAATGCTGCGGGTTGACACCGGCTGCGTGGTGGCGTTCGAGCCCAGCATTGACTTCAGCATTGCCCGCGCGGGGGGGCTCAAGTCGATGATATTCGGGGGCGAAGGCCTGCTGCTGGCCACGCTGCGCGGCACGGGCCGCGTGTGGCTGCAGTCCATGCCCGTCAAAAAACTCATCCAGGCCCTGGCTTCCGGCGGGGGCAACGCCCGCAAGGAAAGCGGCGGCCTGCTCAGCGGCGTGCTCGGCGGCGTGCTGGACGAGTAAGCCGCGCCTGGTCCCGAACGGCGGGCGGCGCGGCTACCGGCTCGCCCCGGTGCGCGGCAAGGCGTCTTGCCGGTCCACGAAGCCCGTGACGGCGAAGGCCAGGGCCACCACCAACAAGAAGCCCACCACGCTGGCCGCGCGAATCAGAAACTTGTAGTCCCGGGCCTCGTCGGTCTTGCGCCGGTCGGCTTCGCGGCGCTGGCCGCGGGATTTGTACGGGCGCTGATACGCCGAC
This sequence comes from Hymenobacter sp., assembly GCF_031398885.1. Lineage (GTDB taxonomy): Bacteria > Bacteroidota > Bacteroidia > Cytophagales > Hymenobacteraceae > Hymenobacter. Next base: position 14,711 of record NZ_JANNOD010000037.1, read on the forward strand.
TTATTAGATGCGGAAGCAGTTACAGGGCTGGACATAGGGAGGGAATATTACCGCAATATTACACTTCCGTTCTTAATTACAAGCACAATTATTTGGCTAAAAAACGACTTTGCTCCGCGAGCGCCTGCTTTTTCTTTCCCAACGCGAAAAAAGCCGTTTACTGGCTGATTATTAGGCTCGCCCAAAGGCCGTTGCGGCCCGCAAGACGGCTTCCACGACTTCGCGCGAATTAAGCAGCCGCGGCACCTTGTGCTGGCCGCCCAGCTTGCCCTGGCCGGCCAGCCAGGCGTCGAACGTGCCGGCGGGCACGGCCCGCAGCCGGGGCGGGGCCAGGGCCAGGCCGCGGTGGCGCTTGGCGGCGTAGTCGGAGTTCAGCGCGCACAGCGTGGCGTCGAGCACGGCCCCGAACCGGGCCAGGTCGGGGCGGGCCGAGGCCGAAGCGAATTCCACCACCCACTCGTGGCCGCCGCGCGAAGTGGCGTTGTCCACCGCGAACCAGACCGGGGCGGCCGTGAAGTCGCGCACCGCCGCCCCGGTGGCCCGGCTGGCCGCCGCCACCGCCGCCTCGGCGTTCTCGACCACCACTTCCTCGCCAAACGCATTGAGAAAGTGCTTGGTGCGCCCCGTGATGCGCACCCGATACGGCGCCAGGGAAGTGAAGCGCACGGTGTCGCCCACCACGTAGCGCCACAGCCCGGCGTTGGTGCTGATGACCAGGGCGTAGGGGCGGTGCAGCTCCACTTCGGCCAGCGGCACGGGGCGCGGGTCGGCGGTGGCCCACTGGCCGGCGGGCAGGAACTCGTAATAAATGCCGTGGTCGAGCAGCAGCAGCAGGTCCTCGCTGTCGGGCTGGTCCTGCAGGGCGAAGTATCCTTCCGAAGCGCTGTAGATTTCGAGGTAGCGCATTTGTTCGTTTGGAATGAGCTGGCGGAACAGCTCGCGGTAGGGCCCAAACGCCACGGCGCCGTGCAGGAACAGCCGCAGCCGCGGCCACACCTGGGTGATGTCGGCCGCGCCGGCCAGGGCCACCACGCGGCGCAGCAGCACCACCATCCAGGTGGGCACGCCGGCCAGGGTGCGCACGTCCTGGGGGAGGACGTGGGCCGCGATGCGCGCAATTTTTTCCTCCCACTCGTCCAGCAACGCCAGCCGGAGCGGCGGGGTGCGCATCTGCTCGGCCCACCACGGCAGTTGCTGCATGATGACGGCCGACACGTCGCCGGTGCGCGAAGCCGACTCCGGGGGCCGGAACGGGTTGGCCGCGTGCGTGCCGCCGAGCGAGAGGGTTTTGCCGGCCAGCAGCCGCTCCCGAGGGTAGAACTGCGTGGCCAGGGCCAGCATGTCGCGGCCGGCGCGGTAGTGGCACGCGTGCAGGGCTTCGGCCGTGACGGGCACGTACTTGCTGCGCGCGTTGGTGGTGCCGCTGCTCTTGGCAAACCAGCGCGGGCGGCCCGGCCAGAGCACGTCGGGCTGGCCGCGCAGCACCTTTTCCAGCTCCGGGTACAGCTGCTCGTAGGTGCTCACGGGCACGCGCCGGGCAAATTCGGCCGGCGTGAGCTTCTCCCGAAACCCGTAGCGCCGGCCCCAGTCGGTGGCCTGCGCGCGGGCCAGCAACTGGCGCAGCAGCCGCGCCTGCACCTCGTGCGGCTGCTGGCGGATGCGGGCCAGCCGGGGCAGGCTGCCCCATTGCACGGCGGTGGCAAGTAGCTGGTCGAGCATTCGGTGAATTAAAAATTAAAAATGAAGAATTAAAAATTGCTGGCGCGCAGCGGTTTTAACGGAAAGCCAGCTATTCTGCCTGCCTTGGCTCATTTTTAATTTTTAATTCTTCATTTTTAATTGCTTTTCACACGGTGCGCTTCAGCTCAAAGTTCTTGCCCAGATACACGCGGCGTACGGTTTCGTCGCCGGCCAGCTCCTCGGCGGTGCCGGCCTTGAGCAGCTTGCCTTCGAAGAGCAGGTAGGCGCGGTCCACGATGTTGAGGGTGGCGTTCACGTCGTGGTCGGTGATGAGCACGCCGATGTTGCGGTGCTTGAGCTTGGAGACGATGCCCTGGATTTCTTCGGTGGCGATGGGGTCGACGCCGGCGAAGGGCTCGTCGAGCAGCACGAACTTGGGGTCGACGGCCAGGGCGCGGGCAATTTCGGTGCGCCGCCGCTCGCCGCCGCTCAGCACCTTGCCCAGGTTTTTGCGCACGTGGGTGAGGCTGAACTCGGCGAGCAGCTCCTCCACTTTGGCGTGGCGGGCGTCCTTCTTCATGGGGGTCATTTCGAGCACGGCCAGGATGTTTTCCTCCACGCTCAGGTCGCGGAACACGCTGGCTTCCTGGGCCAGGTAGCCCACGCCCAGCCGCGCCCGCTGGTAGATGGGCATGTTCGTGATTTCGGTGCTATCGAGGAAGATGCGGCCGCCGTTGGGCTTCACCATGCCTACCATCATGTAGAAGCAGGTGGTTTTGCCGGCGCCGTTGGGCCCGAGCAGCCCGACAATTTCGCCCTGCGCCACCGTCACCGACATGTCGTTGACGACGGTGCGGGCTTTGTATTTTTTGACGAGGTGGTCGGCGCGCAGAATCATGGGGGCAAAGGTAGGGGCTTGCGGCACGGAAGCCGGGCCGCGAAAACAACGGCTGGGCGCGTCAAATATTCGGCTAGCCTAACAATTGACTTGAATTTTTCCTTACTTTTAGCCCCGCAACCTTACCCACCTAAACTCTCTTTTATGATGATGGCGAAAACATTACTTTTTGCGGCCGGGGCGGTCCTGCTGGGCACGTCGGGTGCCACGGCGGGCGGCTTTCAGGTGTACCTGCCCAGCCAGCAAAGCATTGGCATGGGAGGGGTGGGCGTGGGCCTGTCCATGGAGCAAGCCGCGCAGTTTTTGAACCCCGGCGCCATGGCCATGCTGCGCCAAAACGGCGTGCAGGTGGGCGTGAGCGCCACCTTTGCCCGGCTGGCCTTCCGCCCAATTTCGGGCGGCCCGCAGCGCGAGCTGGAAAACACCACCGTTACCCCGTTCAACGTGTACGCCAGCTTTGGGCCCAAGGACGGCAAGTTCCGCGCGGGGGTGGCCGTGTACACCCCCTACGGCTCGACGCTGAAGTACCAGCCCGGTTGGGAAGGCCGGTTTGCCCTCACCGAAATTACCCTGCGCGCCGTGTACGTGCAGCCCACCGTGAGCTACGCCATCACCGACCAACTGAGCGTGGGCGCCGGCCTGATGATTCTGGCCTCGGGCTCGGTGAACCTGCAGCGCGCCGTGGCCCTGCCTTCGGCCGAAGGCTCGATTGAACTCGACGGCAAAACCAAAACCGGCTTTGGCGTGAACGCGGGCATCTTCTTCAAGCCCTCGGACAAGCTCAGCGTGGGCATCAGCTACCGCTCCAAGATTGACGCGAAGGTGGAAGGTGGCGACGTGATTCTGGCCGACATTACGCCTGCCCTCCAGCCAAATTTTGCGGCTGACAGATTCGATGCCACCCTGCCGCTGCCGGCCACGGTCAACATCGGCATCGGCGTCACGCCCACCGAGAAACTCACCATTGGGCTCGACGCGAACCTGACCCAGTGGAGCGCCTACCGCTCCCTGCGCTTTGATTTCACCAAGGACGGTCAACCGGCCCAAGTCGGTCGCGGCACGTTCTCCGAATCGAAACGCTCGTACCAGGACGCGCTGACCTTCCGCCTCGGCGGGCAGTACAAAGCCACCGACGAGCTGGCCCTGCGCCTGGGCGCCGCCTACGACTTTTCGCCGGTGAAGACCGGCTACGTCACGCCCGAAACGCCCGACAACGACCGGGTCATTGCCACCGCCGGGGTGGGCTACGACATCACCGAGAACTTCGGCGTGGACGCCTCCTTCATGTTCCAGGCCATCCTGAAGCGCACGCAGACCGAGGCGCAGCTGCTCGACAACGGCACCACCGACCGCGTGGCCGGCACCTACCGCACCAACATCAGCATTCCGGGCATCGGGCTGCGCTACAATTTCTAATTCCCACCCCGCTAGTACTTCGTTTGTATGAACCTATTTTTCAAACGTTCCGCGCCGTTTCTGGCGCTCCTGGGCCTCGCGCTTGGCGGCTGCCAGCCCGAAATTGAAACGCCGGCGGCGTCGGCCGGTGCGGCCGATTTTTCCAGCTACGTAGCCGTGGGTAATTCGCTGACGGCTGGCTTTTCCGACGGTGGTCTTTACAATGAGGTACTGGCCACGTCGTATCCCGCCATCCTGGCGCAACAGTTTGCCGCAACCGGCAAGGGCCCGACTGCCTTTGTGCAGCCCAGCTTCTCCGACGCCCGTAGGGACGGTTCAGGCTATGCTCAGCTGCTGCTGATAAATAACGTCCTCACGCCCGTTCAGCCAACGCCGGGGCCTCCACCCGCCGGCAATAACTTCTTGGGTGAACAGGTGGCTTATACTGGCACGAACCCTACGTTCCCCAGCGAACTGGAACCCTATACCGGCTCCCAGCCCGACAACTTGGGCGTGCCTGGTATTTCGGTGCTAAGCGCCGATAGGACGGCGGCTTTGACTGGTTCGGCCACCGCCGATGCCCAAATTCGGGGGGCGGCAGGAGCTTATGGCGTGCTGAATAATTATTACCAGCGCATACTGCCCGCCGCCGACCGCGGCACGAAAGATTACGTGACTTACATCGGGCAGAAAACCCCCACGTTCTTCACCTGCTGGATGGGCAGTAACGACGTGCTGACCTACGCTACCAACGGCGCAGTAGCCGTGGCCACAAACCCATTCAGCGGTCTGACAGACACGACCAGCTTCGGACGGGGCTACCGCAACATCGTCGGCACGCTGTCCAAGAACGGCACGGTACCGGGCGCGGTGGCCAACATTCCGAACGTTACTTCCATTCCGTACTTCAACACCGTGACGGTGGCGGCAGTTATTGCCGGCATTAAGGCTAATCCAGGAATTCCCAACGCAGCTGCGGCGAGCCTCTACATCACCACCGGTACCGGCACCGTGCGTGAGGCCACTTCGGCCGACCTGCTAACGCTACCCGCCCGCTCCGTCATTGGAACGCTCAGCAGCACCTCAATGCTGCCTACAGGTGTGGGCTATTCAGCTACGCAAGCCAACCCGTTGCCGAGCGAGTACGTGCTTGACGCTGCTGAGGTAACGGCCGTGGTGGCCCGCACCAACCAACTCAACGCCATTATCGCCAAAACGGCGCGCCAGAACAAGGTGGCGCTAGTAGACATCTTCACATTCTTTACTGGTATTGCTCAACAAGGGGCGGTAACTAACGGCGTAACGAACTCCGCGACTTTTGTTTCCGGTAACCTGTTCGGCCTCGACGGGGTGCATCCCACCCCGCGCGGCTACGCCGTGGTGGCCAACGAATTCATTCGGGTCATCAACAGCTACTACGGCGCCAGCATTCCGGGCGTGGACCCTACGACCTATCGCGGGGTGCGGTTTCCGCAATAGAAAGCTCATCGTTTCACAGCCCATAAAAAAGACGCCTTCCCGGCTGGGAAGGCGTCTTTTTTTGTCGAACGCAATTATATTGGTATTAGTCGACCAAATCATGCGGACTGTGTAACCGCCAATGAGGTGGCAATATGCGCCGCAATCAACTGCGCGTGGTGCCGACCATTCTCGATAAACCAGCGGCTGGTGGCCCGGCCGCCGCACACGGTGCCGGCCACGAACAGGCCGGGGCGGGTGGTTTCGTGGGTGGCGGGGTCGAAGAGCGGGGCGCGGGCGGCGTCGGCCGGGTCGGGCTCGACGCCGAGGCGGCCGAGCAGGGCCTCGTCGGGGTGGTAGCCGGTGAGGGCGTACACGAAATCGGTGGGGATGGTGAGCGGCCCGTCGGGCGTGCGCACGTCCACGGCGCCGGGCCGGATGGCGGTGATGGTGGTGTTGAAGTGGGCCGTGATGCGGCCTTCGGCAATGCGGTTGACGAGGTCGGGCCGAATCCAGTACTTCACGGAGTCGCTCACGGCGGGGCCGCGGACGAGGAGCGTGACCTTGGCGCCGGCGCGGGTGAGTTGCAGGGCGGCCTTGGCCGAGGAGTTTTTGGCCCCGATGACCACCACGTTTTGGGTGGCGTGCTGGTAGGGCTCCTTGTAGTAGTGGCTCACGGTGGGCAGGTCCTCGCCGGGCACGTCGAGCGGGTTGGGCAGGTCGTAGAATCCGGTGGCCACCACCACGTTGCGGGTGCGGATTTCGTCTTTGTCGGTGGTTACCGTAAAGTCGCCCTGCTCGCCGTTGAGGGCCAGCACCTTTTCGTAGAGGCGCAGGGTCAGCTTCTCGGAGCTGGCCACGCGCTGGTAGTAGTCGAGGGCATCCTCGCGCAGGGGCTTGTAGTGGCTCACGGGAAACGGGTAGCCGCCGATTTCGAGCAGCTCGGGCGTGGAGAAGAACTCCATGTTGGTGGGGTAGCCGACCAGGGAATTGACCAGCGCGCCTTTTTCCACCACGGCGGCGCGCAGGCCGCGGCGCTGGGCTTCGAGGGCGCAGGCGAGGCCCACGGGGCCGGCGCCGATGATGAGAACGTCGAGCATAAATGGGGTATAGGGACGGGGCTGGCCCCCGCCCGTCGTGGAACGGTAATCGTTTCGGCGACGCCGGCCACGGGCAGGGACGAGCCCGGCCCCTACCTTTGCGCCATGCGTACCTGCGACCTGTGCGGCAGCACCGACTTTAAGAGGCTGCCCTTCTACTACGAGTTTGAAGGCCAAAAGCTGCAAGGCACCCGGTGCCGCCGCTGCGAGCTCATGTTTCTGGACCCGCAGCCCACCCCGGCCCAACTGGAGCGGCTCTACGGCAAGGACTACTTCACCGAGCGGCCCAACTACGACCGGACCCAGCAGGAAGTCGTCTTCATCGAAGACGGGCAGAAGCAGGACGCTTTAAACCAGGTTCGGCCCGACAAGTTCACCGCCTACATGCTGGCCAAGTACCCCGGCCGGAAGTTCCGCTACCTGGAAGTGGGCTGCGGCCCCGGCTACACCCTCAAGAGCCTTGAAAACCTGGGCTGGGAAGCCCACGGCCTGGAAATATCCGAGCACGCCGCCGACTTTGCCCGCCGCGAGCTGCAACTGCCCGTGGTGACGGGCAACATCGAAACCACCGAAGACTTCCGCGCGAACCAATTCGACCTGGCCTACCTGGGCGACGTGCTGGAGCACCTGCTTTCGCCCGCCGCCACGCTGGCCAAGTTCCACCGCATCTTGGAGCCGGGCGGGCTGCTGGTGCTGGCCCTGCCCTCGGTGCTGAACCTGCCCACCGTGCGGCTGGGCTTCGCGGCCTACGGCGCGCTGGGCAAGGAGCGCCGCATGGACCTGCCGCCCTACCACTTGTTCGAGTTCACGCCCGCCACCATCACCAAGCTGCTGCGTAAGCAGGGCTTTGAGGTGGTGGAGCTGCTCAACCCCGTGAAGCCGCCCAAGAACATTCGCCTGGGTGGCAGCGTGGTGGAGCGGGTGAGCAAGCTGGCCGGCCAGTACCCCACGTATTATCTGAACAAGCTCACCGGCCGGTTCGGCGACCGGATGTTCGTGGTGGCGCGCAACGTGAAGGCGGAGTAGGCTCAACTTAAAGCTGTTTAGGCGTTCCCTCCCCATGGGAGAGAAGCCGTGCCCCGCAGGGGCATCGTGGAACCGGCCACAAAAAAAGGAGCGGCAAGCCGCTCCTTTTTTACTGCTGAAAATGTGGGAAACTTCTACAGCTTGATGGTTTTCTTGGAAACCACCTGGCCGTTTATCGTCACGGCGGCCACGTAGTAGCCGGTTTTGAGGCGGGCGCCGTCCACGGCCACGGAGTGGGTGCCGATGCCGTACTTCTTGTCCGTCACCACGGTCTGCACTTTCTGGCCGATTTGGTTGAACAGCTCCACCGTGACGGCGCTGGCCGTGGGCAGCGTGAAGGACACTTTGAACTGGTCCTCAAACGGCACGGGGGCCAGCTGCAGGTCGGCGCTGACTTTCGGCGTCGCATTGCGCCGGCCCAGGGCGGTTTCGAACAAGGTCAGGTTCATAAAGTTGGCCATGATGGGCGTCAGGGCCGTGTTGTCGAGCAGGCCCTGGCCGCTGATGCGGCCGGCGTGCGAGCCGTTGGTGTTATCATCAGCGCCCACCCACACGTCCTGGGGGGTGTGGTTGCCGGGCGTGGTGCCCTGGTTGCCGGCCGTGCCGTTGGCGGCCCGGGTGCCGTTGCCGTTGGTGAGGGGGTTCGAGCCGTAGGCCACCACAATGCGCTTAGCCGTGGCCGAAGCGGGCTGGGGGTAGTCTTTGCCCTGGAAGCTCGTCATCACGTAGTCCGGGAACCAGCCGCCCGCGCCGCCGTCGCCGCGCACCAGGTTGGTGGGGGTAGCAAAGCCGACTTCGGCCGACACCGACTTGCCGATTTGGCCGGAGTAGGTGCGGATTTTGGTGCCGTTCTGCTGGGCGTCGGCTTCATCGTGCAAGCCGGTTACGGTGAAGCCGCCGCACTCGTGGTCCGAAGAGGTGAAAATCAGCGTGCGGCCGCTGGCGGGGGTGGCCAGCAGGGCGCGGCCCTCGGCCACGGCGTAGTCGTAGGCCAGCACTTCCTTAATCATGTAGTCGGAAGCGTAAATCCCGGTCGTGCGGGTGGTGGCGGGCGTGGCGGCGTAGTTGGCTTCGCCGCCGCCGTTGTACACCGGCCGGTCGACGTCCACGGTGTACTGGTTGGCGGTAGCCGTGCTGCCGGTCACCACCGTGATGCCGCCGGTGTTAGCGTGCTCCAGGTGGTCAATCCGGCCCGATTCCACCATCAGGAAGAAGCCTTTGCCGGCGCTCTTGGCCTGCAGCACCCGGATGGCGGCGCTGGTCATCTCGGCCAGCGAGGGCTCCCAGGGAGTGGTGGTTTGGCGGTCCTGCTCGAAGTTGACGTGCGAGGCGTTGAACAGGCCCAGCAGCTTCTTGCCGCCGGGGCCGTACTGCGTCAGGTCCAGGTTGTTGAGGGCGTCGCGGCTGTTCACGAAGCCGTAGTTGCGCTGGGTCACGGCGTAGCTCACCAGGTCCACGTCGTCGGCGCGGCGGCCGCGGGGGAGGGTAGCCGGGGTGCCGGCGGCGGTGAGGACGGGCGCGCCGGTGCGGTCCACGATGGCCTCGTAGATGCTGGGCACGTTGCGGGGCAGGAAGTGGCGCGAGCCGCCGCCGAGAATGACGTCCAGCTCGACGCCCACTTTGGGCGCGGGCAGCACCCAGTCGCGGGTGGCGGTGTAGCGGAAGGCGGTTGTGGGGCTGGAGTTATAGATGGCCTCGTACTGGGCCTGGGTCGAGGCAATGTACTGGGCCGCGATGTAGTCTTCCAGGTCGCGGTACCAGATGTGGCTGGCGAAAGCGGCCGGCGTGGCGTGGGTGATGCGGGCCGTGGACACCAGGCCCACCGCGTAGCCCTGCTTCTTGGCGGCTTCCAGAATCGTTTCGATGGAAGTGCCGGTGGCCGGGTTCAGGGAAATGACTTCGTTGTCCTGCTTGCCGGCCTTGCCACAGGCGTACACCGAGGCGCCGGGCGCCGAGTCGGTAATCCACGAGTTGAGCGAGTGCGTCGTCACGGTGGCGTTGTGCTTGAGCTTGTCGAGCGCCAGCACCTGGAAGTTCGCGTCGGTGTTGAAGCGCTTGCCGTCGCGGCCCTGCCCCATGGCCATGCGGGCCGCGGTTTTGGGGGCCAGGCCGAAGCCGTCACCGATGTACATGATGACGTTGCTGTTGGTGGCGGCGGCCTGCGCGCTCACCTCTTGCCGGGCAGCAGTGGCAAGCAACAGGCCCCCGGCGAGTAAAAATTTAGCTTTCATGGGACTCGGAAAGAGTGAATGAAGTAAGGATTGGCTTGGCACAAAATTGAGCTTATCCCGTGAGACCCATGTTACTTCTCTGTCAACCCTGCGTTACGAATCGGCACGGCCCTCCCCCGGTTTTTAATGGTAATATAACCAGGTTGACATAACCAATCGCTCGCGCGCAAATGCCGCTACGGAAGGACCGCGGGCGATGAATCCAGGGTGGTGATTGACCCAGGCGGCAGGCCCCGTCCAGATGCAACTGCTGCTTCGCCGACGGGCCCGCGCAAGCCATGCGGGGCAACGGGGGGCGAAAGCGCCCGTCCGGCGTTGTCCCGGCACGCTTCCTGGCCCGAACAAGTAATTCCGCGGCTTCAGAAACTGCGGGCCGCGGTTCACGGTTGGGCTTACCAGCGTCGTTGCCCGCGCTGGCAACTCGAACGCGCCCCCGCTCCTTCCCAACCGATATGCCCCTTCGCCCCGACCCTTTTTCGGTCGCCCACCTTGCCCTCGCCGCTCAGGCCGGCGCCGGCGCCCAGGTATTGCACGTGGTGCTGGGCGACCAGCTCAACCAGCAGCACTCCTGGTTCCGGGCCACGCAGTCCGGCGCGGTGTACCTGTTGGCCGAAGCCCGCTCCGAAACCGACTACGCGCGGCACCACATTCAAAAGGTGGTGGGCTTTTTCCTGGCCATGCGGGCCTTCGCGCACCAGTTGGCCGCGGCGGGCCACCGGGTGGTGTACGTGCCCCTCGACGACCCCGCCAACCAAGGCAGCCTGGCCGCCAACATCGAGCACGTGGCCGCGGCGCTGGGCGTGGCCGAAATCGTGTACCAGCAGCCCGACGAATACCGCGTGGACCAGGCAATGGTGGCGCTGGCCCAGCGCCAGGCCGCCCGGGGCGTGGCCGTGAGCTTCTGCGACAGCGAGCATTTCCTGTGCAGCCGCAACGCGGTGCGGGAGCAGTTTGCCGGCAAGCGGCAGTACCTGATGGAAACCTTCTACCGCGCCATGCGGGTGCGCCACGGCTTGCTCATGGACCCCGCCGACGGCACCGCCCCGCTCGGGGGCCGCTGGAACTACGACGCCGAGAACCGCAAGAAGCTGCCCCCGAGCGTCGCGCTGCCGCCCCTGCCGGCCTTCCGGCACGACGCCACCGCCCTGGTGCAGATGCTGACCCAGCAAGGGGTGCAAACCATGGGCCGGCTCGACCCGGCGGAGTTCAGTTTGCCCGTCACCCGGGAGGAATGCCTGCAACTGCTGGACCACTTCGTGCACCAGGCCTTGCCGGCCTTCGGCACCTACGAGGACGCCATGACCCGGCGCGACGGCACGCTGTTTCACTCGCGGCTGTCGTTTGCGCTGAACACCAAGCTGCTGAGCCCGCTCGAAGTGGTGCAGGCCGCCATTGCCCACGCCCTGGCGCACCCGGAGATAGTGTCCCTCTCGCAGATTGAGGGTTTCGTGCGCCAGATTGTGGGCTGGCGCGAGTACATGCGGGGCCTGTACTGGGCCGAGATGCCCAGCTTCGCTACCCGCAACTACTTCAACCACGTGGCTGAGCTGCCGGCTTGGTACTGGACCGGCGAGGTGAAAATGGCCTGCCTGCACCACGCCGTCAACCACTCGCTCGACCACGCCTACGCCCACCACATCCAGCGGCTGATGGTGACCGGCGCCTTCGGCCTCATGCTGGGCGTGCACCCCGACGCCATGGACGCCTGGTACCTGGGCGTGTACATCGACGCGCTGGAGTGGGTCGAAATCACCAACACCCGCGGCATGAGCCAGTTTGCCGACGGCGGCATCGTGGGCACCAAGCCCTACCTGGGCACGGCCAACTACATCCACAAGATGTCGGACTATTGCGACGGCTGCGCCTACGACCGCACCATTCGCTACGGCACCGGCGCCGACGGCCGCCCGGCCTGCCCCTTCAACAGCCTGTACTGGGACTTCTACCTGCGCCACGAGGGGCTGCTGCGCAAGAACCCCCGCATCGGCATGATGTACCCGCTGCTCGATAAGATGACGACCGAGGAGAAGGGCCGGATTCGCGAACAGGCAGCGGCGTACCAAGCCCGCGTCGAGGAGCTGTAGGACGGCGGGCAACGCCCGGCCGGACGGTGACCTCAACGCGCGAAAGCGTGGTAAGCCGCTTGGAGAAAGGCGCCGTCATGGCATCATCTTATCTGAGCGGCGTAACGAGCGTCTGCGAGGCGAGTGGTAACATTTACATAATCAGTTGATTCCGGGCCTGCTTTTACCTTTGCCGAACCAGCAAACATCCTTTCTGTGCCCATGACGCGTTTTCCCAGACTTTCCCTTCGGGCTTTCTTGTTCGGGCTGTGGCTGAGCTTGCTGCTGAGCACCGGCCCCGGGTTGTTGGCGAAACCCCGGCCCCGCTACGCAGTAGCGGGCAACGAGAAGCCCGTGGCCCTGCTGCAGGCCGGCAAGGCCACTTACCTGGTCACCGAGCGAAGTGTGTTTCGGCTCGAAGGCCCCCAGTTTGTGCGCAAATACCAAGGCAGTGGTATTATCCAGTGCGCCACCGTGGCCGACACCGTACTCTGGCTGGGCACCAAGCAGGGCGTGCTGCGGATGAACACCCGCGAATTTCGCCCGCGCCCGCTGGTCCTGCCGGTGCCCGAGCCCAACGTCACGGCGGTGTTTCAGGACCGGCAGGGCGCGCTGTGGGTGGGCGCCCTCGGCTACGGCGTGTTCCACTTGGTGAACGGCGAATTTGTGCACGAACTGAGAACCCCCACCATCAACGCCGGCGTAGCCACCGCCGACAGCTCCGTGTGGATAGGCACCAACATCGGCCTGAACCGCAAGCAAGGCCCGAACTGGACCCGCTACAACGAGGAAGGCGTGGCCAACCAGGAAATTCCCGACAACTACGTGGAAAAGCTATTACCCGACAACGTGGGCAACCTCTGGGTCATCATGTCCGACGGCATCTGCGTGTTTGAGGCCCGGGGCCAGCGCTCGGCGGCCGAAGCCGAGCTGCCCACCGTCAAGTTTCTGGGCCGGCCCGGCAATGAAGTGCACGGCGTGGCCTACGTGGCCGGCGAGGGCCGCGTGTTTGCCACGGCCATGGGCCTGCTCCTGCTGCCCAACGAGCCCGCCAACCGCCTCGACAGCTTCGCGCCCTCCGCCGACAAAGTGGAACAGAAACAGTTGCTGGTGCCCCTCCCCGCCCTGCCGGGCACGGCCGCCAAAACGCCCCCCGTCCTGATTCAGGTTGACCCGCAGCAGCGGCTGTGGCTGGTGAGCGCGGGCGAGGTGGCCGTGCTGACGGCCAAGGAGTTTCACAAGTTCGTGCACGCCAAAGGCGCGGGGAGCGGCGTGGCCGGTAACCTCACCCCCTGACCCCCTCTCCCGCGGAGAGGGGGTCAGGGGGTGAGGTGAACGCGGAGGGCGCCGACAACCGCTACAGCAGTTCCGTACTGCGCTTCACGAAGGCCGTCAGCGCTTCACCTTTCAACATGCCCTGGGCCAGCAGCGCCAGGTCGAAGGCCTGCTTGGCCAGCGTGTCGCCGCCGTCGGCCAGCACCTTTTGGGTGAGCGGGTGGTTGGCGTTCACGGTCACGTCGAACGAGTCGGGGAAGGCGCCGAACATCTGCATGCCGCCCCCGCCGCCGGTGCGCTGCATGTCCTTCATGCGGCGCATGAACTCGTTCTGGGTGATGACCACCGGCGCATCCTGGGGGCTGAGGGCGGCCACTTTCACGTGCATGGCCTCGTTGGCAATGGCGGTTTTGAACCGCTCGGCCAGCTTGGTCTGGTCCTCTTCGCTGAGCACGCTTTCGGTGGTGGTGTCTTTTTCGATGAGCTTGCTCACGGTGTCGGCGTCCACGCGCTTGAAGCTGGTCTTTTCCAGCTTCTGCTCCAGTTGGCCCACGAAGTGCGGGTCGAGCACCTGGTCGAAGTTCAGCACGTCGTAGCCGCGCTCCTGGGCGGCGGCCACGAAGCCGTGTTGGGCCTCGGCGTCGTTGGTGTAGAGCACCACGGTGGTGCCGTTCTTGTCCTGCTGGTTGGCCTGGATGTGCTCGGTGTACTCGGTGAGGGTGAACAGCTTGGCGTCCACGTTCTTGAGCAGCACGAAATCCTTGGCCTTCTCGTAAAACTTCTCGTCCGACAACATGCCGTATTTCACGAACATGCCGACGTCGGACCACTTGGCTTCGTAGCCGGCGCGGTCCTGCTTGAAAAGGCTGCCGAGCTTGTCGCCGACTTTCTTGGTGATGTAGGTGTTGATTTTGCGCACCGCGGCGTCGGCCTGCAGGAAGCTGCGGCTCACGTTGAGCGGAATGTCGGGCGAATCAATCACGCCGTGCAGCAGCATCAGAAACTCGGGCACCACGTCCTTCACTTCATCCGTGATGAAGACCTGGCGCGAGTAGAGCTGAATTTTGTTGCGCTGAAATTGCAGCTCGTCCTTCAGCTTGGGGAAGTACAGGATGCCGGTCAGGTTGAACGGGTAGTCCACGTTGAGGTGAATCCAGAACAGGGGCGCCTCGCTCATCGGGTACAGCTCCTGGTAGAACTTGGTGTAGTCCTCGTCGGTCAGCTCGTTCGGCTGCTTGGTCCAGATGGGCGTGGTGTCGTTGACGAGCTCGCCCTCGAACTCAATCGGGATGGGCAGGAACTTGCAATACTTGGTGAGGATGGTGCGCAGGCGGGCCGCCTCCAGAAACTCGTCGGAGTCGGCGGCCACGTGCAGCACCACGTCGGTGCCGCGCTCGGCCTTGGCGTGCTCGCCGGTGGGCTCGTCCAGGGTGTACTCGGTGCTGCCGTCGCAGGTCCAGTGGGCCGTCAGGGCGCCGTCCTGGTAGCTCTGCGACCAGATTTCCACGTTCTCGGCTACCATGAAAGCCGAATAGAAGCCCAGGCCGAACTGCCCGATAATCTGGTCTTTGGTGGCCGCGTCCTTCTCCTTATACTGCTCCACAAACTCGGTGGCGCCGCTGAAGGCAATCTGGTTGATGTACTTCTTGATTTCTTCGGCCGTCATGCCCAGGCCGTGGTCCGAAATCGTGATTTTGCGGGCCTCCTTGTCCACGGTCACGCGCACCTTCAGCTCGCCCAGCTCGCCCTTGAACTCGCCCAGCTGGGCCAAACTTTTGAGCTTCTGGGTGGCGTCGACGGCGTTGCTGACCAGTTCCCGCAGGAAAATCTCGTGGTCGGAATACAAGAACTTCTTGATAATCGGGAAGATGTTCTCGGTGTGGATGGAGATGGAGCCGGTTTCTTGCATGGCAATGGGGAATAAGACGGATGAAGGCGGACGGAATGGCCGGGCGCAAAAAGCCCGGCTGCTCACCGGGCGGCCGTCAAAGCACGTTCCAAGGAAAGCCGCGCTGTCAGATTGACAGCGGCGGACCGGCGCGCGGGCCCCGCGCGGCGCGGCTAGGGCAAGGGCCGGTGGAGGGGCCCGGCGGGGCGGCCCGGGCCGGACAGCGGACCGGGGCCGTGCACCAGGTCCCACTCCGCCACAAAGGCCGGCAGGCGGGCCGAGTAGTCGCTGAGCCAGTGCAGGCCGGGCAGCGCCGTGGAAAAAAACTGAATGTCGAACTTGATGAACGTCCGCGACATCGCAATCAGGCTGTCGATGGCCAACTGGTTGTGCACCCGGCGGCGGTGAATGGCCAGCACCACGCGCTTGAGCGGCAGTTGCACGAGCACGGGCATCCAATGCGCGCCCAGCCACACCTGGTCGTACACCGAGATGTCGGGAAAAGTATTCATTTCGAGCAGCACGTGCCGCACGCCCAGGCGGTGCGCCAGCGGCAGCAATTGTTCGGCGCTGGTCCGAAAGGTGCGCATGTCCTGGCCCGAAGCCCACTCCACGCGCAACAGGCTCAACGCCTCGTCGTACTGCAGCGAAAGGTCAGGTATTGTGGTAATTATCACGAAAAAATAACAAAAGCAACTCGCTCAGAATGGGAGCGCCGCCCGGGTTACGGGAAACCCGGCGGTGTAGATTCCGCCAACCCAAGAATTGTGCTAGAAAGTTTATTTGCCGGCTACTTTCGCCGTTTATTATCATCTTTGCCTTGTGCAAGCCCTGCGCTCCCATATCGCCCTGTTGTTGCTGCTCTGCCTCACGCGGACGCTGCTGCCCGAGGCGTGGATTCTGGCCCTGCACTCCCACGAGCACACCAGCGAGGAGCCGGCTCAGAAGCCGGCGTTCCGGCACAAAGGCAAGGCCCTGGTTAGCGCCCAGCACCAGCACTGCCAAGTGGAGCACCTCTACGATGTGCCGTTTCTGCTGAGCGCCCCCGTGGTAGTGCCGCAGCTGGTGCGCCCGTGCTTCGCTGCTTCGGTGGTGCCCACGGTGGCCCCCGCCCCCTGGCTTGCGCGGCGCCCGGCGCAGTTGCGCGGGCCCCCGGCTGCTTAGCGGCTCCCGGCTTACTGTTGATTTAAGCTACGCCCTGCCCCGACTGCGCCGCGGTCTGGGGGCGGGCCTGCGCTTACGCCGCCGTTGCGCGGCCTCCACTTTCCCTTCATGACGGTTGTTTTCTGCCAGCTGGGCCGCTGCGGTGCGGTTTGGTTGGCCGTGGCACTGGCCGGGCTACCGGCGCCCAGCCGGGCGCAAACCGCGCCGGGCCCGGCGGCCTGCACCCTGGCCCTGGCCGGCCGCGTGGCCGACCACGAGACGGGCACGGCGCTGCCGGGGGCCACGGCCCGCCTGCTCGAAACCGGCGAGGTGAGCGCCGCCGACCCCGCCGGCAACTACGGCTTCCGGGTCTGCGCCGGCACTTACCACCTCGAAGTCAGCTTCGTGGGCTACCGCTCCGAAACCGCCGAGGTGCGCGTGGCCGCGGCCGTGGTCCGCAACTTTCGGCTCCACCCCGACGCCGTGCAGCTACGGGGCGCCGTGGTGCGCGGGCAGGCCCCGGCGGGGCCGCCCGCCCAGGCCACGGCGGCGCTGGCCGGGCGCGCCCTCGGGGCCACCCGCGGCCAGAGCCTCGGCGAGGCCCTGCTGAAGGTGAGTGGCGTGTCGGCCATTCAAACCGGTCCCAACGTGTTCAAGCCCATGATTCACGGCCTGCACTCGAACCGGGTGACGTTGCTCAACAACGGCGTGCGGCAGGAAGGCCAGCAGTGGGGCCAGGACCACGGCCCGGAAATTGACCCCTTCGTGGCTTCGCAGCTGACGGTGGTGAAGGGCGCGGCGGGCGTGCGCTACGGCGCCGACGCCATCGGCGGAGTGGTGCTGGTGCAGCCCGCGGCGCTGCCCGACTCGGCCGGCACCACGGGAGAGGGGCACGTGGTGGGGGCGTCCAACAACGGCCTGGGAGCGGTATCGGCCACGGTGCAGGGCTCGCCGGGGCAGCGGCCGGCGCTGGCGTGGCGGGCCCAGGGCAGCGTGCGCCGCGCGGGCCCGGCACGCACCCCCGACTACCGCATCAGCAGCACGGGGCTGGCAGAATACAATTACTCGGGCGCCGTGGGCTGGCGAACGGAGCACTGGGGCGTGGAAGCCTTTATGAGCCAATACAACGCTCAGCTGGGGCTGTACCCGGTGCCCGAAAACTGGAACCTGGTGGCCCGCGACTCATTGCCAGCGCCGCTGCCGGCCTCCTTCTCCTACGCGGTGGGGCGGCCCTACCAGCAAATTCAGCACACGCTGGTCAAGCTCGGCGGCTTTTACCGGTTCACCGGCTGGGGCGGACGCCTGGGCCTGACCTTGGCCCGGCAGGCCGACCGCCGCGGCGAGTACGACAAGTTTCGGCCCCGCAACAACAACGTGGCCGCCAAGAACCTGCCCGAGCTGGACTACCGCAACCAGGCCACCACCGCCGACCTGCGCTGGGAGCCCCGCCCGCGCGGCAGCCTGGGCGGCGAGCTGGGCCTGAGCGGCACCTATCAGGACAACACGTACCGGCCGGGCAGCCGCTTTTTCATCCCGTACTACACCAACGTCGGGGGCGGGGCCTACGCCCTGGGGCGCTGGCGGCCCGGCCCGTGGCTGCTGGAGGCCGGCCTGCGCCTCGACCGCCGCCAGCTCGACACCCGCCGCCCCACCCGCGCGAGCGGCTCGTTTGCGGTGGTGCGCGAGGGCTTCGCGTTCACCACGCCAGCGGCTTCGGCGGGGGTGGTGCGCGAGCTGGGCCCCCACGTGACCCTGCGGGCCGACGCCAGCCTGCTCACCCGCGCGCCGGCCGCCAACGAGCGCGCCAGCCAGGGCGTGCACAACGGCATCTACGAGGAGGGCTACGACATTACCCGCCCGCCCGGCACCCCGGGGTTGGGGCCCGAAACGGCCCGCTCGGCCGCTCTGAGCCTAAGCTGGCACGACCACCCGCGCCTCGACGGCGAGCTGACCGTGTACCAGACCCGCATCGACAACTACATCTACCAGACGCCAGTGGCGCCGGTGCTCGACATCCGGGGTCTGTTTCCGTCCTACCGCTTCCAGCAAACCGACGCCCGCTTCCGGGGGCTCGACCTGCTGGTGGCCTACCGCGTGGCCCGCCCCCTCACGCTGGGCCTGAAAGCGGCCACGGTGGTGGAGGACGACCTGCGGCGGAAGGACTACCTCATCCTGGCCCCGGCCGACCGCGTGGAGGGCTGGCTGCGCTACGAAGCCGCGGCCGGGACCGCCCCGTTGTCCCGGCGTCTGCGGGGTTTTTATGCCCAGCTCGGCGCGCAGGGCGTGCGCCGCCAAACCCGCGTGCCGGCCGACAACGACCAGCGCGACTACCAGGACCCGCCACCCGGCTACTGGCTGCTGGGGGCCGAAGTGGGCGGCACGCTGCGGCTGGGCCCGCGCACCCCGCTGGAAGTCAGCCTGACTGGCACCAACCTGCTCGATGCGCGCTACCGCGACTACCTGAACCGCTACCGCTATTTCCTGGACGAAGTTGGCCGCAACCTGACGCTGCGCCTGCGCGTGCCGCTGGCCTTCGGCGGGCCCAAACCCTGATTTTTTCCTTTTCTCATTTTTCCTTTTCACTTTTTCCCCATCCCTAACCCATGTTCCGTTTCCATTCCCGCTTCCGCCTGGCCGCTGCGCTGCTGGCCGCCCCGCTCGTTTTTTCGGCCTGCAGCGACGACGACGACCCCACGCCCGACGAAGAGAACGAGCAAATCACGACCGTGACTTACCTGCTGACGCCCACCACCGGCGGTGGTGCGGCCGTGACCGCCACCTGGCGTGACACCGACGGCACCGGCGGCAACGCACCCGCCATCGGCAGCCTGGGCCTGCGGCCAAACACGACCTACACCGGCAGCATCGTCCTGCTCGACGAAACCAAAAGTCCGGTGGCCGATATCACGGAAGAGGTGGAGGAGGAAAGCGACGAGCACCTGCTCGTGTACGCCTCCACGCCCGCTAGCCTACTCAGCATCACGCGCACCGACCGCGACTCAAAGAACCTGGAGGTGGGCCTCGCCACCCAGCTCGTGACCAACGCGGCGGGCACGGGCTCGCTCAGAGTCACCCTGCGCCACCAGCCCGTGGGCAAAGACGGCACCGCCACCCCCGGCGACACCGACGTGGAAGTGACATTTCCCGTGACGGTGCAATAACTCACCGGACGGCTTTTTGAAAACGGCCGCCGCGCGGGCTGCGCGCGGCGGCCGTTTGCGGACGGGTCCCGGCACCGCCTGGTCAGCGCCGCCGCCTCGCGCGCACTTTTCCTTCAACTTTCTAACCGCCTTTCGTTATGCGCAAGCTTCCAAGGCCCCCCTGACCCGCTACGACGTGGTGGTGGGGGCCAGCAACGCCGGCCTGAGCGCGGCCCTGGTGCTAGGCCGCGCTCAAGCCGGCGTGCTGGTGCTGGACGGCGGCCCGGCTCGCAATGCGCCCGCGTTTCATTCGCTCTGCTCTTTGACCTACCACGACGCGACTTGGGTACCGATGACTTCATTTTTTCCTTCAGCCGTTTGAGCGGCTACACTATCTTTCACATGCCCAATCATTTTGTGCCGCTTGCCCTGTTGGGGCTGTTGAGTGGGTGCTTTCCGGCCGCGGCGCAAGACCTGCCGCCGGTGGCCGCACCGGTCCCTGCGGCTCCGCGCGGGCGGGCCGCGGCCCCGCCGCTCGCCGGCCGCGTCGTTGATGCGGCCACCGGCGAGGGGCTGCCCGGCGCCACGGTGCTGTTCGACGACCTGAAGCGCGGCGCGGCCACGGGGCCCGACGGCAGCTTCAGTTTCGGTAGCCTGCCCCGTGGGCGCTTCACGTTGCAGGTTCGCTCGCTGGGCTACAACACCGTGACGCAAACCGTGGACACCGGCAGCGGGCAGCCGCTGGAGGTGAAGCTGACCGCGGCGGCCACCGAAATCGGGCAGGTGGTGGTCACGGGCGTGTCGCAGGCCACGGAGCTGCGCCGCTCGCCGGTGCCCACGGCCGTGGTGGACCGCACCCGGCTCAACCAAACGTCGGCCACCAACCTGATTGACGCCATTGCCCACACGCCGGGCGTGGCCCAGATTACGACCGGCGCGGCCATCAGCAAGCCGGTGGTGCGCGGGCTGGGCTACAACCGCGTGGTGACGCTGAACAACGGCGCCCGGCAGGAAGGCCAGCAGTGGGGCGACGAGCACGGCATTGAGATTGACGAGTTCAGCGTGGACCGGGCCGAGATTATCAAGGGGCCGGGCTCGCTGCTCTACGGCTCCGATGCCATGGCCGGGGTCATCAACTTCGTGGCGCCCGACCCCGTGGCCGAGGGCCGCATCACCGGCCTGGCCACGGCCAGCTACCAGACCAACAACGCGCAGCAGGGCTATTCGCTACAAAATGCGGGCAACCTCAACGGCCTGAACTGGCTGGCCCGCGGCACCCGCAAAGTGGCCGGCAACTACCGCAACCGCTACGACGGCCGGGTGTACAACTCGGGCTTTAATGAGTGGGACGCCAACGGCTACGTGGGCGTGAACAAGGACTGGGGCTACTCCCACCTCACGTTCAGCTCGTTCAACCAGGAAATTGGGCTGACCGAAGGAGTCCGCGACGCCGCCGGGCGCTTCACGAAAGACGTGCCCGGCGGCGACTCCACCCGGGCCGTGCCCGTGCCCGGCGCCGAGCTGCGCGGCTACCGGCTGGCCGTGCCCCGCCAGCAAATCAACCACCTGCGCCTGGGCACCGACAACAGCTTCGTGCTGGGCCAGAACGGCGCCCGCCTCGCCCTGCAGGTGAGCTACCAGCAAAACCTGCGGCGCGAGTTCGGCAACGTGGCCGACCCCGCCGAAACCTCGCTCTACTTCCAGCTGCGCACCGTGGACTACGCGCTGCGGTACTATTTGCCCGAAAAAAACGGCTGGAACCTGGCCCTGGGCACCAGCGGCCTGCGCCAGCAAAACCGCAACCTGGGCGTCGAATTCCTGATTCCGGCCTACCGCCTGAGCGAAGGCGGCGCGTTTGCGGTGGCCAAAAAAACCCTGGGCGCGCTCGACCTCAGCGGCGGCTTGCGCTACGACCTGCGCCGCATCGCGGCCGATGCCCTGTGGCTGGGCGCCGACGAGCGGCCCACCGCCGCCAGCGCGCCCGGCGCCGAAACCAAGTTTCCGGGCTTCGCGAGCACCTTTCGCAACTACAGCGGCAGCCTGGGCGCGGCCTACAACCTGAGCGAGCGGTTGACCCTGAAGGCCAACCTGGCGCGCGGCTTCCGGGCGCCCAACATTGCCGAGCTGGGCTCGAACGGCATCCACGAGGGCACCATCCGCTACGAAATTGGCCAGG
Organism: Hymenobacter sp.; assembly: GCF_031398885.1. Classification (GTDB taxonomy): domain Bacteria; phylum Bacteroidota; class Bacteroidia; order Cytophagales; family Hymenobacteraceae; genus Hymenobacter. The sequence continues at coordinate 36,184 of NZ_JANNOD010000037.1, forward strand.
CGAACCTGGCGGCCGAAACCAGCCGGCAGGTCGACGCCGGCGTGAGCTACGTGACGGACCACGTGCGCTTCAGCGTGGACGCCTTCGCCAATAGCATCGACAACTACATTTTTACGCGCCGGCTGCTCACCCCCGGCGGGGCCGACTCTTTGAGTGCCGAGGGCGACGCCGTGTTCCGCTACGAGCAGGGCCGGGCCCGGCTGCTGGGCGGCGAGGTCAGCCTCGACTTCCACCCCCACCCGCTGGATTGGCTGCACTTCGAGAACTCCTTCTCGATGGTGCGGGCCGAGCAGCTGGGCCGCCCCGAGGCCGAGCGGTACCTACCGTTCATCCCCGCCGACCGGCTGCAGTCGGAGCTGCGGGCCAACTTCCGCCGCCCGGGCCGGCGCCTCGCCAACCCCTACGCCCGCCTGCAGCTGGAGCACACCTTCGCCCAAAACCGCTTCTTCTCCGCCTTCGACACCGAAACGGCCACCGCGGGCTACACCCTGATGAGCGCCGGCCTCGGCACCGACCTGGCCAACGCCCGGGGCAAAACCTTGTTTTCGCTGTTTTTAACCGCCAACAACCTGTTCGACGTGGGCTACCAAAGCCACCTGAGTCGCCTCAAATACGCGGACTTCAACACCGCCACCGGCCGGCGCGGGGTGTTCAACCAGGGCCGCAACGTGAGCGTGCGCCTGGTGGTGCCGCTGGCATTCCGGTAGGCGGCAGTACCTAATTGCGCAACTCGCAGGCGCCTGTTTTCCGTTGGGAAAGCGGGCGCCCGAGTTATTTTTTCAACCAAGGGGTGATAGTTGGGCCGGAAGTGGATTAATTAGTACCATGCCTGCTTCGACGATATCCCCTCCGCCCCCGCGCTCGCCAATTGCGCCCGCACCCGCTGCAGCCCTGCGCCACGCCTTGCTGGCCGACCGCGCCCGCGCCCTCACCCAGCTCTACCGCCAGGCATTCCCGGCGGTGCGGCAGCACGTGCTTCGCCACGGCGGCACGGACCTGGACGCGCAGGACGTGTTCCAGGATGCGTTGGTGCTGCTGTACGAGCAGGCCGTGGCCGGCACGCTTGTACTGACGGCCGCGCCCGGCGCATACGCGGTGGGCATTGCCCGCAACCTATGGCACCACGAGCAGCGCCGCCGGGCCCGCCTGCCCCAGGACGCGCTGCCCGACGACCCGGACGACTGGGCAGCCGAGCCCGTCGAAGCCGAACCCGGCGCGCCCGCCTTCGCGGTGCTCGACTACGTGGAACAGCTGGGCGCGAAGTGCCGGAACATTCTCCTGGCTTTCTACTACTTCCAGCAGCCGCTGGCCCAAATCGCCGCGGCCCACCGCTACCGCACGGTGCGTTCGGCCACGGTGCAAAAGTTTAAGTGCCTGGAGCGGCTGCGCCAGTCGGTGCGCGCGGCCGTCGGGACCGAAACCGTTGACTACTAAGCCATGCGCCCCGAACTCGAACGCCTGCTCCTGATAGAGCAGCAGCTATTGGGAACCCCGGCCGCGCTCCCCGTTGCCGACTGGCAGCTGCGCCTGCTGCTCGACGGCGAGTTGCACGCGGACGCCGTGGCCCAGCAGCGCCTGTACGCCGGGCTGCGCGCGGCCGGGCGGCAGCAGTTGCGGCGCGAGCTGATGGCCATTCACGTTCGGCTCTACGGCGCGGGGGCGCGGCGCGGGGCCAGTTGGCCGCAGCGCATGGGTGCCTGGCTCCGGGCCCGGTGGGCGCCCGGAGAGTAACCCGGCCCCCGGACCGATTTAACGCGTTTTTGGGCTTCTTTCCGCTTTGCCTCCCGGGCAAGGACGGCCGTGCTGTGCCCCGTTTTTATCCCATTACTTTTTGCAGTTTCTTCATTTTTTCAGCCATGCTCAATCAAGCAGAATTTCGCAAGTTCGCCGTCAACCACCGTGGCCTGAATGGCTCGGGCGTGGACCAATACCTGGCCCACGTAGAGGGCATCGCCCGTCCGTACGTCAACAACATGACCCGCTCGGTCATCGAGGAGCGGCCCCAGAATTTCCGGGAAATCGACGTGTTTTCGCGCCTTATCATGGACCGCATCATCTTCCTGGGCCAGGCCGTCGACGACAACATTGCCAACATCATCACTGCCCAGCTGCTGTTTCTGGAATCGGCCGATGCCAAAAAGGACATCCTGCTCTACATCAACTCGCCGGGGGGCGGGGTGTACGCCGGCCTGGGCATCTACGACACCATGCAGTTCGTGAAACCCGACGTGGCCACGATATGCACCGGCCTGGCCGCCAGTATGGGCGCCTTTTTGCTGGCGGGCGGCGCGTTGGGCAAACGCTCGGCCCTGCCGCACGCCCGCGTGATGATTCACCAGCCCAGCAGCGGGGTGCAGGGCCCCTCGGCCGACATCGAGATTGCCGCCCGCGAAGTCGTCAAGCTGCGCCAGGAGCTGTACGGCATTTACGCCGAGCGCACCGGCAAAACCTACCAGCAAATCCACGACGACTCGGACCGCGACTACTGGATGCGCGCCGACGAGGCCCAGGCGTACGGCCTCATCGACGAGGTGCTGACGCGCCCGGCCAACTAGGGCGCGGCCACCGGCGCCGGGCAGGCCCAGGACAGGGCCTGCCCGGGGGGCGAACCGGGCATCGGCGCTACTTTCCGCCGTGCAATCGGCCGCGTCCGCTCCGCGACGCCGCATTTCTTGGCCAAACCGAAGCGTTGCCCAGTTAGGCCACGGAATTACTGGAAGCCGGCAGAACATTGCCGGGGTCAAGCACGGTATTAGTAGGGCGGAGTAGAATATTGTCGTGCCGGAGTATAAAATTGTCGGCACCGAGTAAGATATTGTCGGCACTGAGTAGGATATTGTCGTGGCCGAGTAAAATATTGTCGGCACCGAGTAGGATATTGTCGGCCCGGAGCAAGGTATTGTCGAGACCGAGCAAGATATTGTCGGCCCGGAGTAGGATATTGTCGGGGCCAGGCACCGTATTTTTGGCTCGGAGCAGAACATTGCCGGGAGGAGATAGAACATCGGCGCACAGCAGCCCCCGTCTGCGCGCCCAACGGCTTGCCGACTGTACATTTCGCCATGCAAGCCACCCACCCGACCAAAACCTCCGTTTTCAGCGCTGCCGTCATCGTGGCCGCGCTGGGCTATTTCGTCGACATCTACGACCTGATTCTATTCAGCATCGTGCGGGTGAAAAGCCTGGCCGATTTGGGCGTGGTCGACAAGGCCGAGGTCACCAACCAGGGCTTATTTCTGATAAATATGCAGATGGGCGGCATGCTGCTCGGCGGCATCCTGTGGGGCATTCTGGGGGATAAGAAGGGGCGGCTGTCGGTGCTGTTTGGCTCCATTCTGCTCTATTCGCTGGCCAACCTGGCCAACGGCCTCGTCACTTCCATCGACCAGTACGCCTGGCTGCGGCTCATTGCCGGCGTGGGCCTGGCCGGCGAGCTGGGGGCGGGCATCACGCTGGTGAGCGAAAGCCTGCCCCCCGAAAAGCGCGGCTACGGCACCATGGTGGTGGCCACCGTGGGCGTGAGCGGCGCCATGCTGGCCTATTGGGTGGGCGAGGAGCTGGGCTGGCGCAACGCCTACTTCGTGGGCGGCGGGCTGGGCCTGGCCCTGCTGCTGCTGCGGGTGAGCGTGTTCGAGTCGGGCATGTTCCGGCAGGTGCAGGCCCAGACGTCGGTATCGCGCGGCAATTTCCTGAGCCTGTTCACCCACCCGGCGCGGCTGGGCAAGTACCTGCGCGTGCTGCTGATTGGGGTGCCGCTGTGGTTCGTGGTGGGCATCTTGGTGACGCTGGCGCCGGAGTTCGGGCGGGCGCTGGGCCTCACGGGCGAGGTCACGGCGGGGCTGGCGGTGTTCTGGTGCTACTTCGGGCTGGTGTTTGGCGACTTTCTCAGCGGGACGCTCAGCCAGCTCTGGCGCAGCCGCAACCGGGCGCTGCAGGTGTTCCTGGTGTTTTGCGCGGCGCTGGTGGCGGTGTACTTGTTTGGCATCCGGGGCGCGTCGCCCACCGCGTTCTACGCCGTGTGCTTTGTGCTGGGCCTGTCGGTGGGGTTCTGGGCGCTGTTTGTGACGGTGGCGGCCGAGCAGTTCGGCACCAACCTGCGGGCCACGGTGGCCACCACGGCGCCCAACTTTGCCCGGGGCGCCGTGGTGGGGCTGGTGCCGGCGTTCAAATACCTGAGCGGGCAGTTGGGCTTCGTGCCGGGCGCAGCGGTGCTGGGCGGGGCCACGCTGCTGGTGGCGTTCTGGGCCGTGAGCACCCTGCCCGAAAGCTACGGCAAGGATCTGGATTACGTGGAAGAATAACCCAAACAGCACTTCCAGCCAACATATGACTACGCAATCCGTTTAAGGAGCAATCATTTGTTGATTTTCGCTCAACCCCCCATGAAAAACCTCCTCTTCGGGGCCGCCTTCGCTGCCGCCCTCACCCTGACCACCGTCGCCGCGGCCCAAGTAACGCCGGCCCCCGCGCCGACCACCACCACTACGACCACCGACCCGGCCGTGACCCTCACCCCCGAGCAGCAAAAACTGCGCGCCGAAGAGGCCAAAGCCGCCTACGACCAGCAAAAGCAGCAAACCAATGCCAGCGAGCAGGCCATCCGCGACAGCAAAGGCCAGCTCAAGGCGCAGGCCAACCAGGAGAACGACCTCAAGAACCAGCTCAAAGAACAGCGCAGCCAGCAGCGCGCCCAGAAAGAGCAGCTCAAGCAACAGCGCGAGGCCGCCAAAGCCGCCAAGACCCAGGAGCGCGCGGCGCGCGACCAAGCCAAAGCCGAAAAGCTGCGGGCCCGGGAAATGGAAAAGAACAAGTAGCCCCCGGCTCGCGTACCCAGAGAAGCTCCGGCCCCGGCCGGAGCTTTTTTTATGAGCCTCCCGGCCCTTTCTTCCGCTCCACCTTCTCAAAAGAATAAGATGCCCCCCAAAAACACTCCCATGCTCTACCCGTGGCACCACTTCGTGCTGCTGCCCCTGGCCCTGGTTATGGCCGGCTACGCCGTGCTGCGCTACACCAAGGTGGCCGGCAACGACGACGAAATAGCCCGGCTCTGGTTCAGCGTGGCCGCGCTGGCCGTTACCGGCCTGGGCGTGCTGGTAATGCTCCGCCAGCATTACGCCCTCCAACTCCAGGACCGCCTCATCCGGCTCGAAGTGCGCCAGCGGTATTTTGAGGTGAGCGGCCAGCGCTTCGCCGCGGTGGAGCAGCAGCTCACGCTCGGCCAAATCATCAGCCTGCGCCTGGCCGGCGACGCCGAGCTGCCGGCCCTGGCCCAGGCCGCGGCCACCGAAAAACTCTCCTCCAAAGCCATCCAGGCCCGCATCACCGATTTTCAGTTCGACGCGCTGCGCGTCTGAGCGGGGGTAGTTGTCAGTTGCTCGTTGTCCGTTGTTAGTTTGTTCTTACCTGATGGCTGGTAGCTTTCTGGCCCCGGGACCCCGACCACGAGCAACCGCCGGCAAGAAACTGACAACTGACAACGAGCAACTGACAACTAATTATGATTCTTTACAACGTGACCACCAGTATCGAGCCCGCCGTGGCCGACGAATGGCTGGACTACATGCGCACCACCCACATGCCGGAGGTGATGGGCACCGGCTTTTTCCTTAAAAGCCAGCTCTGCCGCCTGCTCAACGAGGAAAACGACGGCATCACCTACGCCGCCCAGTACTACTGCCTCAGCCTGGAGCATCTGGAGGAATACCAACTCCTCTGCGCCCCCGCCCTGCGCGCCGACATGGAAGCGCATTTCGCGGGCAAGTACGTCTCGTTCCGCACTACCCTTGAGGTCATGGACTAATCGGTGATGGTTTTTGAACGGCAAACAGCCCGCCGTTACCAAAGCCGCCGGCAAGCTCCCGGCGGCTTTGGCGGCACAAAATCGGCTCCGGTGCCGTTGAAGTAGCCCTGCATGAAAAACATTATCTTCTTCGGCGACAGCCTCACGGCGGGCCACGGGCTGCGGGCCGGCGAAAGTTTTCCGGCCCTGCTTCAGCAGCGCCTCGACCAGCAAAGTCTTCCCTACAAAGCGTTTAATTACGGGGTAAGCGGCGAAACCAGCGCCGGTGGCCGCCAGCGCCTGGCCCCCGTGCTGGCCCGCCATTCCGTCGACGCCTTCGTGCTGGCCTTGGGCGCCAACGACGGTTTGCGCGGCATTCCGGTGCGCGAAACCACGCACAACCTGCAGTTCATCATCGACGCCGTGCGGCGGCAGTACCCGACGGCGCCGCTGGTGCTGGCCGGCCTGGAATTTCCCTTCGACCTCGGCCCGCTAGGCGTGCACCGCCTGGCCCACTACGCCGCCGAGTTCAAGGCCCTGTTCCGCACCCTGGCCGAAAAAAACAGCCTGCCCTTCGTACCGTTTCTGCTGCAGGGCGTGCTGGGCCGCCGCGAGCTGAACCTGCCCGACGGCGTGCACCCCAACGCCGCCGGCCAGCAAATCCTGGCCGAGAACGTGTGGCAGGTGCTCGGCCCTTTGTTAGCTGTTAGCTGCTGGCTGTTAGCTTCTCCTGTTACCGGTTGAAAAGCCAACAGCTAACAGCCAGCAGCTAACAGCCAAACAGGTTGCCTTGTACCGGCTGAGGGATGACGAACGGCGGCGGCACGGCAATGCCGGTAAGGGCGCGCATCCGGTCCAGGAAGTGGGCCGCCAGCACCGGCGCGTGGCGCACATCCTTCTGGTGGATGAAGAAGTAGATTTCGTGCACGCCCTGGGCCACCCAGGCGGCCAGGCGCTCGGCCCAGGCGTCGGCGCGCTGGTAGTCGGTGCTGTGCAGGCCGTGGCCGTTGAAGCGGATGAAGGCCACGGGCGTGGTCAGGCGCAGGGGCAGCACGTCGCGCCGGCCGGCCACGTCGGTTATTACCAGCGTCTTGTTCAGCGCCTCGAAGGTGGCAAACACGGCGTCGGCCAGGGCCTGGTCGGCGAACCAGCGGGGGTGGCGCAGCTCCACGGCCAGCGGCACGGCCACCGGGAAGTCGAGCAGGAACCGCTCCAGCCGCGGCAGGTGCTCGGGGCCGAAGTGCGGCGGCAGTTGCAGAAACGCCCAGCCCAAGTTATCCTCCAGCCCCTCAAACGCCCGGGCCATTGGCACCACCAAGTCGTCGGCCTGAAACAGCTCCCGCTCGTGGCTGATGCTGCGCGGCAGCTTGGGGCAAAACTTGAAGCCCGGCCCCACGGCCTGGCGCCAGCGCCGCACGGTAGTGGCGTCCGGAATGCGGTAGTGCGTGGTGTTCAGCTCGATGCTGTTGAACTGCTGCGCGTAATAGTGCAGGTAGTCGGGCTCCTTGATGCCGGCAGGGAAGTACGTGCCCAGCCATTCCTTGTTGGTCCAGATGGGGCAGCCCACGCGCAGGGCGGCCGCGGCGGGCTGCGCGGGGCGGGCCCGGGCCAGCACGCGGGCCGTTTCGGGGTGGTCGGGCGGCAGCCGGAAGTCCACGTGGCGCAGGTCGGGCAGGCGGCCGAAATCCATGGGGCAAAGGTAGGACGCCGGGTCGGCGGCCCACGCGGCACTTACGAAAAAAGCTCGACATACACAACCCGGTTTCGGAGACAGTTGGCCGGCCGATGCCCAAATTTTACACCCGTCATATAATCTAATTTTTACGCCCACGCAATGTTCGGGGCCCGATTCCGCAAAATATACTTTTAGTTGGCCTAGTGGCTGCTTTGCGACCTTAAGCAGAGATAAATTAAATGCAAGTTTTCTTTCTAAAGGTCAATTTTTGAAGCCGTGCGATAATTGTCAGGTTTTGGATTTGCGGTGCTGGCTGAAAGGAAAACCTATGTTTGTTCCGTTCACCATCGACCAGCCGCATGACATTACTTCGTCCCTTTTCAGTACCTGCCCTCACCAGTTCCTTTGTTTTGCTGCTGCTTTTGCTAAGCGCTCCGGCGCGCGCCACCGCCCGTGGCTCCGCAGAAGACCCAGCCGCCGCCCCCCGCGCCGCCACCACCGTGTTGCGGGGCCGGGCCTCCTGGTATGGCGCGTACTTTCAGGGTCGAAAAACCACCAGCGGCGAGCGGTTCAACCGCTTCCAGTACACCTGCGCCCACAAAACCCTGCCCTTCGGCACCCGCCTGCGGGTCACGAACGTGAAGAACGGCAAGTCGGTGGTGGTGCGCGTGACGGACCGCGGCCCCTTCCGGCGCGAGCGCATCATTGACCTTTCCGAAATCGCGGCCCGGCCGCTGGGCATCACCGAGTGCGGCGCCGCCACCGTGGTGGCCGAAATAGTGGCCGCCAACACCCCCCTGGGCCCGGCCACCACGCCCGAAAACCTGGCCGCCCTCTACGCCGCCGACCCCCACCCCGACGCCGCCTTTACCACCTACTCGGTGCCCGCCGCGGCTAGCCCCGCCGCGCCCACCCCGGCCCCGGCCCTGCTCGCCGCCGCCGGCGCTCCCACCGCGGGGGTGGTTGCCGCTGCCGAAACGACCCATTGCCCCGCCGGCTTCCTCATCCAGGCCGGCTCCTTCATCGACGCCGCCAACGCCCGCGCCGTGCAGGCCCGCATCCAGTCGCTGCTGCCGAACGTGCAGGTGGAAGTTTCCCAGGAGCTGCTCGACGGACGCCAGCGCAGCCGCGTATTCGTGGGCAACTTCGGCGAGCGGCTCGAGGCCGAAGCCGTGCGCCGGCAACTGCGCGTGTGGGGCATCGGCGGGCTGGTGCGCGAAGTGGCCTCGCGCTGACCGTACCCATTTTATTGCCTTTTTCTACCTTTCTGAGCTGTGCGCAATTGCCCCCCAAGCCTGGCTTGGCGGGGCAATTTTGTTGCGGGGCGGGGCCAGAAGCCGGCCGGCGTTTTACATTTAGGGCCGTGGGGCCTTGGCGGCCCGCGCCCCGTTTCGTATGACTGCTTGGATTAAAGCCCTGCTGGCGCTGGCCGTCAGCCTCACCCTGGTCTGGACGCTGAACACCAAGCACGGCGACCTGCCGCCGTTTGGCAAGCTGCTGAGCCCCTACCGCGGGTTCTGGCAGAACGGCGAAGCGGCCGGCAACTTCCCGGCGCAGCAGACCCTGGCGCTGGCCGGCCTGCAACGGCCCGTGACCGTGCGCTACGACGACCACCGCGTGCCGCACGTGTTTGCCCAGAACGACCACGACCTGTACTTCGCCCAGGGTTACCTCACGGCCCGCGACCGGCTCTGGCAGATGGAGTTTCAAACCCACGTGGCCGCCGGCCGGCTGGCCGAAATCGTGGGCCCGGCCCGGCTGGAGACGGACCGGTTTTTCCGGCGCATGGGCCTGCCCTTCGGCGCCGCCAACTCGCTGCGCGTGATGATGGCCAACCCCACCACGCGCGTGGTGCTGGAGTCGTACTCGGCCGGCGTGAATGCCTACATTGGCCAGCTCACGCCGGCCACCCTGCCCTTCGAGTACAAGCTGCTCGACTACCGCCCCGAGCCCTGGCAGCCGCTCAAATGCGCCCTGCTGCTCAAGTTCATGGCCTGGGACCTGAGCGGCCGCACCGACGACCTGCGCCTGAGCAACATCCTGCGCAAGTACGGCCCCGCCGTGACCAAGGACCTGTTCCCGGACTACCCCACCCGCGAGGACCCCATCGTGCCCGCGGGCACGCCGCTGGACTTTCAGCCGCTGGCGGTGCCGGCCGCGCCCAAATCTTTCGAAGCCGCCTACGCGGCCCACCAGCTCCGGGCCGAGCCCGACGCCGAGCTGGGCTCCAACAACTTCGCGGTGAGCGGCGCCAAGTCGGCCTCGGGCTTCCCGCTGCTGGCCAACGACCCGCACCTGACGCTCAACCTGCCCAGCATCTGGTACCAGATTCAGCTGCACGCGCCGGGCGTGAACGTGTACGGCGTCACCATTCCCGGCTCGCCGCTGGTCATCATCGGCTTTAACGAAAACGTGGCCTGGGGCGTGACCAACGTGAACGCCGACGTGCTCGACTTCTACCAGCTCAAGTTCCGGGACGGCACGCGCCGCGAGTACTGGCACGCCGGCCGCTGGAAGCCCGTGCGCCGCGTGGTGGAGCGCCTCAAAGTGCGCGGCCAGCCCGACCGGCTCGACACCGTGCTCTACTCCCACCACGGCCCGGTGGTGTACGACAAAGCGGAAAAGCCCTTCCTGTCCCAGACGCCCATTGCCCACGCCATGCGCTGGACGGCCCACGACGGGGCCAACGAGGTGCTGGCTTTCTACCAGCTCAACCGGGCCCGCGCCTACCCCGACTACACGGCCGCGCTGGCCAGCTACGGCTCCCCGGCCCAGAACTTCATTTTTGCCGATAACGCCCAGGACATTGCCATCTGGCCCAACGGCCGCTTCCCGCTGAAGTGGCGCGACCAGGGCAAGTTCATCCTCGACGGCACCGACCCGGCCTACGACTGGCAGGGCTGGATTCCGGCGGCTCACAACCCCCACGTAAAGAACCCGGCCCGGGGCTTCGTGTCGTCGGCCAACCAGTTTTCGACCGGCCCCGACTACCCGTACTACCTCCACTGGAATTTCGCTAATTACGAGCGCGGCCACCGCATCAATCAGCGCCTGGCGGCCATGGCCCGGGTCACGCCCGACAGCCTGCGCCGCCTGCAGAACGACGTGCTCGACCTCAACGCCCAGCTCATGCTGCCCCGGCTGCTGGCCCTGGTAGCGGAGCCGGCCCCGGGCGCCGCCCCGCCCGCCGCCGGCTCGCCCGAAGGCCGGGTGCTGGCCGAAATGCGCCGCTGGCGCTACCAGTACACCGCCGACGCCATCGGCCCCAGCGTGTTCAACCTGTGGTACAACGACTTGACCAAGCGCCTCTGGGACGACGACTTCGGCCCCCAAGCCACCGGCCTGGAAATGCGCCCCCCCGCCCGTGACCGCACCAACAACCTGCTGCTCAACGAGCCCAACTCGCCCTGGATTGACGACCGCCGCACGCCGGCCAAGGAAACCCTGCCCCAACTCGCCCGTCAAAGCCTGCGCTTTGCCGTCGACTCGCTCTCCCGCAAATTTGGCCCGCTCTCGCCCAAGTGGCGCTGGGCCAACCAGAAGGGCACCGACATCCTGCACCTGCTCCAGCTCCCCGGCTTTGGCCAACTGGACGTGGACTGCGGCGGCGGCGCGGGCATTGTGAACGCCACCACCGAGCGCAACGGCCCCTCCTGGCGCATGGTGGTGGCCCTGGGCCCGCGGGTGCGGGCCTACGGCGTGTACCCCGGCGGCCAGAGCGGCAACCCCGGCTCGCCCTACTATAATGAGCTACTGGAAACCTGGCGCACCGGGCAACTGCACGAGCTGGTATTCCTGCGCTCGGCAACGGAGACCAACGCGCGGGTGGGCACCGTCTGGACGCTACAGGGAAAATAACGACTGCCAGGTATGGGGTATGCCCATTGGCATCACGTCACTGGCACAACACTTTTGGAGCATCACCCCCGGCTTGGGAGTTGTTGCTACCCAGCCCGCCTTTGCCCAGGCCAACACGCCCAGTGCGCCCCTGGAACAAGCGAAGGGCCCGGTGTACACCCGTGTGGAACAGATGCCCCAACTACCCGGCGGCGGGGACAAAGCCATTGTCAGCGCCATTCAGAACAGGGTGATTTATCCCCCGGAAGCTCTTAAAATCGAACTTGAGGGACGTGTGTTTGTTGCTTTCCCCATCAACCCCAACGGGGCGGTGAGCGATGCCAGGATTGTCGAGGGCATCGGCATGAGGTGTGACGAAGCGGTGCTTGCTGCGGTGCGGCAACTGCCGCAATTCGTGCCCGGTATGCAATCGGGAAAACCGGTAGCCGTAACCTACACTGCACCGATTACTTTCTCCGTTTCCAATTCATGGTCAACTCGTTAGCTTCCCGCGCTAGCACGACAACCACTCCCCGCAAATAACAGCATTGGGGCTCGTCGGTAGGGGGCAGCACCCATCAAAAAAAGCGACCTCCGGGCAGGAGGCCGCTTTTTGTTTTTGTGGGGTGGCGCTTGCTTTAGCGTTTGCCCCCGATTTTCGGCCGGTCTGAGCGGCTCACGTCGTGGGCTTCGCCTTCGTGGTCATCGTCGGTGGCGCGGCTGATGAGCACCACGGCCACGGCGGCCAGCGCGGCAATGCCGACCACCATTTGGGTGGGGGTGAACCGTTGGGCCGCTTTGCGCAGGAGCACGCCGCCGTGCTTGAGCAGGTCATCCATGTGCTCGGTTTTGCCTTGAAACACGTGGTAGGCGCTTTCAAACGCGCGGGCGAGGTCTTCGGGCAGAATTTTTTCGAGCTGCTGTTCGATTTTCGCTTCCATAAAGCTGGTACTGGGGGGAGAGGGTGAAAGGAAAAGAGGCCGCGGCCTCAGCCCACCCATACGCAAAAGGTCGGTACCGGGCTGCCTTTTTTCCACCAAATCCGAAATAATCCGGCCACCGTCCCGGCCGACCCCACCCGGGTCGCGCCGGGCCGATGGCCGGACTGTTTTACGCGGTGCGCGCTTGTTTATTCAATGGCCACGATGCGCGAGCCACTGCGTTGCGCCTCGCGCACCTGGCAGTAGTAGGCGCCGGGGGCCAGGCCGCTCAGGTCCACGGCCAGCTGCTGCGGGCCGCGGGGCAGCACGCGGTCCACGGCGCGGCGCACTTCGCGCCCCACGGCGTCGAGCACCACCACTTGCACGTGGCCGCCGGCGCTCTCGTAGGCCACGGTGGTGCGGCCGCCGCGCGCCACCGGGTTGGGGTACACCGTGAAGTCGGCCGATTCGGCCGCGGCGCTCGTGGCCGTAACCGTGCCCTGCCGCAGCACCGGCACGTAGGGGAATTGGCGCCCGAACAGGCTATTGAGCGTGGTCTGCGGCACCTGAAACCAGTCCTTCAAAATGCTGGTGTACACGCTGCGGAAGTCAATCTGCATGGCCACGTTGTCATTCGTCCCGGCGTTGGCGGGCAGCGTGGGGTTGTTGCCGTGGATGGTGGGGTTTGCCTGGCTGCCAAACACCAGCAGCGGGGCCGCCGCGCCGTGGTCGGTGCCCTTGCCCGAGTTGGCTTTCACTCGGCGCCCAAATTCCGAAAAGGTCATGCCCACCACCCGGTCCTGCACGTTCAGGCGGCGCAAGTCGTCCTGGAAGGCCGCGATGGCCCCCGAGATTTTGCCCAGCAGCGTGGCGTGGTTGCCGGTGGTGGTGCTCGTGGCCGACACCTGGTTCACGTGCGTGTCGAAGCCGCCAAGGTTGCAGACGTAAATGCGCGTTTGCAAGCCGCCGGCCACGAGCTGCGCCACAATCTTGAGCTGGTCGGCCAGCGAGTTCTGGCCCGCCGTCGGGTACAGCGGCGAGAGGTTCTGGGCCCGGCCGGCGGCGGTCTGAATGGCCGTGATGTAGACCTGCGTTTGCTGCACCACGCGCCGGATGAAGGTCAGCTCGTGGCCCGCCGGCGTGTTGGGGGCCGCGTCCACGCCGCCGCTTAGCAGCTGGTAGAACGAGCTGGTGCTGGCAATGGCCATGCCCATGTTCACGGTGGGGCCCTGCACGCAGTTGCTCACCACCGAGCCGATGCTGATGGCCAGCGGGTCGGGCGCTTGGGCGCTCGGGTAATCGGTCGGGAAATTGGCGAATTCGCCGTCGAGGTAGCGGCCCGCCCAGCCCGTGGTGAGCGTCACGTTGGAGTCGGAGCCCGACGTCCAGATGTCCGTGGACCGGAAGTGCGAGCCGTTGGCATTGGGGTAGCCCACGCTTTGCACCACCCCGATTTTGCCGTCGTCGTAGAGGTTTTTGATGCCCGCCATTGCCGGGTGAATGCCCGTGGCGGGCCGCAGGGGCAGCACCTGATTTTCCGGAATGGCAATCCCGGCGCGGGCCGCCATAATGGCCGCGTACTGGTCGGTCGGGATAATCATGTTCAACCCGTCGTTGCCGCCGTTCAGCTGAATGAGCACCAACACTTTGTCGGTTTGGGTGGCACCGCCGGTCAGCTCAAAAAGCTCCGGCGAAAACCCGTACGCCCCGATGGGCAAGGCGCCCAGCAGCGTGGGCAGCACCGTGGCCGTGGCCGTGGTTTGGAGAAAATGTCTGCGTTTCATTGGTAAGGCTCTTTGATAGTTGGGGTCGTTAAGACTTGATTCCGTGAGGTTTGAGGCGAACAAAGCGGGCGGGCTACCGATAGCCGGCAGCCCGGTCCCGCAGTCCCCAACTAAGACAAATGATACTCGGCCAGGCCCATAATTTGGCGCACCAGCGCGCGGAGCTTGTCCTCCACGTCCTTGCGCTTCATGGCGTTGGTGGGGGCCGCCAAGAACTCCTGCCACTCTTCCGTCCACTCGAAGTCGGGCAGGCCCGGCAGCAGCGTGTCGTTGAGGAAGGCCAACTGCGTGGGCGTGAGCGGAATGGGCAGCAGCAGCTTGGTCAGCTCGGCAATCAGCAGGGTGCAGTCCAGCGCCGTGGCGGCCGGCAGGGTTTGCACCCAGGCCACGGCGTCAATCTTGATGTTGAAGTTGCCGCCGGTGTAGTAGCGCGTGTAACCGCCCGAGCTAATGAGCTGGTCAGTAAATTGATTACGCCGGGGCATGGTCACGGCGTTAATCCACATTTCGTAGTACTGCGGCGTTTGCCAGTAGGCGGGCCAGCCGGCCACGTTGGGCGGCTCGCCGAGGTTCTGCTGCATAACCGCGGCGCGGTCCACCAGCCAGTCCCAGATGCCGTACTGCGCCAGCACGTTGGTAGCCGGCGGGAACGTGATGGGTAGCTGCCGGGCCGTGCTCACCACCGTCTCGATGGGGCTTTTGATAACGCAGCCGACGTTGAGCACGTCAAAGAAATGTTCGCTGCCCAGCAACGTGCTCAGCACGGGTTTCAAGTTGTAGCCGTTCTGCTTGAGTTGGGTGGCCAGCGGCTGGATGATGTTCGTCTCGGTGGTGGCGTCGATGACGTAGTACACGAACCACCGGTAGAGCTTGCGAACCAGGAAAACGGCCGTCTCGTTTTCGTTAAAAATCATGTCCACCAGGGCCTTGTACTCTTGGTCGCCCTGGTTGGCAATCGTCTGGTTGGCAAAGGCGCTGCTGAACTGCTTGGTGGTCGTGTCGTGGCGAGTAGCCGTGTAGAAGCTGTTGTTGTTGGCTTGCGAGTCCTGCCAGCCGGTGAGCACCTTGGCCGCCGCCTGCACGTCGGCCTCGGTGTAGGTGGTGTAGTTGCCGGCCCCGACGAGCGGACCCTTGCCCACGGTAAACAGCTCCAGCAGCTCGCGGCCGTAGTTCTCGTTGGGGGCGCCGACGCGGTTTTGGTTGCCGTTGAGGTAGCGCAGCATGGCTGGCTCCACCGTGATGTCTTTGGCCAGCTGCTTGATGTTGCCCAGCGCGTGCTGGCGCAGCAAGTCCAGGTAGCTGTAGCTGTAGCGGCCGTCGAAAATGTCGTCGAACTCGACCACAAAGTGGTTGTGCCAGAACAGGGTCATCTTCTCTACCAGCGTGGTGCTTTGCATCAGCTGGCCCATCCACCAGGCGCGCAGGCTCCGCGCCCGCCAGTATTCGGCGTTGTTGTCGAAAGGGGCCGTCACCCAGGTCTGGCCCACGGGCACGCTCGTGTCGTTGGTAAAGCCGTTAACCGGCGGCGTCGGTGCCGCCGATACCGTCAGCAAACTGGTCAACACCCCCCCCAGGGTCCGGCCCGCGGCAGCGTTGATTTCGGCGCGCGTAGGGCCAAACGTGGCGCGCCGCAGCAAGTGCGCGGCCTGCGCGTAGCCCCAGGGCCCGGTGTAGGGCGCCAGCGTGGAGGTGGTGCGAGCCAGGCCGGTGGGCAGGGTCTTATTGGCGAACCGGCTCACGGTTTCCGGTGGGTCCTGGCCCTCCGCGACGGGGGCAGTAGCTGGCCCAACCGGCTGCCCGGCTACGGCGGCAGCAGGAGCACGGAGTACGGTCGCGTTTCGTTGGAGAAAATGTCTACGATTCATAAACAGGCGCGAAAAAGGTTGTGAAATGCTTTCAAAAACAACAAGTAAGGGGCCGGTTGCACCCTTCATTCTCAAAGATTTAGCAAAAGAAAGACCGTCGACGTCTTCCCGGGTTTAATCTTAACATTTGCTTTTTTCAGCCGGCAGTTTGGTCTTTGGCCGGCGGCGGCAACCCGTCCGGCTCCAAGAGCCGGCACCGCTACTCCCTACTGTGTGATGGTGCTTACTCCGCTTTGGCCGTAGCCTGTTCGGCAATTCGCACGCGGCCCGCGGCGTAAAAGTTGCGGCGGTAGTAGTCCTGACGCAACGAGCTGACCATCACGCCCCCGTTGCAGGCCGAATGGGCAAACTTGCCGTCCTTCAGGTAAATGCCCACGTGGTAAATCGGGCCCCGGCCCCGGCGGAAGAACACCAGGTCGCCGGTTTGCATGTTGCTTTTGGCCACGTGCTTGGTGGTCGTGAACATGGAGCGCGACGAGCGCTGCAGCGTGACGCCGTACACCTCGCGGAACACCCGCGTCACGAAGCCCGAGCAGTCGGTGCCGCGGCGCGAGTTGTTGCCGTAGCGGTAGGGCGTGCCAATCCAGTCGGTCACGGAGCGCAGCAGGTCCTTGTTCTCGTTGAAAGCCAGGTGCAGGCCCAGGGTTTGGGCGTAGTAGTGGTAGGTGAGCGAGTCGCGGGCGGCGGCTAGCTCGGCGGCCGTGGGGGCCACTGGCTTTGCGCCCGGCGTGTCGGACCGTTTGGCAGCGGGCATATTCGTCGAAGTAGCCGGAAACAACGATGCTTCGGCCACGGCCGGCGCCGGGGTGGCGCGAACCGTAGCCGAAGCATCGGCGGGGCGTTCGAAGAAGAATGACAGGGCCAGCGAGGCAGCGGCGAGGCAATACAGCAGGTGATTTTTCATTGTCCGTCGTTAAGGGTCGTGGGGGCAAAATCCGAATTCCTGGGTGGAGAGGAAAAGCCGGGGCAGTAGCTTTCTTAGGCGATAGGCAAGGCTGGAAGCAGCCGAGATGAGTGATGAATTAAAAGGATTAGCCCCGGACATTCCCGCCACTGCGAGAATTGGAGGCTGGGTAAATCTAAGGCAAACTTTTGGGAAGTCCGGCATTTGCACTTGGAAAAATTCAAATATTCTTTATTTAAGACAATGCAATGCCTTAAAAATTATTATTGCCCTTGCAACCACCGACGGATTTAATCCGTGGTTGCATCAACAGATTTCGCTGTACCTTCCCCTTATGCAACCCCTTCGCACCTGGACTCGCTCGCCCCTGGCCCGCATTGCCCGCGTGGTGCTGGGCAGCCCGCGCGTGGCCATGGTCGTCGGCCAGACGGTGCACCTAAGCGGCGCCACCCGCGCGCAGTTCCTGGCCGACGCCGAGTGGGTGGCCCACGAGCAGGTACACCTGCGCCAGTACCGGGAACACGGCCTTCTCTCCTTCCTGTGGAAGTACCTTGTCGAGTCGGCCCGCGTGGGCTACTACCACAACCGGTACGAAGTCGAAGCCCGCGAGGAGGCCCGCCGCGTGGTGCTGGCCAACCCCACCCACGTGCTGGTGCCCTTGCCGCGCCACGCGCGGCCGTAAGCTTTTTCGCAGTGTTGCAAAGCGCAAAAAAGCCCGCCTGCTGTAGCAGCAAGCGGGCTTTTTTGACGCAACGATGAAAAAGGGCTTATTCCTTCTCCGCGAACATCTTGCGCATGCCGGCGGCCACCAAGTTGTCGGGGGTGATGTTGCTGAGCATGGCCTGCACTTTGTTGGTGATGCCCGAGATGACGCGCATTTCGCCGTTCATCAACGCTTCGTAACCGTCCTTGGCCACGTCTTTGGGGTCGGCCAGCGGGCCGTGGGCCGCGTTGGTGCTTTCGGCGCCGGCCCGCTCGAAGAAGTCGGTATCGGTGGCGCCAGGGCAGAGGGTGGTCACCGTCACGCCGCTGTCCTTGAGCTCGTTGGCCAGCGCTTCGGAGAAGCTGAGCACGAAGGATTTGGTGGCCGAGTACACGGCCATTTGCGGCGAAGGCGTGTAGGCCGCCGTGGAGCCGAGCTGCAGAATGCGGCCTTTGCCCCGGCTTTTCATGTCGCGGCCAAACAGGCACGTCAATTCGACCAGCGCCAGAATGTTGGTGTGAATAACGGCGGAATTACGCGCAATGCTCGATTCGAGAAACATGCCGTATTCCCCAAACCCGGCGTCGTTGACCAAGATGTCGACCTGCAGGTTCTGGCCTTGCACGGCATTGTATACGGCCCGGGCGGCGCCCATCTGGGCCAGGTCCTGGGTGATGAGCGCGACGGTGACGCCGTGCGCCGTGCGCAGGTGATCGGCGAAGTGGGCCAGGCCGTCGGGGTTCTGGTCCACCAGAATCAACTGGTACTGGTCCTTGGCAAGCAAGTGGGCCAGTTCCTGGCCGATGCCAGCGGCGGCCCCCGTAACGAGGGCCACGGAGAGGTTAGGGTCTTTGGGCGTGACGGAAAGATGAAAAAGTGGAAAGTAGTGCCATTGAGTACCCGCATTCTCGCGGCAGGGTTGCCGGTGAGGTTGAAAAATAAAGCAGGCTTAGTGCAACTTCCCACCAGTCGATTACGAATAGACCCTACGCTCCAGTGTTTCGGCAAAGAGCCCCACGTTTCTTTCCACCTTTCCTTTCGTCTCATTACTATGGATAACCAGCAAGACCAGTTCGGCACGCCGAACCCGACCAATTCCGGCCGCGCTTCCCAGGCCCCAACCTCCACGCCGGGCAGCACCGGCGCCTCGCGCAAGCCCGCGGCCAGCGCTCGGAGCGCGAGCGCCACGGAAGGCTTCGGCGTTTCGGGCCACGATACCACCCACCCCGGCAGCCGTCAGGGCGAAGGCCAGCAGACCAACGGCTCAGAAGGCACGCTGCTCGATACAGCCCTGCAAAACGGCAAGAAATGGATTGAGGATTCGGGCGTGCTCAACAACGCGAACCAGCTGCCCCAGAGCCTAAAAGACCTCGGCAACCGCGCCGTGGCCCGCGTGGGCGAGCTCACCACCACCCAAAAAGTGGTGGGCGGCGCCCTGCTGGTCGTCGGCCTCGGCTGGCTGGCCACCCGCAAAGGCAAGCCGTCGAGCAGCAGCTACAACTACGGCAAGCAGCGCGACGCGGGCAGCTACGGGCGCCGCGGCTACGGCTACCAGGCCCCCGATGCTTCCACCGGCCGCAAGTCGGCGTCTGGGACGGCTGGTCGCTCCGACAGTGGTTCGCCTTATGGCAACAGCAGCGGCCGCTACGCCAACGGCGGCATTTTCAGCGGCGGCGCCACCGCCAATGAAGACACGGGCGCCAGCACCGGCCTTCACTCCGGCGGCGGTTCGGGCTTCGGAGCCTCGGCCAAAACCGACCCCAGCGTGCGGCCTTCGGAAGGCGGCTACCGCCCGAAGAACGACGACTCCCGCAGCATTGAGTAAGCCAACGGAACGGCTCACCGGTAAATCAGAAGGGCCCCCGCTTCAAATTGAAGCGGGGGCCCTTCTGGTTATTCACTACCGGGCACGGCGGCCGTATCCGAGGACTATCGGCCGGGGGGGCTCAGTAAGCTAGATGTTCATGGCCGACTCGCGGCGGCGCATCTTGCCCGCCGGAATGCCGAACATCATCTTGAAGCGGCGGCAGAAATACGCGGTATCCTTGTAGCCCACTTCCTTGCCAATGTCGCGGATGCTCTTTTTGGTGGTGCGCAGCAGGAACACGGCGCGCTCCATGCGCTGGTACTCGATGTAGTCCTGCGGATTGATGTTGGTCAGCATCTTGAAGTACTGGCCCACGTAGTCCTCGCTCACGTTGGCCACGCCGCTCAGCACCTTGTTGCTCAGGTCGCCGCCCAGGTTCTCCTTGATGTAGTTGAACAGGTCAATCAGGCGCGGGTCTTTAAAGTAGGTGCTGTTGGTAGCCAACTGCTCCACAAACATGTTGTTGCGCAGCACGTAGCGCACCACTTCCACCACAATGTTTTCGGTGTAGATGTTGATGAGGCGCTCGCGGCCCGGCAGGTCCTGAATGCTCTCCTCCACTACTTTGATGACCAGATTGGCCAGTTTGGGCTGCCCGCTGATGAGGAAGGCCGGCACGTCGAGCGAGGCGAAGAAGTTCACCGAGTCGAACACCTTGGCTTCGAAGCTCACGAAGCTATGGCTTTCGCCAGCGTCGCCGATGAGGTCAAGATTGTCGTTCGAATGAAAGAACTTGTCCTTGTTGGTAATCAGGTCATCATTGGTAATCACGCGGTTTTTCAGGTCCTCGCCGTAGCTGACGCGGGTGGGCCGGCCACCGGGAATGAAGAGCATCTCGCCTTCTTCCACCACCATCTGGTCTTCGCCGAATGTGAGGTGGCCTTTGTGGAGCAAAATGAGATTATTACCGACATCGTAGGAGTTGCGCACCGTGAACGGCTGGTGCAGCACCAGGTTCTTGGCCTTGATGTAACGGACACCCAACGACTCAATGACTTTATTGTAATCTTCCATAATTTAGTGTGCCAAAGTGGCCTTCAAGGGGTGCGGGTAGGGGTAGTAGGGTAGCTACCGCAGTGCAATATAACACCTCGAAATTTACAAAAACTAAAAACCCAGCCAAAAAGTGGCTGGGTTTTGTGCAATGAATCTGAATTTTAGGCAATTCCCCGTCTACTTGAGGATTTCCCGCGAAATCACAATTTTCTGAATCTCGGAAGTTCCTTCGTAAATCTGGGTAATCTTGGCGTCGCGCATGAACCGCTCGACATGGTACTCTTTCACGAAACCGTAGCCGCCGTGAATCTGCACGGCCTCCACCGCGCTGTCCATTGCTACCTTCGAGGCGAAGAGCTTGGCCATGGCGCCCGACTTGGCGTAGTCCTCGCCATTGTCCTTGTCGGCGGCAGCTTGCAGGCACAGCAAGCGGGCGGCGTCGGTGTTGGTGGCCATGTCGGCCAGCTTAAACTGAATGGCCTGGTGCTGGGCTATTTCCACGCCGAACGCCTTGCGCTCCTTGGCGTATTTCAGACTAAGTTCGAGCGAGCCCGAGGCGATGCCCAGCGCCTGCGCGGCGATGCCGATGCGGCCGCCGGCCAGCACCTGCATGGCGAACTTGAAGCCGAAGCCGTCGGCCCCGATGCGGTTTTCCTTGGGCACCTTCACGTCGGTAAACATCAGCGAGCAAGTGTCGGAACCGCGGATGCCGAGCTTGTTTTCTTTGGGGCCCTGAATGAAGCCGGGCATGTCCTTGTCCACAATCAGCACGTTGATGCCGCGCGACTTCAACTCGGGGTGGGTCTGGGCGATGACGAGGTAGACCGAAGCCGTTGTGCCGTTGGTAATCCAGTTCTTGGTACCGTTGAGGAGGTAATGGTCGCCCATGTCCTCGGCGGTGGTGCGCTGGCTGGTGGCGTCGGAGCCGGCCTCGGGCTCGCTCAGGGCGAAGGCGCCAATGATTTCACCCGAGCACAGACGGGGCAGGTATTTCTGCTTCTGCTCCTCGGTCCCGTACTTCTCCAAGCCCCAGCACACCAGCGAGTTGTTCACCGACATGATGACCGAGCACGAGGCATCAACCTTGCTGATTTCTTCCATGGCCAGCACGTAGCTCACGGTGTCGAGGCCGCTGCCGCCGTATTCAGGGCTCACCATCATGCCCATAAAGCCCAACTCGCCCATCTTTTTGATTTGCTCGGCGGGAAACTTCTGGTGCTCATCGCGCTCGATGACGCCGGCCCACAGCTCGCTCTGGGCGAAGTCCCGGGCGGCATCGCGCACGGCCAGCTGCTCTTCGGTGAGGGCGTAAATGTTAGAAGAAGTGACGGTTTGCATATGCTGGGTGGGAAAATTGGTTTGGGAGTGCAAAAGTACGGCCTTGCCGCGCGCCGGACAAGGCGAACAGGGAGCAGCCAACTGGCTCGGAGAACAACGAATAGGGAGCGAATGATTCTGAAGTTGGCTTCAGATTTTTGTTCCGGGACGCGTTACTTCCCGGCAGCTCGCCTTTTCCGTGCGACTTTTACCGCTTCATGATGCTTCGCCTTATCAGCCGCTACACGCTGGCCCTCATTTTCGTGTCGGCCGGCGTTTGGCACTTCGTTCACCCGGCCACGTACCTGGCCATTATGCCGCCGCAACTGCCGCAGCCACTGGCCCTGGTGTACGTGAGCGGGGTTTTTGAAGTGCTGGGCGGGCTGGGGCTGCTGCCCCGCCGCACCCGGCGCTGGGCCGGCGGGGGCCTGCTGGCGCTGCTGGTAGCCGTGTTTCCTGCCAACGTGTACATGGCCCTGATTCACGCCGAGCTGGGCATTCCCGGCTGGGCCGCCTGGGGCCGGCTGCCCTTGCAGTTGCCGCTGTTGTGGTGGGTGTGGCGGGCGAGCCGGCAACGGTAAAGGGCCGCTATATTGCAGCCGTTTTTCTACTTCTGTTTCCTTTTCATGCTCCCAATCTGCCGTCTAAATGGCCTAATGTGGCTGTTTCTGCTGGGCTCTGGTTTCTCCGTCCTGGCCCAATCCAAAGCCGAGGTGCTATCCCCCTCTCCTGACGCGGCGGCGCTGCCCGACCTCACCGCCGCGCACGCCCGCTATGCTGCCGCGCACGATTCGCTGCTGCGCCTAGTGGCCGATGTTCACGTTCGCAGCGAGGCCCGGATGGGCGTCTTCAAGGTGTCGCAGGGCACGTTTGGTGGGCCCCACCGGCGGGTGAAAAGCTACGCCGGCACTTCAAGCCCGGTCATCAGCTACGGCGACTCTCAAAAGCCCATCGCCCTTGTCCGGCAGCAAACGGTAAAGCGCCGCTTCGGGGTTGAGATTGAGAAGGTGAAGTACTATGATGCTAAGGGCCGTAAGGTGTTAGTCGAGCAGTTCGAGGACCATCAGCTCACGCGAATGCTGCTGCTAGAATACACGGAGCAGTTCAATACTCCCACTGCCAACTGGCTATTTGTGCACGGCGATTACGTGGTGCATACCTCACGGACCGGCGGGGCCCGTAAAAAATCCAGCTACTACTTCATGCCCCAAGCTTCCCCGGCAAGCCCCAACTAGGCGGGAACGCAGGGCCCCGGCTGATTACTGCGCGGCCGGCTAAGCACCCCCGCGGAGAAAGTTGCGCTGCCGCTACTCCCAGCGCACATCCAGCACGCGCAGTTGCACGGCGCGCTGGCCGCGGTACTCGTTCAGCTCCACGGTGTAGCAGGCGCTGAACGGCCGGCCCTGCTCAATTTCAGGCAGGTAATCGGCCAGGCCAAATCCGATGGCGTCCACCGCCGGGCCCGTCGTGTCGGCCGAAGCGAGGCGCAGCTTGAGGTGGCCCTGGCCCACCACCCGGGCGCTGTGGGGCACGGCCACCAGCCGCCGCGAGGCAAACACCGGGTTGGGGTTGCCGGGCCCGAAGGGCTCCATGCGGCGCAGCTCGGCAAAAAACTCCTCGGTGATGCGGCCCAACGGCAGCACGGCGGCCACCTCCACCGGGCGCACGAGGTGCTCGGTGGTGAGGGTGTCGGCCACCACTTCTTCAAACCGGCGCTGGAAAGCGGGCACGTTTTCCACCTTCAGGGTGAGGCCGGCAGCGGCGCGGTGCCCACCAAACTGATCGAGCAGCGGGGCGCAGGCCTCCAGGGCCTCGTGCACGTCGAACCCCGCCACGGAGCGAGCCGAGCCCGTGGCCTTGCCGTCGCGCTGGGTCAGGATGACGGTGGGGCGGTAGTACTGGTCGAGGCAGCGCGAGGCCACAATGCCGAGCACGCCCTGGTGCCAGTCGGCCTTGTAGAGCACGGTGGCGTGGGCGTGTTGCAGCACCGGGTCGCCGGCAATCATGTCGAGGGCTTCCTGGGTGGTGTGCTGGTCGGAGCCGCGGCGCTGCTGGTTCATCTGGTCCACCACTTCGGCGGTGTAGCGGGCCTCTTGCTGGTCGGGGGCGAGCAGCATGGCCACGGCGCGGCGGGCGTCGCCCATGCGGCCGGCCGCGTTGATGCGCGGGGCAAACCCGAATATCAGGCTGCTAATACCCAGCGGACCTTCGCGCAAAGTAGCCAGTTCGCGCAGGGCCGCCAAGCCGGGCCGCAGCAAGTGAGCATCTTCGTTGAAGCGGCGCAGGCCGTGGGCGGCCAGCAGGCGGTTTTCGCCGGTGATGGGCACCACGTCGGCGGCGATGCTCACCGTGACGAGGTCCAGCAGGTCGTGCAACGGAGCTTCGGGCAGGCCCAGGCGCTCGCCCAGCGCCTGCATCAGCTTGAACCCCACGCCGCAGCCCGCCAGCTCTTTGTAAGGATACGCGCAGTCGGCTCGCTTGGGGTCGAGCACGGCCACGGCGGCCGGCAGCTCGTCGCCGGGCAGGTGGTGGTCGCAGATGATGAAATCGACGCCCTTGCTGGTCGCGTAGGCCACTTGTTCCACGGCCTTGATGCCGCAGTCGAGGGCCACGATGAGGCCAAAGCCCTGGTCGGCGGCCACGTCAATGGCTTTTTCAGAAATGCCGTAGCCCTCGGTGTAGCGGTCGGGGATGTAGTCGCGCAGCCGCCCGGCGCCGAACAGCGGGGTGAGGTAACTCATTACCGTGGCCACGGAGGTGATGCCGTCCACGTCGTAGTCCCCCAGCACGAGCACCTTTTCGCCGGCCTCCAGGGCCCGGGCCAGGCGCGCCACGGCGCGGTCCATGTCGCGCATCAGCAGCGGGTTGGGCAGCTGCCGCAAATCGGGATGGAAAAAGGCCGCGGCGGCTTCGGGGGTATCGATGCCGCGCTGGCCCAGCAGGGCCGCTATTTCGGGAGCAATGAACAGGGCCTCGGCGAGGCGCCGGGCCCGTTGAGGGTCGGCTTCGGGGATATAATTCCAGCGCTTACTAGCGGATACGGGCATCGGATACTTGGTAGAAATGGGGTCAAAAGTACGACCAAACCCCGTCCCGCGCCTGCTTCCGTACCTTCGCCGACCGACGGCCCTACCGCCGTACCCCATGCACAAGCTCCAAACATTCTACCGCAAATACCGTCCGTACATCCTGTCCGACGGGCTGATGTACGGAGTATTTATCCTCGCGCTGGCGCTGCTATTCGTTTTTTTCGGGTAAAGTTGGGCCCCCATTTCCTCGCTCGGCCTGCAGGCCGCGTGAAGCGCTGGTTTTGCGTCCCCGTGTCAGAATAAATTGGCTCAACCAGTGCGGAGGACGCGAAGCCAACGCTACATTGCCGCAGCGAAGCGGGAGGGCTGCTTCGGCAAGCCCAGCAGGACGGGCTTGCAAACCGCACCACCCTTTCCTCTTTCCTACACGCCGTCGCCCCGCAGCTTGCGGAAGCGCTTCCGGGCCTCGGCCACGTAAATGCTACCGGGGTATTTCGTTATCACCTGGCTGTAGAGCTCCTGGGCCTTCCCTTTGTCCTTGATGTCTTCTTCCTGAATGCGGGCCAGCAGAAACAGCGCATCGTCGCTCAGCACGTCGTACTTGGGGTTGCCGGTGATGCGTTCCAGGGTGGCAATGGCCCCCACAAAATCCCCCACGCGGCGTTGCAGTTGCGCTTTGAGGTAGTAAGTGTCGTCGGAGAGCGGGTGGCCGGGAAATTTTTCCAGCAGCGCATCCAGACCCGTGATGGCCTCCTTCACCTTGTTCTGAAACACCAACTGCTCCACGGCCGCGTAGGCCCGCAGGCCCAGGCCCAGGGTGTCCTCCACGGTGTTGTCCTGAATGAGCAGCGAGAGCTGCATGGCGTCGTTGGCAATTTCGCGGGTGGTGGCCTCTTTCAGGATGTCGAGGTGACTTTGCGCGAGCTTGAAGTCGCCGGCGTAGTAGCTCAGGCGGGCGTTGCGCAGCTTGGCCTCGTAGCCCAGCGGCGAGTCTTTGTGCGACTTCTCCACCTGCGAATACAGCAGCGTGGCTTCCCAGGGCTCCTGCTTCAGCAAGTACAGGTCGCCCTGGGTCACTTTGGCCTGGTCCACTACCTCGTCGCCGGCGCGGGGCATATCAATTACCTCCTGGAGCAGGGCCATGGCCTTGGCGCGGTCGTTGAGCTGGAAGGCGTGCAGGTTGGCCAGGTTGCGGAGCACGGGCGCCGTGTCGGGCGTGCGGCCCAGCTCGGCCAGCAGCTGCTCGTAGTCGACGACCAAGGCGCGCACCTTGGCGAGGTCCACGGGGTAGGTTTCGCGCACCTGGGCCTCCCGGGCCTGGAGCAGGCGCTGGCGGGCCGCGTTGCCGTAAGGGCCGCCGCGGTATTCCTTGGCCACGTAGGCGAAGCCCTCGATGGCGCTTTCGTAGTCCTTGTTCTGCTGCGCGATGGCGGCCATCTCCATCACGCGGCTGCCCTGGGTGCGGCCGCGCCGGTCCAGCGCCCGCGCCTGCACCAGGGCGCCGCTGAAGTCCCGGCGCTGCACCTGCAGCCAGAGCAGCAGCTCGCTGTACGCCGCCTGGTCGGGGTGCTCCTGGGTGGCGGTGAGCAGCAGCTTTTCCAGGGCCTCAAAGTCCTTTTCTTCGCGCAGGGCGTTTTGCAGCATGTTGCGCACGAAGGGCACCTGCCTTTCGTCTTGCGCCACGAGGCGCAAGGTTTCAGCCAGCACCCGGCCCTGGTCCTGGCTTACGGTATAAAGGCGAATGAGCTCCGGCGCGTACTCCGTGTCGTTTTTGGCCAGGGCCCGTCCGCGCAGGTAGGTGCGCTCAACCCAGGCCGGCAGCTCGCGGCGGCTAAACTCGGTGGCCACCGGCTGCACCTGCGCGGGCGTGAGCTGGGCCAGCACCTTTTGCCACTGCTTCTCGGCCGCCGGGGCGTCGCCCGCCGCCGCGTACACGCCCCCCAGCGCCACGCCGATGGTGGCTTCCTCGGGCCGCAGCTTCGCGGCTTTTTTAGCCACCTTCTCAGCATCCTTGTACCGTTTCAGGGCCTGCAATGAGGCGAGGTACACCGGAAACACCGCCAGGCTGGCCTGCTCGGCCGCGGGCAGCTTTTCGAACAGGAACACCACTTTCTCGTGCTCGCCGCGGCGGGCGTAGTCATTGGCCAACGTGGCCCCTTCCACCGGCGCCCACCCCTTGGGGGCCTGCTGCGCCAGGGACGGCGCCGAAAAACCAAGCAGGAACGCAGCGGCTACGAAAAAAGAATACGGGCGCATATCGTATTATGATAGGGTCATTTCACGCAAAATGGGAAGCCGATACCAGGTGGCCGTTAGGCTACTCCTTGATAAGTACCGCACCAAACGCACGGTCTCGGGATGTTCGTTCAACGCAGAAGTCCAACCAGCCGCCGCCCTTGCCTTTCGCTGCTTGCCATGAAAGCTAAAAAAGAAAAAGGGCCGCCCCCGAAGGTACGGCCCTTTTCAAGCTGGCGAAACGGCGCCTAGAAAAACTTTGTGCGGTTGTCTTTCACGTTGGCGTGGGCCTTGATGGCCTCATAAATCTTGCCGTCCTGCTGCTGGGCGCGCTGCTGGGCCAGCTGTTGCCGCACGGCCTTCAGGTCGGCCGTGGCGGGCGCGGGAGTTGTGCTCACGGGCTCCACCAGTATCACTCCTTGTTCGCCCTGTAGGGCGGCCGACTTCTGGCCGGGCTTCAGCGCGAAGGCTTTGCCCACGGCCAGCGGCTCGAAGCCCACGTTGGGCAGGTTGCCCTGGCCTAGCACCACGCCCTGGGCGGTACCTACCTGGGCGGTGGGGCCGTACTTGGCGGCCATTTCTTCCAGCGTGCCGGCCTTGGGTAGTTTGGCCATAATTTGCTTGGCTTTCTCCTCGTTGCGCACCAGGGCCGACAGCTCCGGTTTCATGGTAGCCACCGAGGCCGTGCCCTTGGCGCGCTGGTCGGTGAGGGCAGCAATGACGTACTGGTCGCCCAGTTCGTACACTTCCGAGACGTCGCCCACCTTGGTTTCGTCGCCGCTCTGGTTGAAGCCGAAGGCCCAGCGCACCAGTTCGCGGGCATTCTGCAGGTTGTTGACGCTGCGGGCGGCGCGGTCCAGGTTCTTGGCTTCCTGCTTTACCAGGGTTTTGTCCTTGGTCGCCAGCTGGCGGAAACTAGCCAGGTTGGTGGCGTCGCCCTTCAGTTGCTGGGCCTTGGCGTAGGCGGCTTCGCGGGTGCCGTCGCTCGGGGCGATGGTCTTCTTCACCTCGGCCACCTGATACGTCTGCTTGGTGGGCGCGGCCGTGACCTTGATGACGTGGTAGCCGAACGACGTTTCCACCACGTTGGGCAGCAGGCCGGGGGCCGTGGCGGCGAAAATGGCTTTTTCAAACTCGGGCACCATGCGGCCCTGGCCGAACCAGCCCAGGTCGCCGCCCTGCTCCTTGGTGCCGTCGGTGCCGAACTGCCGGGCCAACGCGGCAAAGTCGGCACCGGCTTTGATTTTGTTCAACAGGTCCTGGGCCTTGGCTTTGGCCACGGCTTTGCCGTTGGGCGTGGCCGCGTCAGCCTTGATGAGGATATGGCTGGCCCGGGCCGCCGACTGGGCGCCGGTGCCCACGCTCGTCACCTTATACAGCGAATAGGTGCCGTTTTCGGCGTAGGGGCCGTAGATTTTGCCGGCCGCCAGGGGCAGCTGCTTGCGCAGTTCTTCGGGCAGGTCGGCGGGGCTGCGGAGGGCTTTGTTGTAGGGCTGCTCCGAGTTGGCCGACACGAACAGCGAATCGACCGGCGCCGAGGCAAACTGCGTGGCCAGCTCACCCATCGAGGTTTTCACGGCGGCGCTGTCTTCTTTGGAAGCCACCACGGGCACGGTGATATATTCCACCGAGCGGCCGTCTTCCACCTTGTAGCGGCCCTGGTTCTTGTCGAGATAGGCTTGCAGTTGCGCATCAGTCACTTTCACGGCCGAGTCGGAAATGCTGGCGTAGGGCACAAACAGGTACTTCACGGTGCCCTTGGTGTTCTGGAACGTGTCGAAGCGCTTGGCTTCGGCGGTGGTCACGTACACCGAGTTTTTCAGCAGGGCGTTGTATTTATTGGCCAGGCGTTCGGCGGGCAGGTTATTTTCGAAGTTGCGCCAGGCCGCCTGGGCTTCGGGGGGCAGCTTGTCGAGGTTCTTCAGGTACTCGATGAGCTTGGCCTTGTCGAACTGGCCGGTGGCCTTGTCGGTGAAGGCCTGCTTGATGCCGGGGCTGATGTTGTCGCCCTGCACCATGTCCACCAATTCATCGTCCGACACGGTCAGGCCCAGCTTGGCCCATTCCGGCTGAAAGGCCAGGCGGTAAATGGTCTGGTTCCAGGCCTGGTCGCGCAGGTAGCCGAGGGCCTGCTCGTCGGGCTGGCGCTGCTGCTGGGCCGCGAAGGACTGCTTGGCTTGCTCCAGGGCGTTGTTGTAGTCGTTGAGCTCCACTTTCTGGCCGGCCACTTCGCCCACCGTTTGGTCGTTGCGGCCGAAGAGCCGATTGTTGCCGCCAATCAGGTCGCCGCCCACAATGAAGAGCAGCATGCCGATGGCCACGAGGCCCACCGCCACGCCTGATTTTTCTCGAATCGTGTTAATTAAAGCCATTCCTTAAAAAGTTGTCAGTTATTCGTTGTCAGTGGTCAGTCCGTATTCGCCGGCAGTGGTTCGGCACGAGCCGACCACTGACAACGAGCAACTGACAACTAGTTTGTTTCGGTCAAAAGAGGCGCAAAATAACCAGGATTTGACCGGCAATCAAAGCCCGGCCAGATTTTAAGTGCCCGGAGCCGGGCCAGCGGCCGGAGGCATTGGCCGAAACCCGGCCTCCTGGCAGCCGCTTTCCCGCGCAGTGGCACGCCGAACGCCTCCCGTTCCAGGCGGTGCTCAGGAGCAATTTAGCGCGAAGGCTAGCGGCGTTTTTTGGCCGATTTGGCCGGCGTTTTGGCCCGCGCCTGCTGGGCCAGTTTGGCCTGCTGCTCGGCAACTTTCGCGGCCAGCCGCTCCTGCTGCCGCCAGTAGAGCAAGGGCATCCAGCAAGCCATTGAGACCATGAAAATCCAGTAGTTGGCCGCCAAGTCGTTGAATAGTATCGTCTGGTAGATGCCAATGACCACCGCCACCACGCCCACGGCGAAAAGAACGGTGCGGAGCAAGGATTTATCGAAAGTCATAGCGCTGTGAATTAATAGTAGCCGTTGATTGGCGCGATTGCCGGAAGGCTCCGACGGGCCTAAGCTGCGGGGAAGCTTAGGGCGCCGGCGCGACCGGGGGCGCCGCAAAAATGCCTTCCGGCTTGGTGATGCGGTAGCGCGAGAAGTCCTGGTTAGCCGTCAGGCCGTAGCCGGTCAGGTACTCCGTGGGCGTGGTGACCTTAACGAACATGGCCGAGTCGGTGTAAATCACCCGCTTAGACTTATCGTAGAACACCTCCTCGGTGTTCATCCGCTGCTCCTGCGGCACGTTCACCACCCGCACGTCGCCGCGCATGATGTACAGGTTCTTGGCCTTGTCGGACTTCCCGTACTTGGCCGTCAGGGTATTGATGACCGTCCTCTTTCCATCGGCTGAGTAAAACTTCACCTCCACGCCCTTGGGCCACAGCACGTCGCCGTTTTCGAACTGCTGCTCCAGCGGCGCCGTGAGTTGGAACTTGAGCTTGGCCGAGTCGCTAACGAGCATCAGCACGTTGGTCGTTTCGGCCAGCGGGCCGGTGTAAACCAGCCGGGGGCCGGTGACGGATTTTTTATCGCAGCCCACCAAGGCCATTGCCAGCGCCGCCAGCAATGCCCCGCATCCTGCGCCGCGCCTGAGTCCGTTCACGTGGTGAAAGCCGTATGGGTGAAGTTATTCCAGCGCCCCGCTGCAAGCGCGCCGGCCAGCCGTGGCCGGCACTTTACTGCAAGCGCCGCTTGATGAACCAGCGGTTGTTGAGCGTGACGCCCAGCTGGCCCCGGATGTAGTTTTCCTGCACGTTGCTGGCTCCGGCATCGCCGAGCAGGTCGGTGTTGCCGCGCACGCCGTACGTAAATGCGAGGCTGAACGTCGTGGCTTCCAGCGGCGTGGCCGTGGGCAGCGGGAAAGCAAACCCCCAGCTCACGGCCCGGTCGTAGAGCGTTTTGCCCCCGGGCTGGTACGGCAGCTGCGCGAGGGTGAGGCCGGCGCGGTAGCTCACGCGCTGAAAGTAGTGCTCCACCGAACCCGGGTCCGGCGTAAGCTCGCCGCCCAGGCCCAGGCGCAGCGTGTTGCTCAGGGGCACGCCGGCATCGCCGAAGCTCCGAAACTTCGACCACTGCTGCTGCGACGCGTCGAAGTTGACGCTCCAGTTCTTGTCGTTGTCCAGGCTCAGGCCGACTTGGGCCAGGGCCGGCACTTCGGTGCGCCCGCGAGTGTTGCTGACCGCCGCCGCGGGGCCCGCCAGCGTTCCGTCGTCGGCAAACTGCTGCTCCTGGGTCAGGTCGCGCTGGCCGTTCAGGCTGTGCCCGAAACTGTACACGCCCGCCAGGTTCATGCTCAGCGACTTGCCCAGCTTCTGCCGGTAGTGGGCGCCGGTTCGGAAAGCAAAGTCCGAGTAGCGGGTGTGCTCGCGGTCCACCGAGTTGATGAGCCGGTTGGTGCTGTTCGCAATCTGCACGGTGGTGCCGGTGGTTTCGTCCACCACGCCAAACACGTAGGACGCGGTGAACCCCAGCGTAAAGCTCTTGGTGATGCGGTACCCCTGCCCAAAGTAGGCCTCCGACACGCCCCCCGTCCCCTTGTATTGGTTCAGCACGCGCGCCGGTTCGGTTTCGGGGGTGCCCACGACGTTCTCAATGGTATTGGCCTCGTAGTCCACGGTGCTCACCTGCTTGAGGCCCACGGCCGCGCCCCACTTCGTGCTCAGCGGCACCGACAAGGCGAAGTAGCCCAGGGTGGCGTTGCCGCTGCGGCTGGACGATTTCGCGTTTTGCACGGTCTTGTACTGCCCGTTGTAGCCGGCCTCGAATGTGGTGCGCGAAGTATAGTACAGCAGCGCTGGGTTCAATTCATTCACGTTAACCGCGTTGGGCGCGGCCAAGCCCACGCCGCCCATGCTCATCTGCCGCACGCCGCCGGTGTTGGCGTTGTACTCGCCCAGGCCGATGCGGGAATACGGGGAGTTGCCGAGGCCCTGCGCGTGCGCGCCGCTTGCCCCCAGCACCGCCGCGACCGCCAGCCCCACGCCCAACCCCCTGCGCTCCATCGCTTTATTTGTCAACATGATAAGCTAAAATCCGATTAAGCCCGAGCAGCACCAGCCCGGGGACGACAAAGATACGAGCCGGGAGCCGGGCCGCTAGAAACGCGGCGTCGCCCCCGGTGAGCAATACCCCGAGGCTGGGATAGAGTTGCTCGTACTGGGCAATCAAGCCCGTGATTTCGGCCGCGGCCCCGTTCACCACGCCACTCAGCAGGCTTCCCGTAGTGGAGTCGCCGGTGAGCGGAATCGTTGCATCGGCCGCGGGCAGCGCGAGCAGCGGCAGTCGCCCCGTGAAAGTGTGCAGCGCCCGCAGCCGCATGCCGAGGCCCGGCGCGATGCTGCCGCCGCGGTAGGTGCCGTCGGCCGTCACGAGGTCAACCTTCAAGGCCGTGCCCGCATCCACGACCAGTACGTGTTGGTCTGGCCGCAAGCCGGCCGCGCCCACGGCCACCGCCAGCCGGTCAGCGCCCAGGGTGTGCGGCGTGGCGTAGGCATTGCGGAGCGGGACGGCCGTGGTGGCGGGGTCGAAGATGAGAATTTCATTCGGCACCAACCCTCGCAGTTCTTCCGCTTGCAGCGCTGCATCATCCGCTACGGAGGACACGATGACGTGCTGCGGCTGCCAGTGCCGCACTAGCTCCCGCACCTGCGCCGCTGTGAGGCCAGTCGCCATCTCGCGCAACACAGAGTCCTCGAAACCGCCGGCCTTCACCGCCGTGTTGCCAATGTCGAGGGCGAGGGTGCGCACGGGATTAGTGATTAGTGGTTAGTGAGAACCAAGACTTTACGATTGAGCACCAACCACTAATCACTGACCGTTAACCACTACAAGAAGTACTTCAGTCGAATTACCTCCTGCTCGCTCAAGAAGCGCCACTTGCCGCGGGGCAGGTCTTTCTTGGTGAGGCCGGCGTATTGCACGCGGTCCAGGGCCACTACTTCGTAGCCCAGGTGCTCGAAGATGCGCCGCACGATGCGGTTGCGGCCGATGTGAATTTCAATGCCCACGAAGTGCGGGTTGCCGGCCACCACGGCCACGTCGTCCACGGTGGCTTTGCCGTCTTCCAGCTCCAGGCCTTCGGCAATCCGGCGCAGGTCTTCCTCGGCCAGCGGCTGGCCGAGTTCAACCTGGTAGATTTTCTTATTCTTGTGCGAGGGGTGCGAAAGCTTCTGGGCCACTTCCCCGTCGTTGGTGAAGAGCAGCAGGCCGGTGGTGTTCCGGTCGAGCCGGCCCACCGGGAAGATGCGCTCCTTTGAGGCGCTGGCCACCAGGTCCATCACCGTGCGGCGGCCTTCGGGGTCCTCCGTGGTGGTGATGAAGTCCTTGGGCTTGTTGAGCAGCACGTACACCGACTTCTCGCGGTTGAGGTTGGTTTTGCCGTACTGCACGGTGTCCTCG
The DNA here is from genome assembly GCF_031398885.1 of Hymenobacter sp. Classification (GTDB taxonomy): domain Bacteria; phylum Bacteroidota; class Bacteroidia; order Cytophagales; family Hymenobacteraceae; genus Hymenobacter. Next base: position 69,477 of record NZ_JANNOD010000037.1, read on the forward strand.
GGCTGCACTTTGTAGCCCATCTCCGTCACCACTTCGCCGTTCACCTTGATTTCGCCGGCGGCAATCAGCGCGTCGGCCTCGCGGCGCGAGCAGATGCCCGCGTTGGCGATGTAGCGGTTCAGGCGCAGCTCATCGGTGCCGAAGTCCTCGTCCTCCGCGCGCCGACGCTTGTTGCCGCGGGTTTTGTCGTTTTCGTAATGTTTCAAGCTCTTGTAGTCGGGCGCCTCGCCGGGGCGCTCGCCGAAGCGGGGCTTGTCGGCGCGGTTTTCCTGCACGGCGGGGCGGGCGGGCCGCGCTTCGCGGGGCTTGTCCACGGCACTGCCGTAGCCGGTGCCCGAGCGGCGCACGCTGCGCTCCTGGGCCTTCAGGGCCTCGCGGCGTTCGGCAAAGCTGCCCGGAGCCGGCGACCACCGCTCGGCCGGGCCGCGCTTCTCGTAGCTGGCCGGTCGTTCGCCGGTGCTGCGCGAGTTAAAGCTGCGGGCGTGCTGGGCGTCGTCGCGCTTGCCAAAGGCCCCGGGCGTGAACTTGCGGCCAAACGCGGCCTCGTCGCGGCGGCGCTCGTCGCCCCCGTCGCGCTCCCGCTCCCCGCCGAAATCCCGTCGCTCGTCGCGCCGGTCATCCCCGCGCGCCGGCCGCTCGCTGCGCTCCTCGCGCGGCTGGGGCGGGTTGGCCTCGAACGGCCGCGCCGACCGGATGGGCCGGTTCGGGCCGCGCTCCTCGGACCGCGGAAAATCTTCGGGCTCCCGGGGGGTGCTGCGGCCGAAGCTGCCGCTGCTGCGGGGCGTGCTGCCGGCGTCCGACTCGTTGGGGTTGCTTTTTTGAAACTTGCGGTTGCGCTCGCCGGGCAGGCCGCGGGGCACAGCCTTTTCGCCTTCGCGGCGGTAGGGCTGGCCGTTCCAGTTTTCCCGGGGCTGATACGGGCGGATGGGCCGGGCGTCGGGGGCGGCCGGGCCACGCTGCTCGCCGCGGTCGTTCCGCTCGTCGCGGTCGCGGCCAAAGCCGCTGCGCTCCGGACGCGGCTCGGCGGTGCGGCCGTAGCTGGTGCCGGTGCGCTGCTCCTTGCCCGGGCGGGGCCGCTCCGAGCGGTCGGCCGGGGCGCGGAAGCCGCCGGGCTCGCGTTGGCTGTATTCCTTGCCGCCAAAGCTCTTGCCGCCGAAGCCGCTTTTGTTGCCGAAGCTGCCGCCGCTTTCGCCAACCTTGCGCCCGCCCCCAAAGGCACCGTTCGCGGCGGGGCGCCCGAAAGCGCCGTTGGTCGCCGGGCGGCCGTTGCCGGGCCGGGCGGCGGAGTAGCTGCCGCGGTCACCGCCTCTTTCGCCGCCCGGGCCCGCCGGCCCGCCGGGGCCCGGCCGCTCACTCCGGCCGCCGCCGCCAAAGCCGCCGGGGCCACCCGAATTGCTGCGGCCGCCGCGACGGTCCGCCTTATCTTCTGAAAAATGTTTCTTGCCCATGGGGGAAAAGTTGCGTGCTGTATCGCTACAGTACCGATGAAATTCTACGTTTTTTAATGCGGCCGCTACCCACACCGGGGCTTATGAACCCAGCCACGAAACGGGGGCCATCGCCTGGTCAAGATAAAAGCAAAAGCCCGAACCTGCCAGACGGCCGCCGCAGCGCCGGCTCACAGGTTCGGGCCTCGGGCTACCGGACAGCTTAGTCGCGCCGGGCCATTTTGGCTTCGATGGAGTGCTGGGTGTGGGGCACGGCGCGCAGGCGGTCCTTCGGAATGAGCTTGCCGGTGCCGATGCACACGCCGTACGTGCCGTTCTTGATGCGCACCTGGGCGTTTTCCAGTTGCTGGATGAACTTCATCTGGCGCGAGGCCAGTTGGTTCATGCTCTCTTTCTCGGCGGTGTCGGCGCCGTCCTCCAGCACCTTGGCCGAAGAGGCCGTCGTGTCGGTGCCGGAGTCGTTGCTGCGGTTCAGGGTTTCTTTGATGAAAGACAGCTCCTTGCGGGCGGCCGTCAGTTTCTCCTGAATGATTTGGTCGAACTCACTGAGGTCCTCCCGGGAGTAGCGAATGTTATCCTCGTTCATTGAATGGGCAAAAAAACTGCGGAAGAAGATTATGGGAATGTGGCGCTTTACCGAACCCCAACGCCCCAAGCTGCTAAATGGTTTGGCAGCATCCGAGGAGTGCTGCTACTTCCACCCAAAGCCGTTGCATGCTTGATTTAGCGGCGCAAAGTTACGGGGTTCGGGCCTTTTTTTCTTCAATTGCTAAAAGCCCAGCATTTGGATGGCCGCCACGGCCGCTTCCACGCCTTTGTTGCCGTGCTTGCCGCCAGCCCGGTCCCAGGCTTGCTCTAAGGTATTGGTGGTCACGAGCCCAAAAATGACGGGCTTGTTGAACTTCAGCCCCACTTGGGTGATGCCCTGCGCCACGGCGTGGCAGATGTAATCGTCGTGCTTGGTTTCGCCCTGGATGACCACGCCCAGGCAAATCACGGCGTCCATCTCCTCGTGCTGCGCCAGGAACTGCGCCCCCAGCGTTAGCTCGAAGCTACCGGGCACGGTGTTGCGGTAGATGTTTTCGGCGGCAGCGCCGTGCTTCAACAAGGTTTCGTGAGCGCCGGCGCTGAGCACGTCGGTGATGTCGCGGTTCCAGTCGGCCACCACCAGCCCGAAGCGCTTTTCGCTGATGTCGATAAAGGTGGAAGCGTCGTAGTCGCTCAGGTTTTGGAGGGCAGTTGCCATGAATCGCAGATGTTGCTAATGATGCAGATGTCGCAGGTGCTACTGGCTCAATTGGCTGGCTCAGTTGGCGCCGGCCGCAATGCGGCGCGTTTTGAATAGTTAATGAGTACCAAAAACACAAAGGAGGCAAAGCCGTTGGCTAAAAAAATCGCGCTTCTCCGGGCTGGAGAAGCGCGACGCTCATCGGCGGACTTGCGGCATGTGCAGCGGCTGCGGCTGGCTTATTTCTCCAGCTTGGCCTTGAATTGGCGGGCTTCCGCGACCTCCTGGGCCGTGGGATACTCCGTGATAATCCGGTCGTACGCCTTGGTTGCGCCGGGCAGGTCGTTGGCCAGCTCGCGGGCCGTGGCCTCCTTCATCAGGTAGGCGGGCGAGAAGTATTCGTTGGCGTTGTGGTCGGCGGCTTTGGCGTAGAGGTCGGCCGCTTCCTTGGGCTTGTTGAGTTCCAGTTGGGCATCGCCCATCAACGAGTACGCGCGGCTTTGCACGAGGTAGTCGTCCGAGCTGAAGTCTTCAAGATAATCAAGCGCCGCTTTGTACTGGCCCTGCTTGAGCGAAGCCACGCCGGCGTAGAAATTGGCCAGGTTGCCGGCTTTGGTGTTGCCGTACTCGTTGGCCACGGTGGTCAGACCGGGCGCTTTGCCGTCGCCTTTGATGGCCTTTTTCAGCGAGTCGGCCTCCCAGTTGTTCACCGCCCGGAACATGCTGGCCTGGGCCTTCGTGTCCTGCTGGTTGCGCCAGGTGTAGAAGCTAAAGCCGCCCACCACGGCCAGCACCACGGCCGCCAGAATGCCCAGCAGCAGGTTGCGGTTGGAGCGCACGAAATCCTCCGACTCGACCAAGCGGGCGGCCAAGGCGTCCGGGTCTTCGAGCAGCGGGTTTTCGGCCGGCAGGTTTTCGGCGGGCGCCAGCGGGTCGGCCGGCACGTTCTGGGTGGGCTGCCCCTGGCGGGCCTGCTGGCTCTTGCCAGTAAAGGGAATCTTCGACATTACGGGGGTATTGCTACTACGGGGCCTGCGTGCAAGCCGGGTGGCCAGGAGGGCCGGGTTGTTTAGTCGTGGATGTAGGGGTAGTCGGCTTGCACGTACACATCCTTGTACAGCTCGTCGGGCGTGGGGTAAGGCGAAGCTTCGGCAAACTCCACGGCCTCGTTCACTTGGGCCTTGATTTTTTCGTCAATGGCTTCGAGCTCGGCCTCCGTCGCAAACTGATTGGTCAGGATGGTGTGGCGCACGCCCTCGATGGCGTCGCGATGCCGGTAGTCCTCCAGCTCTTCTTTGGTACGGTACTTGGCCGGGTCGCTCATCGAGTGGCCCTTGTAGCGGTAGGTCTTGAACTCGAGCAGCGTGGGGCCTTCGCCGGCGCGGGCGCGCTCGGCGGCGCGGGCCACGGCCGCGTGCACGTCTTCCACGCGCATGCCGTTCACCGGCTCCGAGGGCATGTCGTAGCTCAAGCCAATCTTGTAGAGGTCGGTTACGTTCGAGGTTCGCGCCACCGACGTGCCCATGGCGTAGCCGTTGTTTTCAATCACGAAGATGACCGGCAGCTTCCACAGCATGGCCATGTTGAACGCTTCGTGCAGGGCCCCCTGGCGCACCGCGCCGTCGCCCATCGAGCAGATGCAGAGCTTGCCCGTCTTGTTGTACTTCTCGGCGAAGGCAATGCCGGCGCCCATCGGCACCTGCCCGCCCACGATGCCGTGCCCGCCGATGAAATTCACCGCCTTGTCAAACATGTGCATCGAACCGCCCTTGCCCTTCGAGCAGCCGGTGGCTTTGGCAAACAGTTCGGCCATCACCGCATTTGGCGAAGTGCCCAGGGCCAGCGGGTGGGCGTGGTCGCGGTAAGCGGTAATGTATTTGTCGCCTTCCTGCAGCGCGGATGTCGCTCCCGCCACGCACGCCTCCTGGCCAATGTAGAGGTGGCAGAAGCCCTTGATTTTTTGCTGACCATACAATTGGCCGGCCTTGTCCTCAAACTTGCGCATGAGCTGCATTTGCTCGTACCAGCGCAAATAGGTTTCCTTGGGGAATGTGGCGGTGGAAGGCGCGGGCATGGGCGCGTCGCTGCCCGAAGCGGCGGCCGTGGGCGCGTCGGTGCCAGGCATCACGGGGTCGGGCTGGCGCACGGTGGGCACGGCCTTGTCCGTTCCTTTGGCTGTGCCATTGGGTGCCGACGATTTTTTGGGAGCAGCTTTTACTTTCGTGTCCGCCATAGCACGTTGAGGAAAGGAATATTTCGCGTTGGGAGGGCGAAATTACGTAAAACTGCTGGCAATACCGAACCCCCATGACCCTCGACTCCCTCCAGCTGCTTTTTTTTAAAAATTACGACGACGCCGCGCTGCGCCTATCCCCCGGTCTCAATTGCTTCGTCGGTGACAACGGCAGTGGCAAAACCAACCTGCTCGACGCTATCCACTACTTATCGCTCACCAAAAGCGCCATCACCGCTTCCGATGCACTCTGCGTGAAGCAAGGTGCTGATTTCTTTGTAGTTAAAGGTATTTTTTCGGCTGATTCAGTGCCCGAGCGCGAAACCATTCAAGTAAGCTTGCGCTTGGGTCAAAAAAAGACCCTCACGCACGACAAGCAGCCGTACGAGCGGATGGCGGACCACATTGGCAAGTACCCCGCCGTGCTCATTTCGCCCTACGACACCGACCTCATTCGCCAAGGCAGCGAAGAGCGCCGCAAGTATTTCGACAGCCTCATGGCCCAGCTCGACCACGAGTTTCTGGAAATGCTCATGGCTTACAACGCCCTGCTCCGCCAGCGCAACGCTGCGCTCAAGCAAGGGGCCGACCGCCCCGCCCACGGCTTCGACCGCGACTACCTGCTGGCCCTCGATGGGCAGCTAGCCCCGCTGGGCCAGCAGCTCACCGCCTTGCGCGCGGCGTTTCTGGCCGAGTACGTGCCCATCTTTCAGCGCCACTACCTACAGTTAGCGGACGGCCGCGAAGTCGTCACTCTTACTTACAAGAGCCAGTTGCTCGGCGCCGAATTTGCCCAGTTGCTACGCAGCAATGAGCGCCGCGACTTTGCCTTGCAACGCAGCACCATCGGTTCGCACCGCGACGACTTCGTGTTCCTCATGGGCGAGCAGCCCGTCAAGAGCCACGCCTCGCAGGGGCAACAGAAATCTTTTGCCATTGCGCTCAAACTAGCCCAGTTCGAAATGTTGGCCGCCAAACAGCAGCACAAGCCGCTTCTTTTGCTCGACGACATCTTTGACCGGCTCGACGACAAACGAATTGCCCGGTTGCTTGAGTTAGTCGCTGATGAAACATTCGGCCAGGTATTTCTCACCGACACCAACCTGGCGCGCACCGACCAGGCGCTGGCGAGAGTCACTATTCCTATTCTTCGCTTTAGGGTACAGAACGGCACCGTATCGCCCGTTTAGCCGCCTCCAAGCGCTACCTTTGCAGCCTCGTGTCAGGAACAAAACGGTTCTTTTGTGGCGACCGACTTATCCTGTGAAAAAGCCCTCCTTCTCCTCCCGCTCAGGCGACATCTCAATTAAGGAAGGGCTTGAAGCTTTGGTCCGAACTTACCGCTTGCAGGGCAAGCTTAACGAGGTAACGGTGGTGTCAAGTTGGGAGCGGGTGATGGGCAAAGCAGTGGCGCTGAAAACCCAAGAAGTGTACGTGAACCAAGGCCGGCTTTTCGTCCGGCTTACCTCCGCGCCCCTCAAGCACGAGCTCCTCATGGCCAAGACCCGGGTGGCCGAGCTCATCAATGCCGAAGTAGGCGAAACCGTTATCAAGGAGGTCATCTTCCTGTAGGCGTCGTTCCGACCCTCCCCTTTTACTGGTTGCGTTTTCTGAGCGAGCAGCACGCTCTCTTAGCCTTTGTTCGTTTACCTCCTACGAGGAGCGCCAACTGAATCATTGTTCTTTTTATGATGCCGTTGATTTCCCTCTTCTGGGATTATTGCGCATCGCTTCGTTGGATTTTTCTCCACAGCCAGGGTAAGCAATCTGCTCGCGCTAAACCCAAGAGCTGCCACCCCCAGTGACCAGATTTCTTATTGTGCTTGCGAGGCTGAAGTATACTATAGCGCTACTCCAAAGTGTACCACCCCTCTGTTTCATACTTTTATCATTGCCATCAAAGCTGAACAAAAATGTTTCACGTGGAACATTTTTGTCACTTGGGTCCATACACTTTAAGCAAAAGCTCATTGTAAGACTCCAGAAGGGCGATATACTTTGCCTGAAGGACTGAAAGCTGCTTAAACGGGTCAGAATCGATGTTTTGCAAGGGTGTTACACGTTGTGTAACATTGCTTGTAACAGACGGCTTCAGAATTGGTGTTACAAATGGCAAAGAGGATTGTTGCACAGATGTAAAGTCATTGGAAAAGTCATGATTGATAATAGCCCCCACGCGCTTTACAAAGTTGTAATCAATGGTTTCCTCTTTGAATTTACGGTAGATAGTCGGGCGCGTGATACCCAGCTCCTCTACAATACGCGTGATGGAAATACCGCTATTTTTGATGGCTTCTTGCAGAATTTCACCTTGATGTGGCATATCTATGGTATTCCGTAACGCGAATGCAAATATGTTAAATTCATGGTAATTATACAAATTTGTTCGAACAATAATGATACGCTTAAGCCGCCATTGCTTCTGTAACACCTACTTTGTAACAGTGTAATTTGTGAGCAACTTGTGTAACATCTCGTATCATCACGTACATCAATGCAACAACCATGTAAAGCTTGATGCACCACGCAGAAATGATGTCCAGTACGGTATACTCTTCGTAGCTGCGCTTATCTCACGAAAGTGGGTGTAGCCCGGTCGAAACAAAACGGCGATGCCTTAATCTGCTTCGCGAGAAGGGAGCTGACCTGGGCCAAGGACTGGAAATTTGTCTACAATCCAGGGCAAAACGCAGTGCTGGATAATCGTTCTATAATCGCCGTATCAAGGTTCCTCGGGACGGGGCGGGTCATCGTAACAGTCCGAAAATGATGATGGAGCGGGGCAAACACAGAACCAGATGGGCGAGCTTGAGCGCGGCAGCTAGTCGACCAGTAAGTAAGTGGCTGGCTCGGGAATCCGATGAAAGGATAGAAAACAGCAATCAAGAACAATTGAGGGTTCAGCTAGAATTGGTGTGACACCCCGCTGAAACAGCAACTCCGCGTTTGACAGCGCCGAGGCCGAATGGCAAAGCGTACAATAGGTACTATCAAGACGCGGCCCGCTGTGGCCTCAAGGGACTTGCCCTTCGGTAGAGTTAAAGCAAGCTGAGCACGGCCTTGGAAGGCACGCCGAAGCGTCCCGTGAGCAACCTGGAAACAGCCTAGATGGATACGACGGAAATCGAGGAAGAAGCGGTTGAGCGCGCTTCCCGTACGTCAGTACGTCAGTCTCAATCAGACCCGAGGTTTCGGGTACTTTTGTGCCTCATCCATTTTGCTTAATTGTCCATGAAAAAACTGCTTTTATTTGTCTTGCTGCTGGCGTTGGGAGCAGGGGGCTACTATTACTACCGAAGCCTGAAGAATGGCCCGCAGGGCGCGCTAGTTTCTGCCGCCGCCGCTGTGCAGACCCACGACATGGTAGCGTTCGAAAAATACGTGGACGTGAATAGCGTGACCAGCCACCTAGTGGATGATATGGCGCAGCAAGGCTCCGCAATCAGCTCGTTGCTACCGGGCGGCAGCTTGATGCTGGGCGGCGCGATGCGGCTGCTGAAGCCGGCCCTGGCCAAGGCGGCTCACCAGGAAGTGCAGCGCTACGTTGAAACCGGCTCGCTGGAGGCGGCTGCCGCGGCTGCGCCCAAGCGCGCGGTGAAGGTTTCGCTAACCGGACTGGCCAGTAAAATCGTGAGCCCGGACAGCAAATTCAAGGGCGTGAAGTATGCCCGCGAGGAAGGCGACAATGCCTTTGTGGGGCTGGAGGTCTCGCAGCCCAAATACGACACCACGGTGGTGGTGGAGGTGAAGCTGCGCCGCCAAGGCGACCATTGGCAAATGACGCAAATCACGAACAGCACCGAGTTGCTACGGGGCGTGGCGCTACTGGAAAAGAAGCGCCTATTGAAGTAGCCGCAAGGCCGGTTCACGGTTCAATACTGGCAGTTGCTGGCGTCGAGATGCAAACAGAGAGAAGCAAAGAGCCCCAACCACAGTGACTGTGGTTGGGGCTCTTTGATTAGCCAGAAACGGGGACTACTTGCGCCCCGAGAACAGAAAATAGATGATGGAGCCCCCGAAGGGAAAGAACCAGATGATGGCCCCCCAGAGAAGCTTTTTCGGCAGTTCCCAGTCTTGCTTCAGCAAGCTGATGACGGCGGCGATAGCCAGGATGAGGTAGAGAACCCCAAAAATGGACAGGCCGCCATTGCTGTTGCGACCAGAACAGGAAGAAACAAACACCGCCAGAGGTAACAAAAGGGCCGCGAAAGACGCGCGGGAAACAAAAGGAGAAAAGGTGCGCATGGCGAAATGGTAAGGTGAGAGAATAAGCTTGTGCTCCCTTACGCAACCCCATCCAAATAGATATGAGAAATTGAATTTTCAAGCTCAAATCACTGATTATGAAAGCTTTGCTTGTATGAAAGCAGCTATCTGACTAACGAACTCAGCGCCAGCGGCGGGCATTAGGATTAACATGAGCACGACGCCGTAGAGGGCGCCGTAGAAATGGGCGTCGTGGTTGATGTTGTCCCCCCGTCGGCGGCCCATATAGTAGGAATAAGCCAGGTAGAGGAAGCCGAACAGAAAGGGCTGGATGGGAATCGGAATGGGGAAGATGATGATGCCCCCGCCGTTGTTGTTCACCGGAAACAGCAGGACGCTGGCAAACAGCACCGACGCCACCCCGCCCGAGGCGCCCAAGCTGCGGTAACCGGGGTCGTCGCGGTGGCGGAAGTAGGTGGGTAAGTCGGAGACGATGATGCCGCCCAGGTAGAGCACCAGAAAGAGCCCAATGCCCAGCCCCGGGCCGTAATTGGCCGCCAGCGTGGACAGCACCACGGGGCTGAAAGAGTAGAAGGCAAACATGTTGAACAAGAGGTGTCCCCAATCGGCGTGCAGGAAGCCCGAGGTGAGCAGGCGGTACCACTGCCCGTTGGAACGGGCGATGAGGTAGGGCTGCATAATCCAGGACTCCATCAGCTCGGTTTTGGACCAAGCGTAGGCGGAGATGGCGACCGTAAGGCCAATGAGAATGAGGACGGGATTGAGCACGGGAAAAGGATATAGTTATCAGTTATCAGTTATCAGTTATCAGTTATTAGTTGTCGGTTGTTAGCTCAAAAAGTAGTCGTCCCAAACAAACTGACAACTGACAACGAGCAACTGACAACTAGCTTTCCCGGTCCATGAGCTGGAGCGCGAGGTGATGCAGGGGCTGTTTGCGCTCGGCGGGGGCCGCCACGCGCTCCAAGTGCTGGAGGGCATCCTGGAAGTAATCGTTGATGAGGGCTTCCGTCTGGGGGCGGATATTGAGCTCGTCGTAGATGCCGCGCACGGCGGCCACCTTGGCGTCGGCATCGGCCACGGGCTGGGCGATGAGCTGGCGCAGGATGAACTGCTGGGACTCGTTGGCCTGAGCCTGGGCGGTGAGTAGCAGGAAAGTCTTCTTGTCGGAAACGATGTCGCCGCCCACGCGCTTGCCGAAGGTGGCGGCGTCGCCGTACACGTCGAGCAGGTCGTCGCGCAACTGGAAGGCCAAGCCAATGTCGGTGCCGAACTGGCGCAGGTGCTCGGCATCTTCCTCCGAAGCGCCGGCCAGGCGGGCGCCCAGCTCTAGGCAGAAGCCCAGGAGCACGGCCGTTTTCAGGCGAATCATGTCCAGATATTGGGCGATGCTGACCTGGGGCTCGGTCTCGAAATTCATGTCCCACTGCTGGCCTTCGCAAACCTCGGCGGCCGTCTGCCCGAAGCGGGCGAGGACGGTGGGGAGCAACGCCGGCTCCACGTCCAGGAAAAGCTCGTAGGCGCGCACCAGCATCACGTCGCCGCTGAGGATGGCCACGTTGGGGTTCCACTTTTCGTGCACCGTGGCCTGGCCGCGGCGCAGGGGCGCCTGGTCCATCAGGTCGTCGTGGAGCAGGGTGAAGTTGTGGAAGACTTCGGTGGCCAGCGCGGGCTTGATGATGCCGCTGAGCTCGTCGGTGAAGAGGTGGGCACCGAGCAGCGTGAGCAGCGGCCGGATGCGCTTGCCGCCCAAGCCCATGATGTAGCGGATGGGGGCGTAAAGGGTGTCGGGCTGCTCGCCGTAGCTGAGCTGGGCAAGGGCGGCGGTGATTTGGGCGGGGAAATCAGCTGGGGTCATAGGCGGCGCAAAGAACGGCAGGCGCAGGGAACCTCACCCCCGGCCCCTCTCCAAAAGAGAGGGGAGCCGAGAGTCCTTGAAATAATAAACAGGGTACTGCTGGCATCAATAGAAAAACCCCGACTCTGGGTAGAGCCGGGGCTTCATCAATCGGCAGGCCCCCCTCTCCGCGGGCTTCGCGCTTTAAGCGAACCGGGGCCCGCCCCGTAGGGGTCTCGTGAGGTTCCGGTTACCGGCGCTTGCCTTTGTGGCCGCCCTTCGGGCTGCCACTGTGGTCACGGTAGCCGCGGGGTTCGCTGCTGCGCTGCTTGCGCTCCTCGGCTTCGCGCTTTTTTACGGAGTCGGGGCGGTCGTCCACCAGCTCAAAGTCGATGGTGCGGTCGAGCAAGTTGGCCGATTTCACGACCACCATCATCTCGTCGCCGAACTGGATGATGCGCTTGTTGTTGCGGCCCACGATGCGGTAGTTGTCCTTGTCGAGCTCGAAGAAGTCGCCGGGAATGTCGCTGATGCGGACCATGCCCTCGCACTTATTCTCCTCAATTTCGATGTACATGCCGCGCTCGGTGAGGCCCGACACCACGCCCTTGAAGGTGTTGCCGATTTCGGCAGCCATGAACTCCACCTGCTTGAACTTGATGCTGGCGCGCTCGGCGTTGGCCGCCAGCTTTTCGCGGGCCGAAGAATGCTTGCACTCGTCTTCCACGGGCTCGGCATCCACGTTCTTGCCGCCCAGCAGGTAGTGTTCGAGCAGGCGGTGGGCCATCATGTCGGGGTAGCGGCGGATGGGCGAGGTGAAGTGCGAGTAGTGGTCGAAGGCCAGGCCGAAGTGGCCCAGCGGCTCGGTGGTGTAGATGGCCTTGGCCATGGTGCGAATGGCCAGCCCTTGCAGCACGTTCTGCTCGGGCTTGCCCATTACTTCGGAACTCAGGCTATTGAGCTCGGTGCTGATTTTCTTGGGGTTTTCGAGCTTGAGCTTGTAGCCAAATTTCTGGGCAAACAGGGCGAAGGTTTGCAGGCGTTCGGGCTCGGGCGCGTCGTGGGTGCGGTACACCATGGTGAAGCGCGGCTTGGTCTTCTTGAGGTTGAACACGAACTCGGCCACCTTGCGGTTGGCCAGCAGCATGAACTCCTCAATCATTTTGTGCGCGTCCTTGCGCTCCTTCACGTACACGCCCAGCGGCTTGCCGGCGGCATCGAGGCGGAACTTCACCTCCTGGGTTTCGAAGGTGATGGCGCCCTGCCGGAAGCGCTGCGCGCAGATTTTGTGCGCCATGTCGTTCATCACGTTTATCTCCTCGGCGTAGTCACCGGCCTTGCTTTCGATGCGCTCCTGGGCCTCCTCATAGCTGAAGCGGCGATTGGAGTGAATGATGGTTTTGCCGAACCACGACTCGTACAGCTTGCCGGCTTCGTCGAGCTCAAACACGGCCGAGAAGGTCAGCTTGTCCTCGTGGGGCCGCAGCGAGCACAGGCCGTTGCTCAGGCGCTCGGGCAGCATGGGAATCACGCGGTCGACCAGGTACACCGAGGTGGCGCGGTGCTTGCCCTCGCGCTCCAGCTCGGTGCCGGGGCGCACGTAGTGGGTAACGTCGGCGATGTGCACGCCGATTTCCCAGTGACCGTTTTCTAGCTTCTCGATGCTCAGGGCGTCGTCGAAGTCCTTGGCGTCGGCCGGGTCGATGGTGAAGGTGGTGACGTTGCGAAAGTCGCGGCGGCGGGCAATCTCGTCCTCGCCAATCACCTCGCTGATGCCTTCCGACTCCGTCTCCACTTCTTCAGGAAACTCAAACGGCAGACCGAACTCGGCCATGATGGCGTTAATTTCAGCCTCGTTGCCGCCGGCCGCGCCGAAGTTGCGGATGACTTCGCCCACCGGCTGGCGGCCGCTATCCTCCGGAAACTCGGTGATGCGCACCAGTACCTTGTCGCCGTTGCGCGACTCGTGCAGCAGATGCGGCGGCACAAACACGTCGAAGTAAACCTTGCGGTTGTCCGGCTTCACGAAACCGAGCGTGCCCTGCACCTGCAGGCGGCCCACCACCTCGGGGCGCTGGCGCTTAAGCACCTCCACCACGTCGCCCACCGGCCGGCCGTCGCGCGAACTGCGCAGGCGCACCCGCACCACGTCGCCCTGGAGGGCAAATTTGAGCTGGTCGGTAAACACGCGGATGTCGTCGCCGGCGTCCACGCCCTCGGGCACCACGAAGGCGAAGTTGGGCGTGGCCAAATCGACGGTGCCGATGACGGTGTTGGAAGGCGCGCGCTCGGGCCGGTCGTCGCCGTCCACGTAATCGAAGCCGGCCGCGCGGCGGCGGTGCACGATGGGGTCCTGGCCGAAGGTGGCCTGCACCGAACGGTTGCGGGGCGGTTCCACTGGCAAGTCCGCTTTCTTGGTCGATTTGCGAGCGCTGGACGGCATCAAAGCCGTAGCCACGGCGTTCGTATCGGCCAGACGGTATTCGTCGTTCTGCAGCAGCGTAATCAGCCCTTGCTTGCGCAGGACTTTAATGTGGGCGAAGATTTCCTCGCGCTGGCCCTTGGTCGTGACGCCGAGGCGGCGCGAGAGCTGCCGGTAGGCAAGGACTTTAGTAGGATTCTCAGTGAAGGCGCTCAGCACTTGTTGCTGGCTGATGGGCGCTGGCTCCGGCTTTTCGCGCTTGGCGCGGGGGGCCTTGGGTTCGTTGGGGGTGTTCATGTAAAAAGTGGGCCGCCGAAAAGTTGATTGGTCGCAGGCGGCGAGAGCGGAAAAATGAATGGCCGAATGAACGGCCCGGTAAGTAAAACGCGGCCGCAGCCGCTAGGTTGTAGCGTGTAGATTGGCTGGTGTAGAGACGCATATTTGCGTCTCATCGTATGCACCGCAGGGATTGATACTTGCGACAACATGTTCGGAACGTTGGGGGCAATTCCGTTCAAGGACGAGACGCAAATATGCGTCTCTACATCTGCCTGGCGTTAGGCCCGGCTGGCCACGGCGGCTTCGATGTCGGCTAGGCTGTCCTTCGGGATGGCAGCCAGCAGGCCCTGGGTGTATTCGTGCTGCGGCTGGGCATAGATGGCCGCCGCCGGGCCACTCTCCACGATGCGGCCCTGGTGCATGACCAGCAGCCGGTCGCTCATAAACCGGGCCACGGACAGGTCGTGCGTGATGAACAAGTAGGTGATGCCGAACTCCCGTTTGAGGTCGTTGAGCAGGTTCAGGACCTGCGCCTGCACCGAGACGTCGAGGGCCGAAACCGACTCGTCGCAAACAATCAGCTTGGGCTGCAAGGCCAGCGCCCGGGCAATGCAGATGCGCTGCCGCTGCCCGCCGCTGAACTCGTGCGGGTAGCGCTGGAAATGCTCGTCGCGCAGCCCCACGGTGCGTAACAGCTCCATCACCTTCGCCTTCTGTTGCGGACGGGTGCCGCCCACGTTGTGCACCCGCATGGGCTCCCAGATGGCCTCCCCCACCGTCAGCATCGGATTGAGGGCGGCGTAGGGGTCCTGAAACACCAGTTGCAAGTCGCGGCGGCGGCGGCGCAAGTCCCCAGCCGAGAGCTTCGCCAAATCGGTTCCTTCAAATCGAATGCTGCCCGCCGTTGGTTCCGTGAGGCGAAGTAGGGCCCGGCCTAGCGTGGTCTTGCCGCAGCCCGACTCCCCTACCAGCCCAATAGTCTCGCCGGGGTAGAGCGTGAAGCTGACATCGTCCACGGCCCGCACGTAATCGGTGGCCCGGCGGAAGAAGCCCTTGCGGAGCGGGAAGTAGACCTGGAGGTTTTGGACTTCCAGGAGTGGCGCGGGCGGAACCTCACCCCCCGGCCCCCTCTCCCGCGGAGAGGGGGAGTCTAGCGATTGGGTTGCTGCTTGAGAAAAACCCGAAGCTGGAAATGATGCAATGGAATCAGCAGCAGTCGATGTTTCTTCTGAAGCTGAAACATTGAATTTCTCGTCGCGCAGAACCGGTGCCCCCTCTCCGCGGGAGAGGGGGTCAGGGGGTGAGGTTGACGCCTGCACCGAACCAGGTTCTGACCGTGGAACATCCCCCAAACCTCCATGTTCCACGGGAAACGTTTTGGCGGTATCAGTTTTATCCCGTAACTGCTGAGCCTCCACCGCGGACGAAGATTCAGCAAGTGCCTCATCTGGCAGCGGAAGCCCGGGCACGGGCTGGGCGAACAGCTGCCCACTGGCATCCTCGCCCATGAAATCAGCCACCACGGGCAGGCGTTTCCGGCCCACCGAGAGGCGCGGACGGCACGCCAACAAACCTTTTGTGTATGGATGTTGCGGATTTGAAAAAATATCCAACACCGCCCCCTGCTCCACCACCTTGCCCCGGTACATCACCAGAATGCGGTCGGCAATTTCGGCCACCACGCCGAGGTCGTGGGTGATGAAGAGCACAGCCGTATTGTGCTGGCGGCGCAGGTCGTCAATCAGGCGCAGCATACGGGCCTGCACCGTCACGTCCAGGGCGGTGGTGGGCTCGTCGGCAATGAGCAGAGCCGGGCGGCAGGCCATGGCCATGGCAATCATCACGCGCTGCTTCTGGCCGCCCGAGATTTCGTGCGGATAGCTGCCGAAAATGCCCTTGGGGCGTGGCAGCTGCGCTTCGGTGAACAGCTCGATGGTGCGGGCCTTAGCGCCGGCTTCGCTGAGGTCGGTGTGGAGGCGCAGGGCTTCCATCACTTGGCTGCCGCAGGTGTACACGGGGTTCAGCGAGGTCATCGGCTCCTGGAAAATCATGCCGATGTCGTTGCCGCGCACCTGACGCAGGTCGGTTTCGGAGAGTTTAAGCAGGTCGGTATTGCCGAGTTTTTCGGAGAGGAACACGGCGCTGCCGCTGGCAATGCGGCCGGGCGGCATCGGAATCAGCCCGAGCAGGGCCAGCGAAGTCACGGATTTGCCCGAGCCCGACTCCCCCACAATAGCCAGCGTCTCGCCCCGGTCCAGCTCAAACGACACGTTATCCACGGCCCGCACGTCGCCGCGGTGGCTGGAGAAGTCAATGGTGAGGTTGGAAACGATGAGGAGGGGGTTGGGCACAGGGCGTGAATGATGCTAGAATGAGTTAATAGCTAGGCTTTTTGTTGATGCACATGTATCGGTCGCCGATTGAGTGACCTTCAAAGTAAGCTACTTTACCAGGCAGAAAGGAAATAATAGTCGTGCTGCTACTACCAACTATTTCACTCAACGCTTCAGCGATAGGCATCGTCTTCTGATTGAATGGCTCATGGGCCGACAATACGTAGCACGTCGTCAGCTTGTATTCAGCAATAGCTTTCAGCACGAATGAAATTTCTTGCTGCTGGCTGCCTTTGGGTAACTGCTCACAATATCGTTCGTCTAGTTCGCGGTGAAGTGCATCCATGCCACGAACTATATCATGATTTGGCTTGGCACGCGCAATCTTATGCAGCCAATTGTCTTTGTAGCGCTTAGCAATGAATGACTCGATGAATGCTTGTAGATGTTCCATTACACGTCATGAGAGCTTAGCGGGAAAGATGCTTCGGCTGCGCTCAGCATGACGTTCTGGCTAGGGCGGCTGGTTTCTCTCCTGCTCTAGCCTACGCCCGGTTCTCTGAATCGGGAGCTACCAATGCGGCGCGCTCTGTATCAACGGCCTGGTTTTCCTCTTGCTGCTTAAAGAAGCGGCTTTGGTTGAGCAGAATCAAGGCTACTCCGATGGAGATTGAAGCGTCAGCAATGTTGAAAATGGGGAAACCTGAACTGTATTTGCCGCCGATGATGGGCCAGGAAGCAGGAAAATAGCCTCGGTAGAGGGGCACAAAAATCATGTCGATGACCTGGCCGTAGAACCAGCGCGTGGGCGAGCCGAACGGGGCGTTGTCGTAGATGACGCCGTAGGAAACGGAGTCAATCAGGTTGCCGACGGCGCCGCCCAGGATGAGGGCCATGCAGGCGGTGTAACCGCC
>NZ_JANNOD010000038.1:0-14453 GCF_031398885.1 Hymenobacter sp.
GCAGTGAGCAGTGAGCAGTGAGCAGTGAGCAGTGAGCAGTGAGCAGTGAGCAGTGAGCAGTGAGCAGTGAGCAGTGAGCAGTGAGCAGTGAGCAGTGAGCAGTGAGCAGTGAGCAGTGAGCAGAAGGAACGTCATGTCGAGCTTGCCGAGACATCTCGCTCGCGCAACTAACTCAAGGTATTTTCCTCACCGAAACACCGTTCAACAAAGCGCGCGAGATGTCTCGGCAGGCTCGACATGACGTCCTGCCAGCACGACGGTTTACCGGCACGACGTTCTTCAGCCATCCTTCAACCCGCATGAAAATCATCTCATACAACGTCAACGGCCTGCGCTCGGCTTTGGGCAAGGGTTTATTGGACTGGGTCGCGGAAGCGGCGCCCGACGTGCTGTGCCTGCAGGAAATCAAAGCCGGCCGGGAGCCGCTGGACGTGGCGGGCTTCGAGGCCTTGGGCTACCGCGCCTATCTGCACCCGGCCGGCAAGCCCGGCTACAGCGGCGTGGCCACGTTCTCGAAAGTGGCGCCAACCGCCGTGGTCCACGGCTGCGGCCAGAGCTGCTACGACGACGAGGGCCGCGTGCTGCGGCTGGATTTCGAGAACATTTCGGTGCTGAACACCTACATGCCCTCGGGCACGAGTGGGGCGGAGCGGCAGGCGTTCAAAGTGGCGTGGCTGCACTTTTTCCGCCGCTACGTGGCGGCGTTGCGCGCCGAAAGCGGGCCGCCGCTGCTCATTGGCGGCGACTTCAACTGCTGCCAGACGGCCATCGACCTGCACAACCCCAAGGCCAACCAGAACAGCCCCGGCTACACCCCGGAGGAGCGGCAGTGGTTCAAGGATTTTCTGGCCGATGGCTTCGTGGACACCTTCCGGCACCAGCACGGCGACGCCGTGGACCACTACTCGTGGTGGAGCTACCGGGCCGGCTCGCGGCAGCGCAACGTGGGCTGGCGCCTCGACCACTGGCTGGCCGACGCCGCGCTGCAACCGCGCCTGACCGGCGCGGGCCTGATGCCCGACGCGATGCACTCCGACCACTGCCCGGCGTGGGTGGAAGTGGTGGAGGGTGCGGGGCTGGCCCCTCCATTTTAGCGGCACCGAACCATGCACCGCCTCTTGCTGTATCTTTCCTGACTAAGACCTCATTTATGGAGATGACGATGGCGGGCGGTGCGTCGGGGGCCCAATACCCCGCCCTGGCGCGGGTGCGGACGGAGCTGGAAGCCTTCAAGCGCAAGTTTTACCTGAACCTGCTGGTGCGCGGGCTGCTGGTGGCCGGCGGGCTGCTGCTCACGTTTTTCGTGGTGTTCAACGTGCTCGAATATTTCCTCTACCTGCCCACGGTGGTGCGGGCGGGGCTGCTGTTTGGGTTTCTGGCGCTGGTGGTGTACAGCTTCGCGCGCTGGATTTGGCAGCCGCTGGCGGCCATCGCCAACCTGCGCCGGCTACTGAGCGACGAGCAGGCCGCCCGCCGGGTAGGGGAGCTGTTTCCCGAAGTGCAGGACCGGCTGCTGAACGCCTTGCAGTTGCAGGGCCAGGCCCGCGACAACGCGCTGATAGCCGCCAGCCTGGAGCAGCGCGCCGCCCAGATGGGCAATATCTCCTTTGCCCAGGGCATCGACATCCAGCAGCAGAGCCGGCCGCTGTGGAAGTACGCCGCCGTGCCGGTGGCCGCGCTGCTGGCGCTGCTGGCGTTTTACCCCAGCTTTTTGGTGCAGGGCACCGAGCGCATCTGGCACTACCGGCGGGCCTACTCGCCGCCGGCGCCGTTTCAGTTCGTGATTAAAAACCCCAAGCTAACGGCGTTTCGGGGCGAAGATTTTACGCTGGACGTGGGCGTGGCCGGCGCGGCCCTGCCGGCCGAGGTGAGCATTGCCTTCAGCGAGGGCGAGCGGCGCCTGAGCAAGGTGGCCGGCCGCGGCGACCAGTTCCGCTACACGTTTGAGCAGCCGCAGGGCGACGTGGCTTTTCAGTTGAAAGGGGCTGGATTCAACTCGCCCGAGTACCAGCTCACGGTGCTGGAGCGGCCCAACCTGCGCGACTTTAAAGTCAACATTACCTACCCGGCCTACACCGGCAAAGCGGCCGAAACCATCGCCAACGGCGGCAACTTGGCGGTGCCCGAGGGCAGCACGGTGCGCTGGGAATTTGCCACGGCCGCCACCGACGAACTGGCGCTGGTGTTCCAGAACCCGGACGAAACCCTGACGGCCAGTGGCGCGGATGCCGGCAATGGCACCTTCGTGGCCACGCGGCGGGTGCTGCGCTCGCAGCCCTACCTGCTGCGTCTGAAAAACCCGGCCAGCCTCAACCGCGACCCCATTTCTTACCAGCTCACGGCCGTGCCGGACTTGGTGCCCACGCTCACGCTGGAGGCCTTCCCGGACACGGTGACGCGGCGCTACCTGGCGCTGGGCGGCACCGCGCGCGACGACTACGGCCTGACCCGCCTGGTGCTGCACTACGATTTGAAGCGGGCCAACCAGAAATCAGGAACCCGGAACCAGAAACCCCTGGCTTTGCCCCGCGAAAGCGCCGGCACCTACGCCTATACCTGGAACCTGAACCCGCTGAACCTGCAGCCCGGCGACCGCCTCGAATACTACGTGGAGGCCTGGGACAACGACGGCGTGCACGGCCCCAAAGCCGCCCGCACCCGGCCGGCCGAGTTCCGCCTGCCCGGCCAGCGCGAGATGCGCCAGGAGCTGAACGCGCAGGCCCAGTCGGTGGCCAGCCAGATGAGCCAGGCCGCCAAGCAGAGCGAGAAGCTGGAGCGCGAGCTGGCCAAGGCCCAGGACAAGCTCAAGACCAAGCGCGACCTGAGCTTCCAGGACCGCAAGCAGCTGGAGAACATGCTGGACCAGAAGAACCAGATGACCCAGCAGCTGGAGCAGATGCAGAAGCTGTTCGAGCAGCTGCAGCAGAAGCAGGACCAGGCCAGCCCCAAAAGCGAGGAGCTGGCCAAGAAAGCCGAGGAGCTGAAAAAGCTGATGGCCGACCTGCTCGACCCCGAAACCAAGAAGCTCTACGACAAGCTGCAGAAGCTGCTCGAACAGCAGAAGCAGCCCGACGCCGAGATGCAAAAGCTGCTCCAGCAGCTGGAAAACAAGGAAGACACCTTGCAAAAAGAGCTGGACCGCGCCCTGGAGGTGTTCAAGCAGATGCAGCTGGAGCAGAAGGTGGAGGAAACCGCCAACAAACTCGACGAGCTGGCCAAGGACGAAGAAAAACTGGCCGAGAAAACCGAGCAGAACGACAAGGAAAACCCCGACAACAAGGCCTCGAACCAGGACCAGAAAGTGGACCAGAAAGTCAAGCAGGAGCAGCTGAAGCAGGAGCAGGCCGACAACCAAAAGGAATTTGAGGACCTGAAGAAAGAGCTGCAGGACCTCAAGCAGATGGACAAGGAGCTGGGCGACCAGAACGGCCTGGACGAGCAGAAGCCCGACCAGGAGCAAACCGACCAGGACTTGCAGGAAAGCCAGCAGCAGCTCGGCAAAAACCAGAACAAGAAGGCCGCCGCCAAGCAAAAAAGCGCCGCTTCGCGCATGAAGCAGATGGCTAAAAAGATGCGCGACCAGATGAGCGAGGAGGAGAGCGACCAGGCCCAGGAGAACATCGACGACCTGCGCGACATCCTCGAAAACCTGCTCACCCTGAGCTTCGACCAGGAGGGCCTGATGAAGGAATTCCGCAAGGTGGACCAGAGCGACCCGCGCTTCGTGCAGCTGGGCCAAACCCAACGCAAGCTGCGCGACGACGCCAAGATTATCCAGGATTCACTGTACGCGCTGGCCAAAAAAGAGCCCAAGATTCAGAGCTTCGTGACCCGCGAAGTGGGCGAGATGAACGGGCGCATGGACGAGAGCCTCACCCACATCCAGCAGCGCGACCTGGGCCGGGCCACCGCCACCGAGCAGCAGGCCATGACCAGCATGAACAACCTGGCCCTGATGCTGCAAAGCTCCCTCGACCAGATGCAGCAGGAGGCCCAGGCCGGCAAAGGCCAGCCCAAGGACGGCCAGGGCAAGCCCGGCAAGAAAAAGGGCAAAAGCAAAGGGCAGGGCCCGGGCGGCAAGCCCGGCCCCGGCAACATGGGCCAGATGCAGCAGCAGCTCAACGAGCAGATTCAGAAGCTCTCGCAGAGCGGCAAGAGCGGCCGCGAAATGTCGCAGGAACTGGCCAAGCTGGCCGGCCAGCAGCAGATGCTGCGCCAGGCCATGCAGCAGCTCGACAAAATGCAGCAGGGCGGCGGCAAGCCCGGCGGCCCCGCCGGCCAGGGCAAGGACGGCAAAGAGGGCAAACCGGAAGGCAAAGAGGGCGCCGCCGGTGGGAAGGACGGCAAAGACGAACAGGGCGGGGGCACCGGCGACCTCAAGAAAATGATGGAGCAAACCGAAACCGACCTGGTGAACAAGCGCCTCACCGAGCAGACCCTTCTGCGCCAGCAGCAAATCCTGACCCGCCTGCTGGAAGTGGAAAAATCGGCCCGCGAGCGCGACCAGGACACCAAGCGCGAAGCCCAGACGGCCCAGGTGAAGCCCCCGGGCTTCCCGCCGGCCTTCGACAAATACAAGGCCAGCAAAGAACGCCAGACCGAATTGCTACGTAGTACTCCGCCAAGCCTTACCCCGTACTACCAGCGCGAGGTGGGGGAGTATTTTCAGAAAATCAAATAGGACACCTCATCCAGGGCGGCCCGCGTTTCGTTAATTAATTAGTGTTCTGCCGGTACCGTGCCGCGTCTGAGGGCACAATTTCTAGTGGCGCTTTGCCGTTGAAAGACTATTTTTGCCGCCCGTAGCCCGCCGCTGTCCGCCCCACCAAACCGCCTTATGAAGCAGGTAAAAATTCAGATTCCGTCGCTCGTTGAAAACATCCGCGTGGTGGAGAGTTTTATCGATAACTCCAAGGATACCTTTCAGATTGAGGACGATATCTACGGCAACATCATGGTGGCCGTGACCGAAGCGGTGAACAATGCCATCCGCCACGGCAACAAGTTTGACAAGGACAAGAACGTGTACCTGTCGCTGTACGTGGAGCCCCAGCAGCTCAAATTTGAGATTGAGGACGAGGGCGCCGGCTTCAACTACGACAACCTGGACGACCCCACGGCGCCCGAAAACCTGGAGAACCCCGGCGGGCGCGGCATCTTCCTCATCCGCCACCTGGCCGACGAAGTAGAGTTTAGCAAGGAAGGCCGCCGCGTGCAGCTCACCTTCCAGCTCACGCCCACACCCGCCGACGAAACCCCCACCGCCGACCACGCCGCCGCTTAGCCCGCCATGATGAGCACCCCGCCGGTGGGCCCGCCCCACCACGAAGCCCCGCCCGGCGAGCTGCACCACGAGGCCCCCGGCATCGAATTCATGGTGGAGGACCTGCCCGAATTTGAACTCTCCGACGCCGAAAGCCTGATTGAGTGGATTGAGCGCATCGCGGCCGTGCACGAGCACCGCATCGTGCAGCTCACCTACATCTTCTGCTCCGACGAGTACCTGCACCAGCTCAACGTCGAATACCTCGACCACGACACCCTCACCGACATCATCACCTTCGACAATTCCGACGACGCCGACCTGCTGGAAGGTGATATTTTCATCAGCGTGGAGCGGGTGCGCGAAAACGCCCAGGAGCTGAACATTCCCTTCTGCGATGAGTTGCACCGCGTCATGATTCACGGCGTGCTGCACCTGCTCGGCTACCACGACAAAGACCTGCTCAGCCAGACGGCCATGCGCGCCAAGGAGGACCACTGCCTGTCGCTGCGGACTTTTTAACCCGGCTTTTGCTGTGCCAGCAACCACCCGACGCCCGCTCGCAGCGGGCGTTTGGCATGTACAGCTGCCTCGTCGTTAGCTCGGCTGACCTTCGGCTGCTGATATTGTTATGACTGCGCGGTTTTGGTAATCCCACGGCGAGACGCCAGTAGGCGTCTCTGCCTTGCTCTAATCAGCCCGAACAGCTGCTATACTTTCTCGTCCGCCCAGGTTCTATGTCCGCTTCTTCTGCGCTGCCCGTCATTCGGGGCAAGGCGCTGGATTTTTACCTGGCCCAGGGCTATTACCGGATGCAGCAGGACCTTTTCACCTGCCAGTTCGTGCCCTTTGATGGCCGCCTTTACACCGCGCACTGGCTCCGCTTGGCGCTGCCCCGCGTGGACTGGGGCCCGGAGCAGCGCCGGCTGCTGCGCCGCAATGCGCGGTTTGCCACCCGCGTGCGGCCGCTTCGCCTCACTTCGGAGCACGAAGAACTATACGCCCGCTACCGGGCGGCCATCACCTTCGACGCGGCGCCTACCATAGAGGAGGTGCTCACGGGCGACGCAGCGCACACCGTGTTCGATACGCACGTCATCGAGTTGCGCGATGGCGACCGGCTGGTGGCGGCCGGCATTTTCGACCGGGGCGACCGCAGCTTGGCCGGCATCCTGAACTTCTACGACCCCGCGTATCGCCGGCACAGCCTCGGCAAATACCTGCTGCTGCTGAAAACCGACCACGCCCGCCGCCTGCAGCTCGACTACTATTATTCCGGCTACGTGGTGCACGGCTACCCCAAATTCGATTACAAGCTATTTGCCTGTCCGGCGGCCACCGAAGTTTTTGACAACGTCACCGGTCAGTGGCAGCCCTTCTCCTGGGACACCGTGGCCGCCCAATCGGCCGAGCTGCTGGCCGACTGGCTGCCGGAAGACTTGAGGGGAATGGCCGGATAAACCGTCTCTTATGCTGAGCGCAGCGAAGCACCTTCTCGCCAACGGATTCCTGGCAGAATAGTGCGCTGCGCTCAGCACGACAGGCAGCCAAAGTAATGACTAGCGCACCGTGTCGTGCTTAACCCGAATTTTTGCTCCCGCAAGTCGTTTCACGTGAAACTGCCTGCGGATTTTTGATTTCGTAATTTTGCAGGCAGTTATCCCCCGAGCGGGCTCATTTTGCGCTGAGCCGTGCAAAATTGAAATCAAGTTTTACAAAGCTTGGTTACTTCGTAGGCCACCTTGGCGGGACTTTTTTTTAAAACTTCGCGAGACTTCGCGCTCCCAATGTTTCAGCAAGAAGAATACGACGTGATTGTAGTGGGCGCGGGCCACGCTGGCTGCGAGGCCGCCGCCGCCGCCGCCAACCTGGGTTCGAAAGTGCTGCTGGTGACGATGAACATGAACACCATCGCCCAGATGTCGTGCAACCCGGCCATGGGCGGCGTGGCCAAGGGCCAGATTGTGCGCGAAATCGACGCCTTGGGCGGCCAGTCGGGCCTCATCACCGACCAGACCATGATTCAGTTTCGGATGCTGAACCGCTCCAAAGGCCCCGCCATGTGGAGCCCGCGCGCGCAGAGCGACCGGATGCGCTTCGCCGAAGCCTGGCGCCTGACCCTGGAAGGCATTGCCAACGTGGACTTCTGGCAGGAAGCCGTGACCGGGATTGTAGTGGAGAACGGCGCCGTGGTGGGCGTGACCACGGCCCTGGGCGTGGAATTCCGCGGCCAGTCGGTGGTGCTCACTAACGGCACCTTCCTCAACGGCCTCATCCACATCGGCGAGAAGAACTTCGGCGGCGGCCGGGCGGCCGAGAAGGGCAGCCGCGGCCTCACCGAGCAGCTGCGGGAGCTGGGTTTCGAAGCCGGGCGCATGAAAACCGGCACCCCGCCCCGCGTGGACGGCCGCAGCCTCGACTACGCCAAAATGGAGGAGCAAGGCGGCGACGCCGAACCGGGCAAATTCTCCTACCTCGACACGCCCCGCCTGACCCGGCAGCGGCCCTGCTACATCACCTATACCAACGAGCGGGTGCACGACATCCTGCGCGAGGGTTTCGAGAAGTCGCCCATGTTCCAGGGCCGCATCAAGGGCCTGGGGCCGCGCTACTGCCCCAGCGTGGAGGACAAAATCAACCGCTTCGCCGACAAGGACCGCCACCAGATTTTCGTGGAACCCGAGGGCTGGAGCACGGTGGAATGCTACGTGAACGGCTTCAGCAGCAGCCTGCCCGAGGACGTGCAGTACCGCGCCCTGCGCGAAATCGCGGGCTTTGAGCGGGCCAAGATGTTCCGGCCCGGCTACGCCATCGAGTACGACTTCTTCCCGCCGACCCAGTTGAGCCTGACCCTGGAAACCAAGCGCGTGCAGAACCTGTATTTCGCGGGCCAGATTAACGGCACCACGGGGTACGAGGAAGCGGCCTGCCAGGGCCTGATGGCCGGCATCAACGCCCACCGCAAGGTGCACGGCCAGGCACCGTTCGTGCTAAAAAGGAGCGAAGCCTACATCGGCGTGCTCATCGACGACCTGGTGAACAAGGGGACCGACGAGCCCTACCGCATGTTCACGAGCCGCGCCGAGCACCGCATCTTGCTCCGGCAGGACAACGCCGACCTGCGCCTTACGCCGCTGGGCCACGAGCTGGGCCTGGCCTCGGACGAACGGCTGGCGCGGGTGCGGATGAAGGAAGCCCAAACCGCCGAAGCGGCCGAGCTGCTCCAGAAATTTGCCATCGAGCCCGCTGACATCAACCCGCTGCTGACGGCGCTGGGCTCGGCCGAAATACACGAAAAAACCCGCGCCGTGAATCTGCTGCGCCGGCCCAACGTGGAGCTGGCCGACCTTCGCCGCGCCCTGCCCGCGCTGGATGCCGCCCTGGCCGCGTACGATGCCGAGGCGTTGGAGCAGGCCATTATCAACGTGAAGTACGAAACCTACCTGGCCAAGGAGCACCAGCAGGCCGCCCGCCAGCAGGAGCTGGAAAACTTCGTGATTCAGGGCCGGCTCGACTACCGGGCCATGCCCGCCCTCAGCCACGAGGCCCGCGAAAAGCTGCTCAAGATTCAGCCCGAAACCATTGGCCAGGCCTCGCGCATCAGCGGCATCTCGCCCGCCGATGTATCGGTGCTGATGGTCTACCTGGGGCGGTAGAGGATAGTTGGTATGGTACTGCGCAAACGCTACTTTTTGCTGTTGGAGCTAGCCACCGGAGCTGGACTAGGTGGTTTGCTGCTGTTCTTGCTGCTGTATCCCAAACTGTGCGATAGCGCAGAGTACTTCGATAAAGTACTCCTCGTTTGGCAGTTTTCCGCACTGGGGTTGCTGCTCGGGTTTATTGTAGGCTTATTTATGACGCTCCGCAACTTGGTGCGTAAGCTTTGGAGGCCAGCCTTGGGATGGCTGCTAATATGCGGATTGGGCTTGGGCGCAAGTCTGGTTTTGTGGATAGCCACTAGTATCGTTATGGTGGGGTCCATGGGCGACCCGGGCCCAACCGAGGCCGCTCGTATGGAAGTCCGATAGCATCGACAATGGCCCGACTTCGTTCCTGCCAAAATCTTGCGAACTTTGCCGGGCTATGAAATTAGCTGGGCCGCCTTTCCACCGGCCTCTACCCAATTACCCGTATCCGTGTCCTACGAACGATTAGAGAGCTGCCCGGTGTGCTGCAAAGCTGAGTTTCGCAACAAGCTGGTGGTGGAAGACCGGACGGTGAGCCACGAAAGCTTCGCCATCGTGCAGTGCGCGAACTGCGCGTTTCAGTTCACCAACCCCCGGCCCGGCCCGGCCGAAATTGGCCGCTACTACGAGTCGGACGACTACGTGTCGCACAACAGCGGCGCGGCCGGACTCGTCAACCAGGCGTACAAAGTGGCGCGGTTCTTTACCGTGCGGCGCAAGGTGAGCCTGCTCAATAAGCTAGCGCCGCGCTGCGGCCAGTTGCTGGACTACGGCTGCGGCACGGGCCACTTTCTGGCGGCGGCCCAGGCGGCCAATTGGCAGGTGGCGGGCCTGGAGCCCAGCGCCCGCGCCCGGGAGGAAGCCAGCAGCCGGCTGGGCCAGCCCGTGGGCCAGGAGAGCCTCGCCTCCTTTGCCCCCGGCAGCTTCGACGCCATCACGCTCTGGCACGTGCTCGAACACGTGCACCTGCTCAACGAGACGCTGGCCCAGCTCACCGCCTTGCTCAAGCCCGACGGCGTGCTGCTGATTGCCGTGCCCAACGTGGAAAGCCTCGACGCCCAACACTACCGCGAGCTGTGGGCGGCCTACGACGTGCCCCGCCACCTCTACCATTTTGCCCCCAAAACCATGGCCCAGCTGCTCAAAAAGCACAAGCTGACCATCCGCCAAACCCTGCCCATGCCCCTTGATGCCTACTACGTGAGCATGCTCAGCGAGAAGCACAAGGCCGAGCGCGCCGGCGGCCTGCTCACCGTGCTCAAGGCCGGCTACAAGTCCAACCACTACGCCGAGCAGCACGAGGGGCAGTATTCGAGCCTGCTGTACGTGGCCGGGCGGCGCACCCCGGCGGCCTGATGCGGCGGGCGGCGCGTACGCTTCTGCTCGGGCTGGCCGCGGGGCTGGTTCCCGGGCTGGCCCCGGCCCAAACGGCGCCGGCCCTGCCCGCCGCCCCGGCCGTTTCCCCCCGCCCCGATTCGGTGAAATCCCCGCCGCCCACCTTTGTGGCCGATACCGCCCGGCGGGTTTCCGTCGTTACGGCCGAGCCGACCGATGCCGTGACGCGCCGCTCGGCGTGGCGCATCGGGGCAGCCATTGCCGTGCTTACCCTCACCACGTTGCTGTTGTATAATGTCCGTTCGCGCTGAACTGCTGGCTGTGCTGGCCCTGGTTGCCCTGCTTGAAAGCTGCGCCGCCGTGGCCCCGCCCCTGGGCGGCCCGCGCGACCGCACGCCCCCGCACCGCGTCAGCAGCTCGCCCGACAGCGCCGCCCGCAACGTGAAGCAGCAGCTCGTGCGGCTCGTGTTTTCGGAGCCCGTCGTGACCAAGGACCTGAGTAAAAACCTGCTCATCACCCCCCAGCTGCCCGTCGACAATCCCTACAAGCTGCGCGAAGACCGCAACTCCATCACCCTGCTCTTCGACAAGCCGCTGGACGAAAACACCACCTATAGCTTCAACTTCCGCGAAGGCGTGGTGGACATCACCGAAGCCCTGCCGGCCAAAAACGCTTCCCTCAGCTTCAGCACCGGCCCGGAGCTTGACTCGGGCAAGGTGCGCGGCGTGGTCACCGACGTGCTCTCGGCCAAGCCCGTTGCCGAGGCCAGCATCGGCCTGTACCGCGAAGCCGACACCGCCGGCGTGCGCCGCGGCCGCCCGTACTACACCGTCCTCACCGATAAGGAAGGCAAATTCAGCCTGAATTTTCTGAAAGCCGGGCCGTATAAAATCTACGCCGTGGCCGACAAGAACACCAACGGCCGCTTCGACGACGGCGAGAAAATTGCCTATTTGCCGGCGCCCATCACCATTGCCGGCGCCACCGGCGAGGCCGTGGCCCTGGTGCTCACCCAGCCCGACCGGCGCCCGCCCCTGCTCACGACCCGCGCGCCCAGCCCCACGCAGCTGCGCCTGAGCTTCAACGAAGGCCTGCGCTCCGCCGTGCTGGCCCCCATCGGTACGGCCCAGGCGCCCGCCGCCGTGGCCGAAGCCCTGCAGGTCACCGACCGCGGCCGCACGGTCATCCTCTTCAAAACCCCGGAAGTGACCGACGGTCGCTACCTGCTCACCACGGCCGACAGCACCGGCAATACCGGCCGCGACACGCTGCAGGTGCGCTTCCCGGTGCCGCCCGCCACCGCCAAAAAAGCCACCGGCCCGCCCCTCTATTCCGTTGAAGGCAGCCCGCGCGCCGTGTACCGCGAAGGCCAGGTCAGGTTTCAGTTTGCCGTGCCGGTGCGCATGGCGGCCGGCAAGCCCTTTGGCACCCTCGTGGAAGACTCCGTCAAGCGCCGCCCCCTGCGTCTGCCCGCCGACGGCACCCTCAACGCCGACCGCACTGCGCTCACCGTTCGGTTCAATTCCAAGGCCAAAACCCGGCTCGACGTCGTGCTCGACAGCACGGCCATCACCGCCATCACGGGCCAAGAGCTGCGCCTGCGCCCGTTGCGCCTCAGCATCAGCGAGCAGGACGTATCCACCAGCCTCTCGGGCACTATCGCCACCAAGGAAAAAAGCTTCGAGCTGCAGCTGCTCGACGATAAGCTGCAAGTCGTCGCCAGCCTGGCCTCGCCCAAAGGCACTTACTTGTTTGCCGATATGCCTCCCGGCACCTACCGCCTGCGCGTGCTGATTGATGCCAATGGCGACGGCCGCTGGCGCAACGGCGACCCCAACCTGCTGCTTCCCGCCGAGCCCGTGTTTCTTGACCCCCGGCCCCAGCAAATTCGGGCAGGCTTCGACATTGAGCTCGCGCTCAAGTTTTAAGTGAGAAAAGAATGACCGCGCCACTTGGGTGACCAGCGACGGGTTTACTGGCGCGAACAACTCACAGCAGCGGGCGTCTTAGGGACAATGCTGCGTTTCGTAGACGCCAAACGCCATCTCCCAATGCTAAGCCCGCGCAGCATTTCATTCATTTTGCGCTATTCGGCCCGGCAACTGCGCAGGCAGGAGCGTCTAGTTACCAGGCTGTGCTCAACATGATGCGGCGCGGGTGAAGCGCCTGACGTGCTTGAAGCAAAATGAGGGCGTAAAGAAGCTGGTTCCCTTCTCAGCGCGCCCGGTTTCGTGGATAACTTATCCGTAAATCCAGTTACTGACCGGCATTTTTGGTTCTAATCCACCGCTTTTCCACCAACTTTTCCACACCGGTTACGCACGATGGACGATTTCGGGGATAACCTGGGGGAAACATGCGTTCCGTGCGGGGATAAGTGGGGCAGAAGTTTTTTTGGTAGTCCTGACCATTACACAGGGTGCAACGAGCGGGGATACCCGTGGATAACTTCTCCACGCCAGCCGACCTTCCCACACTCCCTTTTGCCGGGGGATAATGAAAATGTGGAAAGGGCTAAGCAATGTTGAAAAACAAGTTAAGCTATTGCTAAACAGTAGTTTATTTTCCACAAAGCCGGTGGATAGCGAGTGGATAAAACCTCGCTTACCCCCACGTTTTCCACCCTGGGGATAACCTTCCGGTCTTATCCACTTATCAACCGACCTAATGAGTGGGAATAAAGAAGAGTTTTTAGAAAAAATATTTAACAAAAAATTAAGGTTGGGGAAAACCCGAAAAAGGTTTCTCATTTCTAATCGCCCGTTTCCGGTTTTCGTTAGCACAACTTTGTCGGGTTAGCCAGAAACAAGCAACCAGAAAAGAAACCCCAGCCCCACCGCTGTGCCGTTCGACTACACCCTCGATTTTCACGCCGTCGATTTTCGCCAGCACCCCGAGCTTTATCGCGTGGGGCGGGGGGAACAGGGCGTGCTGCTGGTGCAGCCCTACAAGGGCGAAATCCTGCCCCACTGGCGCTTCCGGGATGCGGCGGCGGCCACCGAGTCGTCGGAAACGATTTACGGCCTGTTCGAGGCGTATTTGAAGGCCCATGATTTTGTGGGGGCCGACATGGCCCGGAAGTTTATCCAAATGGGCTTCACCCGGGCCCGGCGCTACGCCAACCACCGCGGCGGCAAAAAATACGCCGGCCCCGTGCCCGACGACAAAAAGGGCCAGAGCGGCGCCCACGGCCGGGCCGAACTCCCGCGCACCAACCACCCCGACCCGGACAAGGTGGAAGCCGCCGCCATCTTCAAGCGCAAGTGGGACGAGGCCAAGGTCCACCCCGAGTACCTGCGGCAGAAAGCGGCATTCATTGAGCAGTACGGGAAATAGAGCTGGTTGTCAGTTGGTCGTTGTCAGGTGCCGGGCCGTTCTGGCGGCGTCACGGGGCACTACAAGCCTGACAACTGACAACGACCAACTGACAACTAGCCCGCCCACTTACCTTTGCCGTTCCCTTTATTCCAACCCCAATGAGCACCACCCAACCCTCCAGCATCGAGGAAAACGAAATTATTCTGGGCACTGGCATGGGCCCGTTGCGCTTCGGGGCCACCATGGACGAGGTTCGGACCTTGGTGGGTGAGCCCGAAGAAATCGAGGAATCCGACGACGACGACGACTTCGAGCACCAGGCCTGGAATTACCACGAGGACGACTACCTGCTCTCGCTCTACTTCGACCGCGAAGACGACTTCCGCCTGAGCTGCATCGAAACCGACAACCCCAACATGCGCCTCTTCGGCGAGGCCATCTTCGGCCTGAGCATGGACCAGGTCCGCGCCCTGATGCAACGCCAGAACCTGCCCGACCCCGAGTTGGAAACCATGGAAGAAGGCGCGGTGCGCCTCTCCTACGAGAAGTCAATGATAGACTTGTACTTTGAAGAAGGCGAGCTGCAATTCGTCAATTTTGGCGTTTACATCAACGACGAGATGGAAGTGCAATGGCCCAAATAGCGCGGGCTTATCCACATTTCAGGTGTATTTAGCTGTGGATAAGTGGATAAGTCACCTACAACGGCCGCTTTTTTACCTTGCCGCTGGATTTTCGGCGAAAGCAAAGGAGTTATTCTGGGCGTTGTTTTAGGAGAAAGGGAAGCCAAAATTAATTTTAAAGAGTGAGTTAAAAACACCCCCAAAAAAAATAAAAGTTTTTTTTTTTT
>NZ_JANNOD010000055.1:0-17137 GCF_031398885.1 Hymenobacter sp.
GCATAGTATTTTGTTGTCAGTTGCACGTTGTCTGTTGCCAGGCCGTTGCGTGGGCGGCAACTGGCCTGGCAACTGACAACGAGCAACTGACAACTAAGAAAATGCACGCTTACTTCGACAACGCCGCCACCACGCCCCTCGACCCGGAGGTACTGGAAGCCATGCTGCCCTTTCTGAGCCAGCACTACGGCAACCCGAGCAGCCTGCACGGGCCGGGCCGGCAGGTGCGGGCTGCCATCGAAAACGCCCGCAAGACGGTGGCGCACCTGCTCAACGCCGCGCCGGCCGAAATCTCCTTCACCAGCGGCGGCACGGAGGCCAACAACTACGCCGCGTTTGGGAGCATTCGCACCTTGGGCCTGCGGCACGCCATCACCTCGCGGCTGGAGCACCACGCGGTGCTGCACCCGCTGCAGGTCATGGCCAAGGCCGGTGAAATTGAGCTGCACTACCTGCGGCACGACGCCCAAGGGACCTTCGACCTGGCCCACCTGGCGGAGCTGCTGGCGGCGCAGCCCCGCACCTTCGTGAGCCTGATGCACGCCAACAACGAAATCGGAAACCTGAACGACATCGAGGCCATTGGGAGAATTTGTGCCCGGCACGACGCCGTGTTTCACTCCGACACGGTGCAGACCATGGGCCACTACCGGCACGACGTGCAGCGGCTGCAAAACCATTTTTTGGTGGGGGCGGCCCACAAATTTCACGGGCCCAAGGGCGTGGGTTTCCTCTACACCCGCAGCGGCGTGCAGGTGAGCCCGCTCATTCACGGTGGCGCGCAGGAGCGCAACGTGCGCTCCGGTACCGAAAATGTGTACGGCATTGTGGGGCTGGCCAAGGCCCTGGAAATAGCCGTTCGGGACCTGGCCGCGCACCAAACGCACGTGCAGGGGCTCAAAAACCGGTTTATTGACCGGCTGCGGGCCACAGTTGAGGACGTGCAGTTCAACGGCTGTTCGGCCGTGGCCGACCAGAGCCTGTACACGGTGCTGAGCGTGAGCCTGCCCCCGTCGGCCATCAGCGAAATGCTACTCTTCAACCTCGACATCAGCAAAGTGGCGGCCTCGGGTGGCTCGGCCTGCACCAGCGGGGCGCAGGCGGGCTCGCACGTGCTGGAAGCCCTGGGCGCCGACCCCGACCGGGCCACGGTGCGCTTCTCGATGAGCAAGATGAACACCGCCGCCGAAGTGGACTATGCCGTGGAGGCTCTGGCCAAGCTGTACCGGCCGGTGACGGTGGCGTAAAATTGCTGGTCGCTCGTTACTAGTTTTTTATTTCAACCAGCAACCAGCAATTTTTAGAATTTCCCGGTGGCGCCGCCTCCGCCGGATTCTCCGCCGCCGAACTCGAAGCCGCTGGCGGGGGCGCCGGGGGCGTGGGCGGTTTGGGCCTGGACCAGGTTTTCGAGGTCGAAAAAGCGGGGCTCGTCGTCGGGCAAGGACGTGAGGCCGAAGCGGGCCGGGCGCAGCCGCCGGAGCAGTACCCCGGCCGCCAGCATGAGCAGGGCTCCGGCGGCTACGGCCGCTACTTCGGGCGGCAGCAGGGCGCGGTAGTACCGCAGCGTAAACAGCGAAAACGCCAGCGCCAGCAGGCCCACCAGCAGCGTGGGGCGGTCGGCCCGGCGCAGCCCCAGCCCGATGTATAAAAGCGGAATGCCCGCGGTGAAGGCGTAAAACAGCGGTGCAAACGGCACCTGCTCAGAAACCAGTAAGTCGTGCAGCGCCGCGTTGCCCTCGCGCACCGCCAGGTAGTTGCCGCCGAGGTACAGCACCACCAGCGCCAGCACTTTCAGCGTGAGGAGGCACAGCGCGTAGTAATCGGCTAGCCAGGTGCCCGCCAGGCGGCGAAGCAGGGTGCGGTGCAGGGCCAGCGTGCCACCCGCCGCAGCCATTATTAGGAACGGGAGCAGCGCTTGCCCGACGGCCGTCTGTAAACCAGCGATGGCAACGATTAGCAGCGCGGTGAGAAAGGCGGCGGCGGTTACCAGTGCGTCGGCGTAGCGCCGCGCCGCCGCAAACAGCAGCGCAAGTGTGAGTAGCAAGGTCGGCACCAGCTGCGGGCTGCCGAGGGTGTAGCGGGCCAGGCTCACCGGCCAGATATATTCGGAAGAAACATAAAAAATCAACCCTGTCGCCGTGCCCAGGCCCGCGTACAGCAGCGCGTTGTCGGCCCCGGCGTGGTAAAAGCGCCGCTCCCGAATCAATAGCTCCAGCACTCCGAAGCAGGCCGCACAGGAAATCAGGCCCGCCGCAATAGGTGACTCACCCACAATTAAAAACGACAACCCACCGGTCATCAGCAGTCCGAGCCAAGCGAACAGAAACAGCGCCACGCGCACCGGCCAGACCGGTCGGTAGTAGTCCGGCGGATACGCGGCTTCAACGCTGGCTAATTGCGCGGAACTCAGTTGCTGCTGTCGTTGCCAGCGCGCGGCCCGGGTTCGCAAGGCCAGGCGAAACGCCCATTCTGGAGGGTAAGCTTGCGGTATCAAAATTTAGGAGATGGGAGTGGTGGCCTGGGGCGCGTCGTCCGACCCGTGGAGAATCTTTTTCAGGTTGACGAAGAACAGTACCACGCACAAAGCCGAAAGCGGAAATAACACCGTCGACACCGTCAGAATCAAGGCATCGGGCAGCACGATAATCAACTGAACCAAGACGTAGCAGACCGCGAAGTAGGCGTAGCCCGCGGCTAGTACCAAAAACCAGTACGAGAGCGTACGCCGCGCGTACCAGAACAGGCCCGCGCACAAGGCCAGCATCAATAGCGTACTGCTGATGCCCACAGCCGGCTGTTGGTTGAAAGTTGAGCGCACCAGCGACGTGGCCAACGCCGCCAGGGCCAGGTTGCTGCCCAGCAGCAAATACGTAAACGCAAAATGCGCCTTGCGGCCGCGGTGTTCCGAATAAAACCCGGCGGCCATGAGCACCAGGCCCAGCCCCAGGGCGGCCCCGCGGATGCTCTCGTTCCAGAAGTCATTGGCCGACAGCACCGACAGCGGGGCCACCGTGAGGCCCACCCACGAGGCCAGCGCCGTGAGGCCCATGGCCAACACGCCGCGGTGGTCGAAGCCGTAGGCCAGCGGCACAAACACCAGCGCCGGCACGGCCGTGGCCAAGCCGTAGCGGGTGCCAAACACGCCGTACTGGTACTGCGCGTAGCCTTCCAGCACCACAAACAGCAGGCAGCCGAGCAGCAGCAGGTAGTCGGCCCCGACCGAGGTTTTGGGGGCCTCGCCCCAGGTGAACGGTGCCCGGTGCCGCGCCGCGTAGCCGAAGCACGCCGCCATGAGCACGGCAATGGCCCCGATGATGACTTCGTGCCCAATGCTGTCAATACGCTGGTACACCAGCACCCCCAGCCCGCCGGCCAGCAGCGTGATGCCCAGGTACAGCAGCGCCCGCAGCTCGTAGTGCAGCGAAAACGGCCGGGCCCGGTCGGCCGCGGCAATGGCGGCCGCTTGGGCGGGCGGCAGCAGGCCCCGGGCTTGCAAATCGGCGAGGTAGTGGTCGGGGGGCATGGGCTGGGTTGGGTGGAATATTGTTGCGCCTTGAAGTGGTTAAACCAAGGGCTTGCGGCGGTGCAAGAACGCCTGTTTTACCCCAAAAATAACCAGGCCCGCCACCACCACAAAGCCGCTGTTGGCCAGCAGCCGTTCGAGCCCGTTCCAGCCCGGCGCGGCGCCGATAAGGGCCGCCGCTGGTATCAGGGCCAGGGCCACGAGGGAGCCAGCACGCCGTGACGATGAGGATGCCAGCCGCGGCACCAGAAAGATGGGCGCAGCTGCGCGTTCCCCACGCAGCGTTAAAAGCCGCCCCAAGGTGGGCGCCGCCGAACAGGAGTGAAGAACGCACCGGCTAATAGATG
Source organism: Hymenobacter sp. (assembly GCF_031398885.1). Classification (GTDB taxonomy): domain Bacteria; phylum Bacteroidota; class Bacteroidia; order Cytophagales; family Hymenobacteraceae; genus Hymenobacter. The sequence continues at coordinate 3,871 of NZ_JANNOD010000055.1, forward strand.
AGCAGCGGCTACGGGCGCCCGCTCTCAAAAGCTGTTTGAATTAACTTATTACAGCGGTTTCATGAACCACGTACCTGGCGCGGACGGACCAACTTCACGAGACGGCTTCGCTCCGGGCAGCGGGGCGGGCCCCGGCCCGCTTGAAGCGCGAAGCCCGCGGAGACGAGAGCCGGACGACAAGTGCACTGGTTGTAAAATTGCTCCGAGCTGGATGAATAGAGGCGTCGCTACCCTAATTTGGCTAATGCAAACAGTTCCTCAGCCACGGCTGACAGTGGGGCGCGGCTGCCGTCCTTGGACAAGACTACCAACGACAGCGGACGGCGGGAGAATCATGGCGAGCAGCGGCTTCGCGCCGGGGTATTGGCCGGGAGTAGCTACTTTTCGGTGGGCTTCGTAAGGCGAAGCACCAACTTACCGCTTTATGGCTGACATCAATATTCAACGCAAAAAGACGGCCCCCAGTCCTTGGATTCTGGTGGTGCTGGCGGCCGTAGCACTGGCGGCGGCGGCGTATTTTTTCCTGCGGCCCGCGCCCGCCGACGCGCCCGCCCCGCCCGACACCACCGGCCTGGAAGCCGCGCCCGCCGACACCGTGGCCCCCGGCAGCGCCGCCGAGCAGGCCCGCGCCACCCCGCCCCCGGCCGAGGCGGCCGCCGACCCGGCCCCGCCCGAAGCCGCCGAAGACTACAGCCCCGCCACCCTGGCCACGCAGGCCGCCAGCGACCCCGCCGCTCCGGGCTACGCCGTGAACGGCCTGCAAAAGCTGACCGGTATTCTGGTGGCGCTCACGGACCGCGACGACCTGCGCGACCCCACCATTATGGAGCAGCGCGACAACCTGACCAGCGCCACCAACCGCCTCGGCGAGCCCAACGCCAGCTTGCGGGCCGGCTTCGTGGCCGCCGCCGGCCTCATCCGGGCCATGCAACAGAAGGCGTATCCGGCGCTGGAAGACGCGGCGGCCGACCTCACGCGCCTGGCGGGCCAACTCTCGGGCCGCAATGCCACCGCAGCGGAGCAGCAGCAAAACCAGCAGTTCCTGACCCAGGCCGCCGCCGCCGTGCGCGTCCTAAGCGAACCTGCGCAGTAAATGCAGTTGTTCGTTGTTAGCTTGAACCAAGCAATGCTCTCTTTGCAATGCTCAACGGACAACCAACAACCAACAACCAACAACAATCCCCTATGGAAACCCCCGTGCTGCGCCGCCTGCGCGACCTTACTGATTTTGAAGTGGCCGACGGCCACCTTGACGTGCGCGGCTGGGCCGTGCGCGGAGGCGACGGCCAAAGCCTGGGCACCGTGCACGAGCTGATAGTTGAGTTGGAGGCCCTGAAGGTGCGCTACCTCGACGTGGAGCTGGACGCGGGCTTCCGCCTCGACGACGCTGGGAGCCACATCCTGTTGCCCATCGGCGCAGCTTCGCTCGATGCGGAAGACGACAACGTGTTTGTGCCCGCGCTCAACGCCGAGTCGATGCGGGTCTACCCGCTCTATACCGAAATTCAGATTACCCGGGCCTACGAAGTGGCCATGCTGCGGGCGCTGGGCGTGGTGCCTGATACAGAAGCCGGCCGGTTTTACGAGGGGGAGTCGTACGACGCGGGCGCCTTCTACCGGGGCCGGTACTAATGCCGGGCCGTGCAACGTTTTAGCGTTCAGGTCGCTCTTCTCCTCATGATAAAAACTCTACTGCTCACTTTCGTGGTTGCGTTGCTGGTTGGGTGCGCCCCCACGCTGGTGCCCCACATTGCGTACCTGCCGGTGATTCGGGAGAAAGGCCAGGCCGAGGCCCGCGTTTCCACCGGTTTCAACGGTAGCGAGCTGCAAGTGGGCTACCAGGTCACGGACAAGCTGGTGGTGCATTCGGCGCTGCTCACCCACGGGCGTTCGAGGGCGAATAATAAATTTCGTTCAGCCGACTTGGGGCTGGGCTACTACTATAATTCACCCAACGGGTTCTGGCGGCTGGGGGGGCACGTGGGCGCGGCCTACGGGGGCGGCAACTCGGGCGACGGCCAGTGCTTCGAATGTGTGGACCCCGTTCCAACTTCGACATACAGCGTGCGCTACACTTACGCTTACGCGCAGCCCACCGTGCTGTATCTGGACGGCGTTCAGACCTGGGGATTCGGTTTACGAGTGAGCCAGGCGTACTACCACCGGTTCACCGAGCGGCGCGCCGAGGCCCTGGGCGGGCCGGCGAACCTGACCGACTATGCGGGCCGTCGGTCGGCCTTTATTCAGCCTACTTTTCAATATGGCCACCGGGTGTCGCGTTGGCTAACGCTCTCCGGTACCTTCGGGGCGCAGCGGTTTTTGGGCAGCCCCGCCCGAATCGACGACATGAGACAATTCATCGGGCAGGTGGGCATACACTTCGTGGTCAGCAAGCGCACCGCCCCCCAGCCCTAGTGGCGCCGTATCATGGCCGTTACGGCATCGACCCACTGCGGCTCGGAGTTCAGCGAGGGTACCAGTTGCCAGTGCTCGCCGCCGGCTTCCTCGAATAGCTCCTTGAATTCGTCGCCCACTTCGATGGTCGTTTCCAGGCAGTCGGCGGTGAAGGCGGGGCTGAAGGCCAGCACGTTTTTGATGCCCTTGGCCGGGAAGTCGACCAGCGCGATGTCGGTGTAGGGTTTCAGCCACGGGTCGCGGCCCAGCCGGCTCTGGAACGACACCGTGTACTGCTCGGGCGTGAGGCCCAGGCCCGCCGCCACCAGGCGCGAGGTTTCGAAGCACTGGGCGCGGTAGCAGTAGCGGTTCGCGTCGGTGAGCGAGTCGCAGCAGCTCCCGAATTTGCAGTAGCTGGTGGGGTCGCCCTTCTTGATGTGCCGCTCCGGGATGCCGTGGTAGCTGAACACGATGTGGTCGTAGTGGTGCCGGTCGAGCTCCCGCTGGCCCAGGGCCACGATGGTGGCGATGAAGGCCGGGTCGGAGCCAAAGGCACTGATGAAGTTGATGCTGGGCACTATCCACCAGTCCTTCACGATGTCCATCACCTTTTCCTGCACCGAGCCCGTGCTGGCCGAGGCGTACTGCGGAAACAGCGGCAGCACGATGATGCGCTCCACGGCCGCCGCGCGCAGCTCTTCCAGCGCCTTGGCGATGCTGGGGTTCTGGTAGCGCATGCCGAAGGCCACCACGTACCCGGGCCCCAGTTGAGCCTGCACCTTTTCCTGCAAGTCGAGCCCGTGAAAGAGCAGCGGCGAGCCGCGCTCGGTCCAGAGCTGCTTGTAGATTTTGGCCGACTTGGGCGCCCGCAGCGGCACCACGATGCCCTGAAACAAGGGGTAGCGCACGGCGGCCGGAATGTCAATCACGCGGCCGTCGGTCAGGAATTCGTTGAGGTAGCGGCGCACGTCGTTGGTGCCGGGCGAGTCGGGCGTGCCCAGGTTGACGAGCAGCACCCCGATGCGGCGGCTGGGCGGGGCGGCGGCAGCGTGGACGGGTGCCTCGGCGGCGACGGCATCAAGGACGGGGGAATTCATGGCGCAAAGGTCCGAAAGGGTTGGATAATCTGAGTGGGGCCGCGGGCCTGGGCAACCGCCTGGGACCAGGCAAGTCAGCGCGAGCAGTAAAAAAAGCTGATGGCTGGCCGTAGTGAAATTACCAAACCGCGTGGCCCAGCCCTGGGTTTGCTCAGCAGGGGAATGCGAAAACAAATTAGCCGGAACAGAGCGCCAGTACGCATCAGGTCGCCATTGCAAGCAGAGGGCGTGAGGCTAGAACCCGCCCGTTTCCCGTGGTCTACTTGGGGAGCGGCGTAGCTTTTGCCCCCGGAAAGCCGTACCTTTGCGGCCCTGATTATCAAACACCTCCCTCGTGAACCCCGAACCCAACCCCCACCGCGCCGGCTTCGTGAGCATCATCGGCAAGCCCAACGTGGGCAAGTCCACGCTCATGAACGCGCTGGTGGGCGAGCGGCTCAGCATTGTCACCAGCAAGGCCCAAACCACCCGGCACCGCATCCTGGGCATCCTCAACGGCGCCGATTTCCAGCTCATTTATTCCGACACGCCCGGCATCATCCAGCCCAAGTACGAGCTGCACAACGCCATGATGAGCTTTGTGTATTCGTCGCTCGAAGACGCCGACGTGGTGCTCTTCGTGACGGACATCTACGAAAAGCACGACGAGGAGCCCGTGGTGGAGCGCCTGCGCAAGATGGTGGACACGCCCATTATCCTGCTGGTGAACAAAATCGACCAGGCCGACCAGGCCGAGGTGGAAGCCAAGCTGGCCTACTGGCGCGAGCAGCTGCCCAACGCCGCCGAAGTCCTGCCCATCTCCGCCCTCAACGCCTTCGGCACCGACAGCGTGCTGGCCCTGGTGCTGGAGCGCCTGCCCATTCACCCCGAGTACTACCCCAAAGACGAGCTAACCGATAAGCCTGAGCGGTTTTTCGCCGCCGAGATGGTGCGCGAGAAAATCTTCAAGCTATACAAAAAGGAAATCCCCTACAGCTGCGAGGTCGTCATCGAGGAATTTAAGGAGGAGGAAACCATCATCCGCATCCGCGGCATCATTTACGTGGAGCGCAGCAGCCAGAAGGGCATCGTCATCGGGCAGGGCGGCGAGGCGCTGAAGAAAGTGGGCACCTGGGCCCGCGAGGAAATGGAGAAGTTCTTCCAGAAAAAGGTGTTCCTGGAGCTGCACGTGAAAGTGAACGAGAACTGGCGCACCGACCCCAAAGCCCTGAGCCGCTTCGGCTACCAGTAGGGCGCAGCTTTCGCTGCGCCTACCATCCGCGTCATTGTCGTTCTGCTGCCCAACGATTGACGCAGCAAAGGCTGCGTTTTACTCAGCACAAGGCTGCTACATTCCGACCATCCATCAACTAACACACCCCGGGCACTGCCGAATCTAGGTCGGGTCGGCGGCTGGGGCCACCTCATATGTCAAGTCAAAACACCATCGCCATCGTGGGGCGGCCCAACGTGGGCAAATCCACGCTCTTCAACCGCCTCGTGGGCCAGCGCAAGGCCATCATGGACAACGAGAGCGGCGTGACCCGCGACCGCCACTACGGCTACGGCGACTGGATTGGGAAGAACTTCACCGTCATCGACACCGGCGGCTACGTGCATAATTCGGAAGACATTTTCGAGGGCGAAATCAACAAGCAGGTCAAGCTGGCCATCGAAGAGGCCGACGTGGTGCTCTTCATGGTGGACGCCGAAGCCGGCGTGCACGGCTTGGACGAGGAGTTTGCGCACGTGCTGCGGCGCTACCTGGGCAAAAAGCCCATCTACCTGGTGGCCAACAAGGCCGACACCAACCTGCGCGCCAACGGCGTGGGCGAGTTCTACTCGCTGGGCTTGGGCGACGCCGAAATCTTCGCCATCAGCAGCGCCAACGGGCACGGCACCGGCGAGCTACTCGACGCCGTGGTGAGCCATTTCGACGACCCCGGCGTGGAAGAGCCCGAGTCCGAAATCCCGCGCATTGCCGTGGTGGGCCGCCCCAACGTGGGCAAGTCCAGCCTGGTGAACCTGCTGCTGGGCGAAGACCGCAGCATCGTGACCGACATTGCCGGCACCACCCGCGACTCGATTTCGGCGCGCTACAACGCCTTCGGCAACGAGTTTATCCTGGTCGACACGGCCGGGCTGCGGCGCAAGGCCAAGGTGAGCGAGGACATTGAGTTCTACGCCAACATGCGCAGCCTGCGCGCCCTGGAGGAGTGCGACGTATGCATCGTGATGCTCGACGCCAGCCGTGGCATCGAGGCCCAGGACGTGAACATCATCACCCTGGCCGACAAGAACCGCAAGGGCATCGTGATTCTGGTGAACAAGTGGGACCTGGTGGCGGACAAGCAGACCAACACGGCCAAGGAGTTCGAGGCCAAAATCCTGGAGAAGCTGGCGCCCATTGCCTATATCCCGGTCATTTTCATCTCGGTGCTCAACAAGCAGCGGGTGCACAAGGCCATCGAGACGGCCATTGAAGTGTACCACAACAAGCGCCGCAAAATTCCGACTTCGCAGCTCAACGACGTGATGCTGAAGGAGATTGAGAAATACGGCCCGCCGGCGCTCAAGGGTAAGATGATACGCATCAAGTACGCTACCCAGCTGCCCACCCACAACCCCGTGTTTGCCTTCTTCTGCAACCTGCCGCAGTACGTGCAGGAGAACTACACGCGCTACCTGGAAAACCGGATGCGCGAGCATTTCGACTTTACGGGTGTGCCCATCGGCATCGTGTTCCGCAAGAAGTAGGGCTTGGCGGCGGCCCTCGGTTTAATTAATTCGAATCGGGCGGGTTACCTTCTTCAAACTCGGGTATAAAGCCCCGAATTTGAGTATTCATCCCGGATGAAAATTCAAAGGTTGACCGAATTTCACCCCACCTTAACCAACTTCAAGATGAAAAAAGTATTGTTCCTCGCCCTGGCCGCCGCTTCGTTTTCGTTCACCTCCTGCGAAAGCAAGAAAGAGGAGAACATGGAGAAAGCCGCCGACGGCGTAGAGGCTTCCGGCGAAGCCAAAGCCGATGCCATGGAGAACCAGGCTGATGCCGTGCGTGACTCGGCCGATGCTACGGCGGATAAGATGGCTGAAAGTGCCGACAAAATGGCGCCTGCTACCGAAACCCCCGCTGCAGAAGTTAAGAAGTAATTCTTGCCGCTTGGCGTAATGAAAAAAGCCGCTCCGGTATTGGGGCGGCTTTTTTGCGTGTAATTTTTTGTGTTTAAATGGCCCAGCCTACGGCGTGGTTTCGGGCGGGCCCAACCGGCGGTTCAGCAGCCCGTCCACGATTTCGAAGAGGCGGCGGGGCTCGTAGGTGCGCCAGGGCAGCTCGTCGAGCTGGCCGCCGAAGTTCACGTAGTTGTCAACGTTGTACTGCTTCATCTCGCGCTGCACGTGCTCCTGGAAATTCACGCCCGCAATCCAGCCGTCTTCCGCGTCCTCGTACCACTCCTCGTAGTAGTCATCGTCGGAGCCGTGAAAGTTGAACACGTTTTCGCCCACCAGAATAAACTTGCGCACGCCCTCGTGTACCAGCACGTCCACGACATTGCGCTTGAGGTGCATGATGTCGTTCTCGATGGCGTCGTTCCACTCGCCGATGAATTCGAGCACGGCGATGCCGTCGTCGTAGTCCACGAACAGGATTTTCAGGAACAGCGTTTCCGACCCCAGGCTGTCCCACTGCGGGTGGATGTAGTAGCCGTAAATGGTGTTGGTGTAGGCTTCCAGGCTGTTCTCGGCCTCGAATAGCGGCGAGCGGGGGTCTTCGGAAGCCGAGTACTGGTCAATCCAGTTGTAGTGGGGCTCGATGGTGTGCATAAGGGTAGTGCTCGCGCTTTGGCCGGGGCTCGTTTAAAAACGACATTTCATTCGAATCGTTCGCCAAAAACAATAAGCCCGTGAGGCAGAGGCGCAACTTTGCGCTATGCCCGCGCCGCCAGGGCCGCGCGCACGCTGCCGTGCTGCTTCAGCAAATCAGCCGCTTCGGCTTGGCCAATGCCGAGCTCGTCCATCAGCATTCGCTCGCCGCGCGCCACCAGCTTCACATTCGAGAGCTTCATGTCCACCATCTTGTTGCCCTGCACGTAGCCCAGGCGGACAAAGGTGGCCGTGGTGAGCATGTTGAGCACCATTTTTTGAGCCGAGCCGGCCTTGAGGCGGGTGCTGCCGGTGAGGAACTCCGGCCCGGTCACGACTTCCACCGGGAATTCCGCCGCTGCGGCCACCGCCGAGCCGGCGTTGCACACCACGCAGCCCGTGGCCACGCCCGCGGCCCGGGCCGCCCGCAGGCCGCCCACCACGTAGGGCGTGCGGCCCGAGGCGGCGATGCCCACCAGTACGTCGCCCGCGCCGATGCGGTGCGTCTGCAAATCAAGCCAGGCCTGCTTGGCATCGTCTTCGGCGCCTTCCACCGCTACCCGAATGGCGCCGTCGCCGCCCGCCATGATGCCCACCACCAGCTCGGCCGGCACGCCAAACGTGGGCGGGCACTCCGAGGCGTCCACCACGCCCAGCCGCCCGCTGGTGCCGGCCCCGATGTAGAACAGCCGCCCGCCGGCCCGTAGCCGCGCCACGGTGGCCTCCACCAGCCGCTCCAGTTGCGGCAGGGCCCGGGCCACGGTGTCGGGCACGGTGTGGTCAAGCCGATTCATGCCGGCCAGGATGGCGGCCGTGGGCAGGGTTTCGAGGTGGTTGTACTCGGAAGGGGATTCGGTGGTCATGCGGCGAAATTAGGTCAGCAGGCCTACGACGGGGAAATTATCAAACACGTGCGCCGTGTGCGGGGCGTCTTGGTCCAGCTCGGCGGTCAGGTCCTGGCCGGCCCAGTGCTCGTAGTGGTTGCCGCGCCGCCAGAGGCGCGAGCGGCTCACGTCATAAATCCGGCCTTGGTACGCCACCCAGATTTCGTCGCGGTCCTGGCCGTTGCGCAGGGCCAACTGGTTTCTGGTGTACGTTTTAGCTGTCAGTTGCTCGTTGTCCGTTGTCAGGCTCATGCGTACTCCTAATTGGTCTAACTGGTGAAAAGCAAAGTCCGACAACGGACAACGAGCAACGGACAACTAAAACCTACCCCAGTAGCGCCTGCAGCCGAATCCAGCGCTGGGGCAGGTCGCCCTGCGAGGCGTTCAGGTAGTCCTCGTAGGTGCAGGGCACCACGCGCTTCACGGCGTTGTCGCCCAGGCGCTCCACCTCCATCCACCACTTGTCGGCGCGGCGCGATTTGTAAAACACCAGCTTGTCGGGGTTGCCGGGTAGTACCACCGTGTAGGTGAGGAAGCGGAAGGTGCCAAAGCCGGTTTCGGGCCGGCGGTGGTAGAAGCCTTCCACGAAGTACCAGAGCATGGTGGCCAGCGTGGCGGCGGCCAGGCCGTTGGGGTCGATGTCGGCCCGGTAGCCGTAGAGGCCGAAGGAGCTGAGCTGCTCGTTGTGGCCGGCGTACCAGCACAGCTGGGCAGCGTCTTCGTTGCTGAGACCGAAGGGGTTGGCCGGGTAGTAGCCCGGCGCGTCCTGCCAGCGCAGGGCCGCAATGTCGACGCTCATGAAATCGGCCTGGCGCACCAGCGGCTCGGCCTGGCGGCGGTCGGCCCGGACTTCGCCCACGCTCATGGTTTCGAAGTGCAGCTTTTCGAGGGCCACCAGCACCTCGGGCGGCGTGAGGTACTGCTGGTGCCCGAGGTGGGCCAGGCTGAACACAAAGTTGGGCTCGTGCACCAGCTGGCGGCGCAAGTGGCTTTCCTCGGGCGCGGTGCTGGGGCCAGGCTCGGCCATGTCGGCCCGGGAGTCCACCACGGCAAAGCTGATGGGACGGTCCTGCGTTTCGTAGGCCAGAAACTGGCCGTAGTCGAGGTCGTGGCTGCCGCCGAGCAGCACGGGCACCGTGTTTTCCTCCAGCAGGGCCCCGATGATTTCGCGCAGGCGCTGGTAAGTATCCTCCAGCGTGAGGCCGGGGCGCAGGTTGCCCAGGTCCACGACCCGCACGTTGCCGGTGCCTTTTTGCAACTGGTAGAAGCGTTGGCGCACCTCGTTGGCCCCGTGCCGCCGGGCGGAGGGAGGGCCCGCGGCGCTGCCCCGCCACTCGTCCAGCCCGATAAGGGCCAGGTCGGCGGCGCGCCAGTCGGGGAAGGTTTCGGTGAAGCGGGTAGCGTAGGCCGCCAGCGTGGTAGGCGCGGGCAGGGCTTCGGTCAGCGTTTCCGGCAGCGGGTCAAAAAACAGGGCCAGGTTCATCGGGGGCGGAAAGGCAAGTGCCCAAAATTACGCAGAAAAAGGCCGCATTTGCGGGTTTTTGGCGGTTTCGGTGGCTTATTCGGTTTTTGCCGCTTGCCGCCCCTTGCCGCCGAGCGCGGCGGGGTGTAGCACAGCCCAAAAAAAAGCTCTTTATTTAAGGTGAATTTCACCCGTTTCGCTTTATCCAGCCCCACCCATGGACGTTCGCCGCTCCTTCGATGTGCTTTCCCACCAGCTTGCCAATTCGCCCAAAGCCGATGCTTTCGCCGCCAAGCTCAATGGCCAGTGGGTGCCCACCAGCTCCCAGCAAATGCAGGACCAGGCTAACCTCGTCAGCCTGGGCCTCGTGGCGCTGGGCCTGCAACGCGGCGACAAAGTGGCCATCATCAGCATGAACCGCCCGGAGTGGATGCTGGCCGACTTCGGCATTGCCCAAATCGGGGCCGTGAGCGTGCCCATGTACCCGAGTATCACCGTCGAAGACTACAAATACATCTTCACCGACGCGGGCGTGCGGGCCGTGTTCGTGTCCGACGAAAAGCTGTACGACAAGGTGCAGGAAGCCACCGCGGGCCTGGCTATTCCCGCTCAGAACATCTTCACGTTTGATAAAATTGGTGGGGCCCGCCACTTCGACGAGCTGCTGGCCCTGGGCCGGCAAGGCAACCCCGCCGACTTGGCGCCCCTCAAAGCCGCCGTGCAGCCCGACGACCTGCTCACGCTCATCTACACCAGCGGCACCACCGGCAGCCCCAAGGGCGTGATGCTCACCCACGACAACATCCTGAGCAACTGCCGCAACTCCCAGCGCTTCGTGCCCGTGAGCCGGAACGACAAGGCCCTAAGCTTTCTGCCGCTCTGCCACATTTTCGAGCGCATGGTGACGTACCTCTACATGTTCAACGGCGTGAGCATCTACTACGCCGAGAGCATGGAAGTCATCGCTGACAACCTGCGCGAAGTCAAGCCCCAGATTTTCACCACCGTGCCCCGCCTGCTGGAAAAGGTCTACGATAAAATCGTGGCCAAGGGTCACGAGCAGGAAGGCGTGAAGAAAAGCCTCTTCTTCTGGGCCCTGGATTTGGGCCTGAAGTACGACACCCAGAAAGACCAGGGCTTTTTGTACAACACCCAGTTGGCCCTGGCCAACAAAATCATTTTCAACAAGTGGCGCGATGCGCTGGGCGGCAACCTGCGCTGCATCGTGAGCGGCGGCGGGGCCCTGCAGCCGCGCCTGGCCCGGGTGTTCTGGGCGGCTGGCATCCGGGTGATGGAAGGCTACGGCCTGACGGAAACCTCGCCTGTAATCGCCGTGGGCGGCTACGAGCCGGAAAACAACATGATTGGCACCGTGGGCCCCATCATCGACAACGTGCAAGTGCAGATTGCCGCCGACGGCGAAATCCTCACCAAGTCGGCCTCCGTGATGAAGGGCTACTACAACAAGCCCGAGCTCACGGCCCAGGAATTCGACGCCGAAGGCTGGTTCCACACCGGCGACATCGGCGAGCTGGTGAACGGCAAGTTCCTCAAAATCACCGACCGCAAGAAGGAGATGTTCAAGACCTCGGGCGGCAAGTACATTGCCCCGCAGGTCATCGAAGGCAAGCTGAAGGAGGACCCGCTCATTGAGCAGGCCATGGTGGTGGGCGCCGACCAGAAGTTTCCCTCGGCCCTCGTCATTCCGTCCTTCGCCGACCTCAAGGGCTGGTGCAAGCGCAACGGCGTGGACGACTGTTCCAACGAAGAACTCATCAAAAACGAGAAGATTGTGGAGCTGTACGAGGGCCTGGTGAAGAAGTACAACCAGAGCTTCGCGCAGTGGGAGCAGGTGAAGCGCATCGTGCTGCTGCCCGAGCTCTGGACCGTGGAAAGCGGCGAAATGACACCCACTATGAAAGTGAAGCGCAAGGCCATCACGGAAAAAAACAAGGCCGCGATTGAAGGCATGTACCTGCACGCCGAGAAGCGGTAGGAGCCCACGTGGAGAATCAGTAGATGGAAGTAATGCAAAAAAAGTCCACCGGTATTGGTTGGGCACCTTTTGAAGTTAAGTTTGCTCCGCGTCATTCATCCTATTCACAAGTTCTACATGCAGTACTTTTCCAAAGTCGCTTGCGTTGCTCTTTGCGCAGTTCTACTCCTGAACGGTTGCACAGGTAAGGACGGTGACCCGGGCCCGGCTGGTCCAGCCGGTCCTTCGGGGCAGAACCTCACCGGTAACATCACCGGGTTTGTCAATTCTGTTGACGAAAACGGCAGTCCGTTAGCTAAGGCAGGTGTTCTTGTTGCAGTTGATGGCGTAACTCCGGCTATCACCGCAACGTCTGACGCCGACGGACGGTTTACGTTATCAAACTTGCGTTCAGGTACGTACAACCTCACTTTTACCCGTCAGGGATACAGCACATTTCGGCGTTTTGGAGTAGGACATGTGGGGGGAGACCAGCCTACTTTTTTAGGTACTGTTACGATTTCGCAGCCTTCAACGCAGGCTATTCCCATATTTTCAGCCGGCACTCCTAGCTCAGCTAATCCTTCATCTGTCCCATTTACCCTAGGTTTTACCAGTCAGTCACCTACCACGAACTACCGTTATGTGCTGTTCGCAAGCGCTTCTCCCAATCCTACGGCGGCAAGTGGAGCATTGCTTCAAAATGGTAACATTACCATTAACGGCAGCCCTTCTACTACCATTCAGCTCACGCTGCTAGTAAACCGTGCGCAATTCATTAATGCGGGCTTCGCGCCGGGCACCACTGTTTACGTCATTGCTTATGGCTCCACCACCTTCACAGCCTTCTATGTAGATGCTGCTACTGGTCGGACAGTATTTCCAACTCTGAACCCTCAGGGTTCGTCAGTTACTACTCTGATAGTGCCCTAATCGAAGCTGTTAGCCCCCAAACAAAAAGAGAGGCCACTTGAATTGGCCTCTCTTTTTGTTAGATATAGTATGCAAGCCGAACAAATTATTCGTAAGTTTACCGCACTTACTGGCCGCTTATGAAACCCGAAGAAACCGTCGATTACAACATTAAAGTGGCCTGGCACGCCATTTCCAGGATGTACAACACCCAGGCGACGCAGAACGATATTACGACCAGCATCGGGTTCGTATTGCTCAACATCGACCAGGAGCGGGGCACGCCGGCCACCAAAATCGCGCCGCTGCTGGGCCTCGAAACCCGCAGCCTCACCCGCATCCTGCGGAGCATGGAAGAAAAGGGCCTGATTTACAAACAGGCCGACTCGGTGGACAAACGCTCGGTCCGCATCTTCCTGACGCCGCTGGGGCTGGAGAAAAAAGAGATTTCGCGCCAGACCGTGCGGCACTTCAACCTGAAAATGCGGGAGAAAATCCCCCAAAGTCAGCTCGACGTTTTCTTTAAAGTCGCCGCTCAGATTACGGGCATGATAGAAGGCAAAACCCTGTTCGAGGAGTTTGTGCTGAAGCCGTTGCGGCAGGAGTCGCCGGCTTCTTAAGTTCCAAAAAGGGCATCATGCTCATCTGGCGTCCCCGGAAAAGGAACACCCCACGCGCAGCCAGAGAAGAATGGAAT
>NZ_JANNOD010000080.1:0-13229 GCF_031398885.1 Hymenobacter sp.
AAACAAGCGGTTGTCGCCCGCCGTGCGGCCCACGTCACCGGCTTTGCCCGCCAAGTGCGGGGCCAACAACGACCACGTCCGGTCACTAATTTCGTCTAAGGCGTTCACGAAAGCAAAGGTAATTGTCCGTACAGCCTAGGGTAATCAGTGAGTGGGTCTACTACCCATTCCATAAAGAATTTATACGTGTCTAAATGAGGAAGGTAACCATTTATGAGTTTGAAGCTAAAAGCAGGTATCCCACTAGAATTTGGGTTGATGCTTCTCAAAATGGAAGCATTATTCTTCTCCGTATTTGCTAATTGAAGCCCGCAGTATTGCTGCGTCAGCAACAGGTTTTTATGGAATAAATGCTTATCAATTTGTAGCATGTGTACTGGCTTTATTTATCAGATTATCCACTCTCTGTGCTGTATCATTTTCTCACACCTGAATCACCCCCACATTATACGCCTTCTCAATCGGCGCATGGTTGGCCGCCGCAATCCCCTCCGAAAGCACCTTGCGCGTTTCCAGCGGGTCAATTACGGCATCGACCCAAAGGCGGGCGGCGGCGTAGTAGGGCGAGAGCTGCTCCTCGTATCGGGCCTTGATGCGGTCGAGTAGCGCCTTTTCGGCTTCGGGGGTGATGACTTCGCCCTTGGCTTTGAGCGAGGCTACCTGGATTTGGAGGAGCGTGTTGGCGGCGGCGGCTCCGCTCATTACGGCCAGTTGGGCGGTGGGCCAGGCCACGATGAGGCGCGGGTCGTAGGCCTTGCCGCACATGGCGTAGTTGCCGGCCCCGTAGCTGTTGCCGACGATGACCGTGAACTTGGGCACCACCGAATTGCTCATGGCATTCACCATTTTGGCGCCGTCCTTAATGATGCCGCCCTGCTCGGAGGCCGAGCCCACCATGAAGCCCGACACGTCGTGCAGAAACACCAGCGGGATGCGCTTCTGGTTGCAGTTCATGATGAAGCGGGCAGCTTTGTCGGCCGAGTCGGAGTAGATGACGCCGCCCATCTGCATGCCGGTTTTCTTGCTCTTCACGATTTTGCGCTGGTTGGCCACGATGCCCACGGCCCAGCCGTCGATGCGCGCCAGCCCGCAGATGAGCGTCTGGCCGTAGAGGTCCTTGTAGGGCTCAAACTCCGAGTTGTCGACCAGGCGGTTGATGATTTCCATCGTGTCGTAGGGCTTCGCCCGGTCCGCGGGCAGCACGCCGTACAGTTCCTGCTCGTTCAGCTTGGGCTGGGCCGGCGCGGCGCGGCTGAAACCGGCCGTGGGCTGGGCGCCGAGCTTGTCGAAGATGTTGCGGATGTGGGTCAGGCACTCCTCGTCGGTGTCGAATTTGTAGTCGGTCACGCCCGACACTTCGGAGTGCATGGCCGCGCCGCCCAGCGCCTCGTTATCAATGGTTTCGCCGATGGCCGACTTCACCAGGTAGGAGCCGGCCAGGAACACCGAGCCCGTGCCGTTCACAATCAGGGCCTCGTCGCTCATGATGGGCAAATAGGCGCCCCCGGCCACGCAGGGGCCCATGATGGCCGAAATCTGCACGATGCCCATAGAAGACATCACCGCGTTGTTGCGGAAGATGCGGCCGAAATGCTCCTTGTCGGGGAAAATCTCGTCCTGCATGGGCAGGTACACGCCGGCCGAATCGACGAGGTAGATGATGGGCAGCTTGTTCTCGATGCTGATTTCCTGAGCCCGCAGGTTCTTTTTGGCCGTAATTGGAAACCACGCGCCAGCCTTCACGGTGGCGTCGTTGGCCACCACCACCACTTGCCGGCCCTGCACGTAGCCGATGACCACCACCACGCCACCGCCGGGGCAGCCGCCCTCCTCCGGGTACATCCCTTCGCCGGCAAACGCCCCGATTTCGACCGTGGCCGCGCCCTGGTCCAGCAAGTAGGCTATCCGCTCGCGGGCGGTGAGCTTGCCCTTGGCCTTGTGGGCGGCAATGCGTTTCTCGCCCCCGCCGAGGGCTACTTGCTGAAATTTTTGCTGGAGCTTGAAGCTAAGTTGCTTGAGGTGGTCTTCGTTGCGGTTGAACTCGACGTTCATAGAAAATGGGGGTGGGATTGGGAAAGGGGATGGCGCAAAAAAATCCGCCCGGGGGCGGATTTCAAAGGTAAGGCCGTCCCTCCAAGCGGTGCGGCCACCGGAGGAATCCCGCGCCAAGGCCGGTGGGCCGACTCCCCGGCGCAACCCCTCCGGTGACGGTGCAGCTCGGTGGTACGCCGCTACTTCACCGCCGGCGTGCTTTCCACCTGCTTCACTTCGGTGCTCACGCTGCCGTTGGGGGCTTTGGTGGTTTCCACCTTGGTTTTGTCCTTGCCCTTGCCGCCGCCAAACACCGAGAAGTGCACGTAGCGCTTGGGGTTGGCCTTAAAATCCACCAGCAGGTCGTTGGTACTGGCGGCCGTGGAGTTGAGGTTGGTGTAGAGCAGCGTGTCGTTGAGCAGCTTGCCCATCGAGCCCTTCTCGTCGTTCAGGGCGCGGTTGAGGCCCTGCACGGTGGTCTGGGCATCGGCCATGGTGGCGTTGAGGCGGCGCAGGGCCGGGCCCACGGGCGCGTCCTTGAGCGAGTCGGACAGCTGGGCAAAGTTCACGGCAATGCGGTCGAGCTTGCTGGTGGTTTTGTTGAGCGCGCTGCTCATCTGGGCCAGGTTGGTGGTAATTTGGTTGATGTTGCGCTGGTTGCCCTCGATGAGGCGCTGCAGCGCTTCGGTGCTGCCCCGGGCCCCGAGCAGCGTGCCCTGAATGCTGGTTTCGGCGTCCTTGTTGATAATGCTGTTCACGTGACGCAGGGTCGAGTCGAGGCTGGAAAGCACGGGCAGGGCGCGGGCCTGCAGGGCCGTGGCCAGCCCGGCAATGCCCGAGGCGGAAATGGTTTTCAGCTCCTCGCCCCCAGAGTAGGTTTTGGTGTTGCGCCCCAGGCTCAGGGTGATGGTTTTGGAGCCGAGCAGCGAGCCGCCCAGGCTGGCCACCGTGGAATCGCCGAGGACGATGGTTTCGCCCAGCTCCAGCGACGCGCGCACGGAATTGCCTTTTTCGGGCTGAAGCTCCATCTGCTTCACCTGCCCCACCTTGATGCCGTTGAGGATGACGGCCGCCCCCACGTTGAGCCCGTCCACGTCGGGGTAGGTGGCGTAGTAGGTGTTGCTGGAGGAAAGCAGGTTGCTGCCCCGCAAGAAATTGAAGCCAACAACGAGCGCGGCAATGGCGACGATGGCGAGGAGCGCTACTTTTATTTCTTTGGACACGGTCTGTAGGATTGAGTGTTGAGTATTAAGTATTGAATGCTAAAAGTTGAAAGTTGGGTCCGTTACGGACCATTCAAAACTCCAACCTCAACATTCATCATTTCAAGAGCCGCCCTCCAGTTCCCGCTTGTATTCGCGGAAGGCCCGGTAGATGCCCGCGGCCATATACGATTGGTTGGCTTTGTCGTTGAGGTAGCGCTCCTCGGTGGGGTTGGTGAGGAAGCCGGATTCGATGAGCACGGACGGCATGGTGGACTTCCAGAGCACGATGAAACCGGCCTGTTTCACGCCGCGGCTGGGCCGGCTCACGGCGGTGCGCAGCTGCCGGTCCACGCGCTGAGCAAAGCGCAGGCTGTTGGTGATGTAGGCCGACTGGAAGAGCGAAAACAGGATGTGGCTCTGGGGCGAGCGGGGGTCGAAGCCGCCGTAGCGCGTCTCGTAGTCCTTTTCCTGGAGAATAACGGCGTTTTCGCGCTGGGCCACGCCCAGGTTGGCGGTGGTTTTGTGCAGGCCCATGGTCCAGACCTCGGTGCCGTGGCTCTGGCTCGGACCGGCGTTGCAGTGAATGGAGATGAACAGGTCGGCGTGGTTGCGGTTGGCAATGGCGGCGCGCTCGCCCAGCTCCACAAACACGTCGGTTTTGCGGGTATAAATCACCTTCACGTCGGGCATGTTGGCCTGAATCTGGCGGCCCAGGGCCAGCACCAGGGCCAGGGCCACGTCGGCCTCGCGGGCTTTGGCGCCGGCGCAGCCCCGGTCCTTGCCGCCGTGGCCGGCGTCGAGCACCACGGTGCGCAAGCGGTAGCGGTAGGGCGAGCCGGGGGCCGACCGGGCCGAATCGGGCGCGGGGCGGGTCGAATCGGCCGGGGTCTGGGCCTCCGCTTCCCACTCGCCGCTGCCGGCGCCCAGCAGTAGGGCGGCCCAGGCCAGGATGACAATAATCCGCACGTTGTTCGTTGAAGGGGCGGTAGCGACCTGCTACCTTTGTAGACGCCCCAAAAGTAACCGAATTAACCGCTACCACACCTTGCCTTTCTGGTTTGGCCTTCGTTCCGAAGCCGGGCACCGGCGGTGCCCGCCCCGCGCGGCCCGGCGCGGCGCCCACCCCGGCCGGCGGGGGCTCTTCTTCGTTTTGCTGCTGGGCTTCGCCGGCCCCCAAAGCCGTGCCGCCCGCCAAGCCCGGCCAGCGCCCCGGCAGCGCCCCCACCCCGCCGGTGCGCAACATCTCGCCCGACCCGCGCGACCCCGTGGGGCCGCCCCCGCCCGGCGTGCGCAACACCGGCCAGCCCCGCATCCCGGGCGCGTCCACCAAGCCCGTGCCCGACACGCTGGCCCCCGGCGGCACCAGTCGGCAGCCCGGCCTCGCCCCCCCCGACACCGCTGGCCTGGTGAGCGGCGTGAGCGGCCCCAGCGACTCGCTGCAGTTGGCGGCCCGGCGCCGGGGCCAGATTGAAACAACCATTCAGTACTCGGCCAAGGACTCCATCCAGTTTGAGGTGACCCAGAAGGTGGCCCGCCTCTACAACAAGGCCAGCGTGAACTACGGCGAGACGGACTTGAAAGCCGCGCTCATCACGGTGAACTACGGCACGAATACCATGACGGCCAACGGCCGCCGCGACTCCCTGACCAACAAGCTGGAGGGCCGGCCGGTGCTCAAGGACAAGGGCGGCCTGTACACGGCCGGCAGCATTGCCTACAATTTCAAGAGCAAGAAAGCCAAGGTGACCGAGGCCGTGACTACGCAGGGCGAGGGCTTCGTGAGCGCCGCCGTCATCAAGCGGCTGCCCAACGGCGACATCAACGGCCTGACCGGGCGCTACACCACCTGCAACCTGGAACAACCCCACTTCTACATCCAGGCCAAGAACATGAAGGTGATTCCCGGCGACAAGGTGGTGACCGGGCCGTTCAACCTCGTGATTGGCGACGTGCCCACGCCGCTGGGCTTCCTTTTCGGCTTCTTTCCCACGCCCAACAAGAGCCGGGGCTCGGGCGTCATCATCCCCACCTTCGGGCAGGCCGCCGACCGCGGCTACTACCTCACCAACGGCGGCTACTACTTCGCCCCGAACGATTACATCGGCGTGCGCCTGACCGGAGATGTGTACGCTGGCAACGCCCAGGACCTGGGCGGCTTCGGCGGCACGGCCGACATTCAATACCTAAAAAGGTACACCTACAACGGCAATTTCAACTTCCGCTTCTCAACCCGGCCCAGCAACCGCATCCTGAACCCCGCCACGCCGCCGGGCATCGGCCAGGAATACATCCGCCCGCCCTCGGCCAACTCGTTCCAAATAAACTGGAACCACACGCCGGTTACCAAGCCCGGCGGCGGAAGCTTTTCGGCCCAGGTGAGCGCCGGCAGCAACAGTTTCAACCGCGTCAATAGCTTCGATGCGCGCCGCTACCTGGCCACGCAGCTCAGCTCCACCATCAGCTACTCAAAGAAAATCCGCAACTCCCCGGTCGGCTACAATATTCAGCTCGCCCAGGCCCAGAGCCAGGGGCAGCAGGCCAATGGCACGATGACCTTCACCCTGCCCAGCCTGGCCGTGAACCTGGACCGGCAGTACCCCTACCAATGGCTGGGCATCGAGCCGGGCGGCAAGCTGGCCCCGTTTTACGAGCAGCTCACCTTCAGCTACGGCCTCACGGCCCGCAACGAAATCAGCAACGTGGTGGCCGCCCGCTCTCTCACCAACGGCCTGCCCCTGCTGGGCGGCACCACCCAGGAAACCCGGATTCCGGTAAGCTTTGGCAACGTGGGCCGGCTGCTGCAAAACTCGCGCAACGGCTTGCAGCACAACTTCGGCATCGGGCTGGGCTCTTTCACCGTGGCCCGGAACTTCAAGCTGACTCCCAGCGTGACTTACGACGAGGTGTGGTTCTCGCGCAAGCTGGATTACAAGTTCAGTCCGGTGGCCCAGGCCGTGCGCATCGATACGAGCTACGGCTTCAACCGCGCCGGCAGCTACTCCGCGGGCGTGAGCCTGAACACCGCGTTCTACGGCACGCTGGTGCGCAAGGGCACGCGCAAGCTTCAGGCCCTGCGGCACAAGGTCACGCCGAGCGTTTCCTACCGCTTTGCGCCGGACTACACCAGTCGCAACCAACTGGGGCAAGAGGTGCTGGGGCAGGACCTGCTCGACCCATTTGGTAGGCCCATTACCGACAACGAAATCCTCAACCGCAACACCTTCGACCCCTTCAACGGCGCGCTGTTTGCCCCGCCCGGGGGAGCTGCGCAGAACGTGCTGTCGTTCACGCTGCAAAACGCCTTTGAAATTAAAGTCCGCGACCCCAACGACAGCACCGGCCTTAATCCTTTCAAGAAGGTGGACATCATCCGCAACCTGGACTTCAACATCAATTACGACTTCACGCGGCCATCGTTCAAGCTCTCGCCTCTTAACGTGGCCTACAGCACCCAGGTATCGGAGAAGCTTACGCTGAGTGGCGATGCGCAATTCAACCCCTACCAGCGCGATAGCCGGGGCGTGCTCATCGACGACTACCTGTTCGAGGCCGACCACCGCCGCCTGCTGCGCCTGACCACGGCCAGCCTCGGCACTACGTACAGCTTCAACCCCAGCGCGGGCAAGCGCAAGAGCGTGGTGCCGCGGGTCGTACCCCCCAGCAACGACCCCACCCTGGGCACGGTCGGGCCGCCTAATTTTTACGCCGACTACGTGGATTTTGACATTCCCTGGGAGCTGACCATGACCTACGCGGCCGGCTACACCAACTCGGCGCCCCGCCGCCCCACCGACCCCCGCCCGGCGCTGCTGGCGTTACACACCGTGAGCGCCAACGGCTCGGTGAACCTCACGCCCAACCTGAAGCTGAGCGGCAACCTGAACTACGACATTGCGAGCCAGAACATCGTTTATCCCACCGTCACCTTCACCCGCGACCTGCACTGCTGGCAAATCACCGGCTTTTGGATTCCCTTCGGCATAACCCGGGGCTACAACTTCACCATCGCGGCCAAGAGCAGCCTGCTGCAGGACCTGAAGCTGAACCGTAACCGCCTGGTTCCGTACCAGTAAGCCCCGGAGCCAGCCGGGCCGTTTAGAAAGAGTTAGGCCTCATTGACAGCGTGCCTAACTGGGTTGGACGGCAACGCCAGCAAACGGGTACTCCGATTCTGTTTCTTTGGGAATCTTATCTCTTCCCACCGACATGAATCCCTCTTTTCTGCGCGTGCTGGTAGCTGCCGATTCCGCGCCGCAAGCGGCTCTCTTAGAGCAATACCTCCACGAGGCCGGGCACGAAGTGGTGACCGTGGAAGCCCGGGGCGACGCCGCCCTCAAAGCCGCCCGCCTGCTGCATCCCGACTTCGTGGTGCTCAGCGGCCCGTTGCGGGGCCCGCTCGACGGCGTGGCGCTGGCGGCCGCGTTGCAGGCCGGCCGCGCGGCCCCCATCCCCGTCGTGCTCGTGACCGACCCGGCCGAGTTGCCCGTCCTTCTCAGGCTGCAAGACCACGCAAACCCGGCCCGGACCGCCCCGGCCGAGCCCCCGCCCCTGGCATCCGCCCCCGATGCGGCCCTGGAAGAGGCCGGAGTTTAGGGCTGTTTTCTTTCCGGGTGAAGCCCCTGCGCCACGGCCAGGGGCTTTTTGTTGGGCTGCCGCCGCCGGATAACGAAATTGTTACCAGCTTTGCCCCGCCAAACGGCACTCCCATCCCCGCCCCCATGTCCCAGTACAAGGAAATTAAGCTCGTCACCACCCACCAGATGCTGGCCATGAAGCAGCGGGGGGAGAAAATCTCCATGCTCACGGCCTACGACTTTTCGATGGCCCAGATTCTGGACGGCGCCGGCATCGACGTGCTGCTCGTCGGCGACTCGGCCTCCAACGTCATGGCCGGCCACGAAACCACCCTGCCCATCACCCTCGACCAGATTATCTACCACGCCCAGGGCGTGGTGCGCGCCGTGAAGCGCGCCTTTGTGGTGGTCGACATGCCGTTTGGCTCGTACCAGGGCAACTCGTCGGAGGCGCTGCGCTCGGCCATTCGCATCATGAAGGAAAGCGGCGGCCACGGCGTGAAGCTCGAAGGCGGCGCCGAGGTGAAGGACAGCATCATCCGCATCCTCACGGCCGGCATTCCGGTGATGGGCCACCTCGGCCTCACGCCCCAGAGCATCTACAAATTCGGCACCTACAGCGTGCGCGCCAAGGAAGACACCGAGGCCCAGAAGCTGCTCGAAGACGCCCGCTTGCTCCAGGAAATCGGCTGCTTCGGCGTGGTGCTCGAAAAAATCCCCGCCGCCCTGGCCAAGCAAGTGGCCGAGGAACTCAGCATTCCCGTCATCGGCATCGGGGCCGGGCCCGACGTGGACGGCCAGGTGCTGGTGGTGCACGACCTGCTGGGCATCACCAAGGAATTCAAGCCCCGCTTCCTGCGCCGCTACGCCGAGCTGCACGACATCATGACCGAAGCCGTGCAGCACTACGTGGCCGACGTAAAAAGCCGCGACTTTCCGAGCAAGGAAGAAGGGTACTAAGAGCCTACCCAACCAGGCAAGCAAAGCAAACGGAACGTCATGCAGAGCATGTGGCTTGATACGCCACATGCTCTGCATGACGCCATTGTTGGATGGCTCCTGAGGACCAGCACCACTAGGCGGCGCTTGGTTTCTCGCTGGAACTGTTCACCTGAGACCAAGCGCAGCTCGGTGGTACGGACCCGCTGGCCGCGGCTGAAGCGCGGCAACGCGTTGTTGCCGCACCCATCATAGGTAATTTATTTTTCGGGTGGCTGCGCTGATTTACGAGTTGCTGTTATTAACTTTGTAATTCAAAGTACTTCTTGAAAAGTAATATGCAAGCCTCCCTCACCGCTTACGACCGCCTCAACGCCTGGATGAGTGCTTCCGTCACCCTGAAACTGCTCAGCATCGGCCTGTTGCTCGTGCTCTTGCTCATTCCGTCGAGCATGGTGGAGGGCCTGATTACGGAGCGGGCCCAGAACCGCGACGCGGCCACGGCCGAAATCAGCAGCCAATGGGGCGGGGCCCAACTGGTGCTGGGCCCCGTGCTGGTGCTGCCCTACACTGCCCGCCTCACCGACGAGAAAGGCAACGTGAGCGAGGTGGTGCGCTACCTCAGCCTGCTGCCCGACACCCTGGCCACCACCGGCACGCTGGCGCCCGAGCGCCGCCACCGCGGCATCTACGAGGCGGTGGTGTACCGGGCCGCCTTGCGCGTGCGCGGCAGCTTTCAGGCCCCGCCGCTGGCCGACCTGGGCGTGCCGGCCGCGGCCGTGCGCTGGTCCGAAGCCTTCGTGGCCGTGGGCATCTCCGACATGAAGGGCATCCGCAACGTCCTGGCCCTGCGCTGGGACGGCCGGGCCCGCGGCTTCGAGCCCGGCGTGCCCAGCGCCGACGTGCTGCCCTTTGGCTCCGCGCCCACCGCCACCACCCAGGTAGCCACCGTGGTCAACGAGCGGGAGCGCTACTCCAAATACCAGGACGGCGCCGAGCGAGATAGCCCCGGCGCGGCCGCCAGCGGCCTCAACGTGCTGGTGCCCCTGCCCGACGAAACCGCCCTGACCCGCCGGCACACCTTCGCCTTCGACCTCGACCTGAACGGCAGCACCGGCCTGCTGCTGGCCCCGCTGGGCCGCCAAACCACCCTGCACCTGAGCGCGCCCTGGGCCGACCCGAGCTTCATCGGGGCTTTTCTGCCGGCCCGCCGCACGGTTACGCCCGCGCAGTTCGCGGCCGACTGGCGGGTGCTGCACCTCAACCGCAACTACCCCCAGCACTGGCGCTCCGACGGCGACCGGCCCAGCGTGGACGCCTCCACCTTTGGCGTGCGCCTGCTCGTACCCGTGAACGAGTACCAAAAAACCATGCGCGCCGCCAAGTACGCGCTGCTGCCCCTCACGCTCACCTTCCTCATCTTCTTTTTCGTGGAAGTGCTCAACCGCCGGCGCATTCACCCCTTTCAGTACATCCTGGTGGGCCTGGCGCTGGTCATTTTCTACGTGCTGCTGCTGGCCCTGTCCGAGCAGATGCCGTTCGATGCCGCGTACGGCCTTGCAGCGCTGGTAACGGTGGGGTTGGTGACGGCATACGCGGCGGCCAGCTTCCGGCAGCGGCGCCTCACCGGCGCCACGGCGGGCGTGCTGGCCCTGGTCTACGGCTTCCTGTTCGTGGTGCTGCAGTTGCAGGATTACGCCCTGCTGGTGGGCAGCCTGGGCCTGGTGGTGGTGCTCGGGGCCGTCATGTTCCTCTCGCGCAACGTGGATTGGTACAACCCCGCCCCGGCGCCGGCCCAGAGCTAAGCGGACGCGGTTTCGCTTCGGTTCAGCTTCGTATCTTCGCCCCACTAAAAAGCAAGAGCGGAGCGCCCGGTGAGTGTGGTCTGACGACGTGCGGTAGCCCCCGAGTGGGCCCTGGCCCGCTCCTGCTTCATTCCAACCTCCCGCCCGCATTCGCCGCGTGAATCGTCCCAACATCTGGTCCGAAGGCAGAGAAATTCTGTTCGAAGACAACCACCTCCTCGTCATCAACAAGCCCGCCGGCCTGCTCGTGCAGGGCGACGCCACCGGCGACGAGCCCCTCTCCAAAAAAGCCGCCGAGTACCTGCGCTTCAAGTACAAAAAGCCCGGCGAGGCCTTCGTGGGCGTGGCCCACCGCCTCGACCGGCCCGTGAGCGGCGTGGTGGTGCTGGCCAAAACCAGCAAGGCCCTGAGCCGCCTCAACGAAATGTTCCGCGACTCGCTAATGACCAAAACGTACTGGGCCCTCACCGGCCGGCCGCCCGTGCCGGAAAGCGGCAGCCTGGTGCACTGGCTGGTGAAAGACACCGTGCGCAACATTACCAAAGCCTACCCGGAGAAGCACTCCCAGGGCCTGCGCTCCGAGCTGCACTACGAGCTGTTGGGCATGGCCGGCAACCGCTTCCTGCTGCAGGTGAACCCCGTGACGGGCCGCCCGCACCAGATTCGTACCCAAATTGCCACCGGCTTGGGCACGCCCATCGTGGGCGATGTGAAGTACGGCTTCATCGCGCCCCTGCCCGACGTGAGCGTTGCCCTGCACGCCCGCCAGCTGCAATTGCAGCACCCCGTCACGAAAGAAGCCTTGTGCCTCGTGGCCCCGCTGCCCGACGCCCCGCACTGGGACGCCGCCCGGGAATACTACCAGGTGCCGCAGTAGGGCCGCCGCGGCTTGCGGCCAACGTGCAACATTTTGGCCTTCCAACCTCAACTACCTGCTAGCGCGCACGCTGGCCGTAATTTTGCCGTAACTCCTCTGAACCTTACCCCCTACTTTTTGCTTAGCTACGCTGACCTGCGGTTGCGCGGGCAGTTCACGTTTTCCTGCTCCATGGCTATTCTCATCTTTTTTGTTGCCCACTATTACCTGTCGCTGTTCACGCAGACCTTCTACTTGCACCGGTACGCGGCGCACAAGATGTTCACGATGAATAAATTCTGGGAGAAGTTCTTCTACCTGTTCACCTACATCTGTCAGGGCAGCAGCTTCCTTTCGCCCCGGGCTTACGCGCTGCTGCATCGGATGCACCACGCTTACTCCGACACGGCCCTGGACCCGCACTCGCCGCACTTTTCGAACAACGCGTTCGACATGATGTGGAAGACCAAGGTAATTTACAACGACGTGGTGAAGGACGTGCATGAGGGCGCCAAGCGCTTCGAGGGCGATATTCCGGAGTGGAAACTGATTGAGAATTTCGGCGGCACGGTGTATTCGCGCCTCGGCTGGGGCACGGCCTACGTGCTGTTCTACATCAACTTCGCCACCGCGTGGTGGCAGTACCTACTGCTCCCCATCCACTTCCTGATGGGTCCCATCCACGGCGCCATCGTGAACTGGGGCGGCCACAAATACGGCTACCAGAACTTCGACAACAACGACAAGTCCCGCAACACCCTGGCCCTGGACTTCCTGGCCTTCGGGGAGCTGTTCCAAAACAACCACCACAAGCTGCCCATGCGCGTCAACTTTGGCGTGAAGTGGTGGGAGCTTGACCCTACTTATTCGGTTATCTGGACGCTGGATAAAGTGGGCGTCATCAAGCTGAAGCGCAAAGTGGCCAAGCGCGTGGCCGTGCCGGCGTAAGGTAATTTTCCGGGTAAGGAATGAAAAGTCTTGGCCTCACCGCCGGGACTTTTTTTATGGCTTGCTAGCTAATGCTCTGAACGAAGGCTACCTTTGCACTCCCAATTTCGGGAAACCTTCACCAGACGCACGAGCTGCGTCGCACAACCCCACCGGTTTATGGCAGTTAAAATCCGCCTCGCCCGCCGTGGCCGCAAAAAGGCCGCGACTTACGACATCGTAGTAGCCGACGCCCGCGCCCCGCGCGACGGCCGTTTCATCGAGAAGCTCGGTACCTACAACCCCAACACCAACCCCGCCACCATCAAGTACGACGCCGACCGCGCGTTCTACTGGATGATGACCGGTGCCCAGCCCACCGACACCGTCCGGGCCATGCTCAGCTACCGCGGCGTGCTCTACCGTCGTCACTTGCAGCTCGGCGTTGACAAAGGCGCTATTACGCAGGACGTGGCCGACGAGCGCTTCAACGCCTGGAAAGAAGAGAAAGACGCGAAAATCGAAGGCAAGCGCACCGGCCTGGTCGATGCCAAGGAAGAGGCCCGCAAAGCCGCTTTCGCCGCCGAAACCAAGGTGAAAGAAGCCCGTGCCGAAGGCCAGCGCCAGAAAGCCGCCGCTTTGCTAGCCGCCAACGCCCCCGCGCCGGTAGCGGAGGAAGCCCCCGAAGCGCCGGCTGCCGAAGCCGAAGCCGCCACCGAAGCGGCCGAGTAGCTCACCGGTTGCTGAACCGAAAGCGTTTGGGGGTTGGCCCCGGGGGCGGCATGGGACCCCCGAGAGGGGTTGGGTTTAGCCGCCCCCGCCCAGGGGGGCGGGGGCGCGGGGCCGAAGGGGGGCGAGAGGTAAAGCCGCGGGGCCGGCGCGGGCGGGGGGG
>NZ_JANNOD010000094.1:0-11814 GCF_031398885.1 Hymenobacter sp.
CGCGCCAGCTGGTGGACGAGTGGATGCTCGACTACAACACCCAACGGCCGCACCAAGCCTTGAATTTTATGACCCCACTCGAATTTAAACAAGCGGCTTAACCTCTGCTAACTACTGGCTTACCGAATGGGGAAGCGGACAAAATTGCTTGTTTGATTCTGTATAAAGTGCAGTGGGGGGGCTGGTATCCGCGCCTTCTTGCTTTGCTGCTTCGGGTTGCTCTCTACCATTGCATGAAAAAAGGTCGAACAGGATTCCCAACACGATAATGGTAGAGCGCTTTTTCATCGGCTGCGTAGTCAGAGGTGAGTTGCCTGTTAGAAACAGCGCACTGAGGACGGCGGTGCTTCGGGTTCCACGAACAGTGCAATTTATCCCGCACCCGACTCCTTTTTTCGCAAACCACTTCGCCCCGAGTATAGCCTACTGGGCCCGCAACAGCAAGCTGCGGCAGAACAGCCTGTCACCCAAGTGCCGGAAGGCATCGATTCCCCTCCATCATCGGCACGAGTTACGCGGCGTTTTACCCGCGCCGGGGTAGCCTCTGGGGTTCCGGTTTCGCTCAACGGTTCTCGCATCGCTCGGCCCGGCCGCGAGCGGGGCGCTATTTCCGGGTTGCCAGCACTTGCCGCACCGAAGTCCAGCGGATATCGGGGTAGCGGGCATTGTCCAGCGGCGTGAGCTTGGGAAGGCCGGTGAACATGTTGTGCAGGTACTGCATGCCCTGCCAGGGTGGGAACACGTCGTCGCTGGTGGGCATGAGGGCCTTGGTCACTTTAATCATGGCGCCCAGTACTGCCACGGGTCCCACCCGAAGCAGCTTGAACGGCTGGCCCGTGACGGCGGTGGCGGCCGCTTGCAGGCCGCGCACGGTGGCTACTTCGCCGGCTACGCGCAGGTAGCGGGGCGCGGTGGGGTCGAGGGCGGCCGCGGCCGTGAATTCGGCGGTATTGGCCGTGGTGGTGAAGTCCAGCGGCTGGTCGGCATCGCCGTAATACAGCACCCGTTTCAGGCCGAACAAAACCACTGGAGCCTGCCCGGTCAGCAAATCGGTGAACATGCCGTTGAGGATGGACGTGGCCTGGATGGGGGCTTGGTCGAGGCGTTGGTTGAATTCCCTTCGCAGGTCGAGGTTGCGGTTGGAGCCGTTGGGGAGCTTGGTGTAGTCGATGGAGTAGTCCGACGGAATGAAGCGGGGCACGCCGGCGGCCACGACGGCGTCGAGCAGGCGCTTCTGGCCGTCCACAATTACGTCGCGCAGCCCGGACAGGGCCGACACCACGCAGGCCGCGCCCGCGCAGGCTTTCATAAGTGCGGTTACGCTGTTGAAGTCGACCTCCACTATTTCGGCCCCCATCCCGCGTAGGGCGGTGACTTCCGGTTTGGCGTTGCCGGAACGGACCAGGGCCCGCACTACCGCGCCGCGCCGCAGGAGGGCCTGCGCAATGCGGAAGCCGAGGTCGCCGGTGGCGCCAGCCAGCACGATGGTGGCCGGTGCTGCGTTTGCGCCGCGTTGAGTAGCTGGGGGTTGTTCGGCCAAAATTGAATCCTTAAAACGTGTTGGGGAGATTATTTCGCAGCGGACCTGGGCGAAGCCGCGACTAGCGAACCGCGCCCTGCGAATCGCCAAGGATCGATGATACCGCCATGTCTACTGAAAAGTTGTTCACGGGCAAACTTCGCAGGCTCTCCTTATTCTTCGCAGAGCAGTTCTCTCGGCAACGTTCGGGCGGGCCGCGCGGGCCGCTATATTTTCTTGCGCTGGGGCAGCAGCCCGATGCCCTTGCCCAAGAGCCAATCGAAAAGGCGGGCGGGGATGAGGCGGGGTATTACCCAACTCCGCAGGATGTCCGGTGCGATGCCGTAGCGCAGGCGTGGGCGCGGCGTTTCCAAAATGCCAACCAGGCGCCCGGCCACGTACTCCGGCGTGAGGCCTTTGGCGCGGGTGCGGTTCACGAAGCCGGCGAAGCGCTGGGCGGCGCCGTGGTAGGGCGTGTCGCGGTAGGGTTCCAGGTCCATGCCTTTGTCCCAGATGGGGGTTTGGGTCACGCCCAGCCCGATGAGCACCACGGACACGCCGAACAGCTGCAATTCCCGGCGCCAGGTGGCCGTGAGGCCTTCCAGGGCGAACTTGGTGCCCACGTAGGCGCCCATAAACGGAGACGCCACCTGCCCGCTCACCGAGCCAATGTTGATGACCCGGCCGGGGCGCCCCCGAAAATCGGCCCGCGCCCCGAGCAGCGGCAAAAACGCCTGGGTGACCTGCACCAGGCCCAGCACGTTCACCTCGAAATGCTGCCGCACCACGTCCATGGGCTGGTACAGCAGCGGGCCGCCAAGGGCAATGCCGGCGTTGTTGATGAGGCCGCGCAGGGGCTCGCCGGCCAGCTGGCGCTCCACTTCAGTCGCGGCCCGGGCAATGGCGGGCGCATCGGTCACGTCGAAAAGCAGCGGAACGAAATGCTCGCCCAGCTCGGCTTGCAGGCGGGCGGCATCGGCCGGGGTGCGCACGCTGCCAAACACGCGGTAGCCGCGGCGGAGAAAGGCGCGGGCCGTGGCCAGCCCCAAGCCACTGGATACGCCCGTTATCACCAGGGCCGGCAGGGAAATGTTCATGGGGCGGAAGGTAATTGGATTCCGGCAACCCGGGGCTGGGTTGGCCGTGGCGGCGGCAGGGAAACCAGGCACTACCAGGGTGCCGTTGCCTGGGCGCCGCTGGCATCTTTCGGCCCCCACGTCGCGGTGCCGGGTAACTGGCACGAGGACGCAAACCCCCCATCAATAAAAACAGTTGCTTAGCAAGACTTTACGCCCCCTGCCATGCTCGACCTTGTTATCGACGCGCGCCCCGCGTCCATCGGCCCCGGCTTCGACGTGCGGCGCATCCTGCCCTACCGCCTGCGGCGCATGCTGGGCCCGTTCATTTTCATGGACCACGCCGGGCCCGTGGCCGTGGCGCCCGCCCAACTGGCCAGCCTCGACGTGCTGCCCCACCCCCACATCGGGCTGAGCACCGTGAGCTACCTGTTCGGCGGGCAAGTCACGCACCGCGACAGCCTGGGCGTGGAGCAAATCATCCGGCCCGGCGAGGTGAACTGGATGACGGCCGGCTCGGGCATTGCCCACTCCGAGCGGTTTGAGGACCCGGCCGCGCTGGCTGGCGGCGCCCTGGAAATGGTGCAGACCTGGGTGGCCCTGCCCGAAGTCGACGAGGAAGCCGCGCCCGCCTTCGCCAACTACCAGCCCCGGGAACTGCCCGTGTTCACCGACGGCGGCGTGTGGCTGCGCCTCATTGCCGGCAACGCCTTCGGCCTGCGCAACGACGTGAAGACGCACTCGCCGCTGTTCTACCTGCACGTGGTGCTGCAAGCCGGCGCCCGCTTCGGCCCGCCCCGCGGCTACCCCGAGCGCGGCGCCTACGTGGCCAAGGGCCGCGTGGAAGTGGCCGGCCGCGCCTACGTCGCGGGCCAATTGCTGGTGTTTACGCCCGGCCTCGACCCGGTGCTGGTGGCCCTGGAGCCGAGCACGCTGATGCTGCTGGGCGGCGAGCCGCTGGGCGAGCGGTTCATCTGGTGGAATTTCGTGTCGTCGCGCCGCGAGCGCATCGAGCAGGCCAAGGCCGACTGGGCAGCTGGCCGCATTGTGCTACCACCCAACGACAACGCCGAGTTCGTACCCCTCCCGCAGGACAAGTCCCGGCCAGCCGGCTCGTCGCCCTCGCCCCAGGCGCTGTCCTGAAATGTGAGGGCGAAAAGCCTTTTGCTACGTAATACCAACGCCAGCAGCACGTCATTCCGAGCTGGCCGAGGAATCTCGCTCGCGCCGGTAGGCGGCGCGGCTGAATCGGGCGAGATTCCTCGGCCAGCGCGGAATGACGTGCTTCTTCAATCAGCTTCAGTTACTTGTGCGCGACTGCTTAACAACCAACCACACGCCAAGAATACCGCACGCAAAAGCGGCCTGCATGGCCCCAAAAAAGCCTTGCCGCCCCGATGGACGGCAAGGCTTTTCACTGACTGCTAACGGCTAGTTATTCTGGTACGGCGTCACGCCCATGTTCTGGAACATGAAGGCCCACTTGTCGGTCTGCTCGCTGATGATTTGAGCGGTGCTGCGGCCCGCGCCGTGGCCGGCTTTGGTTTCGATGCGGATAAGGACGGGGGCCGGGCCTTTCTGGGTTTCCTGCAGGCGGGAGGCGAATTTGAACGAGTGCGCGGGCACCACCCGGTCGTCGTGGTCGGCGGTGGTGACCAGGGTGGCGGGGTAGCTGGCGGGCTGCAGGGCGTGGTAGGGCGAGTACTTGTATAGGTACTCGAACATCTCCTTCGAGTCCTGGGCCGTGCCGTAGTCGTAGGCCCAGCCGGCGCCGGCCGTGAACTGGTTGTAGCGCAACATGTCCATCACGCCCACCGCCGGGAAGGCGACTTTGAACAGCTCGGGGCGCTGGGCCATGGTGGCGCCCACCAGCAAGCCGCCGTTCGAGCCGCCCGAGATGGCCAGGTAGTCCTTGCTGGTGTAGTTGTTCTGCACCAGGTACTCGGCCGCGGCAATGTAGTCGTCGAACACGTTCTGCTTTCGCAGCTTGGTGCCGGCTTCGTGCCATTTTTCGCCGTACTCGCCGCCGCCGCGCAGGTTGGGGACGGCGTAGATGCCGCCGTTTTCGAGCAGCACGATGTTGGACGTGCTGAAGCCGGGGGTGATGTTCACGTTAAACCCGCCGTAGGCGTAGAGCAGCGTGGGGTTTTTGCCGTTGAGCACCACGCCTTTTTTGTGGGTGATAATCATGGGCACTTTGGTGCCGTCTTTGGAGGTGTAAAACACCTGCTTCGACTCGTACTTGCTGGGGTCGAACTGCACGCCGGCCTTCTTGTACACCGTCGATTTGCCGGTGGCAATGTCGTACTTGAAAATGGTGGGCGGGTAGATGTAGGAGGTGAAGGTGTAGTAGGTTTCCTTTTCCTCCCGCTTGGCCCCGAAGCCGCCGGCCGAGCCCACCGAGGGTAGGGCAATGCTCCGCTCCTTCTTGCCGCTCAGGTCGTACTGCTCGATGAGCGAGGTGGCGTCCTTGAGGTAGTTGGCGAAGATTTTGCCGCCCGCGGTGCTCACGCTGAGCACGTTTTTGGTTTCCGGGATGAGGTCTTTCCAGTTGGCCGGCTGGGGGCTGGCGGCGTCCACGGTCACCAGCTTGCCGTTGGGCGCGTTCAGGTTGGTGAAGATGTAGAGCTTGCTGCCCACGTTGTCGACGACGTTGACTTCGCTCTTCTCGTTGTCGACCACCTGCACGATGGCGCTGCCGGGCTTGCTCAGGTCCTGCAAATACAGTTCGTTGCCGCTGGTGGTGTTGGCCCCGCTGATGACCAGGAACCGCTCGTCCTCCGTAAGGCCGGCGCCGATGTAGCGGCGGGGCGTTTTCTCGCCGCCAAATACCAGCTTGTCCGTGCTCTGCTGGGTGCCCAGCTTGTGGTAAAACAGCTTATGAATCTGGGTTTTGCCGGCCAGCTGGCTGCCGGCCTTGGGCTTGTCGTAGCTGCTGTAGTAGAAGCCGTCGTTGCCCTTCCAGGCCAGGCCCGAAAACTTCACGTCCTTCAGCGTATCGCCCACCAGCGACTTGTCGGCGGTCTTCAGCACAATCACCTTGCGCCAGTCCGAGCCGCCCTCCGAAATCTGGTAGGCGGCCAGACTGCCGTCCTTGGTGAAGTTGATGCCGGCCAGCGAAGTGGTGCCGTCCTTGGAGAAGCTATTGGGGTCGAGGAATACCTCCGGGGCGCCGGCGCCTACTTGCCGGTACAGCACCGACTGGCTCTGCAGGCCGGTGTTCTTGGAGAAATACGTGTACTTGCCTTCCTTAAATGGGGCGCTGTATTTCTCGTAGTTCCACAGCGTTTCGAGGCGCTTGTGAATGGCGTCGCGGTACGGAATCTGGGCCAGGTAATGCTGGGTCACTTTGTTCTCTTCCTGCACCCAAGATTTGGTGTCGGCGGCCTGGTCGTTTTCCAGCCAACGGAACGGGTCGGCCACCTTGGTGCCAAAGTAGGTGGTCACGGTGTCCACCTTTTTCGTCGGCGGGTAAGGCAGCGTTTTGAGGGGCGCTTGCGCGTGGGCCGCTGCGCTCAGGAGCAGAACGACCAATGGAGCATAAAAGCTTTTCATAGGATGAGTTAGGGGTGGCTACGACCGCTGATGATTGCGGTGCTCTAAATGTAAAGCAGATTCCGACTTTGCTGTTTCAACCGCGGCCCGCGGCGCCTGGCATAGAGCACAGCGCTAGCGCCAGATTTCAGCAAAAAGCCCCAGCCGAGCGCCCGCAAACCACGTGGTCCGGGGGCGCCCGCCGGGGCTTGGCTTCACAAGCAGTCTGGAAAGAGCCGCGCGGGACTATATCTGTCGGGCACTCACCCGCCAGATTTTGTCGGCCGCGTCGTCGGCCACCAGCAGCGAGCCGTCGGGCAGCATGGTCACGCCCACGGGCCGGCCATAGGCGTCCTTGGAGTCGCCGCCGGCCAGGAAGCCGGTGAGGAAATCCTCGGGCGGGCCGCTGGGCTTGCCGTTGGCGAAGGGCACGAACACCACCTTATAGCCCGAAAACGCCGTGCGGTTCCAGGAGCCGTGCTGGCCGATGAAGGCGCCATTGCGGTACTTGGCCGGGAAGGCCGCCTTGTCGTTGAACGCCAGGCCCAGCGAAGCCGTGTGCGCGCCCAGGGGCACGTCGGGCACCAGGGTTTTCTTGACCAAATCGGGCCGCTCGTTCTGGCGGCGGGGGTCCTCGTTCGGGCCGTAGTAGGCGTAGGGCCAGCCGTAGAAGCCGCCTTCCTGCACGCTGGTCATGTAGTCGGGCACCAGCTCGTCGCCCAGTTCGTCGCGCTCATTCACGGCCGTCCAGAGGGTGGTGGTACCGGGGGCCCAGGCCATGCCCACGGGGTTGCGCAGGCCGCTGGCGTAGATTTTTTCGCCCGTGCCGTCGGGGTTAATTTCCAGAATGTTGGCCCGGCGTACCTCATCCGCGGCCCCGTGCTCCATCACGTTGCTGCCCGAGCCCACGCTCACGTAGATTTTGCGGCCGTCGGGGCTGGCCAGCAGGTTGCGGGTCCAGTGGTTGTTGTAGCCGCCCTGGGGCAAGCTGAGAATTTTTTGGCCCGGGCCCGAAATGGTGGTGGCGCCGGGCGTGTACGGGAAGCGCAGCACGCCGTCGGTGTTGGCCACGTAGAACGAGTTGCCCAGCACCAGCATCCCGAACGGCTGGTTGAGGCCCGCCAGAAAAGTGGTTTGCACGTCGGGCTTGCCGTCTTTATCGGTATCCCGAAACAGCGTAATCCGGTTGGCGCTTTCGGCGCGCAGGGAGCGGGACTTGTCGAGCCTGAGCGCCGCGACTACCTTCCTCTTGGTCGTCGTCGGCACGGTGGTCGACTCGGCCACCAGCACGTCGCCGTTGGGGGCCACGTACATCCAGCGCGGGCTGTCCATACGGCTGGCGTATTCGGCCACCGTGAAGCCGGCGGGCGCGGTGGGCGTGCGGCCGGCGGGCCAGCCCACCACGTTCACGCGGTTCGAGACGGATTCGGTGGCGTAGGGCGCGGGCAACTGCAAGGCGGGGGCGGCGGGCGGGGCCACCGTTTGGGCCGGCGTGGTGGCCGCGGCTTCCTGTTTTTCTTGCTGACTGGGCCCGCTGCAAGCGGCCAGCAGGGCCAGGCCCGCCAGGGTCATAATATGTTTGCTTAGCATCGCGAAAAAAGAATAAGTAAAAGAGTGCGCTGGCCCCGCAAGGCACTTAGCGTCTTCGGGTTTACTTGTCCTCCCACAAATTGTTGCAAACGCAGGAGCCGCTGCGGGCCTTATTCCGCCAGCAGCCCCCGTTCCCGCAGCGAGTCAAATATCAGCTGGTCCACCGCCGATACCCGCGGCCGGTCCCGGTAGGTGAGCCACGCCAGCTCCTCGATTTCGGCGGCCGGCCGCAGGTGCCCGGCGTAGCGGGCGCGGTAGCAGGTCATGCGCACGAGCACGCCCTCGGGGTGGCCGTGGGCGGGCGCGTCCCAGGTGCCGACGTGCGCCAGGCTGGCCGGGTCCAGGTCCACGGTCAGCTCTTCCTTAATTTCGCGCACCAGCGCCTGGGTGTCGGTTTCGCCGGCCTCGCGCTTGCCGCCGGGGAGGTAATACCGGTCCTTGCCGCGGCTGCGGGTGCTGAGCAGGCGGCCGCCGTGCAAGTGTAGCCAGGCGATTTTATCAACCATGGGGCTGGGTCTGCTGCTCTCAGCATGGCTGGCAGCGGCATTTTAAAATAGTTTACAGAACTCAGCACAAAGCGCTTTTTTCGAAAGCTGATTTCGTAAACTCGTTTTCTGAATTCGGCCTGAATCCTCTGTCCATTTATCAAGGCCAAGGCCGCGACAGGACCACGGCACGCAGTTCACTTAAAGAGGCCTTAAACTCTCTTTTGCTTTTTCAGTATCGATAGGCTCCCTACTTTTAAAATACTGCTTGCTGCGCAGGCCCCGACCCGGGAAATGTACGTTCGCCATTGATCAGACCGCCCACGTAGTTCGAATACCCTTGGCTATCCTTGATGAACGCTTGCCACAGGCCAGTGAAACTGGGGGAGAAGTAGTAGTGCGTACCATCGCTGAATACCACTCAGTAGTAGAAATACGATACCTCGACTTTGCGGTAAAGCGCAAAGTCCTTAACTATTGTACCCTTTACAGCATGTTCGATGAGGAAATCTGAACTGCACACGTAAACGTTGGCCGTGTGAAGGGTCCGAAAGTAGATGCAGGCGAGCAGAAGGGCGACAATGGCTAACCCAAACTCGTAGCCCGGTTTTGCAGACCAAACAAATGTAAGGGCCACTACGGCACAGACCCCGGCGGTGAACAGGAAGGATGTCCACTTGATGGCCAACGGTTGAACGGCGCCGATGCTTATTTTAATGCCCATGATGGTTAACCTATTCGAGAAGCTAGTCAAGAAAGATGCGCCGTTGTTCGGGTGCAAGACTGAATAACCTTCAGAGGGACGGCCATTTTTCTAAATGTGGTGGAGTTGGAGTAAACCGGCGGGTTACTATAAAAAGCGCAGCCTGCTGTGTAGTAGTGCCACGCCCCTCACCGTCGCCAAACCCGCACGTTGCGGCGTCACTAATTAGCCGGCGGGGGCGTCGGCGCTTTCACGTACTTGTTCAGCCACGAATCCATTTCCCACAGCATGTGGAGCAGGTTTTCGCGGGCGGCGTAGCCGTGGCTCTCGGCGGGCAGCACCACGTAGCGGGCGGTGGCGCCCTGGCCCTTGAGGGCGGCGTAGAACCGCTCGCTCTGGATGGGGAAGGTGCCGGAGTTGTTGTCGGCCTCGCCGTGGATGAGCAGAATGGGCGTCTTGATTTTGTCGGCGTAGTTGAACGGCGACATGGCGTTATACACCTCCGGGGCCTGCCAGAACGTGCGCTCCTCGCCCTGGAAGCCGTAGGGCGTGAGGGTGCGGTTGTAGGCGCCGCTGCGGGCCAGGCCGGCCTTGAACAGGCTGGAGTGCGCCAGCAGGTTGGCCGTCATGAAGGCGCCGTAGCTGTGGCCCATCACGCCCACGCGCTTGGCGTCGACCACCCCCAGGCGGGCGCCTTCGTTGATGGCGGCCTTGGCGCTGCTCACCAACTGCTCGACGTAGGTATCGTTGGGTTCCTTGTTACCCTCGCCCACAATCGGGATGCTGGCGTTGGCCAGCACGGCGTAGCCCTGCGTGACCCAGAACACCGGCGAGCCCCAGCTCAGGCGGGTGAAGGTGTGGGGCGAGCCGCTCACCTGGCCGGCGTTGTTCTTGTCCTTGAACTCGACGGGGTAGGCCTCCATCAGGGTAGGCAGCGGGCCGTCGGTTTTCTTGTAGTTCTGGGGCAGGTAGAGGTCGGCGGTGAGGTCCACGCCGTCGGCCCGCTTGTAGCGGAGCACCTGCTTCTGGAAGCTGCCGCCGAAGCTGGCGTAGGGGTTGGCGAATTTCGTGACGGCGGTCAGCTTGCCTTTCTTGGTGGCGTCGCGCAGGTAGTAGTTCGGGGCCTGGGTAGCCGACTCGCGGCGGGTGAGCAGTTGGCGCTGCTGGCCGCGGGCGTTGAGAATGGCCACCGGGATTTCGTAGGCCGGCGCCTCCGAGCGCCACCAGCGGGTGGTTTTTTTGGTGCTCAGGTCCAGCTCGTCCACGAAGGGCCGGTCGCCCTCGGGCGAGGCGCCGTTGCCCAGCAAGTAGATGCTCTGGCCCGCGGGGCCGCCGGTGAGCAGCACGAGCTTGCCCTGGGCGTTGCGGTACTCGTAGGGCGTGCCGGGGTCTTTGTAGGTGTCCTGCGAGGAGCCGTCGAACAGCACGGTGAGCGGGGCAGCGGGCGCGCTGGGGTTCAACTGCCAGGTGGTTTGGTGGCGGTCGGCCCAGCGGTAGCCGTCGGCCAGGGCCAACTGGTCGTTGCCCCACGACAGGCCGCCAAAGCGCATCGGCAACGCCGCCAGCTCCTGGGCGGCGCCGGCGAAGGGCGCGGCCAAAGTGAATATTTTGTCGCGGATGGCGGCTTTCACCTTGGGGTCGCCGCCGTCCTGGGCTTCGGCGTAGTAAATGGTAGCGGGCGCGTCGGCGCGCCAGGCGTGGCCGCGCGGGCCGGTGGCCACGGCGTCGAAATTGGTGGGCACGGCGTCGGCCAGGGGTAGGTCGGCGATAGTTTTCACCGGGGCGCCGCTGGCCAGGTCCAGCACGTCGACGCGCTGCGGGAAGCTGCTCAGCGGCAGCGTATAGGAGTACGGGCGGTGGCGGGTGCGCAGCAGCACGTACCGGCCGTCGGGCGAGGGCGAGGCGGTTTGGATGACGCCGGGCGGACCCAGGGGCTGGGCGGCGCCGTCGGCCAGGCTCACCTTCACCAGCTGGGCGGTAGCGTAGTAGTCGAACAGACGCTCATCGGCGGGATTTTTCAGCAAGTCCTGGTAAGTGCGGGCGCCCGACTGCTTGCCGCCGCCGCTTTCCTGCACGGCCGGGCCGGTGGGCGCGGCGTCGAGGGCGGGCGCGGCGCCCCGGCCCGCGGGCACGGTGCGGGCCAGGATGATTTTGCTGTCCGGCGCCCACTCAAACGAGTTGCCGAAGGCGTCGTTGAGCGGCGCGGCCAGCAGGCGGCGGGCGGTGGCGCCGGCCACGTCGGCCACCCACAGCTCCACGCGGCCGTCGGTGCCGGTGCCGGGCGTGGTCAGGGCGAAGGCTATGGTTTGGTTGTCGGGCGACCAGCTCACGCCGCTGATGCGGGCCTGGGCGGGGAGGCCCCTCACCGCGGTTTCGGGGCCGCCGGGCAGCTTTTTCAGCTTGATGCCCACCGCGTAGCTCACTCGGCTGGGGCCGTTGGTGCGAGGGTTGAAGCGCAAGCCGGCGAGGCGCAACTCGGGCTGGGCCAATTCAGCTACCGTAGGAAAATCCTGCACCTGCAGCAGGGCCAGGGTCTGGCCGTCGGACGAGAGGCTGACGCGGGGCGTGGGCGGGGCCAGCAGCAGGTCCTGAATGGCCTTGGGCGGCGTTTGGTACGGAAAATCCTGGGCCTGGGTCACGGCGGCGGCAAGCAGAAGCGTGGCGGAAAGAAGCAGTTTTTTCATACGAAATGAGAATGAAAAGGAAACCGGCGCGGCCGGGTGCCGCACCTGCAAGGTAGCCACGGCGGCTGTTGCGGCGGGTACATCTTTTGGGGGCTGACTTCGACCTGTCGCCTGGCTCCTGCCGGGCACCCCACCCCCGGGCCCCCCCCCCGGGGGGGGGGGGGGGGGGGGGAAAACAAAACGCTGGGGCCCCACCCCCCCCCGGCGGGGGCCGGGGGGGGGG
>NZ_JANNOD010000095.1:0-12064 GCF_031398885.1 Hymenobacter sp.
GCAAAGTTCGCGCTACCGTCTTTTATGCTCCCGCTCACCCCCGCCGACCTCATTCCCTACGACCCGTTCGATGGCATGCAGTTTGGCCCCCGCACGTGTTTCCTCAGCGGCCAGCCCGTGGGCCCCGCCGACACCATTCCAGTATTCGCCGACTGGCTGCAAGCCCGCTACGGCCTAGCCGACCGTCCCATTCAGCTTCTCGACCAACGCACCGTGGCCTTCCGCGACCTGCGCCTGCCCGCCAGCCCGGCCGCGCAGCAGCGCATCGATGCCCTGGAAAAACGAGTGGAGAATGCCGCCGCCCAAGGCCCCGCCGCCCTGCGCGCCCTCGGCGACGACGCGCTGTTTCTGTGGCTGGGCAAGATGTTCTACGGCATCTTCATCACCGAGCTGCTGAACGAGTTCGAGCCGCTGATAAAGCCCCAGTACCCGTTGGCCGAAAATGCCGCGCTGGTTCGTCGCTTCCAGGCGTTTTTCCAGCTGCTGCAGGGCCTGCGGGTGCCCACCGAGTACGCTGATTTCGTGCCCGGCTCCGTGTTCGTGCTCGAAGCTGACCCTGCCGAAGACGTCACGCCCTTCGAGTACGACGACGACCTGAACACCCTCGTCTTCAGCATCAAGCTCGATAAAGCCGTGCTGGTGGCCTGTTTGGTTGATATCGGCCTGGTGGGCCAGGCCATGGGCAAAGTCTACGCCGACGCCCAGCGCCCGCTGCACCCCGTGCAAATTGCCGAGTTCAAGGCCCGCGTGTACTACGCCGCACACCTGCTGCACGTCGTGCCCGACATTTACCCCCGTGCCCCGCGCCCCGGCGACACCCAGCTCGTGTTCGACTCCCTGATTGACGACGTGACCGGGGCCATCTTCAACCCCTGGGAAAACTCCGCCTACACCCAAACCCTGGCCGAAATGTGGCAGCGCTGGCACATCACCCTGGCCGATGTGGTGGCCAAACCCGCCGAGCCCCTAAGCCTACTCTACGACGAAGCTGGCGCACCGCGCGAGTTGAAATACTGGCCGTCCAAGTAAGCTGGGACCTGCGGTGCTGAGCTTGCGAAGCACCTCTCTTCGTCACAATGGCATTTGTTTGGTGGGGCGGGGAGATGCTTCGGCAAGCTCGGCATGACTGTTTATTTATTCTGTTCCCATGTTAAAATACGTTATCCGCCACTGCTTTCTGCCGCTGTTGTTCCTGCTGCCCCTCGCGTCCTGCCTCAACCTCATCAAGCCCCGCCGCGATTTCGCGGCCTACACCCCCGCCGCCGGCCCCGACTACGCCCAGGACAGCTGCTGGGCCGCCCTGCCCACCCGCCGCGACTCCGCCGACGCCGTGCCCCGCAACTCCGGCCTGCGCGACGAGCAAGCCACCGCCGCGGCCGACGTGTTCTTCATTCACCCCACCACCTACGTGCAGCCCCAGTCCTGGAACGCCGACCTGGCCCGGCAAGGCCTCAACCGCTTCACCGACCGCAGCACCATCCGCCACCAGGCCAGCGCATTCAACGCCGCCGGCCGCATCTACGCCCCGCGCTACCGCCAGGCCACGCTCTACTCGTTTTTTGACGAGCAAACCCCCAACGGCCAAGCCGCCGTCGATTTAGCGTACGCCGATGTGAAAGCGGCTTTCCAGTACTACCTCGCCCACTACAACCGGGGCCGGCCCATCATCCTCGCCGGTCACAGCCAGGGCACCGCCCACGCCACGCACCTGCTCCACGAGTTTTTCGACCGCGACCCCGCGCGGCGGCGCCAGCTCGTGGCCGCCTACCTCATCGGCTTCCAGGTGAAACCCGCGGAGTTCCAGGTCATCCGCCTGTGTGCCGATTCGCTCCAAACGGGCTGCTTCATTACCTACAATGCCGCCGCTACCGGCAACGACTACCCGCCCGTCCATCCCTACGCCGTCACTAACCCCCTTACTTGGACGCTCGACACACTGCTAGCCCCCGCCACCCTCAACCGCGGTGGCGTCAGCATGGATTTCAAGCGCATCGACCCACAAGTCACCGACGCCAAAATCCACCAAGGCCTGCTCTGGATAACCCCGCCCAAGCCCGGCGGCTACCCCCGCTTCCTGCTTCCCGGCCGCCCCGAGTTGCGCCATTCTTTCCACATCGCCGATTACAGCCTTTTTTACATGAACATCCGCGAGAATGCCCAGGCACGGGTGCGGGCGTGGCAGTTGTTAAGTAATAACTAGAGCGGTTCTCAGGCTGGTGAATGGGAGCAGAGACGCAACATGTTGCGTCTCCTCGTTGAACGATGCTGCCGCGAGCCGTTCAGCGGAGAGACGCAATATGTTGCGTCTCTCCAGTATAGTAATGACCGTACATCAACTTGAGAACCGCTCTAAGTCCTGTTCAAATTGAAGGCGAAAGTGCGTGATTTGAATGCTAGGATTCCTGTTCTTAAAAGCGTCAATTGAGGCCCAGAAGAGAGCTTCGTCAAAACCAGCAAAGTCATTAACGGACGCCAGAGCTAAGTTATGAAGTTGGTATGCTATCGGTCCAGCATACTTGCCAATAGTAATGGCTCGGGCATCATCTTTTAATAGAGCGGGAACAGTTCGAATATCCAGGAGGAAATTATATAGAATTCCTCGATAAGCTGCTTTGCGTATATCATCCATGCCGTAAGTATAGCAACAAAAAAGGCCCGCTAGCACAATGCCAGCGGGCCTTTCTCATTCAGCTGCCAGCCGCAATTAAGCGCCGATAGCCACGCGCTTGAAGTCCGAAACCGTCATGCCTTTCGACTTACTGTCGAGCAGCTGGGCGATGGTCATTGAGTTGTCTTTTACGAATTCCTGATTCAGCAGGGTGTTGTCCTTGTAGAATTTGTTGAGTTTGCCCAAGGCAATTTTCTCCAGCATGGCTTCGGGTTTGCCCTCGGTGCGGGCCTGCTCCTTGCCCACTTCAATTTCGCGCTCCACCGTCGCCGAGTCCACACCGTCTTTATCCACGGCCACGGGCTTCATGGCCACGATTTGCATGGCCACGTCGCGGCCCACGGCTGCGGCATCGGCCGAGCCCACGTTCTTCAGGCCCACCAGCACGGCCTTTTTGTTGTCGGAGTGGATGTACGAAGCCACTTTCTCTGCGGTCAGCGTGGCGTAAGTCACCTCCAGCTTCTCGCCGATTTTGCCCATCAGGTCGGTCACGTGCTCCTGCACGGTCAGGCCATCCGAAGCCTTGGCGGCGAGGATGTCCTCCTTGGTACCGGCATCGATGCGCACGGCCGTGTCCAGAATTTGCTGGGCCAGCTCGCGGAAGTTAGCCACTTTGGCCACCGACTCGGTTTCGCAAGCCAAGGCCACCAATTTGCCCTGGGTGCCGTCTTCGCTCACGCTCACCAGCACGAGGCCTTCCGACGTCTCGTTTTCGGCGCGCTTGTCGGCAATTTTCTGGCCGTGCTTGCGCAGAATGTCGCGGGCAGCTTCGAAGTCGCCGTCGGCTTCCACCAGGGCTTTTTTGCAATCCATCATGCCCGCGCCGGTCATGGTGCGGAGCTTGTTTACGTCTGCGGCGGTAATAGCGGCCATTGGAAGTAGGGAGGGGTTTAGAAGCTAGGAGCGGGGAGCTAGTAGCTAGAATGTTGATTAAAAGGCGTTAAAAAAGCTAGGAGTTGGGAGCTAGGAGTTAGAAGCTGGAATAACCCAGCTGATTCTAGCTTCCAGCTTCTAACTCCTAGCTCCCTAAAGCTTACTCTTCGTCAGCAGCCGTTTTTTCAGCAACGGCCGCTTCGTCGGCTTCCTTGCGGTCGGCGTCTTCTTTGTCAACTTTGCGCTCCGACAGGCCGTCTTCGATGGCCTTGCCAATCACGCCCACAATGAGCTGAATGGACTTCGAGGCGTCGTCGTTGGCCGGAATCGGGAACTGCACCAGCTCGGGGTTGGAGTTCGTGTCGCACATGGCAAACACCGGAATGCCCAATTTATGGGCCTCTTTCACGGCGATGTGCTCGCGCTTCACGTCCACCACGAACAGGGCGGCGGGCAGGCGGCCGAGGTCGGCGATACCGCCCAGCACGCGGTCGAGCTTAGCGCGCTCGCGCGACATCATCAGCTTCTCGCGCTTGGCAAGCGCGGCGTAGGCCGTGTTCTCCTTCACCATCTTGTCAATGGTAGCCATTTTCTTCAACGACTTGCGCACCGTAGCGAAGTTGGTGAGCATGCCGCCCAGCCACCGGTCGGTGACGAAGGGCATCTTCAACCGTTCGGCTTCGGTGGTTACAATCTCTTGCGCCTGCTTCTTGGTGGCCACGAACATCACCTTGCGGCCGCTCTTCGCAATGTTGCGAATAGCGGTGGCGGCGTAGTCGAGCGAAACCAGCGTTTTGTTAAGGTCAATGATGTGGATGCCGTTCTTCTCCATGAAGATGTACGGCGCCATTTTGGGGTCCCACTTGCGGGTGAGGTGGCCAAAATGGGCGCCTGCGTCGAGCAGGTCTTTATAAGTCGTCTGAGCCATGATAAAATCCTCCTGGTTTTAGCGTTTCGAGAACTGGAACGAGCGACGAGCCTTGCGCTTGCCGAATTTCTTGCGTTCCACCATCCGCGGGTCGCGGGTCAGGAAGCCTTCTTTCTTCAGCGCCGGCCGAGTCTCCTCGTTGTCGCTCACGAGGGCTTTGGTGATGGCCAGGCGAATGGCCTCGGCCTGGGCCGAAATGCCGCCGCCTTTCACGTTCACCTTGATGTCGTACTGCCCGACTTGCTCAAGAATTGCCAGGGGTTGGTTCACCACGTTCTCCAGCAACTCGTTGCTGAAATACGTTTTCATGTCCCGGTCATTGATAGTGATATTCCCTTGCCCGGCCTGCATGTAGATGCGGGCCACCGAGGTTTTTCTTCTACCAGAGGTGTTGGTAATTGCCATTTAGTGAAAAAAATTAAAGAAAGTAAGCCGTCGTGGCTTATAGGTTTTTGAGTTCGATGGCCACGGGCTGCTGCGCCTCGTGGGGGTGCTCCATGCCGGGGTACACGTACAGGTTGCGGTACTGGGCCGAGCCCAGCTTGTTGTCCTGCAACATGCCTTTCACGGCGTGCTCGATGACGCGACGCGAGTCGCGGTTCATCTGCTCGCGCACGGTGCGGCGCTTCTGGCCGCCGGGGTAGCCGGAGTGGGTGATGTAGACCTTCTCGGTCATTTTCTTGCCCGTTACGCGCAGGTTGTCGGCGTTGAGAACGATGACGTTGTCGCCGCAGTCCGAGTTGGGCGTGAACGAAGGCTTGTGCTTGCCGCGCAGGATGTTGGCAATCTGCGAGCACACGCGGCCCAGCGGGGCTACGCTGGCGTCTACGATAACCCAGCTCTTCTGGGCGTTGGCCTTACTGACGTGGGTCGTCTTGAAGCTCAGGTGGTCCATGAGTCGAAAAAAAAGGTGTGCTAAACTATTGAAAATAAGCCCAGAGCCGCCTAGGCTTCGGGAAAAACGGACACAAAGGTACTGATTTGCGGGCAAATAGCCAAGCGAAGGGCCCGAAAATATTCCTGCAAATCAGGCTATTCCCGCGGGCGGCAGCTAAAGCCTACTGGTTCTGACGCAGGGCTTCTACCAGCACCCGGAAGTCTTTGGGGTAGGGCGCTTCCACCGAAATCCCCTCGCCGTCCAAGCCCGAAAACTGCAACCGTAGCGCGTGCAGGGCAAAACGCTTGATAAACGGCTGCTCTTCCTCGCCCTCCTTCAGGTTGAACTTCTTCTTCAGCGAAGACAGAAAGAAGTCCTCCCCGCCGTAGTCCTTGTCGCCGATGATGGGCGCCTGCAAATACATGAGGTGCAGGCGAATCTGGTGCATGCGGCCGGTGATGGGCTCGCAGAGGACGAGGGCGTGGCGGGCGAAGGTTTCGAGGGTGGTGAAGTGCGTTTCGGCGGGCTTGCCCTTGTAGGCGAGGCGGGCTTTGCCCCGGGTGGTGGTCTCGATGCTGCGCTCCACCACCTGATGGTCGAACTGCGGGGTGCCCCACACGGCGGCGTGGTACTGCTTCTTTACCTCGCGGTTCTCAAACTGCATGGCGAGGTGGCGGTAGGCTGCGGGGGTTTTGGCGAAGGCCAGCGCGCCGCTGGTGTCGCGGTCGAGCC
This sequence comes from Hymenobacter sp., assembly GCF_031398885.1. Taxonomy (GTDB): domain Bacteria; phylum Bacteroidota; class Bacteroidia; order Cytophagales; family Hymenobacteraceae; genus Hymenobacter. Next base: position 6,079 of record NZ_JANNOD010000095.1, read on the forward strand.
GGTGGGCGGCCTGGATGTCGTCGTGGTGCTGGCGGGACAGGCGCAGCATGTTGGGGGCGCCGCCCACCCGCTCGTCGAGCGTGGCCAGAAACGGGGGCTTGTTGACGACGAGATAGTCGTCGTTCTCAAAAATAACGAGGTCGGAAAACTTGGGAAGCTTCATGCGCAGTCCCAAAGGTAGATGTTGGGGGTTGGGGACTCGGAAGCCGGGGGACTTCGGTGGGTAAAGTTTGACCAAATTGTGGTGCCGAATCCGGGCCCCTGCCCCTAAGTCCCCACTTTCGGCTTGCTGAGCTTGAACTCCAGCGTGGTTCCTTCGCCCACGATGCTCTTGATGCGGATGTTGGACTTGTGGGCCTCCACAATGTGCTTGCTGATGGCTAGGCCTAGGCCCGAGCCGCCCGACTCGCGCGAGCGGCTTTTGTCGATGCGGTAAAACCGCTCGAAGATGCGGGCTTGGTGCTCGGGCGCGATGCCGGCGCCGTCGTCGCGCACGGAGATGCGCACCGCACGGCCGCTTTCCACCAGGGACACTATCACGTGGCCGCCATCGCGCCCGTACTTAATGGCGTTGTCAATCAGGTTTACCAGCACCTGGCGGATGCGGTTGCGGTCGGCCACCACGGGCAGGCTGGCGGTGGCCAGCAGGGGCGGAAACAATTCGACGGTGGTGCCCCGCCGGGCCGCCTGCTGCTCCAGCAGCTCAAATATTTCGCGGACCAGCGCAATCAGGTCAAAGCGTTGGCGGCGCATGCGCACCACGCCTTTTTCGAGCTGCGCAATCGTGACCAGGTCCTGCACAAGAGCGTCCAGGGTGTCGAGGCTGGCGGCGGCTTTGCGCAGAAACTTGCGGCGGGTGGCCACGTCAATGTCATCCTCCTCGTCGTCCAGAATGGTGTGCACGAAGCCCTGGGCGGCAAAAAGCGGCGTCTTCAGCTCGTGCGACACGTCGGCCAGAAACTCGCGGCGCAGGGCTTGCAGGCGCACCAGCTCGTCGAGCTCCTGCTGGCGGCGCTCGGCCATGAGCAGAATTTCGTCGCGCACGCGCTTCACCGGCTCGGGCCGAAAGAGAAACTTGTTGCTGAGTTTCTTGAACTCCTTGCGCTTGATGTGCTCCAGGCCCGCGTAAATGCCGTTGATTTCCCGGAAAATCAGCGCTTCAAAGGAAAGGTACACCAGCAGAAAGCACGCCGCCACCGTGACGCCCGCCGCCAAAAAAGCTTCCCGAAACGGCAGCGTGGGGCCGATGCGAGCGTAGGTGGTGAGCACGCCCGCCACCAGCAGCGCAATGAGGACGGCAATGGTGCGGGAAGACAAATTCATCGGTTGAAGTGCTGATTGTTGGAGGTGCTGAGGTGCTGAATGGGACACCGGGTTTCAAAGATAAAGCCGACTCTGGAGCAGAATCGGCTTTACACTAGCAGCACATCAGCACATTATCGCCTCAGCGCATCAGTCGGCGTTGAACTTGTAGCCCACGCCTTTAATGGTCTGGATGTGGTGGTCGCCCACTTTTTCGCGCACCTTGCGCACGTGCACGTCCACGGTGCGGGCCAGCACGAACACGTCGTTGCCCCAGATGTTCTGGAGCAGCTCTTCGCGGTTGAACACCTTGTGGGGCGAAGCGGCCAGGAAGGCCAGCAGCTCAAACTCCTTCTTGGGCAGCGTGATTTTGCGGCCCTCCTGGTACACGGCGAAGCCGGTGCGGTCGATGCGCAGGCCGTTGATGTCGATGGCGTCGATGGCGGCGTGGGGGTCCTGGTCGCGGCGCTTCACGGCGGCCAGGCGGCCGAGCAAGGCGCGCGGCTTGATGGGCTTGGCAATGAAGTCATCGGCGCCGGCCTCGAAGGCGGCCACTTCCGAAAACTCCTCGGCGCGGGCCGTCAGAAACAGGATGTAGGTGTCCTTGAACTTGGGCTGCTCGCGCAGCAGGCGGCAGGTGGCAATGCCGTCGAGGTTGGGCATCATCACGTCGAGCAGGATGATGTCGGGGTTGAATTCGGCGGCAACGTCCAGGGCTTTGCGGCCGTCGGAGGCGGAAGCCGTTTGATACCCTTCTTTCTTCAGGTTGAACTCCAGCAACTCAACGATGTCCGGGTCGTCGTCAACCACGAGAATCTTGTACACGGCGGATTTGGGAGCAGTCACGGCTTTAGGGGCTTAAGTGAAGCAAAAGTTTTGCTTGCGCAAAAGTACCGCTTCACCGGTCCGTGGCTATGTTACGATTACGTGACGTGGTCAGTCCACCACGTTCAGCCGCGACTTGAGGCCCTGGTACTTCACCATGTCCACTTTCACGGTGCCCACAAACATTTCGGCCTGGAACAAGACTGGAATCTTGTTGCGGTCGTCGGAGAGGTAGACCGAAACGGCGTTCTCGCCCCGGAAAAGCTTGTTGCTTGGCATCTTGGGCACCAGCTTGAAGGTGCGAATGTCGCCGGCTTTGGTTTCCACAATTTCGCGGCCTTTGTAGGTCACTTCCAGCATAAAGTTGTCGCCGTCGAAGTAGCCCGGCATCCGAATGACCTCGCCCACCCGCATGCGGTCAAAATTGAGCGTGCGAAGGTAATAAAAGCCGCTCACCAGCTCCAGGGAGTTGTTCGCAACTTTCACCGACTTGCGCGTGGGGTTGTCTTTCTTGTGGTTTTGCACTTCGGCCATGTCGTGGACGTGGTCGAAGTCCACGGTTTCTTTCTTGCGGTAATTCTTCTCGGCAATGTCGCGCTGGGCGCGCAGGGGCAGGATGCTGGTCGTGTCGATGTAAGCGCGCCACTGGTCGCGGATGCGCAGGAAAAAATCGAACGAGCCGGTGGTGCGGCCGCTCACCGTGGCCTTGTAGCAGGGCCGGTCGTTGATGCGCTCCAGGCTGCCAGCGGTTTCCACGGTGGCCTCGCCGCCGTTGATGAGGCCGTAGTGGACGGTGTACCTGATGACTTCGCCGCGCCCAAAGCTGGACTGCGGCACGCTCCGCACGGCGTCGCCGGGGCCCGAGGCGGGCTGCGCGGCCGCCAGCAACAGAATAATCGGAGTACAGAAGAGCCAGCAGCGGTTCATAAAAACGATGAGAAGAAGAGCAAGCCAGGGCCAGACAAACGCAATGCCAGCCTCCGGGCACCCAAAGATACAGACGTAAAAAAGCCCGCTGCAGATTGCAGCGGGCTTTCTCTTGGGAAGTTAAAAGTTACAAGTTGAGAGTTAAGACCTACTGATTTTTAACTCTTAACTTATAACTTTTAACTGGAATTACAGCGTGTCTTCGCCGTCCTCCACGATGGTCAGGTCGACGGGAATGACGGCCTCATCGCCCTTGGCCATGGCCCGAATTTTAGCTTCGATTTCGTTGGCCAGTTCCGGGTTGTCGAGCAGGAGGGTTTTGACGGCTTCGCGACCCTGGCCGATTTTGGTCTCGCCGTAGTTGAACCACGAGCCCGACTTGCCGATGATGCCCATGTCGACGCCGAGGTCCACGATTTCGCCGACTTTGCTGATGCCCTGGCCGTAGATGATGTCAAACTCCACCACCTTGAAGGGCGGTGCTACTTTGTTCTTCACCACCTTCACCTTGGTGCGGTTGCCGGTTACGTTGTCTTTGTCTTCCTTGATTTGGCCGATGCGGCGGATGTCGAGGCGCACCGAAGCGTAGAATTTCAGGGCGTTGCCACCGGTGGTGGTTTCAGGCGAACCGAACATGACGCCGATTTTCTCGCGGAGCTGGTTGATGAACACGCAGCAGCAGCCGGTTTTGTTGATGGTGCCGGTGAGCTTGCGCAGGGCCTGGCTCATGAGGCGGGCGTGCAGGCCCACTTTCGAGTCGCCCATGTCGCCTTCCAACTCGCCCTTCGGTACGAGGGCGGCCACTGAGTCAATCACGATGATGTCGATGGCGCCGGAGGAAATCAGCTGGTCGGCGATTTCCAGCGCTTGCTCGCCGTTGTCGGGCTGGGCGATAAGCAGGTTGGTGGTATCAATGCCCAACTTCTCGGCGTAGGATTTGTCGAAGGCGTGCTCGGCGTCGATGAACGCGGCCATGCCGCCTTTCTTCTGCGCCTCGGCAATCATGTGCATGGTCAGCGTCGTCTTGCCCGACGACTCGGGGCCGTAGATTTCCACCACGCGGCCGCGGGGCACACCGCCAATGCCAAGGGCAATGTCGAGCGAGAGCGAGCCGGTGCTGATGCTCGGAATGTCGCCCACCTTGTTGTCGCTGAGCTTCATCACGGTGCCTTTGCCGTAGGCTTTGTCCAGCTTGTCGAGCGTGAGCTGCAGGGCCTTCATTTTTTCGGCGGCGGTGTTGACTTCAGCCTTTTCGACTCTTTCGGCTTTTGGGGCCGTTTTGGTAGCTAGTGCCATGAGGGGGTGTTTATGAAAAAGGGGTTACGTTTGGTAAAGTTAAGCGTTTTGGCCGGGCCACAATCGAATAAATCTATTCCTGAGTAAAAACCCGAAACAGGCCCTTTTGGAGCGGCTTTTTCTAACACAGCGCCCGCCGGTTTCGTGCCGCTGGGTGGGGAAATATATGAGGAATTATCTAAGAATTTTAGTTGCCCTTGCGGCGGTGCTAATTAAAGTGGGAGATGCCCGGGCCCAGCTGGACAATCGGGCGTTCACTTCTTCGGAACCGGGCCGGATGATAACCGTCGACGAAACGTCTCCTTACCGCGATGCGGAGAAGATGGAGGCCGACAACGCCCCGGCCATCGGCGACTTGCGTCTTTCGTTAAGCGCGTTCACGTTCTTCAAAAATAACGAATACTTCAACCGCATCATCGACGGTCGGACATTGTTCGGCACGCAACTGAACCCGCAGTTGGTCTATTACCCCACCAAAGACCTGCGCCTGGAAGCTGGCGTATTTCTGTGGAAGGACTTTGGCAACCCGGTGTTGCAGCAGGTGCGGCCCACGTACCGCGCCACCTGGACGGTGAAAAACCACCAGGTTGTCGTGGGTAATATTCGGCCCCACCTCAACCACAACTACATCGAGCCGCTATTCAACTTTGAGCGCGTCATTCTCAAGCCGCTGGAGGAAGGCGTGCAGTACCGCTACTTGGGCGAGCGGCTGTTTCTGGATGCGTGGGTGGACTGGGTGCGCCAGCAGTACCGCTTCAGCAACTACCAGGAGGAAATTGCGGGCGGCCTCAGCAGCAGCTACCGCCTCTCCGGCAACAGCAGCCGGTGGCGGATGGCGGTGCCGTTTCAGTTCACGGCTCAGCACTTTGGCGGACAGATTGATACGCTGGCCGCGCCGGTCCAGACTTTGTTCAACGAAGCCGTGGGTATTGAGGCGCGGTATGCGCTGGATAAGCGCACAATCCAAGCCTTGCGCTTCAACGGCTACGTGGTGGGCTTTCAGGACAACTCCTCGACCAACAACCAGTTGCCGTTCCGCAATGGCCGCGCCCTGTACCTGAACACCACCCTCGAAACCCGCTACCTGGACGTGATGCTGAGCTACTGGCAAGGCCAGCGCTTCGTGGCGCCGTTGGGAGGCGATTTGTACCAGGGATTTTCGCGCACGGTTGCCAGCCCGGAGTTCATTGACCGCAACCGGCGTCTCCTGCTGGTGCGGCTCCTGCGCGACTTCCGCATCGCGGACGCGGCGGCGCTCACCGTGCGGGTGGAGCCGGTGTACGATTTCAACGCCAAGCTGCTGGACTATTCGTACGGCGTATACCTGAATTTTCGGCAGGAGTGGCTGCTGGGCAACGTGAGCGAGCGGGCGCGGGTGGGGCGGTAGGGGCGGCCCCACGAGGCAGCTGCACTCCCGGTCGCCCATTGGGGCCGCCCCAGAGGCCTCCCGGAATGCCGGCTGCTCATTGGGGCGGCCCCACGAGGCTCCCGAAATTCCGGGAGGCCTCTGGGGCGGCCCCACCGGCTGCCGCGGGGCCCCGACAACCACGGGGGGGGGGGGGGGGGGGGCGGCCGCCCCGAACGGGGGCCGGTGGGCCCGGGGTAGGGGGTTTTTTAACAAAAAAGGGGGGGGGGG